>JAJFHZ010000022.1 GCA_021775355.1 Amylibacter sp. | reverse complement strand
AATTGAATGGCACATATAATTGTTTTCGGAAACGAAAAAGGCGGATCGGGCAAGTCCACTACAGCAATGCATGTTCTAACGGCACTATTGCGGTCGGGTAAAACCGTGGGAGCCCTTGATCTTGATTTACGGCAAAAAACGCTAACACGTTATATCCAAAACAGAATTTTATATATTGAACGCACAGGTATCCGTTTACCATTTCCTGAAACCGCTGTTTTGAAAAAACCCAGTGAATTGGGCATGGAGCCCGGCTTTAATGCTACTTTAAGCGCCTTTCAGGACGGTATTGCACAGCTGGACCAGACCAACGAATTTATCGTAACGGATTGCCCCGGAAACTACACACAACTTAGTGAGTTGGCCCATGCGATGGCCGACACTTTGGTCACACCGATGAACGACAGTTTTATCGACTTTGATCTGCTGGCCCGTATTGACGGGGCCACGAATAAGGTTATCGGACCATCGATCTATTCAGAAATGGTTTGGAAAGCGCGCAAGGCACGTGCTGAAACGGGATCACGCCCGATGAACTGGTTTGTAACACGTAACCGTATGCACGCGCTTGCGATGAAAAACAAACGCCGTGTCGGTGATGCGCTGGAAGATCTTGCACGGCGGATCGGGTTCACATTAATTCCCGGATTTTCCGACCGGGTTATTTTCAAAGAACTGTTTCCCAACGGCCTGACCCTGCTGGATCTGCCCGAGATTACAGACGAACCGATGAGCATGTCAAACATCTCTGCCCGTCAAGAAGTACGCGATCTGGTGAATGCGCTTGGTCTGCAAGGTGTTGAAATCGGGTTTTAGACTGGCTTTACCCCGTAATTACCAACCGGATGTGCATTGCATGTATATTAGCTGCTTTTGCAATTAACTACCCGGTGATACTGTCACACATGTCTGTAAACGCGCACGCAACCGCGAACATGCTTTATTGGCATCCGCCTGCGACAACCCAACAAAGCGGGCGCGATACAAACGCGCACCATTAACCGTTGCGGGCGATATTCTGCGTTTGGCATTATCCAAAGGCCCAAGATTGCTTAGTGCTGATTTCAACAATGCTTTCTCGGCTTCATATTTAGTTCCATATGCCCCAACCTGCACCGACCATTCCTGATCGGATTTCGATGTGCGCGTGACAACGCGCGGCTCTGCCGGCGTTGGTGGTGTTACAAGGGCAACCGGTATGATATCTTCTGCCCGCATCAACGGTTTTGTGGTTTGGGGTTGTGTTGGCTTGTCGTCATTTACAGCTTGCAGGATCGCATTTTCTACCGCTGACCTGTCATTTTTTGCAACAAGTACCGGTGCAACCGTTGCCCGCATCTTAGGCACGGGACTTTTGCGCACAGCACCAACAGCCGCCACTTTAATTATTTTGGGTGCCGTCTCGATTACAGGCGCGATCTTGGCAGGTTTCTGCTCGGCCAGTCGTGTATTCACACGCTTAAACCCCATATCAAGCAATTCCGCCACACGCGCATTGCGCCACGACGATGTTCTACCGCCAAAAACAGTGGCAATCACACGTTTTCTGCCACGGTGAGCCGAGGCCACCAGATTAAAGCCGGCCGCATTCGTATAACCGGTTTTGATGCCATCCGCACCACGGTAATTACCCAGCAACTTACGGTTTGTATTGTAAACTTGTTTGATCCCCGCGTCCGTCGTTTTACGAGAGAACAAATTATAATATTGCGGGTAATCATAAAACAGGCGACGTCCCAACAGCGTCATATCGCGTGCTGTGGACAAATGCCCGGAACGGGTCAGGCCATGCGCATTCTTGAACGTCGTGTTCTTCATTCCCAAACGGCGGCCTGTTTCTGTCATACGTCGCGCAAAAGCAGCTTCACTGCCTGATATTGCCTCACCCATTGCAGTGGCCGCATCATTGGCGGACTTTACAGCAGATGCACGGATAAGATAGCGCAGAGCTATTTTTTGACCGACTCTCAGTCCTAATTTTGACGGAGGTTCATTTGTAGCATTTCTAGAAACTTTAACCTTTGTGTCTAAGGTTATCTCGCCGCGCTCGATCGCCTGAAACACCACATAAAGCGTCATCATTTTTGTCAATGATGCAGGGTGCAGGCGTGTGTCAGCATTGCGTGAATGTAGTATCTGACCGGTTCGTGCGTCCATAACAACCGCTGCATAAGGTGCAGCATATGCGCTGTTTATAGTGACTGCGGTCATAAATATGGAAACGACCACGGCCGTAAACCAGTGTTGTATCTGCCTTAGCATCGGTTGCTCCGATATCTTCTGTTACTGCCTCGTCCGCTTTTCGCGGTTCCCACACTAAAAGCATAACATAGCGCCCAAGTACAGAAAATATTTATTTATCAGAACCTTAATTATTATTGTTCCAGTAACAATTTCGCCGCGTGTTCTTCATAATTATCCAGTAAACACTACATTTTGTGGTTTCCTAAAATTCAACTACTAGAAGTTCCGCCTTAAAAAAGCCTGATTTTCCTTTAAAAGCCTAATTTTCCTTTAAATGAGCTTTTTTCTTTCCAATTCAGGATATATAATTGCTGGCAACCTGCATAGAATATTTGAGCCTATGAAAACCAAGATCACATCATCAAATGAAGATACGCCAGATAGCGAAACCGGTGTTGTCACGAAGACAAAGACAAAAACCGCTAAACCGCCTCTGTATAAAGTGCTTTTATTGAATGACGACTACACGCCGATGGAGTTCGTAGTCCATTTTTTGGAGATTTATTTTGCTATTGATCATCAAACCTCGATCGAGATTATGATGACGGTGCATAAAAAAGGGGCAGCTGTGGTTGGTGTTTTTTCACACGACATCGCAGAAACCAAAGTCACCCAAGTGATGAATCTCGCCCGCAAAAACGAACACCCGCTTCAGTGCACTATGGAAAAGGAATAGGCTTCAGCCTGACCCGAATATGCCCCAAAACTCACGCCTTTCAAAACTGTTTGATACAGTTACAAATGCTCTGCCCACCAGCGGGCCAATCCTGATCATCCGTGCAACTGACAATCCACTATACCATACGCTTGACCCAAAGCTGTTTCATTGCATCCAAAGTTTCAAACCCAGTTTTGATGAATTGCAACGCGCGGGCTTGTCAGCATTTGAAAATTTACCTGAAAACGCAACATCGGCAATTGTCGAATTGACCCGTTCAAAACCTGAAAACCTTGCAAATATTGCCAAGGCATATGCAGCATTACAGAACGAAGCCACGTTATATATTGATGGCGCAAAAACAGACGGTATCGACAGTATTCTAAAGGCGGTTAAAAAACTGACTGCCATAGACGGTAGTTTTGCCAAGGCACATGGGAAAACAATTTGGCTGGTTAAAAACCAGGATAATAATCCGTTTCAGGATTGGCTTAGCTTGGCGGACTGCACAAAGAACAAAGACGGGTTTTGGACGGTTCCCGGTATTTTCAGCGCTGACGCTATTGATCCGGCAAGTGCAATGCTGTGCGATAACATTACTGTCCCGCTAAAAGGCAAAGGTGCTGATTTAGGGGCTGGTTGGGGTTATCTTAGCCACCACGCTTTACAAACATACCCAGACATCACCGAGATTAATTTGTTTGAAGCCGAACAAATCAGCCTGAATTGTGCACAAAAAAATATCACTGATGCAAGAGCGCAATATCATTGGCAGGATATTCAGACGATGCCGGCAACTGCGACTTATGATTTCATCATAATGAACGCGCCATTTCATGTATCGCGCAAAGCCGATCCATCTATAGGGTGTGATTTTATCGCAAAAGCCGCAAAGTTACTGAATCCCAAAGGACGGCTATGGATGGTTGCAAACAAACAACTGCCATATGAGGCCAGTCTTGATGCGCATTTCAATACGTGGTCCTATAGCGCACAATCAACACAGTTTAAGATTATTCATGCCCGCCGCCCTAAGTAAACGAAAGTGCAAACTGGCACAGGCGCATCGTTTCCCCTAACTTACATAAACAGAATCACCGGACGGAGTACGATACCCCATGTCTTTTTCAATCAAAGGTAAAACCGCTATTGTAACGGGTGCCGCCAACGGCATTGGCCTGGCTATCGCCAGGCATTTCATTGACCAGGGCGCGAATGTTATGCTGGCCGATATTGATGAAGATAAACTATGCGAGGAAAGTGATGCGATAGGGTCAGAGCAAGCCCAATGCTTTGGTGGAGACCTGAGCCAAAGACTAACCATCGCAAATCTTCAATCTGCAACAATAGATGCATTTGACCGTGTTGATATTCTGGTAAATGCCAGTCGTCAGATAATACCGACCAACCCTTTGGACATTAAAGAAGACAGTGTTGGCGTTCTGTTTCAGCAAAATGTGTTGGCCAATCTGCGTCTAACAAGATCGGTTGCCAAACTGATGTTAAAACAAGCCAAAGCAGACGCAGATACTGACTCCAAAACCATCGGCACAATCGTCAATCTTAGCTCAATTGCATCTGATCGCACCCAACCCGATCTACTTGCCTATTCAGTCAGCTGTGCAGCTTTGAACCAAATGACACGATCATTGGCTGTCAGCCTTGCAAAAGACCGTATCCGGGTTAACGCCATTGCTCTTGGCTCTGTTATGTCGGCCAACCTGCAACAGGTTTTCAGCACTGACATAGACCTGCGCGACCGGATGATTAACATTACACCTCTTGGCCGTATTGCTGAATCGCAAGAAGTCGCCGAAGTCGCACAATTTCTGGCGGCAGACAGCTCTAGCTTTGTCACCGGACAGGTTTTGAATGTGGATGGCGGACGCACGCTCATCGATCCGCTTGAAACAGTGGCTTATTAAAAAACCCCCGCCAATCGGCAGGGGTTATATCTATTTAACAACAAATTACTGATTATTTTTTATCACTGCCGTCTTTTGGTAGATTGAACAGACTGTCCGCATCAAGTGCCGGTTCTTCTTTCTTGTCGGCATCATCCTTCAACGTGAAGTTTTCAAATGCACTTAGGGCACCTGGCACTGATGGCTCATCAGACATATGCAAAGACTGTTCTGTCGAGATCAGCTTCATGCGCTCTTCTTCGGACATCACGCCGCCTTCTTTGGCTTTTTTCTTGGCGGCTTTTTGTACGACTGCATCCAGCTCCAGTTGTTTACACAATCCCAACGCAACAGGGTCAATCGGTTGGATATTCGCGATATTCCAGTGGGTGCGCTCACGCATCGCCATTATTGTAGGCTTTGTGGTGCCAACCAGTTTCGAGATTTGCCCATCAGATAATTCAGGGTGAAATTTCACCAGCCATAAAATAGCAGCAGGGCGATCTTGGCGTTTTGACAACGGTGTATAACGCGGGCCTCGGCGTTTTTGTTCGCCTTCAGCTGCGGCATAATACATCAGTTCCAGCTTGTGGATCGGGCTGTCTTCACCTTTTTTGATCTCTTCACGGGTCAGCTGATGATTGGCAATCGGATCAAAACCCTTGATACCTTGCGCCACTTCACCATCGGCAATGCCGTTCACCTCCAACTCATGCAATCCGCAGAAATCCGAGATCTGTTTGAAGCTTAAAGTTGTGTTATCGACCAGCCAAACAGCGGTCGCTTTTGCCATAATCGGTAGTGCCATTTTGCATTCCTTTTTCATACATCTGTCCCATGCCGAGAATCGGGTACCAGCCGCTTTGGCCAGTGAATTTTCCGTTTCAAGAGGGGAATTCAATGCCTATATAGAGGGGAATCATCAAAAGGAAAAGTCTTAAATGTTACGCTGGATTATGACCCTTTGGTTCTTCGCGTTGCCAGCGCATGCAGATGGGGAGCGCGCGGGTGATTTTGACTATTATGTCATGTCGTTATCATGGACACCCACTTGGTGTGATTTGACAGGTGACGTACGCCAATCACCGCAATGCGCAACAGGCAAAGGCAATGGTTTCACATTGCACGGGTTATGGCCGCAATATACGCAAGGCGGTTACCCCAGTTATTGCCGCACATTGCAGCGTAATCCGTCACACACTATGACGAATGATATGGCCGACATTATGGGGACAAGCGGCTTAGCGTGGTATCAATGGGAAAAACACGGGCGCTGTTCGGGGCTAAGTGCCGCCGACTATTACGCACTTGCCCGTAAAGCCTATGCAACCGTGAACCGCCCCGCGATTTTTCGCAAATTGAAAACGGATATCACCCTGCCCGCCTCCGTAGTGGAAGCCGCGTTTATGGAGACAAATCCAACATTATTGCAAACCCATATCACCATCACCTGTCAGGCCCGTAAAATCCAGGAAGTGCGGATTTGTCTGACCAAGGATATGGAATTGATGAAATGCGGATATGACGTATCGCGGGATTGTGCGCTAAGGGATGCGGAGATGGGGAAGATGCGTTAACCTTGCGCACACAGCACTATTTTTCCGATGTGCGCACCCGCTTCCATACGTGCATGCGCGGCACTTGCATCCGATAGATCAAACACTTGATCCATCACGGGGGTCAGGCGGCCTGCTTCAATAAGGGGCCAGACTTTGGTGCGCAGATCATCTGTAATCCGTGCCTTTTGCAGCGTGTTTTGTGGGCGCAGGAATGAACCTGTCAGGGTCAGTTCTTTGGCCATGACTTGTACCAGATCAACCGATACTTTGGGGCCATGCAAAAACGCGATATTAACCAGTCGGCCACCACGCCCCAAGACCTTGATATTACGCGGGGTATAGTCACCACCGACCATATCCAGAACCACGTCAACGCCACGCCCGTCTGTTGCATCTAAAGCAGCTTTGACGAAATCCTCTTCGCGGTAGTTCACTGCTACATCTGCACCTATTTCCAGACACTTGGCACATTTATCCGCCGACCCTGCGGTGACAATCACGCGTGCGCCATATAACTTAGCCAACATAATCGCGGTTGTGCCGATCCCACTGGTGCCACCGTGGATCAACAGGGATTCACCCGCTTGTAATTTCGCCTTCATAAACAGGTTGAACCAGACCGTAAAAAACGTTTCCGGCAATGCAGCGGCAGCGGCCATATTCATACCCTTTGGCACTGGCAAAACGTGGTCTGCATGGGTCAGTGAATAGTCCGCATAGCCGCCACCAGGCAACAGGGCGCAGACTGCATCGCCCACAGCCCAATTCGTGACACCTGCCCCCACAGCGACTATTACGCCTGCACTTTCCAATCCCAACAGATCAGACGCCCCTTTGGGTGGATTATAAAGCCCTGCACGTTGCAGACAATCGGGACGATTAACGCCTGCGTAATGGTTTTCGATCAAGACTTGACCGTAAGTTGGTAACGACTTGTTCCGTTCACCCATTGTTAAAACTTCGGGCGCGCCATGTTTTGAAATTTCAACAACGCGCATCATTATGCGACATCCTGCTGGCGATACCGCGAATGGGAATAATCCCAGTAAATTTCACGCGCCCGCATTGTGACTGGACAATCTGGCATGATGCGATCCTGATATTTTGCCACGGGCATGACCTTGGCGATATTGCCTGTGCAGAAAATCTCATCCGCCTTGTCGAAATCATCCAGTGTCATTGTTGTTTCGGTGACTTTTACACCTTCTGCCAACAGCAGTTTGATCACCCGTTGGCGATTCAGACCGTTTAGGAATGTGCCGTTGGGAACGGGGGTAAAAACTTCACCGTCGCGCACCGTAAACACATTGGTTGAAGCGGTTTCGGCGACATTTCCGTCAATATCCAAAGACAGCGCATTGTTGAACCCACGCTTGCGGGCATCGGCCATGATGCGCCCGTTATTGGCATAAAGTGATCCCGCTTTTGCCGTTGTCATCGCCATGTCTTGCCGTGGGCGACAGAACGGAGAAGTGGTCAGGGAAAATGTGCCGATTTTCGGCATGGGCAATTCTTCGATGCAGATCGAGAAGCCTGTGCTTTCAGCGTCAACGTCAATGATGCCGGGCGTACCTTCTTTTGACCACATCATCGGACGTATATATAATTCGGCATCAGGGGTAAACATTTTGCAACCCTCTTCGCACAAACCAAAGACCGTGTCGGCATCGACGGGTGAAATCATGCCCATCACTTCGGCAGAATTAATGATCCGCTGACAGTTCAGAACAAGATCGGGGCGCACACCTTCAAATTGGCGCGCACCGTCAAAAACCTGACTGCCCAGCCACGCAGCGTGATCGGCCGCGCCTATGATCGGTGCGTTGCCTTCATGCCATTTACCTTCGTAATAGGTGACTATTTTTCCGCCTAAGCCCATGTCTTAATCCCTTTGATTTTATTTTGGGTAACTTTATTTCGCGCCTCACTCAAGTCACAACATGGGTAACATGGAAAATAGCCATATAATTACCCTTGTGCTGTGTCCGCTTTTTGGAACTTATATAAACTGCATAGGTTCACGCAATTTATGAAGCCTTTGTTTTGCCCGGCAAATCGTCAGGCACATGAGTTGCAGGTTTGTGGATGTCCGGAAATATCGCTGCAAACCCCTTGGCAATCGGATTGTCTTTTAACTTGGCTTTTACAGTTTCGAACTGCATGACGTTGTCTATGCGCCGATCCAGAAATGCCCATGTATCGGCAGATCTTTCGCTGTCATCGCCGAGCCAGAACAACAATGTTGCAGAATAAACCGCCGATAATGTGGCGCGCTTCGTGTACCAGTTTACATCTTCAGATGTGTCACCCAGCGCATTCCAGATTTTATCGGTTGTGGCCCAAAGGGCTTGCGCGCCTTCTGTTGCATGAAGCGGCAGGGCAAAGAACGTCACACCACGAAGCACGGCTTCTTTTTCATCTGCAACCGCTTGAATGCGCAATTGCACCGCTTTGGCGATACGATCGCGAAACCGTATATTCGACAAATCGGCCTTGGCCAAAGCCATTTCCATTTTCGCATCCCCCATGCGGTGAAATGCCAATGCCAGATCAACCGCACCGCGCGGGCAGGCTTGCTGCGCAAGCCCCACATCTACACTCGCATCCGCAATCGCCGAATCCAGTGTAACAGCAGACCATCCATCAAATGAAACATGTGGCAAAGCTGCTGTTACCAACTGTTCTAACGCCAATGAAATATAGTCTTTTTCGGTTTTCTTCGTTTCGGTCATGGAATCCTCGGATGACTAGACAAATAGGGTTGCCCCTGTTATACGGCGCATTCCTGCAATTCTGCAAACTCTAACCCTAGAAAGGTGGTGTAACCACATGCAGGTATCAGTACGCGACAACAATGTTGATCAGGCACTTCGTGCCCTCAAGAAGAAATTGCAACGTGAAGGTGTCTTTCGTGAAATGAAGCTTCGGCAACATTACGAAAAACCAAGCGTTAAACGTGCCCGTGAAAAGGCCGAATCAATTCGTCGTGCGCGCAAACTGGCTCGTAAAAAAGCCCAGCGTGAAGGTCTAATTTAAGACCACAAACATATATCGGTCTTGGGGGTTCCCCCAAGACCAATTAAAACCCCCGCAAGCACAAGCTTACGGGGGTTTATTTTTAGCTATAACGGCTTGTTGGCTTTAATTCTGACCTTCGTCATTTTCGTAGAATTTGGTGGTTTCAACACCTTCAAGTTCGCCAAAACGCTTCATCAACTTTGCCGGAAAAAAGGTGGACTTCACACCATTAAAACCTACAAGTTGGTGCAGAATATCAAGTGTATTGACCGCACAAGTGGCGTCTTTTGCCCGCCCTTGGCGTTGTGCGGCTGCTATAGCCTGTTCCGCGACTTCAGGGGACACATAGACTTTTTGCGATACCACATGGTGGGTTTTGCGCGCATGAAACGATTTATATTTCTTCATAACCTGTGGGGTCAGCCCATAAAGGAAATCATGCCGTTCCGGCACTTGCGCGTGTGACCAACGGCCAGCTGGATCATACATTACGGTTTGGCTTCCATTTATCAACAAAGATGAATGTCCGCCAGCACCCGTTCTGTTGCTGATCATTGTCATCAATGTCAAAGACGGAGCTTCTTTGCTACTATAAGAGTATTGCTCAACATGATTCAAAGACGCGTACTTGTCTTTTGTACCATAGCCACAGGCTGTTAAAAAAATCGCCATGCAAAAAAGCGCGGCATAACGCAACAGTTTCATAAAATTCCCCCAAACACGAATTATTTACGAGTTAAAAATCGCCAGAAAAATCAAAACGGCGATACTGATACATGAAACCCGTATAACCCAACGGATAAACCCGTTAAAGGCAGCTTCTTGTGCTGTTACATTCATTTCGCCGTGTACATATTTTGCCATGACCATTTCCTATCTTATTTTTTTTGACGTGTATTTCACAATTTCGTGCTTTTGCAAAGCCATGATGCGTATTTTCTTATCCAATGGTTGCTTCTTCCAAATCTTTTGCCAATTGAAACCCTATACGGTTTGGTTCTTCCTGTTTATTCTCTTTCGTGGCGGCAACCAGCATTACGCTTAACTGGCTGACATGCTGAACCAGCTGTACCTTCGATCCATTAGGATCTTCGCCATAAAACGTAAGGATATCAGGGGCAAAGTAGCCCATGCCCTGGATTTTCAGCGTTCCAACATCACCGCCTGTAAACCCCATGGCCACTTCATGTTCGCTATCCAGTTGCTCTTCAAAGTCTTTGATATAAAGCACGATGCGTTCATAGGCCCATTCAGCGGGTGATTTTTCTTCCAGTGACTTTTGGGTTATCCCTGCAGGCAACGGTTTCGGGGCAACGCGTTCGCCCGTTTCAGAATCAATCCTCACGGCATAGGCTTCGGGTAAAGCGGCCGCCTCTATTGCTTCTGCGGTAGTTTTAATCTGATCGGACATGTTCGTTTTTATTTGCTTTGCCAAATCCAAACCCCATCATCATCGGCTGTTCTTGTTACCTTGCCCGCCATCAACAAATGGTTCAAATGCGCCATCGCTTCAACCATCGCCAGTCCGTAATTGCCACCTTCGATTTTACGTTTGAACAGCATCGGAAAACAGTCCACCGCAGTTTTAGGTTCTTTGAGGAACTTTTCTAACCGGTCAAGGCAACTATGGTGGTTTTCAATCAATTGGTTCAGGCGTGCGGGAAGCCCGGTAAAGGGCAGTTTGTGGCCCGGAAATACAAAATGATCCTCGGACGCAATTGTCGATAAGCGGGTACAACTTTCCAACCACTCCGATAGTGGGTCGGCATCCGGTTCCGTTGCATAAACCCCTATATTTGAAGAAATGCCCGGTAGAATTTGATCACCGGCAAGCACCAGCGGTTCTTCATTACACCATAGTGTTGCATGTGCAGGCGCATGGCCGTTTCCAACGTGAACCGTCCATGTACGGTCACCGATTGTCAGCACATCATTCTGACAAATACGTGTAAAGCCAAGTGGCATGGGGTGTACAATATCAGCGTAATTAAACGGTCTATTGTTCAAACGTTCTTCATAGGCCGCTTTATCCATGCCCGTTGATTTATAATAAGCGGCCAGTTCATGTGGCCATTCTTCCTGCACGTCCAGGGTCATCATACGCGAATAAAGCCATGCGGTACGGGTTGAGATTAGTTCAACATTGTGATGTTTTTGAAACCAGCCGACATTGCCGATATGATCGGGGTGGTGATGCGTCATCAGTACTTTTTTCACAGGCTTACCCTGTAATGGCCCTGCCAATAGGGTTTCCCACAGCTTCACCCCACGTTTGGAATGATAGCCCGTGTCAATGATCAACCAACCATCACCGTCATCCAGCGCATAGATATTAACATGATTAAGTGCCATCGGTAGTGGTAGGCGTATCCACAGGATACCTTTCGCAATCTCAATAGCCTCACCCTCTTCAGGTGGGGTTGCAAATGGAAAGTCGATATTTCCAAACATTTTATTCATCCGATTACACTTCCATTAGAAACAGAGTCTTTGCATCCTGTCTGATGTCAGTTTAAGACTGGCCAACTTTTGCACGGTAGCGCGATGATGCGGCGCCGACAACATGGAATTAACGTCAGATGGCTGATTTGCAGACCAAGGTTTTAACTGCCGATCAATGTGGTGTGAACCGGGCTGCCACAATTTTGTCTGCGGGCGGGCTTGTCGCGTTCCCGACCGAAACTGTTTACGGGCTTGGGGCCGACGCACGCAACGGTCACGCGGTGGCCAGTGTTTATGCAGCCAAAGGCAGGCCTAGTTTTAATCCGTTGATTGTGCATGTGGCAGATCTGGATACGGCAAAACGATATGCCGGATTTAATGATCTGGCGTTATCTTTGGCGGCAGAATTTTGGCCCGGGCCATTAACGCTGGTATTACCCCTGACAAAAAATCATGACCTATCTGAACTGGTCACTGCCGGTCTGGACAGTGTTGCAATTCGCATTCCGCAGCATCCTGTTGCACAGGCTTTGTTGAATGCTTTCAATGGCCCGCTTGCAGCACCTTCAGCCAACCCGTCGGGGCGTATCAGCCCAACGCAAGCAGCCCATGTTATAGCCGACATGAACGGTAAAATTAACGCAGTTCTTGATGGCGGGAATTGCACTGTAGGGCTGGAATCGACTATTTTGAAAATCGAAGGATCGAAAGTGTCCCTGTTACGCGCTGGCGGAGTATCGGTCGAACAAATTACAAACGTTTTAGGACAGGGTATTGCTACGTCAAGTGATCCGAAAACGCCGCAATCACCAGGGCAATTAAAATCCCATTATGCGCCAAAGGCGCAGGTGCGATTGAATGTCGGCGCCGTTAAAGACCATGAGGTTTTGCTGGGGTTTGGCCCCGATTGCGCGGATGCGGCTCTGAACCTGTCACCCACAGGCGATCTGATCGAAGCCGCAGCCAATCTATTTTCGTATCTGCGCAAAATGGATGCACTGGCACTAGACGGAATAGCAATCAGCCCCATCCCAATGTCGGGACTTGGGCTTGCAATCAATGATCGTTTGAAGCGGGCTGCTGCACCACGACCCTAAGCCGTGCCACCCTCTGCCGACAATAGACGCGGATCGATGCCAAGGCTTTCGATCGCCCCACCCCATTTACCCTTATTTTTGTCAGAGAATATCAATGCCGCATCCGCATCACAGGTCAGCCAGCCGTTAGCGCGAATTTCATCTTCTAACTGCCCCGGCCCCCAACCGGCATATCCTAGGGCCAAAAGGCAAGAATTCGGACCATTGCCTTGCGATATGTCTTCCAGAATATCCAATGTTGCGGTCATACCGAATTCGTCATTGACCTCTAGGGTCGAATCTTTGGCAATGTAGTCTTTTGAATGCAGCACAAACCCGCGGCCATGTTCGACCGGTCCACCAAAATGCACTTCTATCGGGCGAAAGGATTTGGCCGGTGTAATATCCAGCTGATCAAGCAGATCAGAGAATTGCAAATCAATTGCAGGCTTATTCACAATCAATCCCATCGCCCCGTCTGCAGAATGGGCACACATATAAATAAGAGCTTTATCAAACCTTGGGTCGCCCATGCCCGGCATTGCGATCAGAAGTTTTCCGTCCAAATGTGGTAATTCTGTTTTCTTGTTCATATATTGAAGATGGGATAGAATGCCCCGATGCGCAAGAGATGATCTTGCCACGTGCGGGAAGTCGCCAAAATGTGATTTCCAGTTCATCGATAAAGATATAAATAGGCAGAATGATACAAGGCCCGCACCCTATGATGATAAAGACAATCAGTGCCATTGCCATGCTGGCAACACCCGTTGCGGCGCAGGACGCGTCAGCGCAAATGGGGCTGAAAAATATTGAAGTTATACAGGGCTGGCATACGGCAAACGGGACGTATATGGCAGCTGTTCATTTTACGTTGGAAGACGGCTGGAAAACCTATTGGCGCGCACCGGGGGCAAGTGGTATTCCACCAAGCTTTGATTGGGCAGGGTCTAAAAACCTGTCCACGGTAACGTTTCATTGGCCTTCGCCCAAGCTGTATATCCAAAATGGTATCAACACCCTTGGCTATAAGGGTGATTTCATCTTGCCGATTGAGATTAAACCATCTGTGGATGGCAAGCCTGTCAAGATTAAATCACAGATCGATTATGGCCTTTGCAACGAAGTCTGTATTCCTGCAAGTGCCACCATTGAAGCGGTATTGACAGACAACAATTCCATGGATCATTCCCTGATAAAAACAGCCCTTGCGGCAGGGCCACGTTCGGCAAAAGACAGTGGGGTTCAATCGGTATCATGCAAGGTCGAGCCCATAAAGGATGGTCTGAATATTGCTGCAAATATCACATTTAAAGACACCGTACCCGACATTGACCTAACCGTCATTGAGTTTGCAGCACCTGACATATGGATAGTACAAACGGACCTGAAACGCACTGAAACCGTTGTGATGGCACAAGCCGAGCTTATGTCCTATTCCGATACACCATTTATTCTGGATCAAAACAAGTTGCGTGTCACACTGATCGGTGACACGCAAGCAATTGAAATAAACGGCTGCCTAAACGCAGATTAGATTGTTTTGTGCCCACGGACCAAAAATACCAATGCAACACTTGTCAGCAGCATAATTCCCAACAATCCGATCAATACGCATAACAATGTCGCCATGATCGGCGCAGTTTGCGCAATACCCGCCAATTGATCCGGCAGAACTTTCGCAATCCAGGGTGCTGCGGTTTGCGTCACCGCCAGATAACCCGAACTGATTGCCAGCAAAAGGGTCGAGGCAAGAGCGGCAGCAATGAACAGGGCACGGAACTTTGCGGGCATTTTATTTGCCTGCAAGATACGGCGTAACGTAATAAATAGGCTGGACACATCTTTTTGCACCACAACCAATGACGGCACAATCAACAACACCAGCAACATGCCGAAACCCAAGCCGTAACACAGGGTGATCACGGTTGGTTTCAGAAACAACGCCTGACGCGAGGTTTCGAACAAAAGCGGCATAAGGCCAAGCACAGTCGTCAGTGTCGTCAGTAAAACAGGGCGCAAACGATCCGCAGTGGCATCCACAATCGCAGGGAGCAGCCCGCGTTTTTGCGCGTACTCATCAATCGTTGTTATCAGAACAATCGAATCGTTAATAATGATCCCGCTCATTCCCAACAAACCGACAACCGAAAAGATCGATAAAGGTGTATCCCAGACATAATGACCATAAATAGCACCAACCAACCCAAAAGGAATGATCGACATCACCACGATGGGGCGCGACCAGCTTGCAAAAATCCATGTCAGTGCCAGATAAATACCAAGCAGACATAGGATAAAACCCTTCAACGCGTCAGTCAAAAAATCCTGTTCCTGTTCTGCCAGACCCGATAAACGCCATTTTACCCCCATTTTTGATGCTATTTCAGGCAGTATATTACTGCGCAAGCTATCAACGATCTCCTGCGCACGTGCAGGATCATCTTCAGAAATATCCCCCGTCACAGTAACCACCCGAATACCGTTTTCACGACGCACCGTGGAAAACCCAGACTTGGTTTGCACCGACACAATATCGGACAGGTTTACATATTCACCGGTTGTGGTGCGCATTTGGGTTTTATCAAGAAAATCCGCTGTCAGTTCCGTTTCAACCAATCGCACTATCACATCGGATGTACGCCCGCCAACGGGAAAAGAAGCCGCCGTGATACCGTTCAAACGATCCCGCAATTCGCGGCCTATTGCATCAATGGTAAAGCCCAGCGCTTGACCCTGCGGGGTCAGTTCCAAGATCAGTTCTTCTTTGTCGTAAGCCAAAGTATCTTCCAGTGACGACACTTCCGAGGATTTGGACATTTCCGTTTTCAACGCTTCGGCGGCCTGTTTTAAAACTTCGGTACTGGCGCCAAAAAACTGTACGTCCAATGCATCACCGCCCGGGCCAGAGCGCCAACGGCGAAAGCTGATGGTTTCCAGTTGCGCGTGATTGCGCACGGCTTCTTTGACACTGCCCAAAAACACGAAAGACGTGTAGGGACGAAAGTCCGCATCGATCAATTCCACCGCTATTGAACCCAGAAGATCTTTATCTTTTGTTTCCGTACCCGACAAGCCCCGCCCGGTATTGCCACCGATCTCGGCCATCACATAGGTCACGGGATTCACACCGTATTTGTCTTCATATTGTTTCGCGGTTACCTGCACCGTGCGCTGTAATTCGCGCACCATTTCCAAAGTATCGTCACGATCGGCCCCCGGCAACATTGCTATATTGGCAGATATTGAGCCGCGTTCAGGTGCATTAAAGAACCACCATTTCACATCACCATTGAAAAACAATGCAAGCTGCGAGGCCAGAACCAAACAGACCAACGCAAGTACGGGATAGCGGAACACCAAGACCCAATACATGAAAAACTTGAACGCCGTATCGCGAAATTTTTTGAAAAAGCGGTTAAACAATTTGCTAGGCAAATCGTACCATTTATCAGCTTGTTTCCCGATGGAGTGGCTCATGTGATTTGGCAAGATCACAAAACATTCCACCAGTGACGCCAGCAAAACAATAATCACAGTTAGGGGGATATCAATGATTAAAGTGCCGAAATGGCCCCCTACAAAAGTCAGGCTCCAGAATGCCAACACGGTTGTCACGGTTGCCGCAAACACCGGCGGGGCCATGCGCCGTGCTGCATTTTCCGAGGCCGTTACAGCATCTTCACCTAGTATGCGGGTGCGAAAATCTGCGTGTTCCCCCACCACAATTGCATCGTCCACAACGATACCAAGGCAAATGATCAGGCCAAACAAGGACACCATGTTAATGGTCAACCCGGCCATATACATAGCGGCAATTGCGGCAAACATTGCAGCAGGAATACCTGCGGCCACCCAAAATGCGGTGCGGGCATTCAAAAACAAAAACAACAACATAATGACCAAGGCCAATCCCATAATACCGTTGTCCAGAAGAATACCCAGACGGTCCGAAATGGCTTGAGAACGGGTGCGGATCAGATCAATCGTAACACCGTTAGGCAGGATCTGTTGCATCATGTCGGCAACCTGCTGCACGGTGGCCTGCATCTGAATCGCATCGCCCTGATCGGCGCGGTCAACGCGAATGGAAATCGCAGGTTTATCACCGACAAAATACGCACGATCCCTATCACTGTCCAAAGCTTCAACCGATGCCACATCCAAAATTCGTATTTTAGAGCCATCTGGATTTGATTTCACCACAATGGATTGAATGTCTTCAGCCGTACGTTTTTCAATCCCGGTTTTCACCCGCGCCGAACCACCCGCCACATCGCCCGCAGGGTCCGTATTCACTTCACCCGCAATAACCTCGGCGATTTGGCGTAAAGTTACATCATGCTGAATTAGGGACAGCTCAGGTGCGGACACCACAATTTCAGGGGCAGAAACCCCGCGAATAGTAGTGCGCGTCACCCCTTCGCGGAACAATCGCGCCACAAATTCATCGGCAAAACGGCCCAGTTGTTCGGGCGGCACCGACCCTGTGATCACCACATCCGTCACACGGTCACGCCACGCGCCACGACGTACAACCGGGTCATCTATACCGTCGGGCAGATCGGTCACGCTATCCACTGCCGCATTCACATCATCATCGGCACGTGCCATATCCCAATCCGGTTCAAACTCCAGAAAAATTGTGGCGCGGCCTTCGCTGGCGTTGGATGAACTGCTTTCAACGCCTTCAATCGCAAGAAACACAGGCTCTAACAAGGCCACGACCCCGTCATCAATTTCTACCGGCCCTGCACCGTCCCATTCGACAGTGACAGTGACATTATTGACAATAACATCGGGGAAAAACTGTGAACGGATTTGGGTAGAAGCGGTAAACCCCAGAACCAGCATAATAACCAACAACAGGTTCGCCGCTGTACCATGGCGGGTAAAATATGACAGGATACCGCCCGCAGATTTTGGAAGTTGCCGCATCGCCATGACCTAGCCACCCGTCGTTTTCACTTGCAACGGCGTGTTATCAGTACGCCGCGGATCGACCTTGATACCTGCACCTAGCTGTGGCGCACGTTCTAGAATAACCTCGCGCCCTGACAGTTTTCCGATCGCAACAATAACCGCATCACCCTGTTTGCGCAGAACCTTAACATTTAACGCTTCCAAACGATCACCTTGCCCCAAGACCATAACTTCGCCCGCCGCGGAAACCGCTGTAGCAGGTAAAATAGTTACATTATCAAGAGCCGGTTCTTCCAATCGCACCGAAACAAAATCACCGGGGCGCACGGTTGCAACCTTATCCGCTTCAAGTGATGCATATAATTCGCGCCCCGTTTGCCCTTCGCCTACGGCAGCACTAACACGATCAATGATCGCGGGTATTTCGGCATCGATACCAACAAAACGCACCGTCACTTTGGCCTGGCCAATGGGCTGACCACTGGCCGTAAGATGATTAAATTCAGTATTTGAAATGCGAAAAGCCACTTCCAGCGCGCTCGGGTCGATCAATTTTGCCAAACGTTCGCCTGCGTTTACCAGCGCGCCCAAGTCACCTGTGACATCACTTAGGACACCGTCGAACTTTGCCGCAATCGCGGTTTCGGCCAATATTCGCCTAGCTTCGGTGTAATTGATATAACTGCGCGACAGGGCAATTTTTGCACGATTGATACGCGCTTTTGCATTGGCGAACGCCTGACGTTTAACTAACGTGGCCTGCTCTGCCGCAGACGCAGCCAAGGCTGCTGTTTCCAGTGCAGTTTCAGTTCCGACACCACGTTCGCGCAACGATGTCTGGCGTGTTAAAACCTGCTGGCGCAATGTATATTGATGCTGTGCCGCCACCAGTTCATCCCCAGCCAAACCCAGCGCTTCATTGGCTTCCGTCAATTCCGCTTTCGCTTCATCAAGAGCCGCTTGTGACAGTTTTGCGTTTGCCGAAGCGGTCGCGGGGTCAGTTTGAAACAACAACTCATCCTGTTGCACTACACCACCTTCGCGGAAATTATCCGATATTTGCACCAATGCCCCGTTAGACGCCGCGCGCAATTCCAATGTACGCCCACTAATTACTTCGCCAAAAGTTTCAATAACGGGTGTGGCTGAAATCGGCACAACCTTTGCCACATTCACCGCAAAAATACGTTCGCGCGGGCCGCCGCCGTGCCGCGCACCGGACGGGTCATCTTTCAGTGCAGACATCACAACGGTCACGGCGGTCAATATCAGCGCCGCTGTAATTGTGGCAAGGAACAGGCCAAACAGGCCACGTATCATAAATCTCATTATACCCTCTGTGCACTTTGTTAGGGTTGTTCAGGTTTTATACGTTTGTAAACTAACATTACGTCGGTGTCCGACAAATGATTTTTCGCAATTAACCATGGTCCGCAAAGTAATAGGACAGCACACGGCGTGCAGCTGGGATCAGGTTAAACTGATCAAGTTGGCCATGATGGATAAAAGCAAAACCTGCCCCTTCGTGCAAAGATAGGTCTGATACGTCAACTATCCGCGAGCAAAGAAACACATAATACTGCCCGTTCCCACTGGTTTCCGATAGGGTTTTAACGAAAGGGATCATAGCATCCTGATCCACCACAATGCTGGTTTCCTCTGCCAATTCACGTACTACAGCTTGCCTCGCGGTTTCACCGGTTTCAATTTCGCCCCCAAAAAATCCCCAAAGACCACCCAGCTTGACACCTTCGAAATCATCGCGGAATTGGATGGATACACGCCTGTGCTTGTCCCTTAGTAAAACAATCGCAGCCTTGAGACTGCCGGGATTCTCCCAACTGCCTAACGTATAAAATTCATCACTCATCGTTATTTGCGACGTAGATGTTCGTCAAGACGCGGCATCATTTCGATAAAGTTGCACGGCATATGGCGGTAATCCAGCTGATGTTGCAGGATTTCATCCCACCCATCCTTGCATGCTCCCGGGCTACCCGGCAGGGCAAACATATATGTGCCATACGCCACTCCGGCACAAGCCCGGGATTGTACTGCAGAGGTACCTATTTTTTTGATCGAAATGATTGTGAACAATGTGGAAAACGCATCGATCTGTTTTTCATAAACATCGCGGTGCGCTTCTACGGTTACATCGCGCCCTGTCAGGCCAGTGCCACCTGTAGAGATGATTACGTCCACCGATTTATCTTTGCACCAAGTGCGTAATTGATCCGCAACCTGATCACGTTCATCCTGAATGATCTTGCGATCCGCCAGCATATGCCCCGCAGCCTCAATCCGGCCGACCAGAATATCGCCCGAACGGTCATCTTCCAGTTTGCGCGTATCCGATACGGTCAGCACAGCGATCGTGATGGGGACAAATTCACGCGGTTCACTCATAACTTATTCCTTTAATTTGGCCTGAATTGACAACAGATCAGCCCAAGCATCGGCTTTTTTAGATCCATCACGCAACAAAGCTGCTGGGTGGAACATTGGCATCACCGGCTTATCAAAGGCAGATGTCCAATTGCCGCGTAGGCGCGTAATGCCTTTACGCCCCAATACCGCCTGACATGCCGTATTTCCCATCAACACGATCATATCGGGGTTCACCAATTCTATATGGCGTTTCAGGAACGGCAGCATCATCTGTATTTCGGTCGGCTCTGGGTCCCGGTTTTGCGGTGGTCGCCAAGGCATCACATTGGTGATGTAAAGTGCGTCTTTTTCGGTTTCACCCGTGCGCATCATATCAATGGCCGCGAACATCTTATCCAGCAGCTGCCCTGCGGCCCCTACAAATGGTAGGCCCTGCACGTCCTCATCCCGACCGGGGGCTTCGCCCACAATCATCACCCGCGCACTTGGGTTTCCGTCTGCAAATACCAGATTTTTAGCCCCTTTTTTCAATGCGCATTGATCAAACACTGCCATTGCATCGCGCAATGCAGCCAGATCGTTACAGCGACCCGCCATAATACCCGCAATATCAGCCGCACTTTCCTGAACCGGAATAACCGACGGCATCGCACTGACTGGTGCGATATTCGATGTTGCTCCCAGTTTCAGCTTTTGCGGCTTCACATCATAGCGATTGATCGGAACCTCACCGATACATTCATCCACACCCAGCTCGATCTGCCATTCTAAGGCTGCTTTGGCAGCGATATAGTCAAAGTCAGGCGTCATTCATCAAATCCCAGATTCTATTACAGAATAGAAACTCTGCCACGCGGCGTAAATCCCTTGTTTCTGAAACCGTCCCATCTTATAAGCGGCAAAATAATATACGAGGGCCTTCATGGGAATTTCGGTGCGCCACCTTTTAGGGATAGAACAGCTGTCCCCTGCCGATATTACAACCATTCTTGATCTGGCCGAAAGTTACGTTGACCTGAATCGACAAGCCAACAAGCATTCCAATGTGCTAAACGGCCTCACCCAGATCAACATGTTCTTTGAAAATTCCACCCGCACACAAGCCAGTTTTGAGCTAGCCGGCAAACGGCTGGGGGCAGATGTGATGAACATGGCCTTGGGTGCATCATCCATTAAAAAGGGTGAAACCCTCGTTGATACCGCTTTGACATTGAACGCGATGAACCCCGATCTTTTGGTCATGCGCCACCCGCAATCCGGTGCGGTTGATCTGTTGTCGGAAAAGGTGAATTGCGCTGTGCTGAACGCAGGTGACGGCCGACACGAACACCCGACACAAGCCCTGCTGGACGCGCTGACCATTCGGCGTGCCAAGGGGCGATTGCACCGCCTGTCGGTGGCGATTTGCGGTGATATTGCACACAGCCGTGTGGCCCGATCCAACATCTTTTTACTGAACAAAATGGAAAGTCGCATTCGACTGATTGCCCCGCAAACCCTGTTGCCATCGGGCATCGACAAGTTCGGGGTTGAAGTATTTCACGATATGAACGAAGGCCTGACAGACGTGGATGTGGTGATGATGTTGCGCCTGCAACGCGAACGAATGGATGGCGCGTTCATCCCAAGTGAGCGCGAATATTACCACCGCTGGGGGCTGGATGTAAAGAAACTGGCCAATGCCAAACCGGATGCGATTGTCATGCACCCCGGCCCGATGAATAGGGGCGTTGAAATAGATGGCGACATTGCCGACGACGTGACACGTTCAGTTATTCAGGAACAGGTTGAAATGGGGGTCGCTGTCAGGATGGCGGCAATGCATTTGCTGGCGGATGGGTTGCGATCGACGAAAAAGGAGGATGCAACATGCTGATCCTTACCAACGCTCGCCTGATTGATCCCGAAGTCGGTACGGACAAACTTGGCTCTCTTGTCATCCAGAACGATAAGATTACCGAAATCAGCTATGACGATGCGCCCAAAGGTGAAGCTATCGATTGTAGTGGCAAGTGCTTGGCACCCGGCATCGTCGACATCGGGGTGAAGGTGTGCGAGCCGGGTGAACGGCACAAGGAAAGTTTTGCCTCTGCCGGGCGCGCAGCGGCGGCAGGTGGTGTGACAACGATGGTGATCCGTCCCGATACGAAGCCTGCGATAGACAGCCCCGAAACCCTACACTTTGCCCTTAGTCGTGCGGTGGAAGATGCTTGTGTGAACGTTCTATCAATGGCCGCCATGACTCGTGGGCGTGGCGGCAAAGAAATGGCCGAGATCGGCTTTTTGCAAGATGCAGGTGCTGTGGCGTTTTCCGACGCCGACAGTGTGATCGCAGACAATAAGATATTTGGCCGTTGCCTGACCTATGCCAAGGGGTTGGGCGCTTTGGTCATGGGGCACATTCAGGAACCATCCCTTAGTAAGGGTTCTGCCGTAACTTCCGGCCCGTTTGCAACAAAACTGGGCTTGCCGGGGGCGTCACCTATGGCTGAACGTATTCAGCTGGAACGCGACATGGCATTGGTGGAAATGACGGGTGTGCATTATCATGTTGACCAGATTTCCACCGCCGTAGCCCTGCCCGTATTGGAACGCGCCAAAGCCGCTGGATTAAATGTAACGGCGGGCGCGTCAATCCATCACCTGACACTAAATGAGCTGGATGTTGAGGGCTATCGTACATTCTTTAAAGTCAAACCACCCTTGCGCCATGAGACAGATCGCATTGCAACGGTAGAAGCGGTTGCGAGTGGTTTGATAGACATCATCAGTTCGATGCACACACCCCAAGATGAAGAAAGCAAGCGCCTGCCATTTGAAGAGGCCGCATCGGGGGCTGTGGGTTTAGAGACCCTGCTACCCGCCGCAATGCAACTGGTGCATGGTGGTTATATGGATATGCCGACCCTGTGGCGGGCATTGTCATTGAACCCTGCAAAACTGTTGGGTTTGAATGGCGGGCGTCTGACCAAAGGCGCACCTGCCGATCTGGTGCTGTTTGACCCTGATAAACCTTTTGTGCTGGATCGCACTACGCTGCGATCAAAATCCAAAAACACGCCGTTTGACGGGCGGCGGATGCAAGGGGTCGTGTTGCGCACGTTCCTTGGAGGGCAGGAAATTTATGCTAAATCTTGATATAACTCCAACGGCCATCATAGCTGTTGCCAGCTTTGCATATCTTATGGGCTCGATCCCCTTTGGCATGGTGATCGCCAAGGTCATGGGGCTTGGCAATCTGCGCGACATCGGTTCGGGCAATATCGGAGCCACCAATGTTTTACGTACCGGCAACAAACTGGCGGCTTTTCTGACGGTGGTATTTGACGCAGGCAAAGGGGTGGTCGCCGTGTTGTTGGCAAACTATTTCTTTGGAGAAACCGCCGCACAAATTGCAGGGCTGTTCGCCTTTCTGGGCCACCTTTACCCCATCTGGCTAAAGTTCAAGGGTGGTAAGGGAGTTGCGGTTTTTCTGGGTATATTGCTGGCAATAAATTTCTGGGCCGGGCTTGCCGCTTGTCTGACCTGGCTTGTTACCGCCATCATTATACGCATCTCTTCAGCCTCAGCGCTGGTAGCATCCCTACTAGCCCCTGTGTGGTTATACTTGATTGATACCAAATCTGGTGTATTGTTCGTTCTCATAATGACCCTGCTGATTTGGGTCAAGCATAAGGAAAACATAAAACGTATTTTAAAGGGCACCGAGCCCAAAATAGGAAAAAGGGGATAATAATGGATTTCATGACAGCCGTTAAATTCTGTTTCAGCAATTATTTTACGATACAAGGGCGTGCACAAAGATCACAATATTGGTGGTATGCGCTGTTTACATTTATCATCGCTATCATTGCATCGGTTATCGATGCAGCACTTGGGGTTCCAATTTTCTATTTGATCTTTGTTTTGGCGACACTTGCACCATCCATTTGCGTTGCAATTCGCCGCATGCACGACAAAGATAAAAGCGGTTGGTGGCTTCTGATCGGGCTCGTGCCAATTATTGGCGCGCTCTACCTTCTATATCTGTTCGTGACACGCGGAACCGAAGGCGAGAACCGTTTCGGCCCTGACCCACTGGTATAAACCCAACAACCATGAATTGATGAAAGGCCGCTGAATGCGGCCTTTTTATTTAGTAGCTGTAATCCGCGTAAATCCGTTTCAGATCACCGCCCCATTCACCGTGAAACTTTTCGGTCAGTTCGCATGCAGGGGACATACCCGTCTCAACAACCTCTTCTAAAGCATTCAAAAAATGTGTCTCGTCAGGGATCATCCCGCCTGCACCGGGACGTGCACGCGCCGCCAGACCCGCTTTGGAAATCGCCACGGTTTCACGGGCCAGATCAAGCATCGAAATGTTGCCGACCTTGGCGGCAATACCGTCCACAGATGCGGCCACACGCAGCGCGTCACGAGTTTCGGCATCCCAGTCTTTGCACAGGTCCCACGCCGCATCCAACGCGGTTTGGTCATAGATCAATCCGACCCAGTAGGCAGGTAACGCACAAATGCGCCGCCAAGGGCCACCATCGGCCCCGCGCATTTCGATGAATTTCTTCAGCCGTGCCTCGGGGAAACATGTCGTCAGATGGTCGGCCCAATCAGACAGTGTTGGTTTTTCACCCGGCAAGGCGGGCAGTTCACCTTTTAGAAAGTCGCGGAACGACTGGCCCAGCGCATTGATATATTTACCGTCGCGGTAGACAAAATACATCGGCACATCCAGCATGTATTGCACCCATGCTTCAAAACCCATGCCATCTTCGAACACGAACGGCAACATACCTGTGCGCGCCGCATCAAGGTCGCGCCAAATACGTGCACGCCAACTTTTATGGCCGTTTTCCCTGCCTTCAAAGAACGGTGAATTGGCAAAAAGTGCCGTGGCTACGGGCTGCAATGCAAGTGCTACACGCATTTTTTGGACCATGTCAGCTTCGGAACCGAAATCCAAGTTCACCTGCACCGTACAAGTGCGATACATCATTTGGGTGCCATGCGTACCAACGCGCCCCATGTAATCAGTCATCAAACGGTAGCGGCCTTTGGGCATCATCGGCACTTGTTCATGTGTCCAATCGGGTGATGCCCCCAGCCCGATGTAACCCACACCAATACGGTCTGCGATGGTTTGCACCTCTTTCAGGTGTACATTAACCTCATCGCAGGTTTCATGGATGGTTTCCAGCGGCGCTCCTGACAACTCCAACTGCCCGCCAGGTTCCAATGATACGTTAGCACCATTTTTTTCCAGACCGATAATATTGCCGGCCTCCAGAACCGGCGCCCAGTTGAATTCGTCACGCAAGCCTTCCAGCATTGCCTTGACTGAACGGGGCCCGTCATAGGGCAAAGGTAGCAGGGTATCCTTGTCATAACCGAATTTTTCATGCTCGGTGCCTATGCGCCAGTCTTCTTTGGGCTTGCAGCCTTCGGCCAAGTACTGTGCCAACTGATCATGATGCTCAATCGGGCCGCCGCCTGTTTGTGGGATCGACATATCTAATATTCCTAATATCTGTTTGTTCCGACAGGGCCAGTTTCATGCCAATCTGTCAAGCGGATATGATACGTCAGTTGCGTTCCCAAATCACCTGATTGTGTATCGGGGTCTTGTTAAGCGCCACCACAAGCGCATCCACTTTAACCCCGGACAGACTGGTAAAAGCATCAAATAGGCGGTCCGCGCCTTTGGCTGTTGTCGGCACAATCATCGGGTCACCTTCAGAATGATGCAAAACCCAGATCGCAGCATAGGCTTCACTTTCGCGCAGTTCAATTTTATTCAAGCTTTCCAAAGATACCGTTTTACCCGACATTGGTCCGAAATAACTGATCTCGCGTTCGGTTACATCCACCATGCCGGGGGCCTTTTGTGTGCGCCTGAACCGAATGCGTTGAATGGTTGTGCGCAACAAGATTATCCCGACAAGCGAGATAACCAAGCCCAGTGCCTGAAGCACAAGATTAAGGGTAGCTGTGCCGCGCAAGAAAAACCAGACGCCCAGTATCAAAAAAAATACGACAAAATACGCTTCACGCCATTTGGTAAAATGCGTTGCAACGGATGGCCTGATGAAACTCATCGCCAGTCTCCTAATGTGTTCTGCCATAGTGTCAGGGCCGCAACCGCTGCCGTATCCGCGCGTAACACACGCGGGCCAAGGCTGATCGGATGGGTTGCCTCCATCGCCCGAAGCTTCGCAATCTCTTTATCGGAAAACCCGCCCTCGGGGCCGATAAGAATAGCCCATTTTTCACCTTTCGCACCTGCCAATCCCTGTGTCGTGTCATTCACCAATGTTTCATCACAAAACAGCAATTTGCGATCAGTTGGCCAGCTCGCCAAAATCGTATCCAGCTTTTGCAAAGCCTCTACAGGGGGCACAAATGTCTCACCGCATTGTTCCGCCGCTTCGACGGCATGTGCTTGCAGGCGATCCTGTCTGATCCGTTCCGCATTGGTGAAATCGGTTTGCACGGGGCAGATCCGGGCTGCACCCAATTCCGCCGCCTTTTCGACGATAAAATCAGTGCGAACCTTTTTGATCGGCGCAAAATACAGCCAGACATCGGGCGGGATTTTCTGGGCCTTGGACTGCTCCAAACAGATCAACACCGCGCGACGTTTTCCAACCTCAATCAATTCTGCCTGCCATTCACCGTCACACCCGTTAAACAGGGCCACTTTCGCCCCCGCTTTCTGACGCATCACACCCGTTATGTAATGTGCCTGATCTTTGGATAGCGATAGGGATTGCCCTTTGACTAAAGGCACGTCTACATAGAGTCTGATTTTAGCTTTAACTGTCATGGCCTGAACTTATGTCTGAACACCAAAAGAAACCAGCCCAAGTTGCAGGCCGTGTGGCAGACGCCACCGACAAAAACTGGGTTGACCGATTTTGCCCAGCTTGGTCACGCCCCTATTTGCGCCTGTCGCGCGCAGATCGGCCCGCCGGTACGTGGTTGCTGCTGATCCCATGCTGGTGGGGGCTATTTATGGCAGCACTTGGCGATCCGAACGGGGCCAACTGGAATGACGTGTGGTATTTCATCGCCTGCGCTATTGGCGCTTTTCTGATGCGCGGTGCAGGATGTACTTGGAATGACATTTCCGACCGCGATATTGATGACAAGGTCGAACGCACAAAATCACGCCCGATCCCGTCTGGTCAAGTCACTACAACACAAGCCGCGTATTGGATGTTTATCCAAGCGGCCATTGCCTTTGGCGTTTTGCTGACTTTTAACAGCTTTGCAATCCTTTTAGGTATCATCGCGCTTGTACCTGTGGTGATCTATCCTTTTGCCAAACGCTTTACGTGGTGGCCGCAGGTTTTCTTGGGTATCGCTTTCAACTGGGGGGCGTTGCTGGGCTGGGCTGCCCATATGGGCAGCCTGACATGGGCACCTGTTTTGTTATATCTGGCAGGTATTAGCTGGACGTTGTTTTATGACACCATCTATGCCCATCAGGATAAAGATGATGACGCGCTAATCGGGGTCAAATCCACTGCGCGGCTGTTTGGAAACCGCACATATGCATGGTTGTCAAAATTCCAGATCGGCACAATCATTCTAATGACCTTCGCACTGCTTTTCGCAATTCTGGATCATGCCAATCCCATAACCTTGAGCATTGCATTAATCGGCATTTGGGCCTTTGGTATGCACTTGATGTGGCAGCTTAGGCGTCTGGACATAGACGATCCTGATGTTTGCCTGAAATTATTCCGTGAAAACCGCGATGCAGGCCTGATCCCCGTGGTATTCTGGGGATTATTGCTTATCCTGCAGGGCTTGGGGATTGGTGCTTGAATGCCTATCTGGCATAGATTAAAAACCCAAACTGTTACCTATTCATAAAGGTTAAGAAATGCGGCGAACCGCCCTACTAACAGCAGCGATCAGTTTCGTACTTTCATGTGCTTTGGCCATATTCAGCGCAGCCAAGCTTGTTGACCATATAGAACGCCACACAGTGCGCCAACTGGTTACTCTTTTAAACGGGGCCAGCGAAAGTTGGGCAACGGTTCGCGCCGACGGCTTTCAGGTTATTGTCGGCGGGCTGGCTGAAAATGAAGCCACACGTTTCAGAACCTTGCAACTGATCAGTGGTAACATCAATGAAGGGCGGGTTTATGACCGTACCAGAGTTTCACAGCCGGATGGATTGCAACCGCCAAAATTCTCGTTGGAGATTTTGCGCAATTCGGAACGTGTATCGCTCATTGGTCTGATCCCGACGTCAACAGGGCGTGAATATATTCTGGCGCAGGTTCGTAACCTGCATGCAGATACACAAATTACAGACATGCTTGAACAGGCCGATTATCCAGCACCTGAAGGATGGAAAGACGCGGTTGATTTTGGCTTATCGCGCCTGAAACAAGTGCCGCGCTCAAAAATCAGCGTGACACCAAAACGGGTCAAGGTCATCGCGGTATCGGACACACCTAAAGAACAGCAGAGCCTACAAAAATCTTTGGCAAAAAACAAACCTGACATCCTGAAACTGGTCCTGGATATATCGGCACCGCGACCCGTGATTACCCCTTTTCTATTCAGGCTGAAGGTGATTGATGGGCAGGGTACACTGGAAGCTTGTTCAGCCGATACAAACTTTGCGGGTGCCAAAATTACCCGCGCCCTTTACCGTGTTAAACTTACCGGCAATATCCCGTGTCAGGTTGGTCTCGGTGTGCCGACGACCGAATGGGGTGCGGCAGTTATTCTGTCAATTGAAGCGATGAAAGACATTGGTTCCGGCACGATCACACTATCGGATTCTGATATTTCACTGATTGCATCAGCGGATGTAACACAGACTACATTTGATACCGCCGTGGCAAAACTGGAAAACGCTTTGCCAAAGCTATTTTCATTACAGGCGATCCTAACACCCAAACCCCTTATTGATGGTCAGACAGGCGAAATTATCTTGCCGGATTTTACCGTCACAAAAAGCCCCGAAGGTTTGATTCAAATGCGTGGCCGCCTTTCGGATCAACTGCGCAAAGATACGATTTCAGCCTATGCAGCTTCCTTGTTTGGCAAAGACAACATCTACAACCAGACACGCATTGTGGAAAATCTGCCTGAAGGCTGGACAGTGCGTTCTATGGCAGGGCTTGAAGCCATGTCCCATATGCGCAACGGCAGTGTTGTTGTGTTGCCCGATACAGTTATCATTAAAGGCAAAAGTGCTAAGAAAGATATATCTTCAATTATCTCACGTATTTTTGCCACCCGTGTTGGCACCAATGCAAATTACACTGTTGATGTGGAATTTGACGAAAATCTGGTGGCAATTCTACCAGAAGAAAACTTTATAAATCCACAGGATTGTGAAAAACAAATAACGGCTGTGTTAGGTGCCAGTAGAATTGACTTTGCGCCCTCTTCCGCAAGTATAGAGCAAGCCAGCTTGGGCGTAATTGACAGTATAGCGGAAATTCTTGCAGAATGTCCTGATGCAGAATTCGAAGTTGGCGGTCATACCGACAGTCAAGGCAGTGAAGGGACCAATGCCGCATTAAGTCAGGGGCGCGCCGACGCTGTTTTAAGTGCATTGCTGGAACGCCGCATACGGACAAGCAAGATGGTGTCAAAAGGCTACGGTGAGACATCGCCCATAGCCGATAACGGAACTGAAGAAGGTCGCGCCAAAAATCGGCGCATCGAGTTTAAACTGATCAATAAGGATACCGACGATGGACAAGAATGAACTGATCACTGCCATATCAGCCGCCTTTATGATCTTTTTTGCCTTGGGCTGGATTGCCCGCATGGGTTATGGCCGTCTGCGCCGCATCAATTCAACCAATGTTGATGAAATCGATGATCTGGCAACACGCCTGCACGAAGCCGAAGAGCAACGCGATGAAACGATCACATACCTGCACCAACGTGAACGCGAATTGGTCAACAAAGCGGCACAGGCTGAAGCGGAACTGGATGCCGCAATGCAAGGTTTGGGGTCGGCACGGCGTGAAGCGGGTGCATTACGCCGCGAGCTGGATGAATTACAACGCAGTTAAGACCAACGGTCTTTGGCAGCATCGTCGTCAGCTTTGCTGTCTACCCATTTTGTACTGTCTTTGAAATGTTCTTTCTTCCAGAACGGCGCATCGGTTTTCAGATAATCCATCAGAAATTCAGCCGCCTCAAACGCATCTTTGCGGTGCGGTGATGCCGTTGCAACCATCATAATCTGTTCACCGGTTTTCAGGTTTCCGTAACGATGAATAACGCGGCTTGCGCTTAACGACCATCGTTTGGTCGCAGCCAATTCAATTTCAGCCAATGCCTGTTCCGTCATGCCGGGATAATGTTCCAGTTCCATCGACAACAGCGCACCGCCCGTCGTGTCCCGCACCAATCCGACAAAAGTCACAACCGCACCGATATCACCATTTCCATCTGCCAGCGCAGCCACTTCAGCACCCAGATCAAAATCGTCCGATTGTACAGAAATGCTCATCTAGCCACCTGTCATCGGTGGGAAAAAAGCTACTTCCTTTGCGCGGCCAAGCGGGGTTTCCAAAGACACCAGAACCTGATCAACAGCAACTTTGACAACAGTCATATCCTGAAATGCCACCTGATAGCGTTCTTCACGCGCTGACAGTTCCTTGACCAGATCAGCAACGGTACGCGCATCCGTAGACACTTGTTCTTTTGCGATACCAATGCGTTCGCGTACCCACGCAAAATACAAAACATCCAGTTGCATCGTCATTTGTCCTCGCGCAGGAAAGGCAACGCCTTCCGAAAATAATCAAGACCCGTGACAAAAGTCAGAATCGCGGCAATCCAAAGCAGTACAACGCCCAGTGACCAACTGATATTCATGCCCTGAACATACCAGACAAGATGATTCACATCTTCGACTTCACCCGCCATGACACCGTTGAAAATCGTTTGATCCATGCCGTATGACAACATCCCGGCATAATGCTCGAAAACGCCTTTTGCGAAAAGCACCGATATGGCAATCATCTGTACTGTGGTTTTCCATTTCGCAAGATTGGTCACCTTCAGGTTGCGCGCCTTGTCACCCAGAAATTCCCTTAGGCCCGATACAAAAACCTCTCGAAACAAGATAACCGTTGCGGGCATCAGGATATAGGGATCCATCGCCGATCTGAACCCAGATGATCCTGAAGACAGTCCGGTAATGACCAGCAATGCGATAACCACCATTGCCTTGTCTGCAATTGGATCAAGCATGGCACCGAAGTTACTTTCTTGACCCCATTTGCGGGCCAGATATCCGTCAAAAAAGTCGGTAATCGCTGCCAGTATGAAAAGTATCATCGCATACCAATCCGCCCACGGGCGGGCGAAGTACAAAAACATAATCGCAACACCAAGTGCTGCAAACAGGCGAATAATGGTCAATATATTTGGTACATTCCAACGCATATAACCCCTCTATCCGATCATTTAACCTTTGTCATGAAAGAAGTCATAAATCGAACGTGCAAGCGTATCCGAAACCCCTTCCACAGAACATAAATCCTGGAAACCTGCACGCGAAACCGCCTTGGCTGACCCAAAATGTGCCAGCAAAGCACGTTTTCGCATTGCTCCCACGCCCGGCACTTCATCCAAAGGGGTTGCGGTAAAGGCTTTTGCACGTTTCGCACGATGCGTACCAATAGCAAATCGGTGTGCTTCATCGCGCAGGCGTTGAATAAAGTACAACACGGGATCATTGCGCCGCAAGGCAAATGGCCGTCGTTGTGGGCGATGGAACTCCTCTTTACCCGCATCTCGGTCAACACCTTTGGCAACACCGATAAAGGGTACATCATCAACGCCCAGTTCTTGCGAAATTTCCGCTACCGCAGAGACCTGCCCCGCACCACCGTCAATCAACAACAAGTCAGGCCACAGCCCAGATGCCCGATCAGGGTCTTCTTTCAACAGGCGTTTGAACCGGCGGTTCAGCACTTCTTTCATCATGCCGAAATCATCCCCCGGCGTCAGCTCAGTTCCTTTGATATTGAACTTGCGATAAGATGATTTTTCAAAACCTTCAGGACCTGACACAACCATCGCGCCCACTGCATGTGCACCCTGAATATGTGAGTTATCGTAAATCTCAATCCGTTTTGGCGCGTGGTCCAGATCGAATGCTTCAGCCAATCCAGCCAACAATTTTGTCTGTGTCGCACTATCTGCCAATTTCCGTGCCAAAGACTCTTTGGCATTGCGCATGGCATTGGCGATCAGTTCAAACTTTTCACCACGTTGCGGCACCAATACCTCTACCTTTTTTCCCAGTTTTTCAGTCAAAAACTCCTGCATCAAATCATCATTCTCAATGCCGTGGGATAACAACACCTGTTTGGGTGGTTGTTTTGTCGTATAAAATTGTCCGACAAATGCTTCCAGAATCTCAGGCGCTTCAGCCCCCGTTCCCGTGTTCGGAAAATACGCGCGATTTCCCCAGTTTTGATGTGCGCGGATAAAAAACACCTGTACGCAGGCCTGCCCACCGGACATGTGTAAAGCAATTACATCCGCCTGTTCAACAATGCGCGGGTTCACACCTTGTGTTGATTGCACTTGGGTCAGGGCGCGAATACGGTCGCGCAAGCCGGCAGCACGTTCAAATTCCATCGCTTTACTAGCATCGGCCATTTCCGTTGCCAATTTGTTTTGTATAGACGTGGTTCTGCCCTTCAGAAAGTTTTCTGCATCTGTCACCGATCTTGCATAATCTTCTTTTGAAATATGGCCGACACATGGCCCTGAACAACGCGCAATTTGATATTGCAGGCAGGGCCGCGTACGGGATGCAAACATGCTGTCAGTACAATTGCGCAGCAGGAAAATCTTTTGCAACTGGTTCAATGTCCGGTTCACAGCCCCGGCCGATGCAAACGGACCAAAGTAGCTGCCTACCTCTGATCGCCGACCACGATGTTTTTTGATCATCGGAAAATCATGCGCTTTGGTCACGACAATATTGGGAAAGCTTTTATCGTCGCGCAGCAAAACATTATATTTTGGCTTCAGTTGCTTAATCAGATTTTGTTCTAGCAACAAAGCTTCGGTTTCCGTGCGCGTCGTCAGGAACATCATTGATGCCGTAGCAGAAATCATCCGCCCTATGCGCGCCGTATGCCCTGTTTGTTTCGCATAACTTGAGACCCGCTTAACCAGATTACGCGCTTTGCCGACATATAAAACTTCGCCCTGTTCGCCCAACATGCGGTATACACCGGGACTGTTGTCCAAACTGCGCAAATAGCCGTGAATGATCTGATAGCCACGCAAACCGTCTTTGCGCGGGCCGTTTTTACCCTCTTCGGGTATTTCAGATTTGGAAGAACTATCAGACATATATGCGTTTTAGATGATTCTTATCTGAACTGCACACAAAAGCATTACAAACAAGAAAAAACCTGTCCACTAAACCTGTGGATAACTCTGCGGATAACTTCACCCCATTTGGGTTTTTTCGTTTGATTTGGCAGACTTCTATGGATTGCCTATTTTTTAGGCACATTTTTAAATCGTTGATTTTAAACGTAATATTTTTATTCACTGTTCAAATCTTTGTTTTTATTAGAAAAATATTTTCCATTGGGACAGTTCCGTAACGTAAGTGGACAACCATATGGGCAGTCAATCTTATGCGCTAATAATATCAGGCGTTTTCCAGACAAGATATTGGTCTACATCAATGCAAAAATATTGTCAGGGAACAAAATTTGCACTTATCAGACAATCCAATGGTTGCCCCCTGTGTTTTACCAGCGCATGCGATAAGCGTTTCCGTCTGCTCTAGATAGCCACAATGCCACTCTTACCAAGCTTCTCCGCCATTACGCACCTCCCACAACTAGGTCGCTTCAACGTCATGTGCCATTTTTTCAGACAAACAACATCCAGATATAGGCCGCGTAAACGACCAAAAATAATGCCCCCCAAATTTTACCTAAATCAAATTTGAACCAAATGAACGGGAAAAGCACTAAGGAAGAGGCCAGCATGACCCAAAAGTCAAACGATATAAACGCCGGTGATACCGGAAGTGCTGTGATCAAACTTGTGATCCCGATCACGCCCAGCAGATTGAATATATTCGAGCCTATAGCGTTGCCAATCGCCACATCCGCCTCTTTGCGGTAAGCTGCCATGACCGTGGTTGCAAGCTCGGGTAAAGAGGTGCCAATTGCAACCATCGTTAACCCTATAACCGCCTCGTCAATACCGGCTCTTTGCGCGATATTCACCGCCCCTTCGACCAACAGGTTCGCGCCAAGCGGCAACCCTATCACGCCAACTGCCAGCATGATAATAATTTTCCACCACACACCGTCGGTTTGCGGAATTTCGTCTGTTGCAGCCTTTAACGCCGCACGCGATTGGCTTGCATGTCTGTATGCCTGGAATAAAATCGCAGCCAGCATGAACAGCATCAGCGCTCCATTTATAAACGTAAATGACCCCAGTAGGCCCATCACTACAAAAACCACGGATGCAAGAATCATGTACATGTAGTTCTGTCTACATGATGCATCTTGGGTTGAGATACCAAAGAACAAGGCCGGTAGCCCAAGCACCAGCAATACATTTGCAATGTTTGAACCAACAATATTGCCCAAAGCCAATCCGGCCGCATCATCCAATGCCGCTTTGATAGATATCAGCAGTTCCGGTGCAGAAGTCCCGAAAGCCACAATTGTCAGGCTGACGATAAGGGCCGGAATTCCCAACTTCAGGCTAAGCCCGACCGCCCCGCGAACCAATGCATCGCCGGCAATCAACAGGATAACAAAACCGCCTATGACATATAGAATATCCAAGACCGTCCCGTTCTTTATTTTTTACCGCACATACAAGGCTTATTTCCTATTTTATAGGCCCCGCATTTATTGCATTTACTGGTAGTTTCAATAGACTTGCGTCGCTTTATTTTAGGCAGGCGCGGCAGGCGCAATTTTCCGAAAAGTGCCAACACCATCATAGCAATCAAAAAAAATGTGACGACCTTAACCATGATAATTTACAACCCGAACTGCGACCAAAAGGTGCGCTCTTCTATGTCAGAAAGCACATTAACGGAGCTGCCGAAGCCAAATCGCTTGAAAAGCGATTTTCTTTGACCAAAGACATTCAACCGCGCATCCTCGCCAAACATCTGCTTCATCTTCGGCCCCAAATGCGCGATCCCATCCACCAGACCGTTATCAACCGCATCTTTGCCGATCCAAACTTCGCCTGTGAAAAGTTTATCACTAGTCAAACGATCACCACGCCGTGTTTGGACATGTGCAATGAAATTATCGTGAATTTTCTTTTGCAACGCTTTCAGCCGCTTCACATCCGCCGGACGTTCCTGGCGAAACGGATCCAGCATGCTTTTATCCTGCCCCGCCGTATGAACCCGCCGTTCAACACCTTGCTTTTGCATCAGTTCATGGAAGCCAAAAGATGCAGAAATGACACCTATGGAACCGATGATGGAACTGTCATCAACGTAGATTTCATCTGCGGCACAAGCCAGCCAATATCCACCGGATGCCGCCACATCTTCACAAAAAGCATAAACGGGAACGTCCATTTCTTCTGACAATCGCCGAATTCGTGCACCGATCAGAGATGATTGCACAGGCGACCCCCCCGGTGAATTCAATGCAATCGCAACAGCTTTGGGCTTACCCTTACGGAATGCCCGCTCCAATATTGGGGCAAGTGTTGCATCATTTAACGCGCCACCCCCAAAACGACCAGATTCGGCAATTACACCAGAAAGGCGAACAACATTAACAACACTGCCGCGCTTTAATTTTTTAAGAATAGGTATCATGCACATAGACCTAGTGATTTATAATGGCTTCAACAAGCGCAGGAATGTACCTTTTTCGCATATTCTATAAAAGTTGGAATTTTAAATGCCAGTGCAGGCTATTATATCGTGCCAATGGCAACCATTTTCATAATACTCCTAATTTATCTGCAACTACTTTGCTGCTTTTGGGTTGCTTGCTGAAGCCCCAAATTTTTCGAATATGCGTTATGCAAACTCGGGTTATACGGACAAACCCTTACTGAACATCATATCACTTGGTATCAGTTCTGTAGGATGGTAAGGAGTTTATCCCCCGTAAAGTGACAATAATCAGTCCTATTCATTCATGTCGTGTTTTATACATTAGACCAAAGAAATTAGACGGCAGTACAACAATTGGATAAAAACTGGTATTTTTAACCTAAATATTGTGGTTTTCGCTTATTTTATAGCTGTCTTTTGTTGAAACTTCCTGCAAAATCGAGTTTATTTACCACAGGCTTCATAATTCGAAGCAATTATTTCAACAGGAGCAGTGATATGTCACAAAAACCAATGACAAAAACCCAACTTGTTTCAGCGATTGCCGAAGGCATGGGTTCTGACAAGAAAACAGCCGACGCATTTCTAGGCACTTTGACATCTATTATTACAAATGAAGTGGCCGCAGGCGGCGCTGTCACACTTCCTGGCCTTGGCAAATTTGCTTGTCGTGCCCGCCCTGAACGCATGGTGCGCAACCCGGCAACAGGCGAACAGTTCCTGAAAGGTGCTGACCGTGTGGCAAAAGTAACGATTGCAAAAGCTTTGAAAGACGTAATCAACGCTTAAACCATCATACAGAATTCTTTAAAGGGCCGCTTGAAGCGGCCTTTTTTATTGCGTCAGCCGATTGTTCCTTGGTTCACACCTATTTGCCCACGGTGCAACAGCATGTGATCCAAAATCACGCAAGCCATCATCGCTTCACCCACAGGAACCGCCCGAATACCGACACAAGGGTCGTGACGACCCTTGGTGATTATTTCCGTATCTTCACCGCTTTTGGTAATTGTCTTGCGCGGCATCAAAATTGACGACGTCGGTTTTACCGCGAAACGACAAACAATATCCTGACCCGTGGAAATGCCGCCCAAAATACCACCCGCATGGTTTGATGAATAAACGGGCCCGTCTGGCCCCATGGATATTTCATCGGCATTGTCTTCACCTGTCAGCTCTGCCGCGCCCATGCCCGCACCGATCTCGACACCTTTCACGGCGTTGATCGACATCATCGCGCTGGAAATGTCCGTGTCCAGCTTTGCATAAACTGGCGCACCCAGACCCGCAGGGGCACCTTGTGCTATCACCTCGACCACAGCCCCTACGCTATTGCCGGACTTGCGTAAATTATCCAGATAGGTTGCCCAAATTTTCGCGGCTACCGCATCGGGTGTCCAAAACGGATTGTTTTCAATCTCGGCCAAATCGAATTTATCGCGATCAATGCGCTTATCGCCCATCTGCGCCATATAACCCAAAATTTGAAGCTTAGGCATCAGTACATCCAACACAGCCCGCGCAACACCGCCTGCGGCCACCCGTGCGGCCGTTTCACGCGCTGATGACCGTCCACCACCACGGTAATCGCGTATACCATATTTTTGCCAGTAGGTAATATCGGCATGGCCCGGGCGAAACTTGTCCAGAATATCGCCGTAATCCTTAGATCGCTGGTCCGTATTGCGGATCATCAATTGGATCGGTGTCCCCGTCGTTTTGCCTTCAAACACACCCGATAGGATTTCAACCTGATCGGCCTCTTGCCGCTGCGTGGTGTATTTGTTTTGCCCCGGTTTGCGTTTGTCCAGCCAGACCTGCAACATGTCCGCATTCAGCGGAATATTGGGCGGACAACCATCCACAGTGGCACCCAGCGCAGGCCCATGGCTTTCACCCCAGGTGGTAACGCGGAAAAGATGACCAAAACTATTGAACATTTTACGGCTCCTTCACGATATCATTAGCGCATAAAAAAGGCGGGTTCAAACCCGCCTTTCCATAATTATGATACAAACCCTTAAGCGTCTTTGCGTTTGATCGGCGCCCATAGCTTTTTATTTGTCAGATACAGCAGCACTGTAAAGAGGCTCAAAAACAGAACCGCCAACAGACCAAGATGCTTACGCGCCATCATTTTCGGCTCGGCTGTCCACATTAAGAATGCTGATACGTCTGCTGACATATGGTGCAGATCATTTTTATGACCGTCATCAAATTCAACTTGCTCGTCTTCCATCGGTGGCGGCATTGAAATCCAACCGCCCGGAAATGCCGTATTTTCATAGAATGTCGTGCCGGCTTGTTCTTTTTCCTCGCCGGTATAACCAATCAGAATAGAGGCAATATATTCCGCACCACCCATACCTTTGATCATCTGGTTGATCCCCAAGCCGTAAGGCCCGTGAAAACCTGCACGCGCTTTTGCCATCAAAGACAGATCAGGTGCTGTTTCCAATGCACTGCCCGGGAACTTGTCAGACGGTTTCGCTGCACGTGTGTCGTCCAGTTCAGCGTCATACACCTCAAACCCGGAAGCATAAGCTTTCACCTGATCCGCAGGGAACTGCGGCCCGCCTTCATCGCCCAATGTGCGAAACGCAACATGGCGCAGCCCGTGACAGGCGGCACAGACTTCGGTGTAAACCTTTAGCCCGCGTTGCAATTGATTTTGGTCATACTTGCCGAAAGGCCCTTCGAAAGAGAACGCAAAATCTTCGACATGCTGTTCACCGCCAGCAGCATTTGCCGCTGTACCGCCTAGACCCAAACCAAGTGCGATAAGCGCTGTAAGGAGTGTTTTCTTCATCATTTCATCAATCCTTCTTGATCTGATCATTTCGATTTTGGCGGATAATGCGCATCGAAATCAGCTTCAATGGTTTCAGGGACGGCTTTGGTTTTTTCCATAAAGCCAAGGACAGGCAAGATCACCAGAAAATAACCGAACCAGTAAATAGCCCCGATCAGGCTAATTGTAGGAACCAAACCTTCTGCTGGCCGTGATCCACACCACATCAACACAACAAAGTCGATGACCAGTATCAGGAACCACCATTTGAACGCTGGCCGGTAACGACCGGAACGCACAGGCGATGTATCCAGCCAAGGCACCAAAGCCATAACACCGATAGAACCGAACATCATCAGCACACCCAGAAATTTTGCATCCAGGAACAACACGTCAAATGTAATGGCGCGCAAGATTGCGTAGAACGGCAAATAGTACCATTCAGGCACAATATGCGCCGGTGTCACCAGCGGATTGGCCGGAATATAGTTGTCCGGATGGCCCAGATAATTTGGCATGAAACCGACGAACATAAAAAAGATCACCAAAATCAAAACCAGCGCGAACAGATCTTTGATCACAAAATATGGCCAGAACGGAACCGTATCTTTGTTGGCTTCGGCTTTTGATTTGCGCCGCACCTCAACACCCGTCGGGTTGTTGTTGCCGGTTGTGTGGAATGCCCAGATGTGCACAGCCACAAGGCCAACGATTACAAACGGGATCAGATAATGCAGGCTGAAGAAACGGTTCAGCGTGGCATTATCCACCGCCGGCCCGCCAAGCAGCCATTCCTGAATGATCGGCCCAATACCGGGGATTGCCCCGAACAAACCGGTGATAACCGTCGCACCCCAGAATGACATTTGACCCCAAGGCAAAACGTAGCCCAAGAACCCTGTTGCCATCATTGCAAGATAGATCAACATACCGACGATCCACGTGATTTCACGCGGGGCTTTGTATGACCCATAGTAAAGACCACGGAAAATATGGATATAAACCGCGAAGAAAAACAATGAGCCGCCATTTGCATGGATATACCGCAAGGCCCAACCGCCTTTCACATCGCGCATAATGTGTTCAACACTGTCGAACGCCATTGATACGTGCGGTGTATAATGCATCGCCAAAACGATGCCGGTAATGATTTGCAGCGCTAGACAGAATGTCAGGACAATGCCCCAAATCCACATCCAGTTCAGGTTCTTCGGTGTCGGGATCATCAATGTGTCATACATCAGACCCACAACGGGTAAACGTTTGTGCAACCATTTTTCAATGCCAGTTTTTGGCTCGTAATGATCGTGTGGAATTCCAGCCATGATCTTTCCCCCTTAGCCCAGCTTAATGGTTGTATCGTTGACGAAGCTTGTCAACGGAATTGGTAAATTTTCCGGTGCCGGACCCTTACGGATACGACCGGCCGTGTCATAATGTGACCCGTGACATGGGCAGAACCAGCCACCAAAGTCACCCGCTTCACCCAAAGGTACGCAGCCAAGGTGGGTACAAACGCCGACCATCACCAGCCACTCGCCGGCTTCGTCCATTGCACGGTTCGCGTCGGACGCGTCACCGGGTGCATTTGCATTGCGGCTTTCACCGTCGTGAAGTTCAGCCAGATCCAGATTGCGTGCAGCTTCGATTTCATCCGCTGTACGACGACGGATAAAAACGGGCTTGCCCAAATATTTAACTGTCAGCTGCGTACCCAGCTCTACGCCGGATATGTCAACTTCGATGGATGAAAGTGCTGCAACATCCGCACTTGGGTTCATTTGGTTGATAAGCGGCCAAACTGCCGCCCCACCTGCTACTGCACCAGTTGCTGCAGTTGCGACATATAAAAAGTCGCGGCGGTTACCTTGTGGATCACTGTCGGTAGACACTAACATCTCTCCCTTGCCATGCCCTGCATTTAGGGCCTAATTAAACCGATAGCCCGATTTAAAATCAGGCATACTGCGGCGTAACTACACGCCACATTCCACTACGTCTAGCAGACTTTGCGCCGCAGACACTTGAAAAGGCAAAAATCAATGCGTTTATGTGCATATCAACCGGATATTGCCCCAAATGTGGGCGCAATGATCCGTCTTTCGGCCTGTTTTGGCGTGCCTTTGGATATTATCGAGCCTTGCGGCTTCCCCCTGTCACTGAAAACCCTGCGTCGTACCGCGATGGATTACGCAGATATTGCCGACATGACACGCCACGATTCGTGGGAAACCTACTTGGCCGCGCGCACAAAGGGTCGTTTGGTACTAATGACCACGAAAGCCACGGAAACCCTGTGGGATTTCCGATTTCAGCCGACAGATACAATTGTGATGGGCCGCGAAAGTGCTGGCGTGCCTGAAGCGGTGCATGACGCTTGCAATGCCCACATCAAACTAGCTATGTCAGGCACCGCACGCAGCCTGAACGTGGCCATGTGCGCAGGCATGGCAGTGTCAGAGGGGTTAAGGCAAGTGCGTTAGGGTTAAAGTCAACAATCCAGAATATTAAACACCGTTTATGTCTACTTGCACATTTATCGAAATCCTGTGTGCAATTAAATACATGACGCACCCCAATGCAGCGAGAGCGACAAGAATGCCAAGCATCAGGGCATATCCTCCAAAATTCCAGACAATAGATCCCAAATAAGGCCCTGATGCTGATCCAACCAGATATGGCAGAGCCAAAGCACCCGACTTTGCCCCGAAGTTTTTAGCCCCAAGAATATCTTGGGCGATCAGCGGGCGCAAAATACTGACAATACCATTGGCACTGCCAAATAAAATAACGAATGCAATCAAAAATGCAGGTGACATCCCTATGATCATCAGCAGAACAACGGATACAGCCATCAAGATAAAGGCCGTGACGGTCACGCCATGATGCGAAATAAACCTATCCGATGCCATCATCGCCAAACGCCCGGCGATTTGCATCGGGCCAATGAATGACGCGGCCAGAACAGCCATTTTGCTGGATACTCCGTTCTCGTGTAAAATAGACAGAAAATGGTTCAGTATCGCGCCATGCACAACTGCCACACATGCCAACCCGATAGCTAAAAACCAAAACGCAGGATTTCGCAGGAAAGCAGGATGGGCGTCAACAGACACAGTTGGGGCATTATCCTCCTGACGGGTTCTCTCTAAACCAAGCGTACCAAACCAAAGTGCGGGAGCGGCCAGTATAATCACCATCAGGCCAAAAATGGCGACCGATGCACGCCACCCAAGCTCTTGCGACAATGTGTTTGCCAAGGGAAAGCTAATCGTACTTGCAAAACCTGCGACCAACGTTATGAATATAATTCCCTGTTTCGCATCTTTACCCCGCGCCCGTGTCACAACCGCAAAACACGGGACATAAAGACACCCGGCCATGGTTATTCCAAGTAACGCCCAAACCCCGTAGAACTGCCAAAGCGTATTGACGTTTGACAACAAAATAAGACCGATCCCGCCAAGTACGGCTGACCCGGCCATCATAATGGCACCGTACCCTGCATCAATAATCTTACCGGAAATGGGCGCGGCAAGCCCCGAGATCAAGATCGCAAGGGTAATGGCCGCCGTAAGATCAGACTTAGTCCATCCCAAGCCCTGCTCCCACCGCAAAAGTAAGGCTGGAAATGTGTAAAATATCCCGGCCCATGCAAATGTTTGCCCCAAAGCAAGCAGCACAATAGCCCGATCATTAAGGCCCCTCATGGTGCTAATCTACATTCTGAACAACACTTTTGCAGAATATATTCAGTCAGTGTTTGCAAAACTTCCAACGGGGGTTCTGATCCCATGGTTAAAAACCATCAGCAACTATTGTGAGTTTCATTTTGATACCTATGCTTCAATAAATCTAGGTATATGGTTTTATAATTTACGTGTAAACTGAATTGCCTTCATAGAACCCCTTTCCGACAATTCCATTCCCCCGTAAACTGACCTTTATGACCCGCGATGAATTCAACACATTCTGCAAAAACCTGCCTGCCACGACCCATGTAGTACAATGGGGTAATGCGGATGTCTGGAAGGTCGGCGGTAAGGTCTTTGCGATCTGTGGCTGGAATGATGGGGTTGACGCGTTCACCTTCAAAGTCTCTGAAATAGCCTTTGAAGTGTTGCGCGATATGCCTGGCATTCGCCCCGCACCCTATCTGGCATCACGCGGGTTCAAGTGGTTGCAGCATTACGCGGAACCGGGATTGTCGGATGAAGAATTGGAAAACCACATCACTTATTCCCACCAAATGATCGTCGCCGCTTTATCCAAAAAAAAACGGCGCGAGCTGGACTTAGAATAAAAAAGACCCACCACAGATGTCTGTAGCGGGCTTGAAGTTCCAGTTGTGCCGTTGCTTACTCGGCAGCAACCTTAATGCGGTAATCTTCTTCGGGGTAACCAAGCGCGTCCTGATCTTCGAAATTCACATGGCAATTATGGCAAAATGATTGCTTGATCTTCATCGGTTTGCCTTTTGATTGAAGCGCTGAATACTTCCAGTTGCCAAACTCATCCGCTTCACCCGCGGCGACTTTTTCCATAAAGAAAAGCGGGCCTTTTTTGACTTCACCCTTTTTGCTGACGTTAAATGATTCCTTGGCAATCACTGTACCGACAGGCATTTTGACACCTTCATCGCTGAATTTTACATATTCCGCAAAACCGGTCTCATTCACGAATGTCATCAAAAACCGAGAGCCGTGATTGCCGACACCGCCCGGAACAGTTGAGGTAACACCCCATTCCGGATAGGCTGTTGCCCATTCGTCGCCCAATGCCGCATAGCCTTCGCGCAACTCACCTTTGATACATTCATATAGCTCCACGACCTGTTCATCGGTCAGATCGTCTTTTGCCGTCGTTGTCGTGCACGCAGCCTGTGCAACCCCGGAAAAGCCCAACAATGCTGCACTGACCACACCAAAACTGATTAATTCTCTTTTCATATCATACACTCCTATTGCGTCCAAAGACGTGTTTTTCAAGCATACATATTACGCACTCCACATCTTCAAGATACCCCCATAGAATAACAATGTTGTGAGATTTATGTCACTGTCAGACCGTAAATTGCACTAAAAATCCAATGGGGTATAACCGCGAAATGCAACGTGCCTTACATTCCGTTTTCCTGCTTTATGCAGTCATGGCAATCCCGTCCTATGAACTGGTTGCGGACCTTGTCTATGGTGATCGGTATTACGCACAGATGATGCACACATCAGGTGTTATCTCAATCTTTTTACTGGTTCTGACCCTCGCCATCACCCCGCTCACCCTGCTGATGAAACACTTACCTTGGGGTTTGGCCGTTGGCCGTTGGTTAATCACGCGCCGTCGCTATTTCGGCCTTGGCAGTTTCTATTACGCCAGCCTGCACCTGATTCATTACACCCGTCAGATCAATGATATGGAAAATGTGTTATATGAAGCGTTCGATTTTGAACTGACCATCGCATGGCTTGCACTCCTGATTTTTGCAGCGCTTGCCATTACCTCCAACAACGCCTCTGTCAGCCGACTGAAAAGCAACTGGAAACGCCTGCACCAATGGATCTACCCAGCCACAGCCCTTACATTCGGCCACTGGTTATTGTTTGATTTCTTCCTTGATCAGGTCCTTGGCTGGCTTGCCGTTTTAGTTATAATAAAAGCAATCCATATTGGCATCATTCTTCGCCGCAAATAGCCCTGAAATCTATACAGGTTGCGTCTTTTCCATCACAACGCGCTTGGCGAATTCCGTCTGCCATCTTGTCAGCCCATAACGCCCCTTGCGCCAATCCCGGTCCCCGTGCCGAAAATCCAGATATTCCAACACAACGCCGGCCCCGATTTGCGCCATGTCCAACGGCCCGTCCAAATGGCCGATCCAACCGCTTTCAATTGCATCAAGTGAGCGTGAAATCTTATCCCATTGCGCTTCGATCCAAACATTGTAGACCTTCTCTTCCGGGCGCACACGTTTTTCATAAACCATCAGAACTGCTGCTTCCATCATCCCGTCAGTGGTCGCTTCCAATGTCAGAGTATCCCATAATTGCGGCCCCGATGGATACAAATCCCCATCTACAAGATCATTCAGATAGCGGGTAATTACACGGCTGTCGTATAGTGCTGCCCCATCCGCACCCACCAGGCACGGTATTTTTCCCAACGGGTTTTGCAAAATCAAAACATCGCTCGGCGCAATCGGCGTACTTGCCGCATCCAACAGTTCTACCTGATCGGATAATCCCAATTCCAATAAACAAACACGCACTTTGCGCGCAAACGGCGAAGCCGTCGCAGAATATAATCGCATCAATTAATTTTCCTAAATTTAATTCGCCCAAGGGCAGAGGCATCAATTTCCAAACCCGCGCCGATCTTCCCGAACCGCACTGTTCGTTTCCAACGGTAACTGCCGTTGATCTGCTGGCCGGTCGGATCGCGGCGTGCCGCCATACCCTCGGGCACCAAATCCAGACTGTCTTCAACAGATTGTACAATAGGTGATATTTGAACATTACGCGCTAACGCAATCGCCCCTGCGACAAGCGCAAACGGGAGAATAGGCAATGCCATCAATAAACCTCCTAAGTCACATTTTACTTACTAAGTTATATTAGCTTACCACAACTTTGCGAACCCGCCAAACTTTTACAAGTTTTTTATCAATGATAACAATACGTCCAATTCACAAGACGGAAAACGTCAGCCATACAGAACCGCTTAGACGGCATCGTCACTCTGACCTTAAGGCTTGGGCTTTCATAGTTCATTTGCCCTAACAAATTGTGGCTTTAACCGGGTGGATTTTTCATCAACTGGGCTATAACTCCATATTCTGCCCCAAACCCCGTTTCCGCCAAAGCATCCGCTGCCCCTAAACGCGCCGCATCAGGTTTATTCTGTGCCAGCTTCCAAGTACCGTCAACATCATCAATATCCATTGCAATCGGTACGATCTGACGCATCATTTTACTTAAAGCATCCGTTGAAACCTTATCCATCTTCCAGATCGGTTTCGGGGTTAACCGCGCTTCCATCGCCTCCGACAAACGTTCCAGAACTCCACCCAATTCCGCGTCAGGCTGCAACCGCAAAATCCCGCGCAAATGCACCGCCACGTAATTCCATGTCGGCACCTGATCATCCGCCCCGTACCAATCGGGCGAAATATAGCCATCCCCGCCACTGACAGCGATCACCGCTTTTTGCGGTTCTTTCAAGGCGCGCGCAATCGGATTGGAACGCACCAAGTGCGCCTCAAGATATGACCCGTCTTTCGACAATTGAAACGGAATATGCGCAATCAGCGGACCACCATCCGCATTGATCGACAAGACCCCGAAACTGCGGTCACGGGCAAACGCTAGATTTTGTGCTTTTTCAGTTTTGCGAAACACGGGGTTCGGGTGCATTTTGGTTTCTCCGGTTAGCTAAGGTGTAAGGATTGCCATTGAAGTGCTTTATCGCGGGTGTGCAAGTATTTAATGTCAGTTGTCAGTCCAACCAAAATTATATCAGCCTTGCGCTGTGATTTCATAGTCGCCATGATGTATGAATGTTAAAGATGTGTGAGATCAAATCGTATTACGACTTTGTTCGTCCATATTACCATGGTCGAGACGCTGGCCATGACTTTCACCATATTGCACGTATTTTTGACCGCTTGGAAGAGTTATCAGTGGGTTGCGTTCCCGAACCAGAATTTCACAAGTTGTACTTTATTGCCGCATTTCACGGCCTTGTTAAAAGGTTGGGAACGGACATCTGCTTTCAAAATCAGGTCAATAATTTTCTAAGGCAACTTGGGTGGGAAAATGGCGACATATCAGAAGCTTTTGCAGCACTCGAAAGGCACCTTTTTGCACCTCAAACAACTGAGGAGATGATTGTACATGATGCGAATTTCTTCGAAGTGACAGGGCGATTTGGCATCGCCAAAGCCTTTACCGTAGGCGGGAGTTTCAATCAAACTTACGAACGCACTCTGGAAATATTTGAAGCAAATTTAGATAAGTTGGTTTTTCGAACACCCATTGGACGCAGCACATATGAAGCTCGAAAAGATTACGCTCGCGCATTCATTGAAGAACTTAGGGCAGAAATCAAATCAAGGCAGCTTAATGCAGAAATTTCCAGCCGCTGAATGCCAGCTTCAGCCTGCTCACCCGACATAAGATATACCTCAAATAACCTCAGGTGGAAAAACTGTCACATCATCCCCCACCACCCATTTCGGGTACTTCTTCATGATCCGCTTAAACACATCCGACTCTAGAAAAACCTTTAACCAAGGCTTCAGGTTTTCCCAATCCTGCCCGTAAAACCAGTCCCGATCCACATGGGCAAATTGGCGCACGAACGGGGCCACGCCGATGTCCGCAACAGATCGTTTCTGACCCATTAAATAATCCTGCCCCGCCAGCATTTCATCCAGTTCGCGCAGAAAATCCACAGCCTTATCACGCGCCGCAAATGCAGCTACCTGATCACTGCGATACAGGTATTTATAAGCGTCCAAATGCGGTTTGAAATCAGCATCCATACGTTCGATCAAGGTCAAAGCGCCCTGCATACTTCCCTGATCGGGTGTCAGTTTCTCGCCCGCATCAGACGTGTCCAAAGCCCAGCGCATAACGTCTAGGCTTTCCTCTAAAATTGTGCCGTCATCCAACACCAAAACGGGCACAGTTGCCTTTTCTGAAGCCGCCAGAAACTCTGGGGCTTTGTCGCGCAAAACAATCTCTCGCAAGACAACTTCGATATCCCCCGCTTCCAGTGCAAGACGCGCGCGCATCGCGTAGGGGCAGCGCCGGAAAGAATATAGGACCGGATGGATCATTTTACGCGACCAACTGCGTATCAGATCGGCCTTTGATTTGCGCCTGAATAATCTGGCCGACAGGCTGGGGTGTTGCAAAACTTACTTCTGTAAATCCTTCGGTTCTACCCATTTTCTCATTTTCTATCAGAACGTTATGTGTTTGTCCTACCTGGGACATCAGGTGCGCGCGCACGCGGCTCTCACCTGCCGCCCGTAACCGCGCCGCGCGTTCCTTGATGATCCCGCGATCCAGTTGCGGCATTCTTGCTGCAGGTGTTCCCTCTCTCGCCGAATACGGGAAAACATGTAACCAAGTCAGTTTACAATCCTCAATCAACCGCAGCGAATTTTCGAACATCGCATCGGTCTCCGTTGGGAACCCCGCGATAATATCAGCCCCATAAACAATGTCTGGCCGCGCTTTGCGCATGGCCTCACAAAACGCGATCGCATCGTCACGCGAATGCCGCCGTTTCATTCGTTTCAGGATCATGTTGTCACCCGCTTGCAGCGACAGATGCAAATGCGGCATCAGACGGCGTTCAGACGCTATCGCATCGATCAAAGCCGGATCGGCCTCAATTGAGTCTATCGATGAAATCCGCAAGCGCGGCAGGTCAGGCACAAGTTTCAAAATCCGCTGCACCAAATCACCCAGCTTCGGGCCCATCAGCAGATCAGCCCCCCAGCTTGTCATATCAACGCCGGTCAGTACAACCTCTTGGTAGCCCTTATCAACCAGCCTTTTAATCTGTTCCACAACAACCCCCGCGGCCACAGAACGTGAATTTCCGCGACCGTAAGGAATGATACAAAATGTACAGCGATGATCACAGCCGTTTTGCACTTGCACATAGGCCCGCGCACGGGTGCCGAACCCATCAATCAGATGGCCGGCGGTTTCAGTGACAGACATAATATCGTCGATCTGGACCTTCTCAGCCTCACCAATAAAATCGGGGCCTTTGGCAAGCGCATTCCAAGTGTCCGCCTGCATTTTTTGGATGTTGCCCATAACCAGATCAACCTCTGCCATTTCGGCATAGGTTTCGGGTTCAGTTTGTGCGGCACACCCCGTTACGATCAGTTTCGCATCCGGGTTTTCACGGCGCAATTTACGGATGCGTTGTTTGGATGTGCGCACTGCTTCGGCTGTCACAGCACAGGTATTCACAATCACAGCCCCATCCAGCCCCGCCTGTAAAGACAGTTCTTTCATCGCTTCGGTTTCATAGGCGTTCAGTCGACATCCGAAGGTGGCAAATATCGGGGGTTTAACCATCAATAGAGCTCAGAAATTGAGCGCTAAATTCACCGGAAAATACCAACATTGTCGGCCCTGTCATCCACACGCCATCATCGCACCAGTCAATTTCCAAAACGCCACCGTCTGTGTGTACTTTAACCTTGCGACCTGTCAGACCTCGCCGTGCAGCCGTAACCGCACTGGCACAAGATCCGGAACCTGATGCCATAGTCACACCAACGCCGCGTTCCCAAATTCGCATCCGAATTTCATCTGCGCCCAACAGCGAGATAAACTCTACATTCGTGCGTTCTGGATACAATTCATGCGTCTCATATTTAGTACCCAAGGCCACCAAATCTACCGCTTCGGCATCTTCCACAATAAACGTACAATGCGGGTTCCCCATGCCCATCGCACTTGGGGCACCTTCAATCGGCAATTCAAGCGTATCAACGCCCTTTGCCAGCGGAATAGATTGCCAATCAAAAATGGGTTGGCCCATATTAATCCGTGTCAGCCCACCACCTGCATCTTCACAGGCAAGTATTCCACGTTGTGTGCGCAAAGTTAAATTGCTTTGGCCTGTTTCCGTCATGATCAAGCGCGCAATACAACGTGTGGCATTCCCACACGCCGCAGAAAATGATCCATCTGCGTTATAAAAAATCAGATGCGCATCTGATTCACTATCAGTTGAAATCACAGCCAATTGATCAAAGCCCACACCCATAGACCTATTGCCAATCGCTTTTGCAATTGCAGGTGTTATAGGATTCTCAACCCCACGCGCATCAATAACGACAAAATCGTTACCCAGCCCATGCATCTTTAAAAAGGGCAGCCCTTTAGTATGTAAATTCGCGTCTCTCATTGCGTCCGTATAACCGAGTCGTAACAATCAATCCAGATGTAGCAATTTTCTTATAGATAAGCACTTGACCAGATAGCCCCATACGCATAATACCCGCCCAATGGTGGGCCGGTAGCTCAGTTGGTAGAGCAACTGACTTTTAATCAGTAGGTCCCGGGTTCGGATCCCGGCCGGCTCACCAATATAATCAATTTTTTAGAAGAGATACTACAAACGATGAAAGAGACTAGTCTCCTTTTAGCCTCTTAAATATCTCGCGGGCACGCAATAATTTACACTTGAAAAGTGTATAACTGACCACCTGACAACCCATGCTTTCACATAGTACCTACCTAATTTTTAAAGGCACATGGCTTTTGGGGTTTTACGCCTACTTGAAGTTGGTTGAACTTGCCTGACGGCACCTTTCAATTGCTTCTAATTGTTCCATGTAATTGGGATAATTTAACGAAGCTTGGCACCTTTGAAACTGGAAGTACTGTGACAAATACTGCATTTGGTTCCAAATTTTCCACGATGTTTATCGTCATCCCTATGACATGCAACGCAAGCCGTAGGTATTTTTGAATCTGCATTACGGCTAGGCTTATGACATGCATTGCATTTCACCCCGTCATGTTTTCCTACCAAAGGAAATTCGGTTTGGTGGTTATGATTGAACATCCAAAATTCCCAACCGTTGGGATTATGACAGGATGCACAATTGGGCCCTAATGAACCTTTATGAATATCGCTGTCCTTATGGCAGGATTGGCAATCTTTTGGGCTTTGGAACGTGCTGTCTGAATGGCACTCCTCGCATGGAACGATGACATGTAAGCCTATCAACGGAAATGATGTTATATCGTGATCGAAGGCGACATTTTCCAACCAACCGTCCGATGAGTGGCAGGTCTTGCAATCCGTCCCCATTTTTGCTTCGTGGACGTCGTCTTGTTGGTGGCATCCAATGCAAGATGATACTGTATCGTGTTGGTATACATTGACTTTATGGCAAGCACTGCAATCCACTTTCTGATGCTTTCCAAGCAAGGTGAAATCGGTGTCCTTGTCATGATCAAAGCGTACTTCCGTCCATTTATCCGGCGCATGGCATTTTTCGCATTTTTCGCCAAATCTATTTTCATGAACGTCCTGAATGCGGTGACAGCCAATACATGTGAGGGGCAGTTCGACATACACCTCGCCCACGTGGCAGGCGTTACATTTGACGTCGTTATGCGCTTTTTCAAGCGGGAACTTGGTCTTTGAGTGGTCGAATTCCAGCGTATCGGTCCAATCGGTTTCACGGTGACAGGTGGCGCAGTCCTTGCCCAAGCTGCCTTCATGAGGCTCATTTTCTTTATGACAATCAATACAATTCTTAGGAGCATCCCGATATTTTTTACTCTCTTTGTGACAGTCAGCGCAGGGTACATTTTGGTGCGATCCGTTCAGTTTGAAGTCGGTTGTTTCATGGCTGAAGGTTTCAGCGTCAAAGGCGGCGACCTTGGCATCACGCCCTTTATGATCGGTGTGGCAATGGTTGCATTCGGATGCCTGGGTTTCGGTGGTTAGCCCGTGAAAGCCGGTTTTTTCGGTAATATCTTTTGCAACCTCTTTATGGCAATCAAGGCATAGCTGAACCTGCGCACCTTTAGAAAAGGACGTGTGGCAGTTGTCGCATTCTTTTTGTAAATCGGCGTGGCCTTCGATGAGGTCACCCGGCATAACCAATCTTTCAAATAGGCTTTGTGCAGCAATCGGAAGAGCGGACGACAACCCAAGAAAAATCGTGACAATCAAAAGTGTCAGAAACCTTGACATGTAAAAGCCCCCTCATTCGAGGTTAGAATAGATGGACTGCAAGGACATGTGCAAGGGCTGCCAACACAAGAATTGCAAAAAGTGGCAGGTGCAGCAAATGCCATAACGCAAATAGGCGCTCGTAAAATGAAAAGGCCTCAGCGCGCCCGAAGGCCATAAAATACTGATCGAGATTGGCCTTGAAACCAAGTAGTTGATTCCGGCGGGCACGGTTTGAAAGCCCTCTGTCTTTCAAAGATACCCTTGCGCGTTTTATCAAACGGTTTTTCAATCCGCGACGCACGAAGGGACCGGTAAAAACGAAGCAGAAAGACCGCCAAAATCCGTGATGCCCGGCCAACCGCGTTTCTTCGTATATGCTGAGTTGATCTACCATCTCCGTGCGGAAACTTTCGCCCAGATTAAGTGTGCATTTCGCATCTGCAACATCGTTGGCCAGTTCACTTGCGCTATGTTTGCGACCATACAATCCGCGGTGAATGCGGGCGTAAAGAAAACGCCCGACAAAACCGCTGAGAGCCACAATCGACATGGTCATAAGTGCCACCGTACTGTTCAAAGAACCCAAAATGAAATTGGAGTGCAAGAGTATCAATGTCGGGCCAATGACCCCAAGGATCATATGGATCCGAAACCAACTCCGAACATCTCCGATAAACCGCAATGACGACATGCGCTTGCGCAAGGGATATAACAACAACATTAACATCATAACACTGCCGGTAATTCCAAGGTAGTAACCTATGCCGGTTTCGGCCGTGATGTGACCTTCGCTGCGCTGAAGCCATCCGTAGAGAATCGCTGCTGCGGCAACAAACGTAAGGATCGGTATTTCCAACGATCCCGCGCGGCGAACTTTTATAGGCTTTTTGGTTGCGGCCGCAGTTAGAACTTTGGATTTGAGCGTTTGAAATACCAGTGGATTGGCCGTTTCTGGCGACAGGGAAACGTGCGCGTCTGATGGAGCTGGCATCGGTAAATCCTATTTAAATTTGTTCACTGCTTTTCCGTGTCCTAATTGTCGATTTGGACACGCTGTGTTAAACATCCCTTTTCCATCAAAATGGTGTCTTTTTCGTGATATTTTTATGCCACAATAAGATTAAGCAAAATCCAGCCGAAATTCATGAGAATACGGGTTTTAACAGGCGATTTTTCACCGATACGCGCATAAATACAGTATACTGGTTGTAGCACGATTAAGGCGCAATAAAGTTAGGTTTCGATTACCGTGTGATCGAAAGTTCAGGCCTTCTGGGTGAAAAAGGATAGTAAATGGAAGCTGAAATCGGCCAATTTTCATTGGTGCTTGCACTTGTAATTTCTTTGGCACAAGCCATCATTCCCCTTATTGGGGCGCACCGGCGAAATCTTGGGATGATTACCTTCGCAAATTACACCGCTGTAGCGCAGTTCATGCTAATTGCATTGGCTTTTTCATGCCTTACATATGGGTTTGTTACATCTGACTTTTCGATGCTTATCGTCACGATGAATTCCAATTCTATGATGCCGACTTTGTATAAAGTTACAGCCGTTTGGGGAAATCACGAGGGCTCTTTATTATTATGGATTTTGATCCTGACTTTGTTTGGGGCAGCCGTTGCATTGACAGGACGAAATTTGCCGCTCACCTTGAAGGCACGCGTTCTGTCTATTCAAAGCGCGATCTCATTCGGTTTTCTGGCACTGGTTATTTTCACATCCAACCCGTTTGAGAGGATGTCACCGGCTGCCCTTGACGGCCAGGAATTAAATCCGTTGCTGCAAGATATTGGTTTGGCAATTCATCCGCCATTTCTGTATCTTGGATATGTCGGTTTTTCTATTACATTCGCCTTTGCTGTTGCCGCATTAATTGAGGGTCGAATTGATGCCAGCTGGGCACGATTTGTGCGGCCTTGGGTTTTGGCGGCATGGTGTTTTTTAACCATCGGCATCACCTTGGGAAGTTACTGGGCGTATTATGAACTCGGTTGGGGCGGTTGGTGGTTTTGGGATCCGGTTGAAAACGCAAGTTTCATGCCTTGGCTAGTGGGTACAGCGTTATTGCATTCTGCTTTGGTGATGGAACGCAGACAAGCACTTGTGGTATGGACCCTGCTTTTGGCGATTATGACATTTTCACTTAGCCTAATCGGCACATTTATTGTGCGTTCAGGTGTTCTGACCAGTGTGCATGCTTTCACATCTGATCCCGCGCGAGGGATGGGAGTGTTATTGTTATTACTATTGACTACTGGTGGTGCATTAACACTTTTTGCAATGCGCAGTCAGAAGTTCAGTCATCCGGTTGTGTTCAAAATCGTCAGCCGCGAAGGTGGCCTTGTTTTGAATAATATTATTTTGCTGACGGCGGCGGGAACGGTATTTCTTGGTACATTCTATCCGCTTTTTGTAGAGATGGTCGGGCCTGATAAAATTTCGGTTGGCGCGCCGTATTTCAACCAAACCTTTGTTCCGTTAATGATTCCGCTATTACTGGCAGTTGTCATCGGTCCATTTTTACGTTGGAAACGTGATACGCTATGGGCAGCGCTCCAACGTGCGCGAACACCTGCAATTCTATCCATTGCATTTACGCTGATAATTGTCATTTCAGGCGGCGGGAAATACATATTGGCGGCGGGCGGTTTGGGCATTGCTTTGTGGCTAATATTCGGTTCGGTTACGATTTTGACACAACGCATCAAACTTTTCCAAGCACCGTTTGCTCGCTCAGTTAGCCTTGCAAAAAATACACCAAGATCAGTTTATGGAATGATTTTGGCACATTTGGGTCTTGGCCTTGCTGTCGCAGGGATCACTTGTGTTTCCGCTTGGGAACAGGAACGCATTGTTGTAATGGCCCCAAATGAGCAAGTAGAAATTGCTGGTTATATGGTTCAAATGCAAAAGGTAGACTTGATACAAGGTGCGAATTTTCAGGCAGAACGGGGTACGTTTAAAATAACGAAAGCCGGGCGTGAAATTGCCGTGATGACATCAGAGCGTCGTTTTTTTACTGTCAGCCAACGCGTCACGACCGAGGCTGGTATCAAGATGCGGGATCTTAATAACCTCTATCTGGCTATCGGTGAGCCGAATGATAACGGGCAGTGGGTCGTTCGTATTTACTTTCATCCATTGGCACTTTTGATCTGGATCGGCCCATTGATTATGGCGTTCGGTGGCTTTGTCTCACTTTCAGATCGACGTTTCCGGGTTGGCGCCCCCAAGCGGGCGGCGGGTATCGCGCCGCTAGCTGAAGGGGTGAAAGGCTAATATGATGCGTAACTTTTTCAAGCTTATTCCCGCACTTGCTTTCTCTACGTTGGCCGCAGTATTTATGTTCGGTGCTAAGTCTGAAACCAAAATAACTGGCCTTGGATATCTTGATCGCCCGCTTCCAGATTTTGATTTACAACCGATGATTGGTACTGACACCGGGTTTTCTCGCCAGGATTTGTCGGGCGAAGTAACAATGGTTAATGTTTTTGCATCGTGGTGTACGGTGTGTAAAAAAGAGCATCCATATCTGATGGAACTTGCCGCCACAACAGATGTCCCAATTTATGGACTGAACTGGAAAGATCGCAAAGGGGGTGGCAAGTTTTTTCTGACACGCACAGGTAACCCGTATCTGGCGGTTGGTGATGACAGCTCAGGTGTTTTAGGTGATCAGCTAAATGTTACCGGCGTACCTGAAACCTATGTCGTCGATGGCACAGGCCGAATCCGCTATCGCCACATCGGGCCAATGACAGGAAAAATCTGGGAACAAACACTTTGGCCCTTGATTCTAAGATTACGTGGGGGCTCATGATGATGTGGTTTATGCGATATATCTTAGTCACGATGCTGCTTTTACTGACCTGCATTACCCCGCAAACATCGTTCGCGGTTGAACCAGATGAGATGTTGTCTGATCCGCTGCAAGAAGCGCGCGCGCGCGAACTCAGCAAAGGATTGCGTTGTGTGGTTTGCCGCAATCAAAGCATTGATGACAGTAATGCCGAAATAGCCCGTGATTTGCGCATTGTTTTAAGAGAAAGAATTTCAGCTGGTGACTCCGATCAGGAAGCGATTGCGTATTTGGTGGACAGATACGGCGCATATATTCTTCTTAAGCCACCATTTCAAACGGTTACATTTTTATTGTGGGTTGGCCCATTGTTGATACTTATTGCGGCCGTTTTCGGATTTCAGACCTTATGGCGCAAATCAACAGTGGATCAACCCGAACAATCAGAATTAACCGAAGCGGATAAAGCATTGCTTGCTTCAATTATTGAACCGAAGGATAAGACATGATCTTATGGATAATCTTAACACTTTTGACAGCAGTGGCTGCAGTGGTAGTTGCAATTCCTTTTATTCGGCACCACGAAATATCACACTTAAATGAAGAGCAATCTTTACAAGTTGGTCGGGATCAATTGGATGAATTAAAGGGTGATGTGGAACGTGGTTTAATCGGTAAGGATGAAGCAGCAGCAGCAAAAGTGGAAATTGAACGGCGTATTTTAATGGCAGCAAAAACTCCCAATAAAGGATTTTCATTTGGTTCTGAAAAAGGTCAAATTTGGACTTTGACCATTGTTGTTGGCTGGGTAGTCGTCGGGGCAACAGGGCTTTATGCGTTAATAGGACGACCGGAGCTTCCTTCGCGGCCATTTATTGCTACAGCTGTGAAGACACAACAACCTGTGTCACAGACTGGAAACGCAACGTCTGCTGTTGGCGAAGTTGATAGTCTGATTGCCGGTCTTGAGACGCGATTGGCAGGAAACCCTGATGATGCCGAGGGTTGGCGGATGCTGGGGTGGTCATATTTTAATACTCAGCGTTATGATCTTGCGTCTAAGGCTTACGAAAAATCTGTAGCCATTGACGCCAGTGACCCTGCGGTACTGGCTGCTTATGGTGAAACGCTGGTTCGGGCGCAAAAGGGGTTGGTTAGTGAAAAAGCCCAATCGGTATTTGATGATGTCTTGGCTTTGAATCCATCAGAACCACGTGCCCGTTTTTTCAAAGGGATGGCGTTAGAGCAATCAGGCAACTCGAAAGCTGCCATAGATCTTTGGCTGGCCATACTTGATGATGCGCCTGCGAATGCGGATTGGATCGCTGGGTTGGAACTGCGAGTACAGGAATTGGCAGCAGCATCAGGTTATGAACTGGGGGGCAGGTTTGGTGAAACAGGATTTCTAGATCAGAACAGCGCATCGCTTTTACCGCCAGAACCAGCAAACGGCCCAACACAGGAAGACATAAATGCCGCCCAGAAAATGACAAACGAAGATCGTCAAGCGATGATTGTCGGGATGGTTGATAAGTTGGCTGCACGTTTAGAAGACAATCCAAATGACGTGGAAGGTTGGATGAAATTGATACGATCACGCTTGGTTTTGGGCGAAAAGGATGCGGCGTTAAGTGCATATCTTCGCGCAAGTGATGTATTTGCCGGTCAACCATTGGAATTATCTCAGGTAAGCGATACAGCGCGACAACTAGGGTTGGTGCCAGATTAGTAAAAGTAAGGTTGATTAAATGACAAGCGGCTTATTGATAGCAACTTACATAATGCCTTTACTGCTGGTTTGGGTAGGTGTTGCCGGATGGGGAAAATACCGTGAAAGTCGTGTGGTTAAAGTACAAGAAGCAGCTATTGAGGCAGGGTTGATTGAACCGTCATCGCTTCATCCGGTGATTGACCCCGAATTTTGTATTGGCTGTGGGGCTTGTGTCAACGCATGCCCGGAGGGGAAAATTCTGGGGCTGGTCAAAGGTAAAGCGCAATTGATTGAACCATCACATTGCATAGGGCATGGGGCTTGTGCGACGGCTTGCCCGATGGGTGCGATAAAACTGGTTTTCGGCACAGAACAACGCGGCATTGATATTCCTTTTGTCGATCCGAATTTTCAAACCAATGTCCCTGATATTTATATCGCAGGTGAACTTGGTGGCATGGGCTTGATCCGCAACGCGATTGAGCAAGGGCGCCAAGCGATGGTAGAAATTGCCAAAAATAAACCTGAACAAAATGGTGAAATTCTGGATGTTGCTATAGTTGGCGCAGGGCCAGCCGGTCTTTCGGCCAGTCTTGCAGCGACTGAAGCGGGATTGAAATTCATTACTATAGAGCAGGACAGTCTTGGCGGTACTGTGTCGCATTTTCCACGTGGTAAACTAGTGATGACAGCGCCTGCTTACTTGCCAATGCACGGACAAGTGAATTTTCGCGAAACAACCAAAGAAGCTTTACTGGAATTTTGGAATAAGGTTGTTGCGGATACCGGATTGAAAATAAATTTTGAAGAGCGCGTTGACGGGATTGAAAAAAAAGCAGACGGGTTTCATCTTACAACTTCAAAAGGCAACCATATTGCCAAGTCGATTTTATTGACCATCGGGCGCCGTGGTACACCAAGGAAACTCGGGGTGGCCGGGGAAGAAAACAGTAAAGTCGTTTACAGGCTGATTGATGCAGAACAGTACCGCGGGAAAAATGTTCTTGTGGTGGGCGGTGGCGATAGTGCTTTGGAAGCGGCCACCAGTATTGCGGAAATACCCGATACAAAAGTCACAATATCGTACCGTAGCGATGGTTTTTCACGTGCGAAACTAAAAAACCGCGATAAGGTTGATATGATGCAGGCATCGGGAAATCTGGATGTATTACTCGGCTCCAATGTTGTGGAAATTCATCAAAATTCTGTGGATATTAATCATTCAGGACAGGTTGTGGCCCTTGTAAATAATGCTGTAATCGTTTGCGCAGGTGGTATTTTGCCAACACAATTCCTAAAATCGGCAGGTGTAGAAATAGAAACAAAATATGGTACGGAATAAAAATTTTCTGATAAAAACAGTGTTGGCGATCTCGATTGGTTTTTCTGTGCCAGTGGGGATGGCCCAGACCCCTGATGAAAGTATTCAACAAGCGGAAACTGCTATAAGGCAACGTGATTATGTGGGCGCAGCGGAGATTCTATCCAAAGCGTCACTATCGGAGAATGCCAAGGCGTATTATCTGTTAGCCACACTTTATCGCAGTGGTCGGGGTGTGCAAAAAAATGATAAAAAAGCGTTTGGGCTTATGTACTCAGCTGCAGAACTGGAACTTGTTGAAGCACAGTATAGTTTAGGAAAGTTATTTCTTTCCGGTCGTGGAACCGATGTTAATCGGGAAGAAGGGGCAAAGTGGGTTGCGCGTGCTGCTGAAGCGGGCCATCCAAAAGCCACGATCCTACTTGCAAAACTTATACAAACAAATCACGCAAAAAAGAGAACCTCCGCGCAGCAGGAAACTGATAACAAAATATCACAATCTGAAGTCCATAAAATTCAAAAATCTGATATATCTGAAAAGCATGGCTGGACCGTTCTGATGGAAGCAGCACGCCGGGGTCAGGACAAAATGTTGAAGCAGTTGATTTCTGCAGATGTACAATTGGATGTACAAGACCAACAGGGACGCACAGCAATTATGCATGCGGCGCAAACAGGTGCACAAAATACTCTTGCGTTATTGGTTGAAGCAGGAGCGAAAACAGGCATTCAGGATAGAAATGGTAACACGGCCATTGCCTACGCTGCAAATGCAGACAACGTTTCCGGATTGAAGTTGTTGCTATCAGCTTCGCCACACTCTTCGATCATTGATGCAAGTGTTTTGGAATTACTAGAAAAGGCAGTGATTGCCGGTCGCTCGGAAACGGCACTTGAATTACTTCGCTATTTGACACCACCTCTTGATAAATCACAGCAAGGATTCCTTCTTTCGAATGCTGTGCGAAAATGCAGCGTTTCTGTCTTGAATGAATTTTTTGCAAAAGGGTATTCACCGGATTTCATAGATGAGGCTGGACGAAGTTTAATCTGGCATGCCATTGCTGTTGGAAATGCAACAAATGTTTCGTATCTAATCCGGCTTGGGGTTTCGGCGGACAAAGCCGATAAACAGGGAATGTCCCCATTGATGGTCGCTTTAACTGTTGGTCATTTTGATATTGCGGCCACAATTCTAAGAGCAGGTTCACAACCGAACACCTATTCAAAAAGTGGTAATACTGCATTATTGATTGCAGCACGCAAAGGCAGTTTGGAAATGATAACAGCCTTGCTTGATGCGGGTGCGGATATAGATCACCGAAATAAATTTGGCTATTCGGCTTTGATGTTGGCCGCCCAAACGGGTCACAAAGAAATATTTTCAACTTTGCTTGATGCAGGGGCGGATGCTGGCTTGCGGAACAAAAAGCGCGAACGGGCGCGCGATATTGCGATTGCGGCAGGGTTCCAAGATCTTACGAAATTGCTGGACTAATCTCTAAAATTCTTTCCAGAAACCGGCAAATATATAAAACTCATTACGTTCTTCTTTGAAAGCAGGGGTTTCCAATGAGGATATCCGCCCGCCGATTTCTACTTCAAAATCGGTGGTTTTGTTCAATTTGTAATTGGCCGTGAGCGATGGGAGTAAAAACAACTCTTGTCCGTCTGCTGTGGTTAAATCTCGATAACCGATTTTCGCGCGTGGTTTTAGTCGCAATTTATCGGAAACATTAAACCGTCGGTACACATCCACCTGAACCAGTTTTGATTGTGCAGTATCGGCTAGTCGCAGGGCCGCACTGACAACATCCGTATCGGAGAATATGCCTGTTCCGACAAATTGTGTAGATGTATAAAACTCCAGCCCTGGGGATGGAACTGCTGCAACCCCACCAGAAGCGGGATTACCCGATGTGGAGAAAAGTGAACCGTCGATACTGAACCGCCATTTTTCATTCAAAGGTATGGAATACGCGGATGTAAATGATTTGGTGGTTGTGGTTCGGTCAAGTGCAAGCTGTTCAATCTGGTCCAAAGAAAACGTAGCCCGCAATTCATCAAGCGTGGTAGCCATTTGCCCCTGCAAGGCGTTACTAAGTGTCAAATAGGGCGAATGCGTAATATCAGCACTTAACGTAAGTGATGACTGGTCTGCAAATATATGTGTTCCAGAAATCCGTGCGGTGCCGATGCGCCCGAAAGTCAAATCGTAATCCAGCAAGGCAAAAACAGAGGTATTGTTATTCAGGTACTGGGCATCGAACCCGATAGCCTGACGATCTGTGTAGGAACCAACATTTTGCTGAATGAAATAGATCGATGTATCGACGCCTTCCAAGATATCATCGAAATGCAGACTGGCCCCGTAAATAATCTGGTCAGAGTCAAACAGGTCATCGGAGGTCGTGTCTACGTTTTGGCCAATAATAAATTTGCTTGTCATGGTTTCTGTTATTGGGAAGGTCAGCATTGCACCATCAAAGCGGCCGAAAACACCGCCATCATAACGGGTCTGACGACCAAATCTGAAAGCAAGACCGTTTTCCTTGGATTCAATATCACCATAAATACGTGAAAACCGGAATTTGTTTTGATCGATATCGAATTCGTATTCGTGATCACCAGCGACACGCCAGGAAAAATTATAGCCTTCAGTGTTATATGTCCCCGATGCATCAAGGGTGGTTACAATCGAGTTTTGAAAAACCTCTTCGTTTTCATCTACCGTACCAATTTCAAATTCACTAAACCGTGTTGACCCCTGATTGAAGTAGTAGAATGACGATACTGTAGCTGAAAAGGTGGATTTTTCCGGTGGTAATTCGGTTTCATTGGCGCCGCGATAACGATCAGACCTGCGCGGAATACTGCGTATAGTGGAGACTTGATCTGTTGGCCCGTCATACCCAGGGCCTGCTTCGCGCAATTTTTCCGGAGGTTCGGCTTCGGCTGTCAGTATTGCAGCCAGACGTTGGCGTACGCGATCCGCACCTTCACTGTCAGGATATTTTTCCAAATAAATTTCGTATTCTGCTTTGGCGTGGGCAAGCTGCCCATTGCGCTCACGCACAACACCAAGCAATTCCTGAGCATCGGCACTGCGGGCGTGATCCGGCATCCCGACAAGCTTTGTCAAAAGTTGTGTAGCCTGACTGTACTCCCCCGCCGTGATCGCAATCCTTGCATTTGCAAAAGTAAATTCGACATCATCAATATCCGCATCAATCGGTTGTGTTGCTATATCGCCTGGTGATAATCTGTCTGGCAAGCCAATGGATGCAATGTCTAAGTCTATAGTATCCTGCAGTGTAACACCGCAAGCGTTTGACCCAATGGATGTCAGGCCCGACACAACAATTGAGCTTTCACCGGATTGGGTAACTTGCGCTAACACGGGTTGTGTGAAACGCAAATTTAATATCGGCGCGATGCTGCTGGAACCCATATCAACAATGACAACCCCAAGCCCCGGAATGTCCAGATTAGAATGCGATTCGGCCAGATCCGGGGTGCCTTTATCCGCTGTCGCAGCCAAGTCACTTCTAAGACGGATTGAAAGCACCTTTCCATTATTCGAGGAAAAATGTGATATATAGGTCAAAGGCGCGCTGAAGTTAAAGAAAACCGCAGGGCAGTTTGTTCCACTACCACCGATAACTTGCGCTCGGTCTATAAGCTGTCTGGTTTGGGCCGGTAGTGCCACAGTGCTAAAGCACAGTATGCCTGCACAAAGCCCAAGTATATCTGCACCGAACCTGAGTTTTTTAAAGACTTTTATTGTTCGGTATTCTTGTTTGACCAATTAGAAACCCCCGTCACTTGATCTGTGTTCACTGTTGCGCCGTTCTTTTATAGTCGTTTCGGATGCATCTGTATATATATGGCATGATCCTGAACAATCCCGTAGTTCATCCACGCGGTAAAGCGTCCTCGGGTTTTCGGTTTTTCTATGTTCCCCCGGTTCGTAGTCATTTGCATGGCATCCCGCACAATCTGGGCGGTAAGCGGGGAAGCGCCATGCAGAAGTTTCGGAATTACCAATGTGGCAATCAATACAATTGTTTGCGTTATGGCCCGACGGGAATGCGCCTGACGCATGCGAATACCTGACAGTTGACCACCCGGTTGTTCGGTGGCAAGTATCGCATTGTTGATTTGTTAAAAAGTGCCCGTTTGGTTTTCCTGTAGCGGTAACCCCATTATGGCAACTGGAACAACTGCCGGTCACTTCGTTATGATCGAAGCGCACATTCGCCCAGCCTGTGGTGACATGGCAGCTGTCACAGCTATTCGATGATAAGATATGTGCCGCATTTTTACCCGTTGCCAGAGTTCCGTTATGACAGGTCACACAACTGCCGCTGACAGCGTTGTGATCGAAGCGCACATTTGTCCAGTTGGTGGTGACGTGACAGTCATCGCAGGTATTCGACGTTGGAATGTGGTTGGCGCTCTTGCCGGTCGCCGTCACCCCGTTGTGACAGCTCGAACAGGCACCGCTGACCGATGCGTGATCAAACCGTACCGAAGTCCAGTTGGTGGTGACGTGGCAGTCATCGCAAGTGTTCGACGACGGAATGTGGTTGGCACTCTTGCCCGTCGCCGTCACCCCGTTGTGACAGCTCGAACAAGTGCCAACTACTGCTTTATGATCAAATCGAATATTCACCCAATTTGAAGTAATGTGGCAAGAATCACATTTGTTTGTAGTCTTAATGTGGTTTTGGCTTTTCCCCGTTGAAACCTTGCCATTGTGGCAGTCGCTGCAATTCCCAGTCACAAATGTGTGGTCAAATGCAAAAGCTGTCCAGTTGTTGGTAGTGTGGCAATCTGAACATGCGCTGCTAGATGGTGGGTGCCTTACAGATTTTCCTTTTGCGATGCCGTTATCGTGGCAATCGACACAGGTGGTTGGGGTGTCCGTCAAATTACCGTTAACATGGCAACCATCACAAGCAACATCAGTATGGGCGCCTTTAAGCGGAAAATTTGTTGCACTATGGTTGAAATCTATAAATGGCGAGACGGACGGACTGGTGTCTTGTGAAAATGCCAATGCAGTCATAGAAAACATCAGCACTATGCAAAGCAAAGCAAAGCAAGCAGACTTCAGTGCGACCGACATGAAACATATTCTTATATACGGTATAGGCAAATACTCATCGGAAAGCGTATGTTCCGATAATGTGTTGCCAGATCGGTATAGATTAATTTTATGCAGTAGTTTATGCATTTTAAATTAACGTGCCGTTAATACGAGTATAAGCCTTACATCCCAATCTAGACTCTCCTGCGCGACTGCCTAAGTTATTTGTTGTGCGCCAATTTTTGTTTTGGCGCTCGAAATACTCACACTGTAAGTCAACTGAGGTTTGACTTGCTTCAGGCCAAGTCCACAACAGTATCAAAATACATATTTTAGTATACTAATACATACTTTAAAACAAATACATACGCTACGAAAAATACATGCACTACAAAAGATAGGCGGATCCCGGCCAGCTCACCAACAAACTAAAGGCTCATTGTGTTCTAATTGTGTTATATCTAATAAATGCAACAATAAAAATTATGGTTAGGACCAAGATTACTGTCGGCGCGGGTGCGCTATCGATATGAAAGCTAATATTCACACCTAAAAATCCTGATACCATCGTTACACATACTGCAATTGGTAACATACGTTCAAACCGTTTTGTCCATAGAAATGCGATTGCACCCGGGGCGATCAACAGACCGATTGCTAAAATTATCCCCACTGCAGACAGTGTCGCCACTATCGTCAAAGATATTAATGACAGTAAACCATAGTGCAGCCATCCAACGCGCAGACCGACTGCTTGGGCCTGAATTGGATCAAATGCATGTAGTAAAAAGTCTTGACGTTTTGCAATGATTACGACTGTAACAAAAGCAGCAATCAGCCCCGCAATCAAAAGATCCGATGTACCAATGCCCAACATGTTTCCAAACAAAATATGGTCCAGATGCACATCGGTTGTAATTTTCGTATAAAGCACGATCCCGAACCCAAACATGCCAGAGAAAACAATCCCCATAATAGTGTCTTGCTTAACACGGCTGTTTTCAGCCAAAAACCCAGTAGATAAAGCGCAAATCATGCCTGCACAAAACGCCCCTATGATAAGTGGAATGTTCAGCAAATAAGCCACTACAATACCAGGCAAAACAGCGTGACTGATAGCATCCCCCATCAACGACCACCCTTTAAGCACAAGATAACATGATAGCAGGCTGGTCGGTAGGGCAATGACCGCCATCATTATAAAGGCTTTGTTCATGAATGCGAATTGGAATGGTTGTAATAAAGTGTCCATAATTACGCCGCCAATGCTTCTGCCGCGCGCCGACGCGCTGCCAAGTATCCATGTTTCGGAGCTACGAAAAAGACGATTAGGAAGATTATTGTTTGCAGGGAAACGATCAGACCACCAGTGGCCCCGTCAAGAAAGAAACTTATGTAAGCGCCAACAAAACTGGTGATTGAACCGATGGCAACACTAAGCACAAGCAAACGTGGAAATCTGTCAGTTAGCAAGTAGGCAGTCGCCCCAGGTGTTACAACCATTGCAATCACCAAGAATGCACCAACAGTTTGTAGAGCGGCAACACAAGACGCGGATAACAACGTAAAAAAAATCACTTTCAGAAGATCAGGTTTCAACCCAATGGACCGCGCATGGTTTTCATCAAAGAAGGTCACCATAAAATCCTTCCACTTTGCCAATAATACAGCCAAAGTCACAAACCCAATGATTGCTAATTGCAACGTGTCAGATGGCGTGATGGCCAAAATATTACCCAAAGTGATTGTTTGTACACTTACGGATGTGGGTGAAAGTGAAACCATAAACAGGCCCAAGCCAAAAAAAGATGTAAAAATCAGGCCAATAATTGTATCTTCTTTTAAACCAGAACGTTGATTTAAAAATAACATAGCCCCCGCGGCTAAGCCACCTGCAGCAAAAGCACCCAATGCAAAAGGTAATCCAAGCATATAAGCCCCTGCCACACCGGGAACGATTGAATGGCTCAAAGCGTCACCGATTAAAGACCAGCCTTTCAACATTAAATAGGCAGAGAGGAATGCACAAACGCCACCGACCAATGCGCTGACCCACATAGCGTTAAACATGTAATTGTAGGAAAACGGCTGCAGTAATACATCAATCATTTTTTAGCCTTTTGTTCATCACCGTAGACAACAAAAGGACGTTCATCGTCGGTAATGACCCGAATCTCGCGACGATCATCATCATCATGTAAATCTGAACCACCCAGAACAAAGTGACGTAGAACGCCGCCAAAGGCTATTTCCAAATTCTCGCGCGTAAACGTGGTTTCTGTTGGCCCAAATGCCAAAACCGTTTCCTTTACCAAAACGGTACGATCACAAAATTCCGGAACAGACCCAAGGTTGTGTGTGGATACAAGCATCACACGACCTTCGTCACGCATTTCACGCAAAAGCTTGATAATGGCATCTTCGGTTTGAACATCAACACCTGTAAAAGGCTCATCCAACAAGATAACGCGCCCATCTTGGGCTAGTGCACGTGCCAAGAAGACGCGTTTTCTTTGCCCACCTGATAATTCACCAATCTGGCGATGCCGGAAGTCCAGCATGTTGACACGTTCAAGTGCACCGGTCACTGCATCACGATCCACTTGCGATGGGCGGCGTAGAAAGCCCATATGACCAAAGCGACCCATCATAACAACATCTTCGACCAAGACAGGAAAACTCCAATCAACGTCTTCAGCTTGCGGAACATAAGCGACGATATTTTTGCGTAACGCTGTTTTTACGGGCATCCCCAACACTGAAATATTGCCCTTTGCAGCGGGAACAAACCCCATGATTGCTTTGAATAATGTAGATTTACCGGCACCGTTGACCCCGACCAACGCGGTGATCGTCCCTGTTGGAATATCAAACGTAGCATTTCGAAGCGCAGTGTGACCATTACGATATGTAACCGTTACGTCCTTGGCGACTATCCCTGTGTCTTGGGTCATTTTTTCAAACCATCTGCAATTGTTTCGATCGTCACGCGTAGCAAATCAATATAGGTCGGCACAACACCGTCCGCTTCTGTCAAACTGTCCACAAAAAGCATCCCCCCATAGTTCGCGCCCGTTTCGCGTGCCACTTGTTCAGCAGGCGCTTGTGAAACAGTGCTTTCACAGAATATTGCTGGGATATTGTGTTCGCGAACACCGTCAATGACTTTGCGAACCTGTTGCGGTGTCCCTTGTTGATCTGCATTGATCGGCCAAAGGTAAAGCTCTTTCATTTCGAAATCACGGATTAAGTAACTGAACGCCCCTTCACAAGATACCAACCAACGTTGATCGGCCGGAACATCCAAGATAGCAGCACGTAATGGTTCAATCGTTTCTGTGATTTCTTGTTTATAAGCTTTTGCATTTGCGCGGTATATGTCCGCATTATCAGGATCATATTCAACAAATGCATCACGAATATTATCCACATAAACCAATGCGCTGGTCAAACTCATCCAAGCATGCGGGTTTGGTTTGCCTGAATACTCACCTTCCGAAATGCCCATAGGCACAATGCCGTCAGTTAAAGTAGCGCTTGGGATTTCCGATAAATTGGAAAAGAATTGTTCAAACCACAATTCCAGATTTAGGCCGTTCCATAGGATCAAATCCGCGTCCTGAGCGCGGATTATATCACGTGGGGTCGGTTGATAACCGTGAATTTCAGCACCCGCCTTTGTAACGCTTTCCACAATCGCGGCATCTCCGGCTACGTTTCTTGCCATATCTGCAATGACCGTAAAAGTGGTTACAGCTTTGAACTTAGCAGTTGCTGCTGATGCCGTTGTATTAACAAGCCCAGCACATAAAATACTTAAGAAAAACAATCTAAAATGTATAATTGACAGTTGCATATTTTAAGGGTCTTTCAGTTCGTTGTTAGATGCATATGAGAGTTATTCGCAATTGTAAATGAGATTGATAACTATTCGCAAAAATAGTACGTAATCTATATATGGTTTGTTGCTTTGTGGGGTAAATACTTGACTTTTAATCAGTAGCTCCGGGTCCGAGTACTGATTGGCACACCAATAATTTACCAAAATAGATTGCTTTATGTGCAGTAAGTTATAGCAATGTCTTATGTCGATAAATAATAGGACGGCCCAATGCCCTTGATAAACCGATTTGCTGAATTACACGCTGATATAACTGCTTGGCGGCAAGATATTCATACATATCCTGAACTGATGTTTGATACGCACCGTACATCAACCCTTGTCGCAGAAAAATTGCGCGCCTTTGGCTGTGATAATGTCAAAGAGGGTATCGGAAAAACCGGTGTCGTCGGGGTTATCAAGGGCAAGCAGAATACATCGGGCAAAGTTATTGGTTTACGGGCTGATATGGATGCCTTGCCGATATTAGAGGCAACAAATCTGCCTTATGCATCCAACACGCCGGGTAAAATGCACGCATGTGGACATGATGGTCATACGGCTATGTTGTTAGGAGCTGCGCAATATCTGGCTGAAACCCGTAATTTTGACGGCACCGCTGTGGTTATTTTTCAGCCCGCAGAAGAAGGCGGCGGGGGTGGCTTGGAAATGGTCAAGGACGGCCTGATTGAGGATTACAATATTCAGGAAATCTACGGAATGCACAATTGGCCAGGTGTACCTGTGGGGCAGTTTGCTATTCGACCGGGTCCGTTTTTTGCTGCCACCGATACATTTAAAATAGAGGTTTCAGGCAAGGGCGGCCATGCGGCAAAACCAAACGCTACAATTGATACGACCTTAATTGCATCTCATATTGTCGTAGCTTTGCAATCTGTGGTTTCGCGCACCATCGATCCGCTGGACGCTGTGGTGGTATCTGTCACAAGCTTTGAAACCGAAAGTAATGCTTATAATGTTATTCCTGAACGTGTTGAACTCCGGGCAACATTGCGCACCCTTAAACATGAAGCAGGTGATTTGGCTAAATCGCAGATTGAACAGATCGCAAAGAACACAGCCGCAGCATTTGGGGCAACGGCAAAGATTACATATTTCCCCGGCTATCCCATCATGGTGAATGCGGATGCACAAACGGAATTTGCCGTAAATGTCGCCAAAAGCGTAGCTGGCGAACATAATGTTTCGGACAATGCACCGCCTACAATGGGCGGTGAAGATTTCTCATACATGTTAGAGGCATGTGCTGGATCTTATATATTAGTTGGTAATGGTGATACAGCGGACGTACATCACCCTGAATATAACTTCAATGATGAGGCCATACCTGCTGGCTGTTCATATTGGGCTGGATTGATCGAGATGGGCATGCCCGCAAAATAAAATAAGCCCTGCACTTTAATGCAGGGCCTAATATAAACAAATTGCATAGAATCTATTTATTCTGGCGGTTCGCAATCAAGTCATCAACAACCTCTGGCTCTGCCAAAGTCGATGTGTCCCCAAGAGACCCATAGTCATTTTCAGCGATTTTACGCAAAATACGACGCATGATTTTGCCTGACCGGGTTTTCGGCAAGCCAGGTGCCCATTGCATCAAATCAGGCGAAGCAATCGGGCCAATTTCCTTGCGGACCCAGTTGCGCAATTCGATCTTCAATTCATCAGATGACTGAATCCCTGCATTCAAAGTGACATAACAATAAATGCCCTGTCCCTTCACATTATGCGGATAGCCAACCACAGCCGCTTCGGCCACACTAGGGTGTGCCACCAATGCACTTTCAATTTCAGCCGTCCCCATACGGTGGCCAGACACGTTCAGTACATCATCAACGCGCCCTGTGATCCAATAGTATCCATCCGCATCGCGACGACAGCCGTCTTCGGTGAAGTAGTAGCCTTTGTATTGCTGGAAATATGTTTTGATGAAACGGTCGTGATCACCATATACAGTTCGCATTTGCCCCGGCCAGCTTTCTTTGATCGCCAGCACGCCATAAGCTTCAACACTTGTCATTTCTTCACCCGTTTGCGGATCCAGAATCACTGGTTGAACACCAAAGAACGGTTTGGTTGCAGATCCCGGTTTAGTCGCAATAGCCCCCGGCAATGGTGTCAGCATATGTCCGCCTGTTTCGGTTTGCCACCATGTGTCAACGATGGGCCGGGTACCCTTGCCGACAACTTCATTGTACCAGTTCCACGCTTCAGGGTTGATCGGTTCACCAACGGTTCCCAGAACTTTCAATGCGGATAAATCGCATTTGTTCACGGGTGCATCACCTAAAGCCATCAAAGACCTTATGGCGGTTGGTGCTGTATAGAACTGGTTCACTTTGTGCTTTTCGCAAACCTGCCAGAACCTTGACGCATCGGGATAGGTCGGCACACCCTCAAACATCAAAGTCGTTGCTCCATTGGCCAATGGCCCATAAACAATATAACTGTGGCCCGTGATCCAGCCTACATCAGCCGTACACCAGAACACATCACCGTCATGATAATCAAATACATATTGGTGGGTCATGGATGCATAAACCAGATAACCACCAGAAGAATGCACAACACCCTTTGGCTTACCTGTAGAGCCAGATGTATAAAGAACAAACAAAGGGTCTTCCGCATTCATCGGCTCTGGTGGACAATCAGCCGAGGCATCTGCCATTAATGTCGCATAATCCACATCACGACCATCTATATTGCCGGGACCACCGCCAGTACGTGCGACAACCAGCGTGGTGACATCGCCACAAATTTCCAGTGCCGCATCAACATTCTTTTTCAGGCCAATCGCCTTGCCGCCACGCGGGCCTTCGTCCGCAGTGATAACCAGTTTCGCTTCACTGTCACTAATCCGGCTGGCCAAAGCATCAGGACTAAAGCCACCAAATACTATTGAATGCACGGCACCGATACGTGCACAGGCCAGCATTGCATAAGCCGCTTCAGGGATCATTGGCATATAAAGAATGACACGATCACCTTTTCTGACACCCAAAGATTTTATGACGTTGGCAAGTTTGGACACATGTTTATGCAGCTTCTTGTAACTAATATGCTCGTCACCACCCGGCTCATCACTTTCCCAGATGATCGCAGTTTGATCGCCGCGGGTTTCCAGATGACGGTCAACGCAGTTTGCACAGACATTCAGAATACCATCTTCATACCATTTGATGCTGACGTCAGGATAAGCGAAAGTTGTGTTTTTTACGATTGAATAGGGCTTGATCCAGTCAATCCGTTTGCCGTGTTCGGCCCAAAAACCTTCTGGGTCAGCGACGGATGCTGTATACATTTCTTCGTATTTAGCTTGATCTGCATGGGCATGTGCCGCGACTTCAGCTGATGGTGGATAGATTTTATCAGTCATATTTTCCCTCATAATTATCAGGTGCCCCCCATTGACTGAGAGGTAAATCATCTAAATATTAAGCCGCTTAGATCGCTAAATATTCGTGCCGCAGTTCTTCATTGTCCAGTACTTCTTTTGCAGTACCATCAAAAACAACCTGCCCAGTATCCAAAATCAAAGCACGATCTGCCAGATTTAGGGCTGCAACAGCGTTTTGTTCCACGATAATCGTTGTGATGCCTTGCTCGCGGATCAGATGTAGCGTTTTCTCGATCTCATGTACAATCACGGGGGCCAAACCTTCATAAGGTTCGTCCAGCAGCAACAATTTGATATCACGCGCCAAAGCGCGACCAATTGCAAGCATTTGTTGTTCACCGCCAGATAATGTTGTGCCTTCTTGTTTGCGCCGCTCACCCAAACGCGGAAATAGATCGTAAATGCGGTCTATCGACCAACCAATAGGCTCTGCGATTTGCGCAAGTTGAATGTTTTCTTCCACCGTCAGGCCCTGAATAATACGTCTATCTTCCGGTACCAGCGCAATACCAGCTTGTGCAGCCTGATAAGATTTCATTTTATGCAACGGCTGGTGATCCAACCAGAGCTCGCCTTTGACCAACATTGGATCATCAAGGCGCGCCACAGCACGAAGTGTAGATGTTTTACCTGCACCGTTTCGGCCCAAGAGTGCAAGAATTTCGCCTTCGTGCACATTCATACTTACCCCTTGTACAATATAACTTTCGCCATAATAGGCATGAATGTCATATGCCGAAAAATAGGCAGGCGCGTTTGTTGCATGATTTGCGTTTTTAGGTTTGTCCATATGTGATACATCCAACATTAGGTGGCCACACCCAAGTACGCTTCTTGTACCTTTGGGTGGCCTTTGATATTTTCAGGTAAATCTTCCACGATTACAGTTCCTTGTGCAAGGACACTGATTTTTTGTGCCAGCGAGAACACAACATGCATGTCATGTTCGATCACGGCCATTGTAATGTGGCGCCTTTCCTGGATCTCAGCCAACAATTCAATTGTGTTGTTAGTGTCCGCCCGCGCCATACCCGCTGTGGGTTCATCCAACAGCAAAAGTTTAGGGTCTTGTGACAGACACATTGCCATTTCCAAACGGCGCTTGTCACCGCGTGACAAGGATGATGCAATCATGTCTTTTTTATCCTGCATACTGACATCAATCAGCATCTGTTCAGCCTTTTCGCGCACATCTGTCTCACCTGAAACTCGTGCCAAAGCGTTCAGGGTAAAGGCCCCGTCACGTTTTGCAAAACACGGGATCAATACGTTTTCAGCAACCGTCAGGTCACTGAAAATCTCCGGTGTTTGAAACACACGACTAACGCCGATCTGGTTGATCTCATGCGGCTTGCGCCCCAATAAAGAATGCCCGTCAAACATTACGGTACCCGTATCCGGGATCAGTTTCCCAACAAAGCAATTCAGCAAAGTCGATTTACCCGCACCATTGGGGCCGATAATTGCATGAATGGTACCTTCCTCAATATCAAGATTCACGTTTTGCAACGCTTTCAGGCCACCGAAGCTTTTGTTCACATTTTGAACTTCTAAAATTCCCATTTTATCACTCCTATTCAGCAGGCGTCGTGGCGGCATCAGATGAAGGGCTTGCGCCACCACCTTTGTCACCCCGAATTTTATTTCGAATGCGGGTCCACCCTTCCATAAGACCACCCGGCAAGAAGGTCACGATCAACATGAACATCAGACCAAGCGTCAGGTGCCAACCTTTGCCAACAAAGAAGTGCAAAACCCAGACAATCACATTTTCCAAACCATCTGGCAGAAGTGAGAACCAGCCGTGCAAAACGCTTTCGTTGATCTTTGAAAAGATATTTTCGAAGTATTTAATGAAACCCGCGCCCAAAACCGGGCCGAGCAATGTACCTGTACCACCCAGAATGGTCATCAAAACGATCTCGCCAGATGCAGTCCACTGCATTCTCTCCGCCCCTGCCAATGGATCCATAGAAGCCATCAAACCACCTGCAAGACCTGCATACATGCCAGAAATTACAAATGCAGCAAGCGTGTAGGGACGTGAGTTCAGGCCCGTGTAATTCAACCGGGTCTGGTTGGTTTTAATCGCCCGCAGCATCAAGCCGAAAGGCGAGCGAAATATCCGGATTGACAGATAGAAAGCCAGTAACAGGAATGCAGCACAGACATAGTAGCCAATATTGAACTGAAATGCCCATGCCCCGATATCCAAAGTAAATGTATCACGCATTTCAAGGCCGAACAGCCCCGTCACCGGCAGATTACCCGTTGTGTTTGCCGCATCTAAAATCCGTGGATCGTCCAGAGTTAACTGCAAACCAGTTTCACCATTTGTTATCGGTGTTAGCACGGAATAGGCCAGTGAAAAGCTCATCTGTGCAAAGGCCAGCGTTAGAATGGAAAAGTAAATTCCTGAACGTCGCAACGATATAAACCCTATCAGCAACGAAAACAGACCAGCAATAATAACCGACAGGATCAAGGCCGGGATGATATTCATCGTCAGCAGTTTCAGCATCCAAACAGCAGAATATGATCCCACACCCAAGAAGGCCGCATGGCCGAAGGACAGATAGCCCGTCAACCCAAACAGGATATTAAACCCAATCGCCAGGATTCCGAAAATTGCAAACCGCTGCATCAAGTCAGGGTAGCCCGCATTAAACTGTGCCATCGCGGAATCCGCTGGAAACGGATTCAAAAGAAACGGTGCCAGCACAGCAACAATACCAACAAACATTAGCAATGCTTTATCATTTTTAGAAATAGTATTCATTTATTCCTCCATCACGCCAGCACGGCCCATCAAACCACGTGGTCTGACTAAAAGCACAATGATGGCGACTAGGTAGATTACAATTTGGTCGATGGAGGGCAAGTAGAGTGCCTCAAAGAAAGCTTTCACTTCGTTCATGGATGCAAAGCTTTCCAAAATACCCAGCATGAAACCTGCCAAAACAGCACCGGGCAAGCTGCCCATGCCCCCGACTACAACCACAACAAAGCTCAACACAAGGAAATTCATTCCCATATTGTAATCGGGTGAATTGATCGGCGTGTACATCACACCAGCCAAGCCCGCGACAGCAGCAGCAATACCAAACATAAAAGTAAAACGTTTGTCGATGTTGATACCCAGCAGGCCAACGGTTTCGCGATCTGCCATACCTGCACGCACAACCATCCCAAATGTAGTGAACTGCAGAAAGGCGAAGACCGCCGCAATAATTACAGTAGAGAAACCGAAATAGATCAGACGCCAGAACGGATAAATAACGGCATTAGGGTCCATTCCCATTAGAACCCCGAAATCGTATGATCCGCGAAACACATCAGGCGCAGGCGTTGGAATCGGATTAGCGCCGTAAGACGCTTTCACCAGCTCGCCGACAACAATCGCAAGACCAAAGGTTACAAGGATTTGATCTGCATGGGGGCGTTTATAGAAATGCTTGATCAAGCCGCGCTCCATTACATAGCCAATCAACAACATAACGGGAATGGCAAACAAAATTGCCAAAGGAACCGCCCAATCTATAATAGCAGAACCTGTAGCATCTCCAAACCAATCAACAACATAAGGTGTTTTGATCTCTAAAGGTTTTCCCAGAAAGTTCGTCTTTTCCGGATCCAGCGTTACCTTTGATATGTTCAAAATTCGGCTAAACGTCACGGCACAAAAAGCACCAATCATAAACAGCGCACCATGCGCAAAATTTACAACGCCCAACGTGCCGAAAATAAGTGTAAGGCCCAAAGCGATCAGCGCATAAGCACTGCCTTTGTCTAAGCCATTAAGTATTTGAAGTAGGAGCGAGTCCATATCCTGTTCCCCAGAATATAATGGTTACAGTGCCATTCTTAAGGACACTTGATAAAGACCACGCCCTTTAAAGGCGTGGTCAACTAGGTTTAAAGCGATTTATGCGCCCGGGTTACATTTACCCAAAGAACCACCTGCAAACATCCGGTGATCCGGTGCATATTCAACCTGTGCACGTGGTGTGATTTCCACGATTTCCAAAGCGTCATATTCGTTAGCTGGGTCTTCTTTACCCTGCATAACCAGCACGTCTTTGAAGCACTGGTGGTCTTCTTTACGATAAAGCGTTGGGCCATTACCCAAGCCATCGAATTCAAAGCCTTCAAGCGCTTCGCCGATGCCACATGGGTTAAATGTACCAGCACGTTCACAAGCATCCGCATAAAGCAGTGTTTGTGCATAAACAGTTTGGGCAGCATTTGATGGCGGGAAGCCATATTTTTCGCCAAACGATTTAACGAATGCTTTTGTGCCTTCATCGCCAAGTGTCCATGACCAGTTTGTTGACCCGAACACACCTTTAATGTTCGCACCAGCACCTTTAGCCATCAACTCGGAATACAATGGAACAACGATTTCGAAGTTCTTGCCGTTCACTTGCTTGTCACGCAGGCCAAACTGAACTGCAGATGTCAAAGAGTTGATCATGTTTCCGCCGTAGTGGTTCAGGATCAAAACATCGGCACCAGAATTCAACACAGGCGCGATATAAGACGAGAAGTCTGTTGTCGCAAGCGGTGTCAATACAGTGTTGACGGTTTCCCAGCCCACACCTTCAGTTGCTTGCTGCATAGACTCTTGCTGTGTCCAGCCCCAAGTATAGTCAGCAGTCAGGTGATAAGCTTTACGTTCCTTACCGTATGCGTTGGCAAGCACAGGTGCCAAAGCTGCACCAGACATATAGGCGTTAAAGAAGTGACGGAAACCGTTCGCTTTCTTATCTTTACCTGTTGTGTCGTTTGAATGCGTAAGACCTGCCATAAAGATAACGCCAGCTTCCTGACACAAACCTTGCACAGCAACAGCAACACCGGAAGATGAACCGCCGGTAATCATAATGGCACCGTCTTTTTCGATCATTGATTTTGCAGAAGCACGTGCCGCATCAGATTTTGTCTGTGTGTCACCCGTTACAAATTCAACTTTCTTGCCAAGGATACCATTACCCTTAAGCGCTTTTGATGTGAACGTATTCATCATGCCGCCGTCGCCGCCGCCATTCAGATGCTCTACAGCCAGTTTATATGCACGTAGCTCATCGCTACCCTCATCCGCATATGGACCTGTTTGTGGAACGTTAAAGCCCAGTGTAACTGAACCGCCTGTTGGCTCGTTTGTATACGCAGCAACAGGACTTGTAATAAGTGTGGGCATTGCAAGACCAGCGCCCATAACAGCACTGGATTTAAGCAAACCACGACGAGTAAATTTAGACATAGATTCCTCCCATGTTCTAGCACGATCTGCTCCTCCTAGAACGCCGTGCCAGTGTCATTCGACCTCGTTAGAATAGGGCAAACAGCAACTATTGCAATAAACAACTGATTTTATTTGTTTATTTTGTAAATATTTTAAATTTACATATCAATAAAAAGTAAATATATTTACTAAAACAAATATTTTCGTTTAAAATTAAAGGAAAAGAAAATATGCCTCGCAGCTTACTGGGAACACGTATTCGTGAAAATCGCCGGTCAAAAAAGATCAGCCAAGCAGCCCTTGCAAAGCAAGCGGGTATTTCCGCGTCTTATCTAAACTTAATCGAACATAATCGACGGGGAATCGGTGGCAAAACCTTACTGGCTCTGGCGCGGGTTTTAGAGGTTGACCCACGCAGCTTCATCGAAGGGGCCGATCAGGCCCTTGTCGGGCGGGTGAAACAAGCTGCCGCAATGGTGCCAGCGATTGCCTGTGAGGTTGATAAAACCGAAGAGTTTATCGCACGGTTCCACGGTTTTGCCAGATTGATTGGTCGACAGTTTGACCGCGCCAAGGTGCAAGATGAAACGCTGCAAGCAGTAACAGACCAAATGAACAGTGATCCGTTCTTTTCAGAAGCGATGCACCTGATGCTTTCAAATATAACAACTATAAAATCCACTGCTGAAATCCTGTCTGATGATCAAGATATAACCGTCGCTTTAAAAAACCGTTTCCTTTCAAACCTTTTAACCGAAACTGAAAAACTGGCGCAAACCGCAGCGGATATTTTGCAACATTTTGAGCCCAGCACCCAAGAGGATGGCATATCAAGCGATTCCGCCCCCGCTGAAGCCATTCTTGAAAAAAACGACTTTTTCATACAACAACTAGAAGGGAACTTCATTTCGCCAGCTGATTATACCGCGCGCCTGAATTTACCAAAAGCCGACGAAGATGAAGCCATAGACACTTTGGTGCGCTATAGTGCTATTATCCGGAAACTTCCGATTGACGATTTCCTGAGCGCCGCAAAGACATACAAATACGATCCCGTTGTGCTGTCCCAAAAATTGAATGTGTCATTAAGTGTAGTTCTGCGCCGCCTTGCCCATTTGCCGAAGCATGATGAAATTCCGCGGTTTGGCATCATGGAATGCGATGGCTCAGGTGCTGTGATTTTCCGTAAGCAACTTCCCACATTAGCATTACCCAGATATGGCAGTGCTTGCCCTTTGTGGCCAATATACCGAAGCCTTAGCCAACCGCTTCAACCCATCAAAGCGTTTATCAATACACCAACAGGAGAGCGGTTTTTGACTTATTCACTGACGCAATATGTGGATCAAAATACTATTGGCCTACCATCACGAACAACTGCAATTATGGTTTTCACACCCGATTATGAAATGTTCCTCACCAAACCCGAAATTGCCCTGCAACCCAATCTGGCCGTTGGCCTGCAATGTTCCGTATGTCCGCGCGTCAATTGTGAAGCACGCAGGGCAAAATATTTACTTCAATAATCATGCTTGCCTAAAAACGGAATCATTCTAAGCTGCAAACGTCGCGTCTTTAGGGAGGGATACGTGCGAAAATCAGTACTGATCGTCGAAGACGAACCATTTATCTTAGAGGCTCTATCTTTCTTGCTAAAGCGTGAGAGACTAAAGGTGTCTACATTCACAGATGGAAAAGGTTGCGTGGAGTATATTCAATCCACCAAGCCTGACTTAGTAATCTTGGATATGATGCTACCCAATAGAAGTGGCATGCAAATCTTGGAAGATTTGCGCGCAATGGATGCTTTCACAAGCCTGCCCGTTTTAATGCTCACAGCCAAAGGCCAGAAGAAAGACCGGGCGGCCGCAGAGCAGGCAGGTGTCAGCCTGTTCATGACAAAGCCATTCGCAAACAAGGAAATCATCCAGAATGTTCACAGGCTTTTAGGCAAATGAGTGAAAAACAATCCTTCGACGCTGCGAATAAAAAAACCAGGCGCAGCCGCAAAAAACGCGAAGTTGCCCTGATACTGCCCATTGTTGGTGTCATATTGCTGCTGACGCCCATTCTGCGATCATTTACAATTGGTAATGAAACCTCGTCCTTAACAAGTACGCTACTGTTCATTTTTGGAGTTTGGGCAGTTCTAATCGCGGCCGCGTTTATTCTATCGCGTGTACTTATTCCGGAAATACGGGAAAAGTAATGCTATCGTTCAATATTCTTGTCGCTATTTGTCTAATCTATGTGACCATGTTGTTCATCGTAGCAGCAATTGCAGAACAATCGGCGCTTAAGAATAAGTTGAACTTTCTGCATTCCCCGATCGTTTATACCTTATCAATCTCGGTCTACTGTACAGCTTGGACATTTTACGGTGCTGTTGGATCAGCCGCACGAAACGGATTGGAGTTCTTAACGATTTATCTGGGCCCAACATTAGTTTTCATAGGCTGGTGGTGGCTGTTACGTAAACTGGTGCGCATCGGCAATACTCAGCGCATCACATCCATCGCTGATCTGATTTCATCGCGTTACGGTAAAAGCAACCTGTTGGCAGTTGTCGTAACCCTGTTGGCGGTTATCGGTTCCACACCTTACATAGCCTTGCAACTTCAATCCTTGAGCTTAAGTTTCGCAGTATTTACCCAAACAAACGCAAACGCGCCATCACCCGCCATTACCGCCTTCTTAATCGCAATGGGGCTGGCTGCATTTACCGTGGTTTTCGGCACGCGCAATCTGGACGCCAATGAACGCCACCACGGTGTTGTCACCGCTATCGCACTGGAAGCAATCGTCAAACTTGTCGCCCTTCTTGCCGTTGGCATCTTTGTGGTCTGGTTCGTGGCTGACGGCCCATCCGAGGTTTTGATAAATGCCGAAAAGATGCTGCCTGAAGCCACGGGTGCCTTTACACCGCGCTGGGTAACTTTGACGTTTCTGTCCGCCACCGCAATTATATGCCTGCCACGCATGTTTCAGGTAGTTGTGGTTGAAAGCGACGCGGAAAAGCATCTAGCCACCGCAAGTTGGGCCTTTCCGCTATATCTGTTTTTAATGTGCTTATTTGTGGTACCCATTGCGGTCACAGGTTTGGAAATACTACCCGAAGGATCAAACCCTGACTTGTTTGTGTTAACTATTCCATTGGCAATGGGTCAGGAAAGCCTAGCTGCACTCGCTTTCTTGGGCGGGTTTTCATCTGCCACGTCTATGGTGATTGTCGCGGCCATTGCCCTATCAACAATGGTGTCCAACCATATTGTTTTACCGCTTTGGTTACGCCGCACCCAAGCACGCAACCCTGAAAGCGATGATGTACGTTCTATTCTTCTAAGATCACGGCGTATCAGTATCGTGGGTATTTTGGGTTTGGGCTATCTTTATTACCAATTCACCGGCGGCACCTCAGCCCTTGCATCTATTGGCCTAATCGCATTTTTGGGTGTAGCACAGGTTCTACCAGCTTTACTATTTGGACTGTTCTGGCGCAATGCGTCTAGGTCAGGTGCGTTAGCGGGAATTTTAGTAGGCTTTACGGTTTGGGCTTACACCTTGTTCCTACCAAGCTTTGATGGCAGCTTTATTCTATCAAGTGAAACCCTGCAAAGCGGCCTGTTTGGCTTGTCTACATTACGCCCCCAAGCCTTGTTTGGCATAAATATTTCCGATCCACTGGTTCACGCAGTTTTTTGGTCAATATCTTTAAACATGCTCGCCTTTATTACGTTATCTTTAACAACAACCCCCAAACCCCTTGAAAACCTTCAGGCACTTCAGTTCATCAACGTGTTTGGCCGCTCATCGCAACACCACATGCTCAGTCAAATTTCCACCTCTGAAGATTTATTCGTATTGGCACAAAGGATTGTAGGACGCGCTCAAGCAGGGCGGTTGTTTGAAGAAAAAGCGCGGGAGCAGGGGAAATTGTACGGCCTTCCCGACCCAACATCTGAATTCATCGTTACATTAGAGCGCGAATTTGCCGGCTCCGTAGGGGCCGCTACAGCACATGCTATGATGGGGCAAATCTCAGGTCGGGAAACTGTTTCTGTAGAAGAGCTGATAGCTGTTGCAGATGAAACCGCGCAAGTCATGGAATACTCTGCCCGTCTAGAAAAACAATCGAAAGAGCTGGCCGCTACAGCAAAAGAACTGCGGCGCGCAAATGACAAACTAACTAAACTTAGTCAGCAAAAGGATGATTTTTTAAGTCAGGTTAGCCATGAATTGCGCACACCTATGACATCCATTCGATCATTTTCGGCCATTTTAATGAGTAACGACGATGTTGACCGCAAACAATTCGCTCGGTTTTCATCCATTATCAACGATGAAAGCCAACGGTTAACCCGCATTCTGGATGATATTCTTGACCTTAGTTTTTTAGAAAGCGGCAAGGTTAAACTAAACCTGCATCGTAAAAATCTGGGTGAAATGTTAGAACAATCGATCATATCCAGCCGAAGTTCTTTCAACGCGTCCAAAGTGGATATCAGGCTGTCTGAAGCGACTTCTGACATTATTTTACTAACCGATGCAGATCGTTTGACCCAAGTCTTTATCAACCTCATCTCCAACGCAATCAAATACAATGATAAACCCAAGCCAATCATCAAACTGGATGTAGACGAACAACCCAATGGGGTTATCGTGACCGTTTCCGACAATGGCCCCGGGATTCCCGAGGGTGATAGCGAGATTATCTTTGAGAAATTTTCAAAACTGTCTTCAGGTGGTGCCTTAAGCGGTGTCGGGTTGGGTTTGTCAATTTGCGCCGAGATCCTACGAAATTTAGGCGGCAGTATCAGTTTTATACCATCCAGATCCGGTGCTACATTCGAAGTCTGGATTCCAACGAAAACTTAGGCGACGCTGGGTAATTGACGACAAGCACCCCCAAGGCCTATTAGACTGGCATACCGTAAATATGAATCAAAGGCACCTCTATGTACAACGCTGACGAAAATGACATTCGCTTCGCTATCCGCCATGTTATAGGGCTTAACGCGGTTACAGACCTGACACCCTTTGCAGATTACGATGCCGATATATGTGATGCGGTTTTATCCGAAGCCGCCAAGCTTGCCACAGAAGTCATAGCGCCCCTAAATCAATCTGGTGACAATGGATCAACCTGGCACACCGACAATACAGTCACAACACCTGCAGGTTTTGCACAAGCATTCAAAGCGTTGGGTGAAGGCGGTTGGACAGGCATTGGCACAGCCGAAGAATATGGTGGGCAGAATATGCCGGAAATCCTCTGTGCGGCAACACGCGAGATGTGGCATTCCGCAAACATGGGCTTTGCTTTGTGCCATTTGTTAACCGAAGGGTTAATCCACGCCTTGCAAACCTCTGCATCCGAAGAACAAAAGCAAATGTTTGTGCGCCCCATGGCCGAAGGCCGCTGGACGGGCACAATGAATCTGACAGAAAGCCAAGCGGGTACAGATTTAGCTGCAATCAGAACGCAAGCCACGCCCGAAGGCGATCATTACCGCATCAAAGGCCAGAAGATTTTCATCACTTATGGTGAACACGATATGTCTGAAAACATCGTGCATTTGGTGTTGGCCCGTACCCCTGATGCGCCCACCGGCGTAAAAGGTATTTCGGTCTTTATCGTACCGAAGTTTCTGGTCAACGAAGATGGCAGTCTAGGTGCCCGTAATGATGTGAAGTGCGTCTCGATCGAACATAAAATGGGCATCAACGGCTCACCCACTGCAGTGCTGCAATACGGTGAAAATGAAGGGGCTATCGGTTATCTGGTGGGCGAAGTAAACAAGGGTCTGAATATCATGTTCAACATGATGAACCACGCCCGTTTCAGCGTTGGTATTGAAGGCCTCGCGATTTCGAGCCGTGCATACTATCAGGCATTGAGTTATGCGCAGGAACGCCGTCAGGGCATACCACTAGATCGCAACGTAGGTGACGCAATTATTCACCACCCCGATGTCATGCGTCTGCTAGTCACAATGCGTGCTGAAATAGAAGCTATGCGCCCGCTGGTATTTTATGGTGCCACCGCCCTTGATCGCGGTCATTACGACACAGGTGAAAGCAAATCCAACTGGCAAACGCGTGCAGAACTGATGGTGCCTATCATCAAGGGCTGGATGACAGAACGCTCTATCGACATTGCATCGGACGGTGTGCAGGTGCATGGCGGTATGGGATTTATTGAAGAAACTGGTGCCGCACAACATCTACGCGATGCACGTATTCTGACAATCTACGAAGGCACGACCGCAATTCAGGCAAACGATCTGATGTTCCGTAAAACCCTGCGCGACCAAGGCGTAGCCGTGCGAACATTGATCGAAGATATTCGCCAAGATGCAGACAAAACTTTACTGGCCGCAATCGAAGATGCAGAAACAGCGTTGGATCATATCCTGACGGGCGGGCTTTCAACGCGTGAAGCCGCCGCAATCTCTGTACCTTATTTGATGATGCTTGGGTATCTGACCGGCGGTTGGATGGCTTTGAAGAATAAGACAGCGGCCATTGCACAACAGAACACTGGTGATTGGGATGCCAATTTCCTGAAAGCAAAGATTGCACATGCCGATGTTTATGCCGCACACAGCCTGCCCCGCGTGGCATCTTTGGCGCAAACCATTTTGAATGGTTCAAAATCGGTTGAGGCGATGGAATCACATTGGTTTGATAGCTAAAGATGTTTGATCTGTTCTGACAGATTTAAAATATAAGTTTAGGCTACGAACAAATCACTGGAAGCACCCAAAAGGATGCTTCCAGTTTCTTAGGTTGAGATTTTAGAAACGGTACCCCAAGCCAACACCAAAGATCCACGGATCTAGGTCAACGCTTGCCGGAACGGCAGCAGGTCCAACTGTTGCATCCACATTCAGCCAAAGCTTTTTCACATCCATGTTAAAGCTCCACTTTTCGTCAATAGCATAATCAAAGCCAGCTTGCAGAGCGAACCCAAATCCATCATCCCAATCATCTACACCGCCGATGGCAGGTGTTGGATCGCTGGAAATTATGGCAGTATAGTTCAAACCCGCACCCACATATGGTTTAAACGCACCCATTGGATGGTGATATTGCAATGTTAGGGTTGGTGGCAAAAGTAAGACTTCAGAAATCACGGCCCCGCCCAGTTTCACATCATGCGGTGAAACTGCAAGGATAAGTTCGACTGCGATATTATCATTGAAGAAATATGTAATATCCAGCTCTGGCATAATTGAATCGTCAGCAGTCAAAGGGGCTGGCGCACCACCCACCTGGCCATTGCTTTCGTCCGGGGCGACATCAATCAACCGACCGCGAATAAGCCATTTTGTTCCAGCCCATGGATTGCTCGCTGATGTGTCAGCAACTACAGGTGACGTAATTGCTGTTGTGCAAAGCAGGGCAAAAGCAATTACAGGCAACACTGTAAAAAGATGTTTTGGTTTCATAGGACTTCTCCAGTTTTAATAGGGTTAGGATTGCGACTCAGCCGCTTTCCAAGAGAAGCTTTAATCCGTTATCTGAATGTAATTTTGATCTATATCAATTTATAGTTAAATTTTATAAGGCTGTGATATTCTTATCCAGAATTGATATTATATTGCTGCCTTTTATCGCAGGATTTAGGGAAACTATATGGGTAGCAAAAATAACTTATTTACTGATCTGCGTGAAAATCGCCGCACATATATTATTATTTTCAATCGCAAAAAACTTTTTCGCGGCTTTTTTATTCGGATGATAAGGGTCTTTTACCTCACCGGATTTATTACGCCGAAAATGCTGTTTAACACCTAAATTTGCAGCAATCGTTTTGGGTGTCAGCCCTTCAATAAACGAACATCGACTACCACTTTTCTGAAACGCTTTTTTCAGGTTTTTTTGGGCACGCACACGCACATCGTTGGTTTTTTTATTATAAGCGGGTGCGGATGTCATAAAAATACAGGGTAAATCATCCGGTAACTGGGCCATTGTTTTTTGCACGTCATTCAGAGCCATTTTCGGACTGTTTGCCCAGCCTGCAGATGAATTGCCAAGAAAGGACATAACAAGCAATTTCGGATCATAATATTTATCTTTAAACAATGCTTCAAATGGTGATAATTTTTTCTTACAGAACTGATACTGTGGGCCTTTCCCGATCTGTATGTAAATGTTCTTGGTTTTATTTACCATTCCATAAGACCCTGCATTTACTTTCCATTTCGGATCAACATCACAAACAGCACCCTTCCCTTTACCACTGCGCGCCGTCCACGATGGCAACGATGATGAACGCACACCAATAACGGCGACGGACATATCCCCTAATTTCTTTAGCTTACCCATTTGTGCTGCATTCGGAGAACACTTCGATTTAATATTTTGAAAAAAATCCAGAAAAGACGGCCCCGATCCAAACGTAAACTGGGAATCGCCCAAGACCAGAATATCAGGGGATTTGAACTTATTGGCCGACATTGCAGCCGTTGACATGATCGAATGTAAAAAAAATACAACAAGCAAATAACTGCTATATTTTTTAAGTGCTATTCCCGTCAAATCGCGCCCCTGTTCTTCGATCTGTTAATGTATTTATTTATACGTCTTACCCACTACAAGTAAACGTAATTTAACATATTCAACATTAGATAAAGATTGCGTGATAAGGGCTGTGTAATTTATAAGATGCCGTATTATTGAAAATACAGGTTTTAAGCGGGTGTTCAGATATGGCAGGATCAATGCAAATACTAACAAAAAATCCACAGCTAACACGGCGGTTGTTTCTTGGCGGCGGGCTTACTGTTTCAATTGGGTCTATAGCATGGAGCCAAATGAACAGCTTGCCATTTGACGGAAATGCTATTGATCCACCAACTGCACATAAGCTTGCCCTTGCCGGAAAAATAACCCTGCTTGATATTCGCCGCCCCGATGAATGGAAAAAAACCGGCAGCGGGGAAGGGGCGCATCGTCTTGATCTGCGCAGAAAAGATTTCATTACAGTTCTTGATGGTATGCTTGCAGGCGACAAATCAAAACCTGTAGCTTTGATTTGTGCCCGTGGTGTACGGTCAAACAGGATAAGCCAAAAATTGATCAAGGCAGGGTTCACCAACATCATAGATGTACCGGAAGGTATGTTAGGCTCTAAAGCCGGGCCGGGGTGGATTAAACGAAACCTGCCGCTGAACAGATCATAGGGCAACAGAAAATGGCGCATCTACCGTGGAAGGCAGCATTGGCGGCAGTTGCATTCACTGGCCCGGCAATGGCGGACTGCATGGGGGCATCTGGCCCTTGCGTCATCGCATCCGGGACATACAATATTAAGTTACCCGATCATAACAACGCAAAGACGCCTATCGTTATATTCTTGCACGGCTACGGCGGTAGCGGCAAAACAACGTTGCGCAACAAACGAATTGCAGGCCCTATTCTGAAACGCGGTTATGCCTTGATCGCACCAAATGCGATTAAGCGCAAAGATGCGCGAGCAAGCAGCTGGAATTTTCATCCCGACTTTAATCGCGGGCGCGATGAGGCCGCTTTTTTTAAAGCTGTCATTGATGATGCGGTAAATAAATTTAATCTTGATCCCAAAAACGTCCTGTTAGCGGGATTTTCCATTGGTGGCTCGATGGCCTCTTATATTGCTTGCAATAACCCAGCAGAATTCACCGCCTTTGCCCCCGTCAGCGGCAGTTTCTGGCGTCCGCACCCTACATCATGCAAAACACCTATTAAATTGTTTCACACCCACGGATGGGCCGATAAAGTTGTCCCCCTAGAGGGTCGTAAGATAAATAAAAATTTCGTTCAGGGTGATGTATTTTATGCGTTGGATCTGTGGCGCAAAACAAATTCATGCACACAACCACGTCCAGAAAAAATTTCCACTAAAGGTGCGTTTATGCGTCGTAAATGGGAAAGTTGCGTCTTGGGCAGCACCCTTGAGTTTGCGTTATTTTCAGGTGGTCATACTGTCCCCAAGGGCTGGGCAAATATGATCCTTAACTGGTACGAACAATTGCCGGATCAAACTGTGCAAAATTAAAGTTTCATCACTCTGCAGCAATATGATCTGACGGCAGAACCTCAAGTACACCACGCATTTCATCGCGGTATTGGCGCGACAAAGCAATTACGCGGGGTATTTTTACTTCATCCGGTGTACCCAAATGCCGACGGCTCCAGTTTTTTTGCACAAGATTGATCCCGCTTATCCCGGACAGCATCACAGCCCCGGACAGGCTGATCGCAATGGGCAATAGCCAAAGCGAAACGATCCCGGCACCCATCCCAAGCAATAACGCAAACCCGAATATCTGCTCTACGATATGGAACTTTATCAAAGTACCGACAGAATATTTGCCGCCCCGTCTTTTCTGCGGTTCCCAGTTATCATGGACACCGGCAAGGCTGCGTAGAACAGCTATGGTTTGCTGAACCATCAGGATCGGCGCATAAGCAAAAGAGGCCAGAACCTCCAGCAGGAAAGACGTCGTAAATTGCAAACTACCGCCATAGGCACGACGCATTTCGGGTGATACCCACATCACCACCGCCCCAATGATTTTTGGGGCCAGCAACATGCCATACATAAACAATAAGATCAGCATACTGCTAACAGTGCTGATATGCGGCCAGATCGGCATTCTTGGGCTTGCGTTGCTAAAATAACTGATAACATTGGCATCTTCACCATTGTTGATCAGGGCCCATATCATCAGTAAAATAAACCATGCTGGCGATAACAGATAACTGATTGCACCATGAAACAGATGAAACCGCGAAACTGCATGAAATCCAGCGGCGGGCAAAATGCGTAAATGTTGCAGATTGCCCTGACACCAACGCCGATCACGCAAGACATAATCGATCAGCGTTGCGGGCGTTTCTTCATAGCTACCTTCTACACGGGGCAAAAAGCGAACCGCCCAGCCCGCACGCCGCAATAAACCTGCTTCGACAAAATCATGCGACAAGATCAGTTTATCTTTGCCACGCAAAGATTTAACTCGTGGTAGGCCTGCGCAACCTGCAAAGGCGGCCGTGCGGATGATTGCATTATGACCCCAGTAGTTACCTTCACGGTTTGACCACACCGCCAACCCTTCGGCCATCGGCCAACCATATGTCACGTTGGAAAATTGCTGCATGCGGGCAAACAGGGTTTCTGCGCCAAACAGTTTCGGACAGGATTGGATCAGACCCGCATACGGATCGTTGGACAACTCATCAGCAAGTGTGACGATGGCCTTACTACTCATTAAACTATCCGCGTCCAAAACAAGCATGGCCTTGAAGCCACCACCCCACCCTTCAATCCAGTCGGTAATATTGCCAGTTTTTCGATCCGTATTTTTCGGACGACGCCGATAATAAACCTGTGCGTCATCACCGCTTGCATTACGCAAAATCAACATTGCACGCATTTCCTGTGCTGCAATTTCAGCGTCTTGCGTATCGCTAAGAATAAACAACGAAAAACTGTGTTGGCTGTTCGTCCGCCGCAGCTCTTCCAACATAGCTGCGGCATTACCGAAAACATCTGACGGGTTCTCATTGTAAATCGGCACCAAAAGGGCCACATCCAATGCTTTTGCAGGCGGTCTTGCTTTTTGGGGGCGGCGGCTCAGCCAAAAACTGACAATTCCAGTCGTTGCGGTACTAACCGATAGTGAAATCCAAAAGAATGTCAGCCCAACCATTATTATCAGAAAATACTCAAGTGCGCCAAATCCACCTGTGGAAAGCCAATCGGTAAACGCGGCCAATAATAATCCCGTGGTCAGCAGAGCTGCCCCAAATGTAAATAACCGTGACACCCAATTATTTGAGCGTTTCTGCCAATTTGGCGCATCTGCATCACGGTATGGGTTGCGAAAATCCTGTGCTGGCATTCCAATAGGTTGGCGCGCAGGCATCCAATCAAGGTCAGCATAGTTAGACATGCCATTCATCACGCAGTCCACCTGTATAACCACACTTCGGATATGGAATGCCCATCCATCATAAGTTGCGCGCGCATATCCACTGAACGTGCACCTTTGGGATCAAATGTAAAAGCAAGCCGCGCGCCGCCCGTTTCAGGGTTTTTTTGTAAAATCCCGCCACTGACCGTACCTCTGTTGACACTGATATGACGGGTGATCATGCTTAGGTCTTGCGGAATAACGGCGTGCTCAGCAAAATCAATCGTCGCTATATAGCCGCCTGCAAATCGCTTGCCCATACGGGTATTTATAACGCGTGTTATCGGCTTAACCGGTGCAGGTTCACCGCCCCAGTTTAACCGGTATGTAAATTGATGCTCTCCACCCGAAAGAATAGATGTTCGCGGTCGCCAATAAGCAACAATATTATCGTAAATTTCACGGTCTGCGGGTATTTCCACCAGCGTGACGGAACCTTTCCCCCAATTTTCGCCCGGCGTGACCCAAAGCCCGGGCCGCTTGTGATAAGCTGCTTCAAGGTCGGCAAAATCCGAAAAAGCTTTCGGGCGTTGCATTAGCCCAAATCCTTTTGGCCCGTCATCCACAAAGCTGCTAACTTGCAAATTTTTGGGATTGGCAAGTGCGCGCCATAGGGTTTCACCCGCTCCGTTTCGCACCATCAACCCGTCTGAATCGTGGACTGCGGGGCGGAAATCATCAAACCGTGAACGATTGGTTTCGTCGAACAGAAACATACTTGTCAGTGGGCCAAGCCCGATATGATCAAGTTCTTTACGCGCGAATATATGGGCTGATACATCCATCACAGTGGACGATCCCGGGCTAATGGCAAAGCTGTATAACCCAGTAACAGATGGTGCATCCATTAACGCATGGATCACAATCCCCCTATCGCCTGCGGCAGGGCGTTCGATCCAGAATTGGGTGAAATCCGGAAATTCCTCACCTTCAGGATCGGCGGTATTCAGTGCTAGTCCGCGCGCTGACAACCCGTAATGCTGGCCCTTTGCAATCGCGCGAAAGTAGCTGGCACCTTGCATCACCATGAATTCCTGAAAGATACCAGGCTTTTCAATTTCAGTGCGCAAACGAAAGCCCGAGAATCCCAAACTATCATCTATGGGCAACTCCGGCACCTGATCGGTTTTTTCAAACAACGTAAAATCAAACCCAAGACGTTTTGCAACCCCACCTTCAACAATATTGATCTGAACGGGTTGAGGGAAATACAGCCCGGGGTGAAAGAAATCCACACGATATGGATTGTCGGTACCCTGCCAAAGCGCGCGATCTTCCTTGAACCAAATTGATTTATATTGATCGTAGCTTAGTTCCTGCCATTCCCGGGGTACCATTTGACGCGAAACATATGGTTGGCTTGCCAGAATGCGTGCCTCTTCTATCAATACCTCTTTTGAAAAAGGTCGCTGATCAAGAATCACAGGAGCAGCATTTACAGCATTATTCCCAAGGGCCATAAAACTTGCCAAAGCTGTTAGAAAGCCGCGCCTATACATCCATTATACCTTTGCAGCTCGCCACGGGTATTTTTTGATCCAAGCAACCAAATAAGCGACGACTATAATAGCTGCCATACCAAGGAAATTAACCAATGTCGTCTTCAACGTAGAGCGCCCTATTTGATCCAGCAGGAAACCGCTGAAACGAGCAAAAACCATTGAAAAAACAAAGACCGCAAGCGATTGCTGGCCCACTTTCATAATGATGGCAACAATACGGACCCAAGCCGTAGAAAGCCTTGATTGTCCTTTTGTAAGCAAATATTTACCGCCTTCACCTGCAACAACCCAACCCAAATAAGCCAGCGCCAGAAAATGCACATAGCGCAATATGCCAAAGTCGGATTTATTGATCATCCATTTATGGCCAATACGCCAATCACGCGCCCAGTCAAAACCAAACTCACGCATACCGATATTTGAAAACGGAATGTTGAGTATGACAATCACCACAGCCACAGTAATCAACCATGTTTTAACGGGTGGGGCTGGTATCCAGCCGCGCATAAAGGCAAAGCCCGTGAAAAAAACCAACTGCCAGCCAAACGGATTAAAGAACCACCGTCGCGCGGACCATGGTTCTGCCGGTAGGTTCAGGGCCAGTTCCGGATTACCCAATTCTTTCAGCAACAAACGTTGCGCAAAAAACCAGACAGCAATAACCAGTACCGCCACCAACCCCAAATGAAGCCGTGACACTGCCATCACAAACGGCATCATTGCAAGGATCACCAGATACATCGGCAGAATATCAAAATAGTTCGGCACATATGTCAGGGTGAATATCCCCACAATATTTTGCGCAGTATCTTTGAAAAAATGACTCAAATTCAGACTGTTAATATAATTCTTATCGAACAAATCTGTATTGTCCCAAAACGCCATCATCATCGCTATCGTAAAAAACATCGCAATATGAGCCCAGTAAACCTGCCAGACGCGGTAACCAACACGGGCCGCCCCCAGCATCCAGCCGGAACGATCAAAAGTACGACCAAACGCAATGGCAGATGCCATACCAGAGCAAAAAACAAACATCTCGGTCGCATCTGAAAAACCCCAACGCGCAGGAATCCAACTAGTGAAAAAATTACCGGGCGTATGGGCGAACAAAATGATAAACATCGCTATGCCGCGATAAAAGTCCAGCCTTGGATCGCGCACCGTCGTTACCACAGCTTTTGGTGCTGTTGCAGTAATATGCGCAGAGCCAGGATCGGCTGTGATCGAACTCATTCGGGGGTACTCCTAAAATCAAAATATGTTGGTATTTTGCCAAAAACTTATTCGGCAGGCAACTGCAACGCCGACGCATTTTCGCCACGCGCCCCGGAAATCATTTCATAACGAACCGCTGCATAATGATCTTCCGCCCCACCGCGTTTAGCTTTTCGTTCATTCAGGATTGCTTCGGCTTCATCCAGGAAACCACTTCGAATACCCGCATCAATCGTCAGGCGTTCAAACACATCACGTTGGGCATGACTGCCACCTGCCAATTGCATTGTTCCACGCGCTTTCGCCAGATTTCGAAAAGCTTTCTTATAGTCCGCGTCACCAAAAGCTTCCAATCCCGCTGCAGCCGCAAGGCCGGGGTCAGCAATGGTTTTCTCCATATCGGTTTTACTACTTTTGGCATCTTTGTGCATACGTGTCATCATGGATTTAATCGCACCATCACGATTATCCCCGACAAGAGCCAGCATGTAATGCAAGTCTGCAAAAATTAGGCAGCCATCTTCGGTACGGTTTTCTGACAGATCGGCTAGTTCTTCCCAACGATTACCCACATCGATACCTTCTAGTTCCAAACGGCTAAGCATAGATGTGCCATTGGAAATATCGCGATAATCATCGGTACGATCTTTACGCACTTCGGTATCATAAAGATGGAAAACCTTATCAATTTCACCCTGATCCAGATACATCAACGCCTTGTGCCACCACACATGATAACGAAAGTTATTACAATGCGCCCAAGCGTCTTCACGGTCATCAAGCCATTCTATGCCAGCCTTTGCATTACCCGTCATATCATAGACATGCGCAATCGCATGCAAACCCCATGCATCATCAGGTGCCTGAAGCATGCCTTTGCGGCCTGCTATTTCAGCCTGACTATATTCGCCAGTTTCTTCCAACGTGAACGCATGGCAACCCAACAGATAGCCCCGCCCCGCATGGTGTGCATCATAAGCCGGTAAAACATGCTCTACCGAAACACGCATGGTGTTGGCATCTCCCAGAATAAATGAAATCGCATGGGATACTTTCATTGCAAGGCTATCTTGCGGATATAGCTGTAAAATATCTTCAATACGGTCACGGGCAGCAATTGGTCGCCCCGCCAGCCATAGGCTAAGAGCTTCCACAAAACCACGTTCGCGCGCAGTAGAAAATACGTTTTTAAGAGCTAAACGCGCCGCTTGCTCGGCCTCTAGCGCAGTTTGCACCAATTCTTTGCGTCCAAGCATCATGCAGAATAGACCTTTGGCCGCATAACCCAGTGCAAAATTAGGCTCGCGTTCCAATACGTCAGCCAAATGTGTGGGTGTCACCGCCGCATGGGCAAGAAATCCAAGTTGCATTTTATTCCAGCTATCAACAGCGGCAGGTGTTTCAAGCGAAACATCGCTTCCAAAGATATCAGTCAACATATGGATCTTCCCTTATTCACAGTAAATTACCTATTGGATATATAGGCTGTCTGCGTTTGAATAAGAATACATTGTAACCCCAGATAACGGCTATTTGACCAAATGCGTCAAAAATCAACAAATTGTGGCGAATATCCTACCTCGCCACAGGATAAAAACATACGCTATGGTGCTTTATTAGGGTGCGGGTGCAGCCTTTTGCGCAATACTTAACAGAACTTCGTCAAGCTCTTGCGCAAGATCGTGCAGCTCTTTGCCGCCTTCTTCCATATATGGTGCAAAAACGGTTGAGGCAGTTTTATACGATAATGTTGCAGTCTTATCGGCGTTTTCTGTGACATACAGTCTTATTGGTGCCTCGATCCCGGCAGCAACGGATGCGGCCAACATTCTGCGGGCATAATCATTACGATAGACCCCAAGTACAATATTACCCGGAATTTTTATCCCCTGACTTTTTGCACCAACCGTTGCACTTGCTTGCGTCACGATCCCGATAGGGGCTTTGCTGATCGCAGAACGGGTGCGTTTGACCAGTTGGCCGTAACTAAAACTTGTCGGGAACACCATCCAGCCATCGCGGGGGGTCACAGATTGTGCATTGGCCAGCAAAGGTGTGAAGATCATAGTCAAAATAAATAGGATACGGTGCATTTAAAATCTCCTTATTTGGAATTCGGCGTGTCAATATATTCAGAAATAACTTCATCTGTATCTTGTCCGAAACGCGGTGGTGGAGTGCGATACGTCACAGGGGTACGCGATAGGTTCAAAGGATTTCCAAGCAGTGAAACCGCTCCGGATTTCACTGCTTCATTGGGAATGGACACCACCATATCACGTGCTTTTGCCTGATCAGACTGTAATGCACCCCCAACTGTATTGATCGGCCCCACCGGCAATGACAATGCTTCCATCCCAGTAATAATATCCGCCATTTTACGCGATGCCAGCACTGGGCGAATAGCCAACATCAAATCAATGCGGTTCTTGATACGGGCGCCGTTGGTTGCGTATAACGGACTTTCAGCCAACTTCGGGTGATCCAGAAAATCACAGAACCGTTTGAACTGTGCGTCATTGCCAACAGCAACAATCACATGCCCGTCAGATGCGGTGAACACTTCATAGGGTACGATATTCGGATGTGCATTCCCGCGCCGTTCAGGCAGTTTACCGGATGTCAGAAAACTCGTGCCTTCGTTAATCAACCAAGCCATTTGCGTGTCGACCAAGGCCACATCAACATGCTGACCTTCGCCTGTACGTTCGCGATGGCGCAATGCGGCCAGAATACCGATCGTGGCGTACATTCCGCACATGACATCGGCAATACCGACGCCCACCTTCATCGGTGGCCCGTCCGCATCCCCGGTCAAGCTCATAATTCCGCCGTAACCTTGGGCCATCAGATCATAACCGGGCTTTTCACTGTTTGGCCCCGTCTGACCAAAGCCAGAAATTGAACAATAGACCAGTTCCGGATGTGCCTTCATCATTGCCGCATGATCCAACCCGTACTTGGCCAATCCACCCGGTTTGAAATTTTCAACCACGATATCAGCGCGCGCCGCCAGCTGACGAATTATGTTCTGTCCTTCAGGTGTGGCAATATCAACCGCAATAGATTTCTTATTACGGTTTGCACACATGAAATACGCACTTAGATCTGTATTCTTGCCATCCAACCCAACCGCATAATTCGGCCCCCATGCACGGGTGTCATCACCACCCGATTTTGGATTTTCAATCTTTAAAATCGTCGCGCCAAGATCGCCCAACATTTGCGTCGCAGTTGGCCCCGCCAAAATCCGCGACAGATCAAGAACAACCAATCCTTCAAGTGCTCCACTCATATTCAAATCCTATCTATAGGCGGCCATCATAAGCCCCGCGTTCAATGGTTGCTGCAATCAACGTAAAAGTTTCTGCTTTTTGTGCATGTTTCAATGCCGCGCGCAACTCTATACGTGACCCAACCGTATAGGCATCACCGCCAAAGGCACGCGCAATTGCACCGTAATTATGCAACCCGAACTCCACCGCATGATTTTTCAATTGCCTTTGTCTTTGTTTCAATTCAATCAACGCAAGACTGGCATCAACGAATACAACAAAAATGGGTTTGATACCAAGTTCTGCGGCAGTCGCCAATTCACCTGCTACCATTAAAAACCCCGCATCCCCTGAAAACGAAATCACAGGCCGGTCAGGTGAGGCAATTTTCGCGCCCATCGCTAGGGGAACGGCACAGCCCATAGTGCAAAATGCCGAAGATTGCATCAAACCGCGCGGTTCATAACATGTCCACATTTGTGACAGTAATATACGATGCGCACCACTGTCAGCAGTCGCAAGTGTTGTTTCGGGTAGACATTGCCGGCATTCATCAATCACCGCAGCAGGGCCCCATGCCTCATCCCTTGGGAATATTTTTCGTAGCGCGGATTTCGCCTCTTCAATCTCTCCACTCTCCCATGTGGAACGCGAGGTTGCAGAACCAATTACCCGCAGGCTTGACCCTGTATCAGCAACAAAACTCAGCGTTGCCTGATGCATGTAATGATGATTTGGTGCGGCCGTTATATCAATAACATTCACCTCTGACGGATTCCATATTTCACACCAACCCGGACGCATTTCTATTGGGTCATAACCTGCGCATATAATCAAATCAGCCGCTTTTACGAACGGCACCAGAACTTGATCGGCAAGCGGTGAAAGCCCAGCACCGCCTAGACATAAGGGGTGTGTTTCAGGAACGATACCTTTGGCCTTATACGTAGTGATAAAGGGTATGTTGAACCGTTCAACAAAAGCCATAATATCAACCCCTGCATCATCATTCACAGCATCCACGCCGATAATCATCACGGGGCGCACAGCCTGCGCAAGCCAATCGTGTGCCAAATCAAGATCGGGGCCATCCGTAGGGCTAAGCTTGCTAGCAACCACGCGTCGGCGCAAATGTGGTACCGTTGCTTGTGTATCCGCCACAGAAATCGGTACATCAATATGAACCGGGCCGGGGCGCCCTTCGGTTGCGATCCCAACAGCTTTGTCCGCAATAATATCCGCGCCGTTTGCCGTCAGGCAAAACGTGGCCTTTGTGATTGGTGCAAAAACTGCCCGATGATCCATAACCTGATGCGTATAAGTCAGAGCTTCATCTTCATCCACACACCCTGTCAGAACAATCATCGGCACACGGTCCTGCATTGCATTTGCAATCGAGTTGAACCCGTTCACCGCTCCCGGCCCCAACGTTGCCACTAAAATACCGGGCGCGCCCGTGCGATGATAAACCCCTTCAGCCATAAAGCCTGCACTGTTTTCGTGTTTTACAAGTGTAAATTCAATATCCGCTTTGCGCAAAGCATCAATCAACGTTAGAACTTCACCGCCAGGCATGCCGAACGCATGACGACAGCCTGCCTGATAAAGCCGTTCAGCCAAAAAATCCGCAGCACGACGAGATGAAAGTGTCATTCTGAACCTCTTAAATGTCAGTTACGATTATACATCCACAATCAGACGAAAGGACGCAAGTTGAAACGAGTGAAGTTGCATTCAATTATTTCATCAACATGTTTAATAATGCTAACAGTGATTATCAGAAGTTCCGCTGATTTTAAAACTTGATACAGCGCAAAGAAACCTAAACCAGATTATATAGTGTCCATACGATAGAAGATAACGGTACCCCTAATGTCGAAAAAACAACGTAAAACCTACTATGGGCCAACTTTACTTAGTTATGGGTTTAGGCCGTTTTTTCTGCTGTCCCTAATATTTGGAACAACTGTAATCCCGCTTTGGGTCGGCATTTATTCCAGTGTTATTCAGTTAAACGGTTCATTCTCGGCCATCGACTGGCATATCCATGAAATGTTGTTTGGCTACGCCGCTGCTGTAATTTGCGGTTTTCTGTTTACTGCCATCCCGAACTGGACAGGTCGTATGCCCGTGCGCGGTTGGCCGTTGGGTGTATTGGTCGCATTATGGATCGCAGGACGTTTCGCAATGGCAGGAACTGGCGGTCTAAGGCCACCGTTGATCATAATGGCGATCGACAGTTCATTTCTGATTGCGGTTTGCACCATGATCATGGTTGAGGTCGTCGCGGGACGTAACTGGCGCAATCTGAAAGTTGTGGTGCCCGTCCTGATGTTTCTTGCTGGAAACATCCTGTTTCATATCGAGGTTATCGCCCAAGGTACCGCCGACTATGGCCGTAGGTTAAGCATTGCCGTCGTGATTTTTTTGATCACCCTGATCGGTGGACGTATCATCCCCAGTTTCACGCGCAACTGGCTGGTCAAATCCAATCCGGGCCGTCTGCCCATTCCGTTTAATCGTTTCGACGCGCTATGCCTTTTAACTGGGGTCGGTGCTTTGGCCACTTGGGTTATTGTTCCAGACACTTCCATAACTCGCGGATTTCTGGGCGTGGCCGCCCTATTGCATTTCGTACGGCTAATGCGTTGGTGCGGGCATCGCACATTACATTCGCCAATCCTACTGATCTTGCATGTGGCCTACGCATTTATTCCGATGGGCTTGGCCGTACTGGCATTGGATGCACAAACCGCAGGGTTTCATTTACTCGGGATCGGCGCCATTGGTGGCATGACCACCGCTGTAATCATGCGGGCAACATTAGGTCACACTGGCCGCCCATTACACATCGGCCCCAGCCTAATTGCCGCTTTTGCGCTGATTATATTGGCCGCGATTATGCGCAGTGCCGCCCCCTCATTCCAGACAATAGGGCTATCAGGATTAGAGATCACTGCCATTTTATGGACTGCTGCATATGGTATTATATTGGCGCGTGTCGGGCCATGGTTGTGGTCACAAAAAGTCAAACCACGCACACCGAATAAACCTTCTTAAAACGCCTTGAACGTCAACGTTGTCAGCGAGCGGTCAATACCTGCAATGTCCAATACATTATCGTTGACCCATTTACCAACATCCACATCCTTCGGCGGATAAATCTGCGCCAGAAGATCCCACTCACCACTGGTCGAATAAAGCTGTGAGACGATTTCACGGTCATATAAAGCATCGGCAACCTCATAAGCGGTTCCCGGTTTGCAACGCAGTTGGACAAAAATAACATTCATCGAACTTTCCTTTCATGTCACGCAGATTTCTTGAACGAACTTAGTCTTTGTGCGCTATAACGCAATCGAAGTTTTCACCTTATACAACAAGGTACAATAAAATGACCGATTGGGACGACGCTTTTGACAATGTGGGCCATGTACCAAATGCGCTTGGTTATTTTGAGACTTGGAAAGATCAGGCAAAGGCATTTCGGGACTGCGGCATCAAGCAAGACCTATCTTTGGCTTATGGTCCTGCTGACCGTCAAAAGCTGGATATTTTCTGGCCTGACACCAAACCAAAGGGTTTGGTCATATTTATTCACGGTGGTTATTGGATCAGATTGGATCGCTCTTATTTTTCACATCTCGCAGCTGGTCCGCTTGCCAATGGCTGGGCCGTGGCTGTTCCATCATATACCCTTGCACCTGAAGCACGGATCAGCGGCATGACACGCGAAATCGCCCAAGCCATTACCTTTGCCGCAAACAAAGTAGACGGTCCGATTCGTATTGCAGGCCATTCCGCAGGCGGGCATCTGGCTACGCGAATGATCTGTAAGGATAGCCCAATCGACACTGTCACCCAAAATCGTATCGTAAAAACTGTATCGATTAGTGGTCTGCATGATTTGCGTAATTTGCTGAAAATCAATTTAAACGAAATCTTACAGCTAACGCCATCTGAGGCCACCATAGAAAGCCCATGCTTGAATACACCTGTAGAAAACGCAAAAGCCACATGCTGGGTTGGCAGCATTGAGCGACCTGAGTTTATCAGGCAAAACCACTTATTACGTGATCACTGGGCGAAGTATGGGACCGATATAGATGTCTACATTGACGACATGAAGCATCATTTCGATGTCATAGATAGTTTGGAACAACCGGATTCACAACTTGTCAGATCATTACTGAGTTAAGAGTATATTCCTTTCCAAAACGTAATCACAAAAAGTTGATACCGCATTTTGGATAAAGACCCTACGCTACAACTTGAACAACTAAACGGAGTTGATAAGTCTATTCTACAAGCTGGATGGGGAATTTAATGAACAGATTTATCAAATACGGTCTTATTATACTCACAACAATTCCGATTGCCGGCGGTGTCGGAATTTTAGGATATTCCTATAGCAAAGCAGCGACACAACCCTATGGTAAGGGCGATTTAACGGGTATCGATGCACCGAATTTCGATGAGGTTTCATTTCCTTTCAAACATCAATTTGACAGTGAAAAAAGCCTGCCCTTCCTTGGCTCCGCCATTATCGATATAGACGGCGATGGAATCCCCGAAGTCTTCATTGGCGGCGGGCGAATGCAGGTAGACACAGTGCTTGAATTTGATGGCGTTGGTTTTAAGGACGCAACCGCAAAAAAGGGAATTGGGCTGGTTAAGTCCATGCCTGACGCAAGTTACGGCACTGCTGTCATCGACGCAGATGCTGATGGGCGCACTGACCTTTTTGTCGCCCGCGACAACGGCATCACACTTTATCTGAACAAGGAAAGTGGATTTCAGGGGCGCAAGCTGAACATCCCCTTTAACCCTAAATCATCGCCACTTTCAATCACCCTTGCTGACCTGAATAATGACGGGTGGGTCGACATGTACGCATCAGCCTATCTGCGGTTGGAACATGTCGAAGGCTTGACTAACTTCAGCGCAAATTACGGGGCCGAAAGCCTGCTGTTAATGAACAATGGCGACAACACTTTTCGCGATGTGACCAAATCAGCAGGCGTGCATTTTATCCATAATACCTTTACGGCCGTTTTCAGTGACGTTGACCGCGACCATGATCAGGACTTGATCGTGGCATACGATACAGGTCGGGTCCGAACATATCAAAATAAGGGTGATGGCACGTTTATCAACGCCACCAACCCCGGCAGCGAATGGTGCGGATACCCAATGGGCATTGCGGTTGGTGATTATGACAATAACGGAAATGTTGATTTCTTTTTCAGCAATGTCGGCGACACGCCACCCGGCTCTGTAGCGCGCGGCGCGCTTCCACCCGGTGTTTACCACCCAGAACTTATGCTGTTCAGCAACAAAGGCGGATTTCAGTTTGAAGATATCGCGCCACAGGTCAAGGTTGCAAACTATGAATTTTCATGGGGTACTGTACTTGATGATCTGAATAATGATGGCCGTGAGGATATTGTGATTGCACAAAACTATGTGGATTTACCGTTCCAGAAATTATTCAAACTGCCGGGCCGTGTTTTGATGCAATCCGACAAGAATACGTTTGAAACAGCCGAGAAAACAATGGGCCTTGCCAATCACAATTACGAAATTACACCCCTTCTGGCAGATTTCAACAACGATGGTTACCGCGACATGGTTCGGATCAACCTTGCCGGAAAATCACGCGCATTTATCAACGGAGGCGGCAATAACGGCTATGTTAAAGTTCAACTGCCGGAAATCTCCGCCTCATTGGGTGCTATTATAGATGCAACGCTGTCCGATGGAACAAAGCGCACACAACAAATAACCAGTGGTGAGGGGCTATCGTCCGATCAATCCCATGAATTGATATTCGGGCTAGCCCAAGCGGAAAAAATCACATCACTGAAAGTGACCTATGCTGACGGTCAAACTGCCGTTCGGCACGATATTAAAAGTGGTGAAAGTCTCTTTATTCAATAATTGGCTAGGTTATTTCCGACAGTCGGTTAACTTGCAATCAAGATCGGCACATTTGAAATAGGCTTACTTGATTTCCAGACTATCTGCATAATACATCAAGCCGCCGCGCCATCTGGGAAATCCGTAACCATGCACTGTCACCAAATCAATGTCAGCGGCAGTTTGTGCAATCCCATCTGCAAGAATATCACGTGCCTCGTTTATCATTGCCAGTAATAGCCTAGACCGGATTTCATCATCGGTGAAATCCCGACGTTCGACTTTGGCAAAATATGCCTCTTCAATAATCAGATCCTCAATCAAGGGGTCAACAACAGGCCCACTGCCCCCCGGATAGCGGTACCAGCCAACACCCGTTTTTTTACCCAAACGGCCTTCTTCAACCATGCGGTCGGAAATAGGAATATATCGGCGGTTTGGATCTCGGGTGGGTTTTTGCCGCTGTCGGTTGGCATAAGCAATGTCCAATCCGGAAAGATCCTGCGCTTCATAAGGGCCCATAGCATAGCCAAATTCAACCATGGCCTCGTCCAGTTCCCATGGGTTTGTGCCATCCATCAAAAGCATATCGGCAGCTTCACGGTAACAGGCCAGAAGACGGTTACCGATAAAGCCATCACAAACACCTGCAAGAACCGGAATTTTCTTTAACCTTTTGGCAAGATCAAACCCCGTGGCTAATGCAATGTCAGATGTGTTTTCTGCGCGTACTATTTCAAGCAGCTTCATGATATGCGCGGGTGCAAAAAAGTGAAGCCCGACAAGACGTGACGGTGCTTTCAACACAGCTGCAATTTCATTAAGATCAAGATACGATGTGTTCGTTGCAAGAATTGCATGTTCAGGTAATGCACGTTCAAGAGCCTGAAACACATGCTTTTTCACGTCCAAGCTTTCATAAGCCGCTTCAATCGCTAAATCCGCTTGATTTCCAACCGCGTAATCTGTGGTAGCAGTGAAGTTATCAACCCGATCTTTGGCCTGTGTTTCCGATATTATCCCCCGCTTTAAACTGGCCTGTATTATGCGTTCTACATTGGCACATGCACGATCAATACCATCTGTGTCCGTTTCAATAATACTAACCCGAATATCAACAGACAAAAGTGTATAAGCAATCGCAGCCCCCATGGTGCCACCCCCGACAACAACAGCATTTGATACAGGCTGAGGCATTATGCCGCGAAGCCAGTCAGGTGCACGCGCCGCGCGTTCAGCGAAAAATATATGCCGCAAAGCTTTTGCCTGATCTGACCCACGAAGTGACAGGAACGCTTTACGCTCATCTCGCAATCCATCGACAAAGGTGTGATCAATGGTCTGTTTCATCAAATCAATCGCCACAAGAGGTGCAATTTGGTTTCGCATTCGCTTTCCAGCGATTTTTTCTGCGGTGTCCAAAGCGTCAATATCTTTGATCGGTGTCGCCATTTCTGAAACACGCGATGTATTCAAAACAATATCCAAATCAACGTTGGATGCGTGATCAACAGGGTCTTTGGCAACTGCATCCAGAAACCCGATGTCGGTTGCGGTTTCGGCATTAACAGCCTTGCCGATTGTGATCATTTCAAGGGCAGCTTTCAAGCCGATCAAGCGTGGCAACCTTTGTGTGCCACCTGCGCCCGGAACAACGCCCAATGTAACCTCCGGCAGTCCAATCATGATATCAGGCGTTGCTATTCTGTAACGACAGGCAAGCATCAATTCGGCACCACCCCCTAATGCTGCGCCATGTACGGCGGCCAGCCAAGGTATTTCAGAAGCTTCTATAAGCTGCAAAATATCGGGCAAGTGCGGTTCTTGCGGTGCACTGTCAAATTCACGGGCATCCCCGCCTGCGCAAAAAACCTTGCCTGCCCCTGAAAGAACAACACGTTCCAAACCCTTTTGTCTGGCAACCCATTCAACGGCTTTCAAAAGCCCTTTTCGTAATGCAAGGCCTATCGCATTGACAGGGGGATTATTAACTTCAACATACCCGATTTTTCCATTGCGACGGATAGATACAACCATTTAAATCTCCCGATAGTCATGCTAGATATTGCCGAATATGTACTATAATGCAATATTCAAATAAGGCGATGACATATGAAAGATGACCCTGTTCTACTGTACACCGTTGCAGATGGAATTGCCTCAATCACACTCAACAGACCAACCAAACTGAACGCCTTTACCCGTGAAATGTTGTTGCTTTTGCGTGATGCACTTGATAATGCGGCAACGCGTAAAGATGCAAGAGTGATTTCGATAACAGGCGCAGGCCGGGCTTTTTGTGCGGGGCAAGATCTTGGGGAACGTGATCCGCGTAATCTTGAAAAACCTTTGGATTTGGAACGTATCCAAAAAGAAATATTTCACCCGGTTGTATTATCTATGACGCAAATGCAAAAGCCCGTCGTTGCCTGTGTAAACGGCATAGCCGCAGGTGCCGGTTCAAGCATAGCATTGGCTGCTGACATAATCATAGCGCAAGACACAGCCATGTTTACCCAATCTTTCGTAAAAGTCGGCCTATCTGTTGATGCTGGCGGCGGTCTTCAGCTGGTAAGGGCTCTTGGGCCCGCCCGCGCCCGCGCGCTGCTTATGTTGGGGGGTAATTTAACAGCTGATGAAGCAGCCAAAAGCGGGTTGATTTGGAAATCGGTAAAGTCTGTGGATTTCAAAACAGAATGTCAGGCCGTGTTGAAAGAACTTGTTCAGGCCCCGTCAACTGCACTGGCCTGCATAAAGGTGGCAGTTTCAAAGGCAAGTGAGCCTGAGGATATCGAAACCTATTTGAATACGGAAGCAAAACTTCAAGGAATTGCTGGACATGATCAGGATTACGCAGAAGGCGTGCTGGCATTTTTGGAAAAACGAAAAGCCATGTTTGAATAACTATTCCTTTGGAATAGAAAACTTTCGTTCTTTAAACACTGCCAACAATTCATCAAGGGACGCATTCACCGTTTTCCCAGAGGTATCAATTTGGGCCATTGCCTTTTCATACAGGATTTCTCGGCTGGCCAAGATTGATTTCAATTGGTTCAGCGCTTCCGGATTTCCCGCCATTGGGCGTTCATCCCCTTGCGCCTGAACGCGTGACATATGTTCTTCAGGTGAGGTTTTTAGCCATACGGTGTGAAAATTTCGTAACAGTAAGTTATACGTATCAGGGGCTGCAACTATACCGCCCGCAACCGCCAATATCATTGTATTATGGGTTGATATTACACGACTGATAGCTTGTGCTTCCAGCTTTCGATAACCTTCCTGACCATATAGTGCCATCACTTCGGCAACCGGCATACCGCTTTGTTCTTCAATTTCTCGGTTCAGTTCTACAAACGGCATCCTCAATGCTTTACCCGCCATTTCGCCAAGGGTGGATTTTCCTGCGCCCCGCAAGCCGACCAGACAAATACGATGGGCACGCAATTCAGAATTCGGCTTAGGGCTTAGGGTTTCCAAGACCTGCTGTTGAACATCAGAGTTTGCCGATCTATACATTTCCGCCACGCGCAATGCATCGGCATCCCAAGGATCATCTTCCCCCAACAGCCATTCAATACGATGATCCAGTGCTGTTGCCACCCGTTGTAATAACCCGATTGAGATATTACCTTCACCCGCTTCAAGTTGCGCCAAATAGCGTGGTGAAACCTGAGACGTTTCAGACAGAACACGTCGCGGTATACCTTTTCGTTCTCTAGCCTTGCGAACCCGTTTTCCTACCCGCACTATCAAAGAAGAAGCGGGGTCATCGTCATGTGGGCCGCCTTTACTAAAAGTAACTTCACCCCGAAAATTTGTGATTTCATCCATTTGAATGTTGCCTATGCATTATAATGCATAGATAAACGATTAGCACATAAAACTCAACCCAAAACAGACTACCCGAACGAAACGTATTTCATATGCAAACCCAGCGGTATCTGCCGTTAATAGGTTTCCACATGATAGCGGCCAGCTTCGCGCATCGTGTCACGCAGCTTTGTCCAATCAAGACCAGCCTCTTGGGCAATATCAGACATTGCCTGTTCCACACCATGCTCCATCGCTTTAAGTCCACAAATATAAATATATGTATTTGGATTCTGTAAAAGCGTAGCGACCCTGCCTTTTTCATCCCGCAACACGTCTTGAACATATTGCTTTGGTGCGCCTTCCTTGCGACTGAAAGCAAAGAGCGTTTTCATAAAGGTATCTGGTATTTTTTTGAGCGGGCCGAAATATGGCAGGTCATCAGGACGTCGCGCACCAAACACCAATGTCAGTGTATTTTTCAATGTCGGGTTTTCGCGTTGCCGGCGCATTGTAAAGCCCCGAAACGGTGCCGAACCGGTTCCGGTACAAATCATCAGAAGATTTGCCTGCGGGTCAGTAGGCAATAAGAATGTTGCCCCAAACGGTCCTGTCAGTTGTACTTCATCGCCCATTTCAAGGTCACATAAATAATTAGAACAAATACCATGTTCTTCGCGCTTCACTGTCAGTGATATATTGTTGAAGTTTGGCCGTTCGCCATCTCGTGGGCTGGAAATCGAATACAACCGTGAAAGATGTGCGTTACCTTGTGTATCCGCACCGGGCGCAAGAATGCCGACAGACTGCCCTTCCAGAACAGGAAAGGGCTGGCCCCCAAAATCGAGAATAATATGCCGAACGTCGGTATCGCTACCTTCGGCTGTTAACCGGTAATTACCCTGAACGGTGGCAGTGGCAGGTTTGCCCGGTGTGTATAAATTAATTGAAGGTTTCGACGCTGACTTTGGTGCAGATGCCTTACCACCAGCCCCCTTATGTGCCTCTGCCAGAAGTGCCGCGACAGCTTCATCATGGGCTTCTAATTCCACATCTTCATCTGATGACTTAATATCAGCCTGTTCCGGTAAATCCATCCAATCCAATTGTTCTTCTAGTGAGTAAGGTGTCTCAACAACGCGCCACTCGTCTATCGATCCTGTTGGGCAGACCGGAATACAATCCATGCAAAAATTGCACTTTGAAGCATCAACGACAACATTATTATCGTCATGGGTAATAGCCCCGATTGCGCAGGTCATTTCACACGTATGACACCGAATACATATCTCGGGGTCTATCAGGTGTTGCTTTTGTGGTTTATTCATTTGTCGTGGGCACCGGATTGCAACACAAGTTCTGGGATCGTTATAAGATCAGAAAAATGCCAACATACGCCTGTACAGTTATCACAACCAAGACAAGCCGATTGAATTTCGACCTTTGTCGTTGCAGTAGTTTTGGAAAACCCTTTATACACTCTTTTCACTTATACCTCCCTTAATTGTAAACGGGGAATACCCCCGTTTACTACGCCATATGCAATTTTACGTATTCAAAATCACCGGGCTGATTATTGATACCAACCTTGGGGGGCGCGATCCAGCTGGCGAACTTCCCGGGCTCGGTCACAGGTATCATCAAGGATTGGATGAAGTCGCCATCGGCCTTGGTCGGCAACCAATCTTTTACTTTTGCGTCCCAAGTATCTTTACTTATGATATTGCCTTCCGGGTCAACTGATACGGCAGCAAAAACACCAATTTGACGGTGAAAGCCTTCATGCGGCATAACCATTTCAAATTGAATGCCCAGCTTTTCGATAATCTTGTTCCAGCGGCCAACACCACCAGCCGCGTCACGGACATAATCATCACGCAAACGCATGTTAATCGCTGTCAATGCGGGAACATCACGCAAAAGAATTTCATTATCGACAACACTGCGCACAGGATAAAGTGCGTCATTCAACTTGTGATCATCTTCTATTCGGCCTTCCATATAGCGCCCTTTGATACCTGAATTGAACGCATTGGCCGCATTGGTCGATACTTCCTGACCGAACAGATCAAGCGACAATGTGTAGTGCAGATTCAGCTTCTTTTGAATGGTTGGCAAGTCAATCACACCAAGTGCGCGCACTTTTTCGATGTCATACGGGTCATCGATACCCGCTTCTTTCATTGCCTCACAAGTGCGTTGAATAGTACGCCCAACACCGGTTTCACCAACAAACATGTGGTGAGCTTCCTCTGTCAGCATAAAGCGGCATGTTCGTGATAATGGATCAAACCCCGATTGGGCCAGGCTTTCCAGCTGCATTTTTCCATCACGGTCAGTGAAATACGTAAACATAAAGAATGACAACCAGTCAGGTGTTTCCTCATTAAAAGCCCCCAACATACGCGGCGCCTCTTCCGAACCTGATGACCGTCGCAGCAGATCATCCGCTTCCTCGCGACCATCCGCACCAAAATATTTCTGCAGAAGATAAACCATCGCCCAAAGATGGCGACCCTCTTCCACATTTACCTGAAACAGGTTCCGCATATCGTAAAGTGACGGGGCGGTTATGCCTAAAAAGCGTTGTTGTTCTACGGATGCGGGTTCTGTATCGCCCTGAATAACAATCAAGCGGCGAAGCATGGAACGGTATTCGCCGGGGACTTCTTGCCATGCAGGCTCGCCCGCATGTTCGCCGAATGGAATTCGGCGATCCTCAACAGCCGGGGCCAGAAGAATGCCCCATCGATATTCCGGCATTTTGACATAGTCAAACTTGGCCCAACCCTTTGGGTCAACACTTACGGCCGTGCGTAAATATATATTGCTTTTTTGAAACTTGTCCGGCAGCAGGTCCGTCCACCAGTTGATATAACCGGGATGCCATTTTTCCAGTGCTTTCAAAACACGTTTATCCGACGACAACCCCACATTGTTCGGAATTTGCGTGTCATAACTGACATTGATTAGATCGTTCATTTTAGGTTCCCTTTTCGTAAGTCATTAGACACGTCCCATGTTGTATTTACCGCGACGCCCAGTACCGTAACTTTGCAAAGCACCTTCCTCGCCAACCGCATTCGGCCGTTGGAATACCCAGTTTTGCCATGCAGTCAGACGACCAAATATTCTGGTTTCCATTGTTTCAGGCCCGGGAAAGCGCAGGTTCGCTTCCATTGCAGTCATGGCATCAGGGGAAAAACTGGCGCGTTCTTCCATAAAAATCCTGATTTCATCTTCCCAATCAATATCGTCCAACGTATATGTGATCAGCCCAAGCGCCGATGCGTTTGCGGCTTCTAATGGTTCACCGACTTTGCCCTTAAGAGTATCAACCGTATCTGGATCACCCAGAAACCGTGTTTGCAAACGTGTCAAATCATTGCTCATCGGATATTGCTCGAAGTTGGAAGCGGATAGTGTAATCGCACAGATTTCCCGATTATCACCTTCAAATTCATCTTCCATCATATAACTGCGATCAACGCTGAACAATAATTCAGCAAGAACGCCTGTAAAACAAGAGCCGTGTTCAACAAGCGCCACAAGCGAACGCGAGGTTAAATCGATACGCTTCAAAATACGCTTCCAGTATTGTAAAACTTCATTCGCCAGCCAGTGATCTTTGCTGTTCAGCAACAAATCTTCGTGTGCTTGCATGCGCTTGGGGTCGCCCTGTGTCTTGAATACGATCAAACCCAATTCCATTTCATTTAGCCGTAAATGTAATATCGCATCATCCAACTCACGTGCCATGCGTAGCATATAAGCATCCGCACCTTGGCTATGGAATGCGTCCATTGAAGCATGTGCATCTGTATCAGGCCCGGAAATTGTAATTGTTACACGCTTATTTGTTCGATCCACTGCAACATCAACGGATGAATAAGATACAGAACCGTCTTCTGTAAACTGCCGATCTAAGGGCGTCAGTTCAACACCTTTAGCATCTGATGGGCGCGAAGATTTCAGCGCAAATTCTTTAGCACGTTCCCGAACCACTTCATCAAACTTGGAATTCGGGATCAGCTCATCAACCAGTTTCCAGTCTTTGGCGCGATTACCTTTGACACCTTCTTCCAATGAACAAAACACATCCGCCAGATCGCGTCGCATTTTGCGCTTGTCCGTTATGCGCGTAAGCCCACCGGTTCCCGGCAGAACCGCAAGCAAAGGCACTTCCGGTAGCGCGACCGCCGATGTACTGTCATTGGTCAGCATGATATAATTGCATGCCAGCGCCAATTCATAACCACCACCAGCACAAGACCCTTTCACAGCACAGATATATGTTTGCCCGGAATCCGTTTCCGCTGCTTCAAATGTATTGCGGGTTTCGTTGGTGAACTTGCAAAAGTTAACTTTGTGCGCATGTGCAGCCCCGCCCAGCATCCTGATGTTGGCTCCGGCGCAAAACACCTTTTCCTTGGCTGACTGCATAACGACTGTTTTCACTTCGGGATGTTCAAAACGAAACCTTTGCACCACATCCGCCAGCTCAATATCAACGCCCAAATCGTATGAATTCAGCTTCAGTTCATAACCTTCAAAAAGACCGCCCTGTTCGTCAACATCCATGTAGAGGTTGGCAATTTCTCCATCATACTCAATCCGCCAATGGCGGTATTTTGATGGGTCAGTCTGGAAATCAATAACCTTGGTCATGATCGCGATTCTTTCGTAAGTTTAGTTAAACTGCAATATATTGCCTAGCAGTCACATCGTAAACCAATTTATGCGTTATAATGCCACATTTTGTAAAAGATACTTAATACTTTACGACATTTCCACCTTGGATAGCTCTATTCGTTGTAGCTGTGATGCAAACTCGGCAATGGCCGTACAAGTTTTTACAGGTTGATCAATGTGGGGTGAGTGACGGCAATCATTCAGTAGTGTCACATCTACCGGTGAATAAATGCGGTCTTCAATTTCCTGAATTTGCGCATATGTTCCGTATTCATCCTGCTGCCCTTGTATCACCAGAACCGGAATACGTAGATAATCAATGCTATCAGCCACGTTCCAGTTCTTAAAATCAGGATGCAACCAGCTATCATTCCAACCGCGAAAACTGTTGTCGGGGTCACGGTGATACTTCGCCATCCGTTGCTTGAGATCGCCTGTATCATAGGCCACTTTGGCTTTGGCTATTGCTGCCAATCCCATTGGTTCCGTAAAGAAGTGCGGTGCCATCAAAACCAGTCCCCGAATTCGATGATCTTCAATGCTACCGGCATAAATTGCGGCAATTGATGCACCATCACTATGCCCCAAAAGAATGCCACGCTGTAAACCGATTTGGTTCAACACATCAGGCAACACATCCATGGCTTCACGCGTCATATAATCCAGTGGCCTTGGCATGTCTGCCAGATCAGATTGCCCATAACCGGCACGGGAATAAACGAAGACACCAAAGCCCATTGCATCGGCAAGCTTTTGCGGGAAATCGCGCCATAAAGCTAGGCAACCCAAGCCCTCATGCAGCATGACAATTGTCGGGGCTTCATTCGGGGGTGGCCCGAATGATGCATATTCCAATGCTTTACCCCCGGCAGTTAGCATCCCCGCATTTTGATTTTGCCACTTAACCATACTCATGCCTCCGCCCTAAGTTTAAACCGTTGGATCTTGCCTGTCGCTGTCTTAGGCAGGTCGGATACAATTTTTATCCAACGCGGATACTTCCATTTACCAACCTTTTCTTTCACGTACTCCTTCAGCTCACTTTGTAGCGCATTGCTATCCTGCCCGGACTTCAGCACCGCATACGCCATCGGCTTTTCAAGTCCTTGATCATCACGCGCAGAAACAACAGCAGCCTCTAATATAGCCGGATGTGATGCCAATGCCTGCTCAACTTCAAACGGAGATACCCAAATCCCGGACACTTTGAACATGTCATCAGTTCGCCCACAGTATATATAACGGCCATCTTCGGTAAGTTCGTATTTATCCCCGGTGCGGGTCCATTCCCCTTCAAATGTTACCCGACTTTTATCGCGTTGGTTCCAGTATCCGTCAGCGGCCGAAGCCCCCCGCACAAGAAGCTCGCCTATTTCATCTGTACCCACAACATCCTTCCCGGCATCATCAACCAAGCGCAGATCATAACCTGGCACAGCCGTGCCAGAGGTTCCATAAACCACATCATCATTGCTGTTAGACAGGAAAATATGAAGCATTTCCGTTGACCCGACCCCATCCAGAATATGCGCATCCCAAATTTCATGCCACCTTTTACCGATGTCTTCAGGCAATGCTTCACCTGCTGAAATACAAGTGCGCAAGTTGCCGATAGGTGGCTCATCACCACTTTCAATATGTGCGATTATTGCGGCATATAGCGTTGGTACGCCGCAAAATACGGTAGGGTGTTCATTCTGAATAATCTCAACAGATATTGCAGGCGTTGGCCGCCCTTCAAATAAAATCGTCGTGGCACCAACCGACATAGGAAAGGTCATTGCGTTGCCCAGACCGTAAGCAAAGAATATTTTTGCAACCGAATATACCACGTCATCCTCTTTGATATCCAACACCTTCTGGCCATATGTATCAGAGGTTGACTTCAAACTATCATGGACGTGACGCACCCCTTTAGGCAGGCCTGTAGTACCCGAAGAATATAGCCAAAAGGCAATTTCATCACCGGCAACACCCAAAGTTTCAGCGGGCGCACACCCTTTTGTAAAATCAGAATAGGTTTCCATACCTTGGGGAGCTTCATCCCCGACGACAACAACCTTACGCAGGTGCGAACTCGCCTCAATTGCAGGCCTGACAACAGGCAAAAGTTCTTTGGAAACAAACAAACAAGCCGCGCGGCTGTCATTCAGAATTTCCTCATAAACTGATGTGGATAATAACGTGTTAAGGGGAACTGGTATTATACCGGATTTCAGACAGCCCCAGAAAATCTCGGGAAATTCTATTTTATCAAGAACCAGCATTAATGCACGTTCTTCACGGTGTATATTCGCATGCATCAATGCACTTGCAACACAAGCTGATTGATAGGACAGCTCACCATATGTCAGGGTTCTTTTTTCCCCCGCAGCTTCACGAAAGGCAATCTTACCGCCGCGCCCTTCATCAATATGCCTATCGACAAAGTATTGTGCTGCATTTCCTTCTGATGGCATCCTCGGCCTCCCTACCTCGCATACGCTTTATATTGTGTATGATTTATGCTTTATAATGCACTATCTTAAATTATGTGCAAGATATTGCGCAAACATCAATTGTATTGACCATATTAAAATAAAGCAAAATATTCACGTTCTTCCCATTCGGAAATAGCGGTAACGTAGCGTTGCCATTCGGCTGTTTTGATATGTGTGTAATAGTCCACAAACGCATCACCCAATTGATCGCGGTAAAAATCACTAGTCTTTAAAATATTGATCGCATCAATCATGCTTTTGGGTAGCAGTTCCGCTTCATTGTCATAGGGCCTTTCAACCGGGTCAGGGGCTGCAAGTTTACGGTTAATACCATTCAATCCCGATAATATTTGCGAAGCAATATAAAGATAAGGATTTGCTGCGGGTTCACCAATGCGGTTCTCAACACGACTGGCCATGTCGCCCACTTCGCAAAGCGCGCGGATCATAGCGCCTTTGTTGTCACGCCCCCATTGAATGCGATCAGGTGCCAGCGTAAACGGTTGATAACGTTTGTATCCGTTTACAGTTGGCGTTGAAAACAGACAACTGGCCACCGCATGTTCCAGTATTCCCGCAATCCAATGGTTGCCAAGCACGGAAATTTGCTGACCTTCTTTTGGTACGAACAGGTTTTTTCCCGTTTTCAGATCAACCAACGACTGGTGCAAATGCCAGCCGCTTGCCAACGCTTGCGAAAACCTCGGGCGGCACATGAACGTTGCGTGCAAGCCTTGTCTTTGACAAACCTGTTTTACCATTGAACGGAATAGCACCATATTATCTGCATGTTGTATACCTTTTGCAGGGTCAAATGTTACTTCCAACTGACTTGGCCCGAACTCTACTTCCAGCGACCGGATCGGCAGATCAAGTGCCTGGCAATTTTTGCGGATCAGATCGTAAACCTCTTCCAGTTCGTCATAACGCTGTTCGGACAGATACTGAAACCCTTGTGACAGCAATTCCGTTTCAGGCGGTGTGCCGGGCTGTCCCGCATCATTCAGGCCAAGCTTGGGGTCGGTTATGCGCAGCACATGAAATTCAACTTCCAGTCCCGTAACAATTTCCATGCCCTTTGCATGCAACTTTGCCAGTGCATTTTTAAACAGACTGCGCGAACAAATGGGAACGGGGTTACCATCCGTATGGTACAAATCCGCCAATAACCACCCATTTTTCGGCGACCACGGCAAAATGCGAAATGTTGACGGGTCAGGCAGCATAATTACATCACAAGCCCCGGTCAGCACTCCGTTACCAAAACCAATATCTTCTTGCCAGACAGGATAAACGGTGATGTGGGACGTGTCCTTCAATAACAACGTCGAAGTCATGTTGACGCCATTTTCCAGCGCCCCTTTCAGGCTATCTATCACCAGGGTTTTACCGCGTAAAAGTCCATGCTGATCCACAAAAGAGACCCGTAGAACTTCTAACCCCGCATCATCAGCCTGCTTTATTATTGCCTGCACTCTGATTTTGTCTTCAGTCGTCCATAGTCTGTGTTTTTCAACAAAACTGGGCATCGTAATCCCCCACCTTTTCAAATAATGTTAAAGTGTTGCATCCCACTCACAAGACGCGCGACGCTCCGCATCTTTCTCACGCCAAAGCCCCTCATAATCGTCAGTGACAGCGACCGCATCCAATGCGATAGGGCCGATAATATCTTTTGGCGGCATGTCAGACAGAAAGTTTGAAAGATCAGGTACATCAGAGCCAAGCTTGCTAATTGCTTGAAGAATTAACTGACGGTGCGCACCTATCGCCTTATCCGTAGTAGCCAGATTTTCCAGTGTGCGATCCCGAATACGCCCTTGGGATTCAACCGCCCACTGATCATGCACATTAATATCCATCCCCATACCCGTATATGTCAGGGTTTCTTGTTCTTTGGGATCAAAACCATATTCGTTCGCCGCATTGCGTTTTGGCATATAACCTACACTTGTATTTTCACTTACGCGTTGTGCGCGCATCTTTTCCTTGTCCACAGGCGCCTCAAAGCTAGTAAACATAGAATACCAGAGGCAACTTTCGTCATCTATTGGCACATGCCATTGGGTAATATTCATGGTAGCAGACATCGGGATGGTGATGGCGCAAGGAAATATTTGGTTAGTCACCCGCACATGCGACTTTCCGTTCTTCAAATGGCGCAACGTGGTCAGGCGCAATCCGAATTCTGTTTTATTCACTAGGATTTCAGGTCGCGGATATTCACGCAGCACTTGTGTAATCGGTATGTCCGTACCTGCAGCGGTATCGCGAAACTGCTTGCCATATTGATCACTGGGGTCTTCGTCTTCTAAAAAGCGGTGCAGAAATGATGCATGTACAGGATCAATACCCACTTCCAGTGCCTGCAACCAATTACAATTCCAATACCCTTTAAAGGAAAAAACGTGACTATCGGGTGCACGAAAACAATCGAAATTGGGAAATTCCGGCGGCTCCCCTTGCCCCATGAATGTAAAAACAATTCCGTTTTTTTCCACCACCGGATAAGATTTGGTTTTAATCTTTTCATAAGCGGTAGAGCCTTCTGGCTCACCCGGCTGTTCCAGACATTTTCCGTCAACGGCAAAGTTCCAGCCGTGGAACGGGCAGCGCAATCCATTACCTTCCAAACGACCATAACAAAGATCAACACCCCGATGCGGGCACCTGCGATCTATCAGCCCAAGCCCACCTTCGTCATTACGAAACAAAACTAAAGACTCACCCATCAAGGTGACAGGGGCAATGCGTTTATCACCATACACTTCTTCGGACAGGGCCGCAGGTATCCAATATTGGCGCATAACTTTGCCTGCCGGGGTACCTGCGCCCACTTGGGTTAACACGTCATTCTTTTCTTTGCTTAACACGAAGTTTCTCCCATTCATTTATCGGATAATCTCGCTGGATGTGATCCTGAGATTCCGCATGATACAAAATTAGGGTAGCCGTGTTTAGGCCTAGAATGAAATTGAATATCATGAACACCTATTCAATTAGTGGATAGGTTGCTAAACTCCAAGGTAGCGATGCAAAGCTTTCCTGTCCTTACGCAATGCATCCGAAGTGCCTTCCCATACGATTTTGCCGCGCTCGATAATAAAATTGCAATCCGCAATCCGCAACAGATCTCTTAGGTTCTTGTCCACCACCAGAATGGACATGCCTTCATTCCGGATCAACGTCAGAGCCGCCCAGATTTTTTGGCGAACCAAAGGGGCCAGCCCTTCAGTTGCTTCATCCAGGATCAACAATTTCGGGTTGGTCATCAATGCACGCCCGATGGCCAGCATTTGTTGTTCACCCCCAGATAGAAGGTTACCCATCGAGCCTTGTCGTACTACCAGTTCTGGGAACAAATCAAACACCCGTTCGACCGTCCACGGATTAGCTACATTCAAATGGTTACTGGCCGTGGCAATCAGGTTTTCCATCATCGATAGGTTCGGGAAAATCTGACGTCCTTCGGGCACTAGCCCCAATCCTAGATTGGCGGTTTTAAACGATGGGCAGCCGACCAGTTCAAACCCTTCAAAACAAATCGAACCACCACTGGCAGGCACAATTCCCATGATCGAATTGATCGTTGTGGTTTTACCCATACCGTTGCGGCCCAAGAGGGTTACCACTTGTCCCGCCCCGATTTCCAGATCAATACCAAACAAGGCTTGCGAAGTGCCGTAATGGGTAGTGAGATTCGATATTTTCAACATCATTCCTCTCCCAAATAAGCGTGGCGCACAGCGTCATTGCTGCGGATTTCGTCTGGCAATCCTGTGGCGATAATTTGCCCATAAACAAGCACCGAAATGCGATCAGCCAGCGCAAAAACTGCATCCATATCATGCTCAATCAGCAAAATGGTGCGTTGGCCTTTCAGCTCTTTCAGAAACGCAACCAGCAAAGCGCTTTCTTCTGGTCCCAACCCGGCCATAGGTTCATCCAATAGCATCAACTCCGCTTCAGATGCCAATGCAATTGCTATCTCCATTTGCCGATGTTCACCATGCGACAGTGCCGAAGTGGCGTCATTTGCCCGCTTGCGCAATCCAACCTTGATCAGGTTCTCCATCGCCTTATCGCGGATATGGGCTATCTTGCGGGCAGGTTTCAAAAACCGATACGAATGTCCGTCATTGGCCTGCACCGCCAATGCCACATTATCTAGAACCGACATGCCCATCACCAGTGAGGTGATCTGAAATGATCGCGTTATTCCCAGCTTGGCGCGTTTGTATGCAGGCTTATTTGTAATGTCGGAACCGTTCAACAACACAGTACCGGCATCGGGTTTCAACGCTCCCGACAGTTGTGAAATCAATGTGGTTTTTCCTGCCCCGTTCGGGCCAATAATGGCGTGAATTTCACCTTTTATCACATCCAAATCAACATTGTCGGTAGCCGTAACCCCGCCAAAGCTTTTCATCAGCCCTTTGACTTTCAACAAGGGTGCCATGCTATTCTCCCTTGCCTTTGAACAAGCCCATCAACCCGCCGCGCACGAACATAACGACCACGATCAGGATCACACCAAACGGCAGATGCCAATAAAGCGTTATGGATGACAATATCTCTTCCAAAAGAATGAATATCGACGAGCCAAGGGTCGGGCCAAGTGCCGTACTTGTTCCGCCCAGAATAACCATAAACATCAACTCGCCTGAGCGTGTCCAGTGCATCATGTCCGGCGAAATAAACGTGGTGAAGTTGCCCAACAAAAAGCCCGCATAGCCACACATCACCCCTGATATGACATAAGCGGCCAGGCGATAAAAATAGGTATTATAACCCAATGTTACCATGCGCTCGTTATTGTCCTTGGCCCCTTGCAACACCATGCCAAAGCGTGAATTGACGATAGTTTTGACCAGTAGCATCGCTACGGCAAGCGAAACATAACTTAATATATAAAGTTGCATCGGACTATCCAGATTGATGAAGGGTAGTTCCGATCGCACATCAATCGTCAACCCGTCATCACCATTATAAACATCCAACGACTGGAACAGAAAAAATGCCATTTGCCCGAACGCCATCGTGATCATCAGGAAATAAACCCCTTTGGTGCGCAAGCTGATAGCGCCTGTAACCAGCGCATAAATAGCACTGATCGAAAGAGCCAGGATGAGTTGTAGCAAACCGTTATAACTGGCAATCAGATCAAACCCGCCCCATGTGGCATGATAAGACGTAATACCAACTGCATAGGCCCCAAGTCCTATAAAAGCGGCGTGCCCAAAGGAAACCATCCCACCATAACCAAGTATCAGGTTCAAACTGACCGCAGCGATACCCAAAATCACAAGCCGCGTAGCCAAATCCACATAGAACGCCTGTCCTGTCAGCAGAAAATAGGGCGGCAATATCGCAAGGGCAATCATGCCGATCATTGTCGCCCAACCGGCTTTCGTCATTTTTCTCATCAGCGCACCTTGGGCGGAAACAAACCTTGCGGTTTGACCACTAATACGATTGCCATCAAAATATAAATCATCATTGCCGCTATGGCAGGTGCCGCGGTTTCAGCCGCGTTTTCGCTCATCACCAATGCAAATAACGTATCCAGAAACGAGCGCCCCAGTGTGTCTATCAAACCGATAAGAAGGGCTGCGATAAACGCGCCTTTCATCGAGCCAACACCGCCAATGATGATCACTACGAAAGCAGTAATGATAATCTGCCCACCCATCCCAATAGAGGTACCCGTAATGGGCGAAATCAACATGCCCGCAAGCCCCGCCAATACCGCGCCAAGCGCAAAAACCAGTGCAAACAGAAACTGAATATCGATGCCCAGCGCCGATACCATAGTGCGATTTGACGCCCCTGCCCGGATCAACATGCCCAGCCGTGTATAATTAACCAGCCAGAATAAACCACCCGCCACAACCAGACCAGTGCCGATAATCAGCAGTCGAAAACTGGGGATAAGCGCGCCATCAAACAGTTCTACCTGCCCATTCAACCACGCAGGCAATGGCACAGTAATACCTGCAGGGCCCCAAATGATTTGCGCAAGTGTGTCCAGCACAAGTACCAAACCGAATGTGCCAAGCACATGGTCCAGATGATCTTTGTCATATAGTTTCCGTGCCACCACCCGCTCAACCGCATAACCAACCAGCCCGGTCAGTGGCAAAGCAATCAGAACCGCCAAAAGAAAATTGCCCACCAACAAGGTGAGTGATGCACAGATAAAAGCCCCGACCATATAAATCGAGCCATGCGCCAGATTAACGAAATCCAGAATGCCGAAAACCAGCGTCAGGCCGGAAGCCACCAGAAACAACAGCAACCCCAGCTGCAAGCCGTTCAGCACCTGTGCGAATAAAAGGGTGTAATCCACGATCGAAATTTCTGTTAAGTGTTACGTTAATATGGCCAGAATGTATCTGGCCATATTAAGTCTTATGTATCTGAATTTAGTTCAAAGCGCAATCTTTGGCATAGATATCCTGATGTGCTTCATAGACCGTTTGCACGATTTTTGTGGTCCAGTTTCCATCATCATCTTTCACAACTTCACGCAGGTAATATGCCTGAATTGGCATGTGGTTGTTGCCATAGGTGTATTCACCGCGCACAGATGGGTAACTTGCCGATTCCATCGCGGCACGCATCCCGTCCATATTTGACAAATCGCCACCTACAGCTTCAACCGCTGACTTGATCAGGAATATAGAATCATAAGCTTGTGCAGCATAAAACGATGGGTATGATCCGTGCTTGGCACGGAAATCTGCCACAAACCGTTTGTTCTGCTCATTATCAATCGTTGGATCCCATTGCTGGGTAAACTGTGATCCCAAAACATCGGTAAAGTCCGCTGCTTGGAATTTCGGTAATGATAACGCATCTACAGTAAATGTTGTATAAAGTGGCAGACTGTCTTTCAGGCCGGCCTGTTGATATTGCTTCATAAACGCCCCACCAGCTTTGCCCGGATAGAACACAAACAAGCCTTCAGCACCTGATGCCTTCGCTTTTGCCAACTCCGCTGAAAAATCCAGTTGCGTCGGCCATGTGGTCATGTCCGTTCCCATGATCTCACCCTTGAAGGTACGTTTCACACCGGCAACCATACCTTTACCTGCGGCATAGTTCGGCGCGATGATATAAATCGATTTCACACCTTTCTGGTTCAGCACTTCACCCATCGCCATCGGTGTTTCATCATTCTGCCAGCTGGAAGAAAAGAAGTTCTCATGGCAAAGCTTACCTGCAACAGGGCCAGGACCCGCGTTGGCTGTGATCAGGAACTTGCCCGCATCCAACACAGATTTACGTGACGCCAGCAAAACGTGGCTCCAGATGTAGCCAGCAACAATATCAACGTTGTCCTGTTTAACCAGCTTATCTGTTACTTGTTTACCGGTTTCGGGCTTGAAACCATCATCAGCAAAAATCAGGTTAACATCCAGATCACCCATCTTGCCACCCATATGTTCTATCGCCAGATTGACAGCTTTTTCCTGATCCTTACCGATCACGGCAGCCCCAGTTGTCAGCGTAGTAACGAAACCGATCTTCACTTCAGCTGCCTGCGCAAGGCTGGTCAGCATCGTTGCAGCGAGTGCGGCACTAATTAGTTTTTTCATGGTATTCCTCCCTAGAACCCTTGTTTTCTTTTGAACCAATTCCACTTGAAGCGGAAATTGATATATCGCAGAACTATTCAGAAACTGGATAGCATATATAATAACCCCTTGCAGGCAGATGTGTTCGATGACCTGCATAATGTTGGGCATGTTGGATTATATTAATTTATTAAGCAATCCAAAAAACCGACAACCTGTGGTCCGAATTTTCCCTTTCCTATTTTATTCATCACACTCCAGCAGCATTGTTCCTGCGCCCGTATTCGAAATCGGAATATGATAATTTTGATGTAAAGGCGTCACTTTATCCCCTAATGCCCCGCGCATCATCATCCACATCAAAAATTCGGTGCCTTGTGCACCCGCCTGACGTACCAGCTCATGGCGGGAAATCTTTGTCAGGCTTTCAGGGTCGGTCACGATCTTTTCCATACACATCTGATCGAACTCTTTATTAATGAACCCCGCACGCTCCCCGTCCAACTGATGCGACAAACCACCCGTACCAAGTACAACCACCTTAACATCCTCAGGATAAGATCGAATAGCCTTACCCAAAGCTTTGCCGAAATCCAACGCGCGCTTCAACGTCGGGATGGGATGTTGCACTGTGTTTGCGCTAATTGGAATTGCACGTGGCAGATTGGGATTGTCACCAAGCCCAGGCCAAAACAGTTGCATCGGCACGGTAAAGCCGTGATCTACGGGCAATTCTTGACAAGAGGTAATATCAAATTCATCATCAACCATGCTTTCAATGATATGCCATGAAAATGGGGCGTCCCCCTTAAAAGGCGGCAACACAGGAATACCCCAACCTTCATCCTCATTAATATACTCATGCGCTGCACCAATGGCAAAAGTCGGCATTTGATCAAGGAAAAATCCCAGCCCGTGGTCATTGTAAATATTGATTGCAACATCGGGTTTATGCTTGTCCAGCCATTCGCGGATCGGTGGGTAAGCATCAAAAAAAGGTTTCCAATAAGGTTCGTCCAACAGTTCGTTTGCAATCGCATTGCCAACGGCCGGAATATGGGATGTCGTCAGTCCACCGATAATTTTCGCCATATCAATCCCCTGCCTTACGCAATTTTTCCTTGAAGGCATCCACTGACACACCCGTCTGCTGTGCCCCAATATCCTGCATATTCATCTTATAAATCCCAGCAAGCTTGGCCAGATAATAAATATTGCCACCCTCTGCGATCATTTCCAGCACATTCTTGTTGCGGCAGGCTTGCTTTTGCCCCTCGTTCAACTTGAAGCTTTCCATATAGCTTTCTGGGTCAGCCAGATAAGCTTCCCGTGCATCCGCTTTATTAAACGAAAAACACATTTTGTTCAGCGCATAGCCTTTCATTGCCATTTCACCGTCGAAAAAGGTTGTGCCCTCAATCGGGGTGTGATGGTCAAATTCGTCCAGTTGCACGTACTTTCTCCTTTATGGCCAGTAAAGCCGCATTGGGTTGTCCACCAATAACGCCTGTTGTTTTTCTTTGCTTGTCGCAATACGCGGTATCACATCTACCAGAATTCCATCATCAGGCATATGGGATTTCATATTCGGATGTGGCCAGTCTGTCCCCCAAAGCACCCGAGTGGGGAAAAGATCAACCAAAGTCCGTGCAAACGGAATGACATCATCATAGGGCGGACCTGCAAGTGTCAGCCGCTCAGGGCACGTGACTTTCGTCCAAAAATTATCATTCTCAGACAACAGCGTGATGAACGCCTGAAAGCTTTCATGTGTTGGCGGTTTTGACACATCAGGCCGCCCCATATGATCCACAACCACCACTGTTGGAAGTTGTTTTAAGAATGGGATCAAGTCGTGCAAATCCGCGGCTTCAAAATAAACCACGATATGCCACCCCAGTTTTTTCACCCGCGCGGCAATATCCAAAAACACATGCTTTGGTGTAGCATCCACAAGACGTTTGACAAAATTGAACCGCACACCACGCACACCCGCCGTGTCCATTTTATGTAGCTCTTCGTCCGTCACATCAGGCCCGACAACGGTCACACCACGCGCAAGATCGCCTGCGGTTTCCAAAGCATCAATCAAAGCATCATTGTTGCGCCCATGGCAAGACGCCTGCACAATCACATTACGCGAAAATCCCAGATGATCGCGCAATGAAAACAGCTGTTCTTTACCAGCATCGCAAGGTGTATACTTTCGCTTGGCGGCGTAAGGAAAATCATGTGCCGGCCCAAACACATGGCAATGCGCATCCACAGCGCCCTTTGGCGGGGTAAAGCTAGGCTTTCGAGGGTTTGGATGAAACACCATCCAGTCCGCATCCATCACTTGCTTATCTTTCATCATGCGAAAACCTCACCATCAAACAGTTTTCGCGCCGTGCGCAATATCGCGGCACCGTTCACAGAACCATCATCCCCCAGCTCGGCAATGATTGTGGTTTCGCCCAGCGGATGTTCTATCTGTAGTGCTTTGGGGTTACCTGGTGGTACGACCGCCAGATCCGCCGCAACTGAACCTTTTAACAAACAGGCAGTTGCTACGGAAACCGCCCCCAAAACCCCGATTGAGGCATGGCAGCGGTGCGGTATAAATGTCCGTGTCCCAATCGCACCACCCTTCTGTGGCGCACTGATCATGGTCATTTTAGGCACGGTTTTATCCGTGACATCGCCTAGGTTCATCATTGGCCCTACAGCAAGGCGGATCGCTTCCAAGCGTCTGTGCAGTTCGGTATTCGCCTCCAGCTCTTCACGGGTTTCAGCCCCGGTTATCCCCAAATCGGCGGCACGCATCACCACACAAGGCATCCCGTTGTCAATCAAAGTCACATCAATACCCTTAATTTTGTCGCGCCCATTACCCGTTGGCAAAAGTGCACCACAACTGGAACCAGCGGTATCCTTAAAGGCAATAGAAATAGGACTGGCACATCCCGGAACCCCGTCAATCCGCGCATCCCCTTTGTATGTTATTCGCCCCTGCGGTGTCCGCACCGAAAGTACCGCTACTTTGCTTGTGTTCTGCATATAAACTGCAACGCGCGTTTTATCATCTGTCGCTGTCACTAGCCCCCGCTCAATCGCAAAAGGGGCAACAGCGGCAAGCATGTTACCACAATTTTGTGTATCGCTGACACGCGCTTCATCCACGGACACTTGCAAAAACAGATAATCCACATCAGCATTTGTATCAGACTTACGCACCACAGCCACCTTGGATGTCAGTGGATCAGCCCCACCCATCCCATCGATTTGCCGCAAATCAGGTGACCCCATCACCGCCAACAAAGCCGCATCACGTGCCGCAATATCATCCGGCAGATCATCAGCCAAAAAGAATCCGCCCTTGGACGTGCCGCCGCGCATCCACATGCACGGGATACCTCGTTCAGACATATTTCAGACCCTTTTCTGAAAGGCGTCCGCGCATATCATACATGTCCAACCCTAACTCACCATCAGCCAAACGCGCACGTTTCTGTTCTTCATTGGCCAAACGCGCTTGCGCTTTTTTCAAAACCTCTGCCGCCTCTTCGCACTTCACAACACAAACCCCGTCATCATCCGCTACAATCACATCGCCGGGAGTAATCTTCGCTCCTGCACAAACAACGGGAACGTTGACCGAACCCAAAGTTTCTTTCACCGTGCCTTGCGCACATATCGCTTTCGACCAAACAGGAAAATCCATCGCCTGCAAATCCTGCACATCGCGCACGCCCGCATCAATGATTAAGCCGACGCAACCCCGTGCCTGTGCAGATGTTGCCAGTAAATCACCAAAGTAACCCGCGTCCGTTGGCGACGTTACCGCCAGAACCAAAACATCGCCCTTTTGTAGCTGCTCTATTGCAACGTGAAGCATCCAGTTATCACGAGGCGCTGCTAAGATGGTAATCGCCGAAGCCCCTATTGAAGCACCTCTATAAATCGGACGCATATAAGAGGCTAAAAGCCCCTTACGGCCCTGTGCTTCATGCACCGTCGCTACGCCGCACGAACTTAAAGCTTTCACAACACTCGGATCAGCCCGTTCAATGTTCTGAACAACTACATTCATATCAATTCATCCACGGTTGCCGGATAGACCGCCTGAAACCCTTCCGCATAACGTGATGGTTTTCCACCTGCCATACCGCCTGAATTGCGCCGAAAATGATTGCCACGGTTTTCCGCGACATTAGTATAGAAATCCCACAAATGCTGTTGGCCTTCCATACATTCGATAGCTGCACGTTTTTTGTCCCACACTTCCGTGATGTCCAAAAACACGTTCGGCTTCCAACCCATCTGTTCTGTCTGGTGTGGCTCAAACAAATACAACTGCGGCGCACCCAAAACCTTTTCACCAGGATTATGTCCCCAAGCCTGCGCAATCATCCGACATTCCATCGCCACATCGGTAGTGTACATGTGATCGGTATTGTAAGGGTCGTATTGCGAATGGCTCATCATGAAATTCGGCTGCACTGCACGGATCACATCAACCAAACGGTATTTATCATCACACTCCAAAACCAGCGGATAGTCCCCTAGATCAAAAAACTGAATGTCATGCACATCTAGAGCCTGCGCTGCATTCTCCGCTTCAATCCGCCGTGCGGTTTTGACCTTCTCCAGCGTCATGCCTTCTTGTTTCCACAACTTTGCACTTTCACCGCGTTCACCATATGATAGACACACAACTGTCACCTCATACCCCTTGGCCTGATGTTGTGCTATCGCTCCGCCTGCCCGCCAAACAAAATCTGCAGCATGTGCGCTGATCACAATCGCGGTTTTTTTATCAGGCATGAACTTGGTTCCTTATTAATTAAGCAGGTCATTTCAGCATCGGGTTAAAATCACTGAATTACCAATCGAAAAACCTTACCTCCTATAATGAAATACTATAGATGCTATGGATAGCACATGTTTTGAGGGCCAATTCATGGAACCACAATTTCCGAATATCCGACATTTACGCGCCTTTACCGAAGTTGCCAGACAAGGCAGCATCAGTCAGGCAGCAGAGGTTGTATTTCTATCACAACCCGCAATCACCCACGCCATATCAAAACTGGAAACGGCCCTAAATACGACTTTATTCATACGATTGCACAAAGGGATGTCGCTAACAGAAGCCGGGAAATCTTATCTAAGACGTACAGATCGCGCCCTTGCCGAAATTGCACTTGGCACAAAAAAGGCAGCGGAAAACGGTCAAAATAGTCTTGAACGCGTCGACCAAAAACTTACCGTTCCACAGCTACGGGCACTGGTTGCACTTGCCACTGCCCGCAGTTTTTCCATGGCCGCGTGGAACATTGGAATTTCACAACCGTCCATCCATCGGGCCGCCCGCGATCTGGAAAAAATTATTGGTCAGTCATTGTTTTTAGCGTCTGGCAAGGGCATCACACTTACCCCTACTGCCGAAATGTTGGTACGTCACATTCGGATTGCAGCATCCGAACTGCAACAGGGGTTTTACGAAATTGCAGCCCGGCAAGGCCGCGATACAACAAGGATTACGATAGGTTCCTTGCCCCTTGCACGTGCCTGGTGTTTACCACAGTCCATTCACAAATTCCTGAAAGATAAAGAATTTGTGCAAATCAAAACCGTAGAAGGCCCCTATCTGAAACTTCTACGCGACCTGCGACACAGTCAACTGGACTTAATAATTGGGGCATTACGTGACCCGGCCCCACACGAAGAGATCATTCAAGAAACCCTGTTCGAAGACCCGCTTGCGATTGTAGTACGGTTCGGCCATCCGCTATCGAAAACCTCCGATCTTAATTTGAATGATACCTTGAACTACCCATGGATCACACCGCCGAAGCAAACACCGACGGGAACTTATCTACATGACATGCTGCATATTTCCGATATGGAAAATACGCCGATCAAAGTTGTTTCCAGCTCTTTGGTTCTAGTCCGCGGCATGCTGTTAACCGGTGATTATGTAACCATCACATCTGTTAATCAAATCCGACATGAGCTTAAAAACAAATCCCTTATCGCTCTACCCATAGATTTGCCTGACAGTACACGACCCATTGGGTTGACCTACCGTAGGGATTGGGAACCAACGCCAACCCAGAACCTATTTCTGGACATCGTCAGAAAAATACACCTTGATCAATCAGGGTTGGTAACAATTGATGAATAGCTATTCAAAAGTTCGATAGGGAAATTGTTTTTCTGATTTCAACAATCTTGGAAAACTGGCGTAAAGATAACAAATGAAAGCTGTTTCAGAGCAGCTTTTTACAAATTTGTAGGACAAAGAATATGAGAATTTGCGTAGCAGGTGCTGCAGGTGCCTTTGGAACGAAACATCTCAATGCGTTGGCAAAAATAGATGGGGTAACTGTCACATCTGTTGTCGGCCGCCAACAAGCCGCAATCAAACAATTTGCCAAAGAACGCGGGATCACACATGCAACAACCGATCTCGCTGTTAGTCTGGCCCGTGATGATGTCGATGCGGTGATCTTGTCAACGCCCACCCAAATGCACGCAACACAGGCGATTGAATGCATGAAAGCAGGCAAACATGTGCTGGTTGAAATCCCAATGTCCGACACGCTGGCGGACGCCCGCGAAATTGTTCAGGTGCAAAAAGAAACCGGCATAACTGCTATGGCCGGCCATGTGCGCCGTTTTAACCCGTCACATCAATGGATCCACAACAAGATTACCAACAGCGAGATCAGCATTCAGCAACTGGATGTGCAGACATATTTTTACCGCCGTAAAAATATTAATGCCGCTGGCAATGCCCGCAGCTGGACCGATCATTTGCTATGGCACCATGCCTGTCACACCGTAGACCTGTTTCAATATCAAACTGGCGAAATAGTATCCGAGGTTTACGGCGTTCAGGGCCCAAAGCACCCGGAACTTGGCATTGCGATGGACATGAGCATTATCATGAAAACCCCAAATGGGGCAATTTGCACCCTGTCCCTATCGTTTAATAACGATGGGCCTTTGGGAACATTTTTTAGATATATCTGTGACAATGGCACATGGGTTGCGCGTTATGACGATCTGGTCGATGGCTACGAAAAACCCATTGATTTGTCGGGTATCGCTGTTTCCAACAACGGTATAGAACTGATTGACCGCGAGTTTATTGCAGCCATTCAAGAAGGGCGCGAACCAAACGGCTCGGTTGCGCAATGCCTGCCCGCGATGGAAGTCCTTGACCGTATCGAACAGATGTTAAGCAACTAAAGGACGCGTTCCATGAAAACTCAAGTTGGCATTATCGGCGGCGGCCCATCGGGGCTCTTACTTTCGCAACTGCTTGATCTTCAAGGTATCGACAATGTCGTACTTGAAAAACACACACGCGATTATGTGTTGGGGCGTATTCGTGCGGGCGTTCTGGAACACGGCTTTGCCGGTCTCATGCGCGAAGCTCGGTGCGGAAAGCGTATGGACACAATGGGGGAAATTCACGAAGGATTTTACATCGCCCATGATGGCACGCGTGATCGTATTGATCTAAAAGGCCTGACGGGCGGCAATTCGGTTGTGGTTTACGGCCAAACTGAACTGACCCGTGATCTTTACGAGGGGCGTGAAAAAATGGGTGGCAAAGTTATTCACAACGCAAATGATGTGAAACCCCATGATATGGCGACACGCGCACCCTATCTAACGTACCATAATGGGACTGGAACCGTGCGGATAGATTGCGATTATATTATAGGCGCAGACGGGTTTCACGGTATCAGTCGCAAATCCATTCCGCGGGATAAAATCCGCGAATATGAACGTGTCTACCCGTTTGGTTGGCTCGGCGTTTTATCAAACACGAAACCCGTATCCCCCGAACTGATCTATGCCAAACACGAACGCGGTTTTGCTCTTTGCTCCTTACGGTCACAAACCTTAAGCCGCTATTATATACAGGTGCCTCTAACCGACACCGTTGACGATTGGTCGGATGATGTTTTCTGGGCCGAACTAAAACGCCGTTTGCCAAAGGATGTGGCAAAGGATCTAATCACCGGTCCATCAATTGAGAAAAGCATCGCCCCTTTGCGCAGCTTTGTTGCCGAGCCAATGCGTTACGGGAACATGTTTTTGGCAGGTGATGCGGCGCACATCGTACCGCCAACAGGCGCACGTGGCCTGAATTCAGCAGCGTCAGATGTGTATTATCTATATCACGCGATGCTGGATCATTATAGAAACGGCGATGATAGTGGTCTTGAAACCTATTCTGAAAAAGCGTTGGCGCGGGTCTGGAAGGGTCAGCGGTTTAGCTGGTGGATGACCACATTGCTACACAGCTTCCCGGACAGCAACCCTTATGACAATCGTCTGCAACAAACAGATATAGAGTATCTTTTATCATCCGAAAAAGCGATGGCATCATTGGCGGAAAACTATGTGGGCCTGCCGTTTTAATGCCAGCGAACTTTTCAAAAGTGTAGATATGTACGAACTCTCGGGACACTTTCTGTAAATTCCTTATTTCTGCTGTGCGTTAATATTTCATAGTATTCGCATTTGTTTACAATGTATCTTCCATGCAAAGTTCCTGAACAAAATATCCAACTGAACGCACTGATTTTACGGCATACTGTTCACCTAAATTTTTCCGAAGTTTTT
>JAJFHZ010000021.1 GCA_021775355.1 Amylibacter sp. | reverse complement strand
AGGCAACCGACCTTTCAGGCGATCCCCTCGACCAGCGCGACGAATTGATCGGCAAACCGTAAACATATATAACTGAACAAATACAGTTACTTGTGGATACATAGTGCGCATCTTGGTGATCCCAGAACCGGATCGCGTGATACATATATTGCGATCCAAAGGCTTTGCGAAAACATTATTCCCGAGAGTTGGTCGAGGCAGGCGATTTGAGCGAAGGCCGCGCCCTGGAGGCGATTGTTAAAATGCTGGAAGACGACTTGTTGGTCACGATTGACCAGAGTGTGCGCCTTTCACCGGCGGTTTGGGGCGCCGAGCGGTAATTGAAGAATGACACTTTGCGCCATTGCGGCCAAGCGATGCTCGACTGGTGCATTGGGAACGCGAAAACCGAGCAGCGCGGCAATGCTGTTTTGATCACCAAAACCGTTTCAGACAAAGCAAAAAATCGACCCGCTTTTTGGGGTGTTTAACACGTTCATGTTGATGAGCCGAAACCCTGTTGCGGCCGGAAATCAAAGCAGCCATTGGGATGATCCCGAGATTTCGCTGTGCAATCGAGGTTAATATGGCTTTAAAATTGTTTAGCAAAGCGAAAAACACTGAAGCCCGCGCGGCGGTAATGGCCCCGACGGCGCAGGTCGACGCGAGCGCGAGCATTGGCGATATAATCAAATCGTCCGAACCGTTGTTGATTAAGTTTTTCGGGAGGGGCGTCGACGGGGTTTCCGAAGTGGTTACAATCAAAACCGCTTTGCATGCGCCGGCGATCTGGTGCGCGGTCAATTTTCCATCGCGCATAATGGCGTCGCTGCCAATCAAGGCTTACAAAATAGCTGAGACCGGCCGCAAAGCAATAACCGGCGATCATGTTTCTCTGGTTTTGAATGAAGCCACCAATGACGAAACCAACGTGTTTAAAACCCTGTATGGCTTTTGGATTAACTATTTTTCCGCCGGCCGAGGCCTGGCGTTTGTCGACAAGAACGACCGGGGCGAGGTGACAAACCTTTGGCCGCTGGAGCCGAGCAAAACAACAGTGCAGCGTAGAACCGGGAAACCCAATACTATTATAAGGGCGATTTGATGACCGCCGCAACGCAACGAATAGTTTCTTGGCCCCGCCTAATGCGGGCTGAGGTTCTTGGTGCGTATTGCGGTATTTCAAAGAACACTGTGAAGAAAGACGTTAGGGATGGCAGGTTGCCAAAACCCGTAATAACAGAGCCTGGCCGCGTCCAATGGGACAAAGCACAAGTTGACGAGGCTCTTGACAGACTGACAACTGGAAATGGTATGGATGGGTGGGATGACCTTGGAGAATAATGTGCCTAAGCTGCCAATGTATGTATACGCCGACAAAGACCGTCACGGCAAAACTCGCTACCGTTGCCGAAAAAAGGGTTTGCAATCCATAACAATCAATGCACACCCAAGCACAAAGGAATTTCGCGACGCCTATGACGCATTTCTTGATAATGGCGAGCCGCCGAAATACAATAAGAACAGCTTTGAATGGCTGGTAGAAGAGTATCTTTTTACGCTTGAAAAACTCATTCAAAACGGCCATGCATCCATGGGCACCCTAAAACAACGCCGCCTACAATTGAGAACAATTTCAAAGGAACACGGCCACCGTGATGCCTTCAAAATGACACCAAAAGCAGTGCGCAAAATCATATCAGCATACGCACACACACCCGCCAAGGCGAACAACATCCTGAAATCCATTCGTGCCATGTACCGATGGGCGATTAACGCGGGTAAAACAGAGATCGACAATCCTGCAATGGGTGTGGAAAGCATCAAATATAAGACGGATGGGTTCACCCCTTGGTCAATCGCAGAACTACGCCAATTCACAAAGAAACATCCATTGGGTACATTGCCATATCTTGCTGCAATGATGGTATTGTGCATAGGCGCTCGACGTGGTGATGCCTGCCTACTTGGCCCACAGAACACCCGTAAGATTGAGAGCGTTCGCTGCATCGAGTTCAACCAAGACAAGACAGGCGGCTTGGTGACTGTACCCATTCTTCCGATCCTGCAAGAAGCTTTGGATGCAATGGAAATTAAGAATGCCAGGGCGTTTATTCCAAATTCCTACGGCCGACCATATACAAAAGAAAGTTTCGGAAACTGGTTTGCAGATCAAGTGAAAGCTGCAAAATTAAAAAACAGATCACTGCACGGCCTTCGGAAATCACAAGGCGCAATCCTAGCGGAAATGGGATGTACTCAATATGAAATTATGTCAATTCAAGGACACGCCGATCCTAAATCGAGCGAAATTTACACCCGAACCGCAAACAGAATTAAACTCGCATTATCCGCAATGGATAGAGTAGTGGATTTCAAAGTGTGAGGCGAAAGTTTCCCACAAAATCAAAAACAGTTTCCCACAAGTGCATTAGATATTGTTTTTATTATATATTTTAGATGGCGTGGTGGGCGACCCTGGAATCGAACCAGGCGTGGGTCACCCCGGGGGAGTTACAGTCCCCTGCCGCACCTTGCAGCCCGTCGCCCCTAAAGCGTCTTCAATCGCCTTAAGCTCGGTCTGATTAGTCGCGCGACTTACCTTCGTCAACCATAAAAAGCTTGTTGCAGCCCCTTGATCGTGCCAAATGTGCAGCGACTTGGGAAAATAGGGCTTATGGCACCGCGAAAAGGCAAAAAACCCACATGGGTGGTTAGTAAAGAACGCGACAGACGCACATCTGCGGCTGAAACCGTCTGGCTGTTTGGCATCCACGCGGTGCGTGATGCGCTTATAAACCCTGCACGTCAGCGTTTACGACTGATCGTAACCAAGAATGCCGCCGATAAACTGACCGATGCGATTGCAAAATCCGGTATGGAACCCGAAGTCCAGGATCCGCGCCGCTTTAACGCCCCTCTTGACCCGCAGTCAGTACATCAGGGTGCTGCCCTGGAAGTGAAGCCGCTTGATTGGGGCAATCTGTCCGAACAATGCGCGCCACGCGGTGAACGCGCGGTTGTGATCGTACTTGATCGCGTCACCGACCCGCATAATGTCGGCGCAATCCTGCGCTCTGCCGAAGTGTTTGGGGCGCGTGCCGTCATTGCCACGCTGCGCAATTCCGCCCCTGAAACCGGTGCTTTGGCCAAAACCGCCAGCGGTGCTTTGGAACGCCAACCCTATTTGCGGGTACAAAACCTGGTAAAGTCCCTGAAAACATTGTCTGACATGGGATATCGCCTGATCGCATTGGACGGCGAAGCGGATATTGATCTGCAAGACACGCTGGATGTCGAAGCAGGCGCCCCAACAGCTTTGGTTTTGGGCGCCGAAGGCCCGGGCCTACGCCAATCCACCAAGGAAACCTGCGATGTAATCGCCAAAATCCCGTTTCAACGCAGCTTTGGTTCATTAAACGTGTCCAATGCGGCGGCTGTATCTTTATATGCACTGTCCCAAACGAAGTGACAGAAATACACATTTCTGCGAGGGGGGTTCTATTTTTAATTTTGGGCTCTATCTTATACATAAAGGAGTATCCTGATGCAATTCACCCGCCGCACAGCACTTGGCTTGTTTGCAGCCGCAGCAACAGCAATGCCTGCGCTTGCAGCACAATCTGCGATTTATACAAAAGGCGGATTGGCCGTGGGCGGCTACGATACCGTGGCCTACTTCACCGAAAAGAAACCGCGTAAAGGCTCTGCCGAACACAGCCTGAAATGGCGCGGTGCCACATGGCGGTTTAAATCTGCAGAAAACAAAGCTTTGTTCGAAGCCAACCCTGAAAAATACGCGCCTCAATATGGCGGCTATTGCGCCTATGCGATGGCCAGCGGTGATTTTGTATCCACCAACCCCAAAGCTTGGGACATATACAACGATAAATTATATCTGAACTACAATTCAATAATCTGGGCTGTCTGGAACCGCGACAAAAACGGTTATGTTACACGCGCTGACAAACGCTGGCCGACGAACCTTAGCTATTAGGCCTTTATTATTAGGCCCAAACCTTGAAATTATAGGTTTAAACACTACATAATTACCAGAAACAAAGACCGGAACCCTTTGTTTCAAAATACTGTCCCTCGTTCCATAACTGCACCCGAAAACCTTTTTCGGGTGCTTTTTATTTTGCCCGGCGCCTATTTGATTTCAAAAACAATCGTCACGGTTGACCGCAACCCCAGTTCACCCGCAGCAACGGGAACCGCGTCAGAGGCCATCGCCATTTCCATTCGGGCCATTGTCCGTGGTTGTGGATTGCCGCCGTTTTCGTTAATATAAATAACTTTCCCCAGTTCAACCCCCGCCGCTTGCGCGTATAGCTCTGCTTTAACCCGCGCATCTGCCACGGCATTTTTCCGGGCTTCATCCTTATGCGGGCGCGGTTTTTGAACATCAAAACTGATATGGTTGATCCGATTAGCCCCCGCTTTCGTCAAAACATCCAAAACCGTACCAACGGATTCAAGCTCACGCACCCGTACCGTTAGGGTATTTAACGCCTCATACCCGATGATACGCGGCTGTGTATTACTGTTATTACGTCGATCCCAGCGCGGATTTAACGATAATTGCGTGGTTTGAATATCGCGCGGTTCAATGTTGGCTGTTTTTAAGTGCGCAAAAATCTTATTCATAGCTGTAGAGTTTATCCGCATCGCATCCGATGCCTTTTCATGAAAACTACTGACACCAAGGGATATTGTTGCCATATCTGGGGCAACATATACCTCGCCAATGCCGGTTACGGTTATACGCCGCTCAATATCCTGTGCTGCGGAAAAACTTGGGGCTATTGCCAACATCAGAACCATTATAATTGCGCGCATCATGCATCCTTTTCACTTACCTCCCTTCAATTTGGCCCAGTAAGGGGCTATATTCAAGCTTACCGTTATAAATTGCCAAAAAACTAAGCTAGGGTATAAGAAAGTTGTGCGACACAACAAAACATTGTTTACGTCGCCTTGAGGGAAGTACACGAGAGCACCATGGAAAAACAACCTGAACCATTTGCAGTGGATTTGTCGAATGACGGCATTTTCCTATGGCACCGGAAACCTGCAAAAAAGTGGGAATTTTTGGGTAGTGTTCCCCTGAGCTCAGGCAATTTACGACAGCAGCTGGAAACACTGAAAAACATCGCAATGGACATTGATGCGCCATCCAATGATGCAGTTGTCCGTATTCCAACCGCCGAAGTGAATACTCTAACTGTGCCCCATGATCCCGATGCCGACACCAGTTGGGAAATCCGCATCGTTTCCGCCATTGAAGCTGCAGCAGGCGTGTCGATCAGAACCATCGCTTTTGATATTGATCGCGGCAACAACAGTTCAGATATAAGCATTGCCTGGACACCCATGGAGGTCATAAAACAAGCCGAAACTTTTGTTCATCTTATCGGATTCATACCAACACGTTACACCACGGATGTTAATACAACAAATTTCCCAAGAAGCCCATATTTCCAGCTTGCAGATTATCATACACAATCCGAAGATGTGTCAAACAACGGCAATGCATCCGATGCGCAAGATACACCGGACACGGATTCTTTGGCCATCCCGCCACAGACCTATACAGCTGCCCCCCAATTCCAACAAACGAAAAGCGGTTTTGGCTTCATATGGTTCATCGCACTATTCATAATCCTGGCTATGCTTCTGGCAGGGTTGTATTTTTGGCCGCGCCTTCAACAATCAGCCATTCTGGAAACGGACCTAAAGATAAACCAGCCATTTTTTGCTATAGTCAACTCTGTTTCTGCAATAGGCTTTGAAAAAAACAAAACAATCTTATAGTTATCGGGTAGTATCTGTACGCGACCCCCAAACAATAAGGCTGCATACCGCCCAATGACAAAATCCAGCACGAAATACGCAGTCGGCCTGTCCAATGACCGTGTGTCATTGTGGCATCGCGACATGGACGACATAGAACTGTCATGGAAATTATTGGGTGAAGCCGCTTTGAATTCCAAAAGTTTCTCCGACGATATTGAAAAACTTAAAAAGGGTCAAAAAACAAATTCTGAAGGCAAGCTTATTGCGGAAATCCGCATTCCAAGCACCGAGATATTTGTATCTGATATAGACATAAACGGTACCCATGCGGATACGGTCACAACTTCCATCAATGACTTTCTTTCCGCAAATACGCCCTATGCAGCACATGATCTGCTATTTGACTTGGAAAATGGAACCGGCACAGAAAAGGCTTATATTGCCGCAATCACGAAAAAAACCATTGAAGAAGCAAAGGGCTTCATCACGGGTCATGGTTTTGAAGCGGCTTATTACACCTCACAATTGGATAAGAATGATTTTCCAAGGGCTCCAAGGTTTTACGATGGTGATCAATCTGTTGTTGCGGCAGAACCGTCGACCCCACCGCAACAAGCATCAACGGAAAAAGCAACGACAAAAGGTGTTTCGGCATCTACCCCACCTTTAAAATCACCTAAAGAAAGTGCCGCGCCCGATAATCTTGCAGACAAAGTAACACCTACTTTGAACGCGTCCGCGCCAAAAGAAACCGAAACACAGCATTATGGCACAATACTACTAAAAGCGTCTGATAAAACAGATTTAAGTAACTTTGCAACTGTACGCAGCAAAACATTAATCGCCCCGGATAAGTCAGACGAAAAAGCCACCGATATTGCTGCCAACCCAAGCCCCCCTGTAGCACCGCGACGCATTTCAATCGACATTCCCACACCGGAAACAGAGGATATACCAAAAAAAGAAGCTTCAGTTTCCAGTCCAATCATAACGCCCCAAGGGGATGCAACCCGCACGGATGTTAGCAGGTTATTCAAGCTGCGCTACATCCTTATTCTTGTGGGCTTGGCACTGATTGCACTGTTTTATTGGTTCTATATCGCGCTATTCGACGGCAAAGCCGAAATTGCCAGACTGCAACAAATTCCGACAACAGCCCCTATAGTCATTACAGAACTCGGGTTACTGCGATACCAAGCATCAACCGATACGAACCCGACTTTGGAACAGGCTCTTGTGGCTGCAGTAAAACAAAACCCGGCTCTGAAAATCCCTGAAGCTATCGCCGGTTCGGCCCTTATAGCTGCGCAAAATACAGATAAAACAGATGCAAGTGTGAAGGCGGATAACATATCAACAAACACAACTTTCCCCACATCGAAAAAGCCGGATCAAACCGCATTACCGGAAACACCTTCCGGCCCAACAGTATATACCGAAACCGCTGGAATCTTAATCCCCACCAAAGAGGGTACGCCCGGGGCTGAAGGTATTACATTGTTTCTAGGGCAGCCGGATGTATTACCACCACGCCGCGTACAGTTGAAAATATCACCCGACCCCCTAAAAGACATTCTGCCAAAGATGCGCAGTCAAACCTTTGAAGAAGATCACAAATCGGAAGCGCCACAGGAACCGTTACAACAAACGGCACCGGTCGCCGAGGCTGTTGAGCAGCCCGAACCGACAGTACCGACGCCCCTCCCTTCATCTGTGGATGCGCCGGATATTTTAGCAATGGCTGATCTAACCTTAAAAGCTAAACAACCTGTACCCCGCCCGACAACGATTGCCGGGATAGCCAAAGACATGCAAAACTCTTTGCTTGCAAAGGCTGATCCAACGCTTGCCAATATAAAACCTAGACGCCGCCCGGCCAGTTTAGGCGTGCCGCCCAAAGTTACCGTGCTTGCAAGTACCAATTCAACTGAGATAGAAACCGCTATTCAACAGGCTGTTCAAGAGGTTGCACGGCCGCGTGTGCGCCCTGCAAGCCTAAGCACCACTGTTGCCAAGGCCAATAATGGTAATATTCAAACTGCGACTTTATTACCCCCATCCAATGCTACCGAAACATCAAAGGCCAGCAAACCATCCCCGGTAAACATTCAAGAAGAAGCGACGGAACGCACACGGTTCAATAAAAAACGCATCTCCTTAATTGGAGTCTTCGGAACACGATCCAGTCGCCATGCACTGGTCCGTATGCCAAGCGGGCGCATTATACCGATTAAACCCGGTCAAAGCTTCAGCGGCTGGAAAGTTGCCGCCATTGGTGAAAGTTCCGTCCGGATTACCAAAGGTAATCGCAATCAGGTTTTGCGCATGCCTAAGTAATCTACAGCAATAATACAGCCGCAAGCCCTAAGAATGCAAAAAAACCAACAATATCAGTAACCGTTGTCACAAAAGCACCTGATGCCAGTGCGGGGTCGACGCCGGCTTTGTCCAGACCAATCGGGATCAGAATACCAGCTAACCCCGCCACAACCAGGTTACCCACCATCGCGATACCCAAAACCACACCCAGCATCACCGATCCGTACCAATAATACCCGACCAATCCGATAATCAGCGCAAATATAAACCCGTTGAACAGGCCCACAAACAGTTCACGGCGAACAATGCGCAACGCGTTTGCTGCGGTCAAATCCTTGGTCGCGATCGCACGCACCGCCACAGTCAACGTCTGTGTACCGGCATTGCCCCCCATTGATGCCACAATCGGCATTAAAACCGCCAAAGCTACAACCGCCTCAATAGTTTCTGCAAACTGCGCAATAACAATTGAAGCCAAGATAGAGGTCGCAAGGTTCACTGCCAGCCACGGAAAACGGCGCCCTGTGGTCGACCAGATATTGTCGATCAGACTTTCATCACCGACACCCGCCAAACGTTTGATGTCTTCTTCGGCATGTTCCTCCAGAACCTCCATCGCGTCATCCATGGTAATGACACCGACCAGACGGTCATCCTCATCCACCACAGGGGCTGAAACCATATTATATTGATTAAACGCATATGCCACATCCTCTTGCGATTGCATCACGGGGATGGTTCGGAATTCCTCGTCCATAATTTCTGACATTTTGGTTTTACGCGCCGCCGACATCAACCCGGAAAGTGGCACTTTACCGACAGGTGTCAATCTTGGGTCTACCATCACCACATCATAGAACTGATCCGGCAAGTCACTTTCTTTGCGCAGATAATCGATTGTCTGCCCCACAGTCCAATGGGTCGGTGCCATAACCAGTTCGCGTTGCATCAATCGCCCGGCTGAATCTTCGGGGTATTGCAAGGCCTGTTCCACAGCCACCCGGTCAGGCGTATTCAAAGCGTCCAGAATACGTTCCTGTTGCGGCTCGTCCAAATCCTCAATCAGGTCAACGACATCGTCGGTATCCATATCCCTGACCGCATCCGAAACCACTTCATCGGGCAGATCTTCAATCACATTGTCTAGCAGGCCTTCATCAATTTCCGCCAGAACTTCGCCATCAAAATCCGCACCCCAAAGCACAGTAAATGCACTGCGTTCCTTGGGATTTATTTGCTCATAAAGGTCAGCAATATCAGCGGCATGAAAAGGTTCCAACAGTTGGACAAGCGTATCTCTATCACCCGCTTCAACGGCATCCAGCACCGCATCGATCAAAGTGCCGTCTATCTCATAGGCGCGTTCAGATTGTTCGGTATCAATAACTGCTGTATCTGACATAACTGGGCCCCTGAAGCTTTCTTTGCTGCCTTATAACAGTTACATGTTTTACAACAACGCAAATTGTAAAATTCAAAATGGTTTACGATTTGTTATTGCTGGCATATAATTTTTTAAAATAAAAAAGCAGCGTGTACGGTAATGACAACAACAGACCTGAATATAAAATCAACCGCAGATCTTAGATTAGCTGCCGTAAATGCCCATCATGACAATAATCTGGAACAGGCACGAAATTTATACCGTGCCTATCTACATAATTGCCCCAAAGACGCTGCTGCTTGGTCTAACCTCGGGGCCTTGTTTCGCAAGCAGAAAAACTATGATATGGCGGTCGCAGCACATATGCGTGCGCTAGAGTTAGAGCCTGCAACCCCGGCCCTAATGAACAATGCCGCAAATGCCTTTTATGACGCAGGAAATATTTCCGGATCACTAAAATTACGCAAGGAAGTCATAAAATTCGAACCGGACAATCCGGATCATTATGCCAGCTTGGGTAAGTGTTATCGTGGGCTACATCAAATGGGCAAAGCCCACAAAACATTGACTAAAGCTATTAAAAAGTTCCCTGATTTCGCCGAATTACATATCCAGATGGCCTTTGTCCAACTGTCACAAGGCAAGTATCAGGAAGGTTTCAGAAGTTTTGACTGGCGCTGGAAGGGTGATGAATTAACGCCCCCTGATTTCGCTTTTTCAAAATGGAACGGCGAGCCTCTGAAAGACAAAACCATTCTGGTCATGCCCGAACAGGGCTTTGGTGATACGGTTCTGATAGCCCGTTTTTTACCTGCGCTGAAACAACTGGGTTGCACCATCAAATTGCCGATCAAACAGCCCTTGAGGCGCCTTTTCTCCACAGTACAAAACGATGTGACTTTCATTGAAACCAAAAGCGAACTGGACAATTGCGATTACTGGACACCGATGATGGATTTGCCACTGTATCTGGGTGCAACTTTGGACACACTCCCCAAGCCCACCCGGCTTTTCATCCCCGAAGATGCCAGCGCACGCGCGCGAAAAATCACCGCCCCCTATCAGGATCGCTTCAAGCTGGGCGTGATGTGGTCTGGCTCGGTCACATACCGCGCCAATCACAAACGTTCGTTCAGCCACCAGCGGTTTATGGAGTTTTGCGATATCCCTGACCTACAAATGTTTTCGCTTTACAAAGGCCCGCTACTGGATGCCTTTCATGCCGACGGCACTTCCACGTTCATCGTTGATGCCGCAGGCAATGACCGCGATTTCGCCGACAGTGCGGCGTTGATGCAAGAACTGGATCTGGTTATTTCAATGGACAGTGCCATTGTTCATGTTGCCGGTTCCTTAGGGATTGAAGTATGGAACCTTTTACATTCAGAACCTTATTGGCTTTATCAACCTTTCCCTGATCACACGCCGTGGTATCCTTCTATGCGATTGATTACACAGAAAAAAATAGGCGACTGGGATGGTGTTTTCGACAAATTGAAAACAGACATCATTGCGCGCATTAAAGATTGGAAACAGCAATGAGCGATATTTTAACGCCGATCTCACCCGGCGAACTGTTGGATAAACTGACGATATTGCAGATCAAATCCGAGAACATTCTGGATGGAGATAAACTGATCAATGTAAACACTGAACGCACAGCCTTGCAAAATGTTGTGAACACACACATCCTCAAAACAAAGGCGATACAATTCCTGACCGCGTCTTTACTGGCGGTGAATAAAGAGCTTTGGGCCATTGAGGATGATATTCGGGATTGCGAAAGAGCGGGTGACTTTGGCGATGATTTCATACGCTTGGCCCGTGCGGTTTATGTCACCAACGATAAACGCGCTGACCTTAAAAAGCAGATCAACATTGAAATGGGATCAAACCTGATTGAGGAAAAATCCTATGCGGATTATTAGCGCCCGTGAAACACCTATATCCAACACTTATTTAATCCCCCTGGGTATCTTCTGCACTGGTTTTATTCAATTCTGTATTGGGAATTAATGCACCACCGTATGGTGTCGTTTTAATTTTAGTTGAATCCAGACGGCGAATAAACGTGCCTTCACTGATTATTTGATCTGCCAGACCGCTTTCACCTACCTTGACCCATTTTCCACTGGCATTTCGGGCAAGAACAGTATCCTTATGACGAACATCTAACAATCCCAAGCTATCAAACCCCGAATTGGTGACACCGGCAACCACATATTTTTTACCTTTAAAACTATATTCACTTGCCGACGTGTTTGCAGAATCACACCCCGTTAGAAACAGTAAAATGCTGCCTATAATAATTGGATTTATAAACTTCATTATTCTACCTTACTTAGTCTAAATTGTTTTATTATTTCAGGTAAAGATTAATAAAATCCGTCCCTTCCCCAGCATCACCATATCACAAAATGAACTTTTGTACCAATCTTGCCTGATGCTCTACAATCTTTCCCAACTCAACACCCGTCAAATGTCCGCCCCGCACAACGGCACGGCCTTCCACATAAAGATCACGCACATGGTGCGGTCCGGTCAGAACCAATGCCGCCACAGGATCCCAAGACCCTGCCGTGGCAATGCCGCTTGTCATGTCCCAAATTGCGAAATCAGCACGTTTACCAACCTCTAGTGATCCGCAATCATGGCGCCCCAGCACCTGCGCCCCGTCCAATGTGGCAATCTCCAGCGCTTCACGCGCAGACATTGCATCAGCCCCGTTCTGCACCCTTTGCAACAGTAACATCTGACGTGCCTCATCCAGTAAATGCCCTGCATCATTGGATGCAGACCCATCTACGCCAATGCCCACTTTCACACCTGCATCGCGCATAGCACGCACGGGTGCAATACCCGATCCAAGACGGCAATTCGAACATGGGCAATGTGCCACACCTGTACCGGAACGCGCAAACAGATCAATCTCCTGCCCATCCAGTTTCACGCAATGGGCGTGCCAGACATCATCCCCTGTCCAGCCTAGGTCTTCGGCATATTGGCCCGGACGACACCCGAAGTTTTCCAAGGAATAGGCAATATCTTCGTTGTTTTCCGCCAAATGCGTATGCAACATTACCCCTTTGTCACGGGCAAGGATTGCGCTGTCGCGCATCAATTCGCGACTAACCGAAAACGGCGAACAAGGCGCAATACCGACACGTATCATCGCACCATCAGCGGCATCGTGATGCGCATCAATCACGCGGATGCAGTCGTTTAGAATATCATCCTCTTTTTCGCACATCGCATCGGGTGGTAAACCACCTTCACTTTCACCGATACTCATAGAACCGCGTGTCGGGTGAAACCGGATGCCGATGGTATTCGCCGCATCAATAGTATCTTCCAACCGCACGCCTTTGGGGAAGTGATACAGATGATCCGATGACAGTGTACAACCCGACAAAGCCAGCTCGGCCAGCCCCACTTGTGCTGATACGAACATTTCTTCGGGACCGAACCGCTGCCAGATCGGGTAAAGCGATTGCAACCAGCCAAACAACAACGCATCCTGCCCACCGGGAACCGCACGGGTCAGAGTTTGCGACAAATGATGATGTGTGTTGACCAAACCGGGTGTTACGACACAACCCTGCGCATTGACAGCTTCATCCCCTGTCAGATCAAAACCAACCGCATCGATAACACCGTCCACCACGCGAATATCGGCACCAGTCATCTCATCGCGCGCACTATTCATCGTCACAACAACATCGGCATTCTTGATCACAAGTGATTTGTTCATTTCCAAGCCTACAGTAAATTTCACACGTATCTAACAGCATGCCCCAACACACACTATATTAGTATTTTTTGAAACACTTCCTGCATTTCAATCCAACCAAATAAATGTGACTTGCTTTTTTACCATAAAAAAGCTGAAATCGACCGCTTAGGAGACTGAGATAATGAAACAGCTATCGCGCGATACCTTTTTAGCCATGGTTGGTGGCGTCTATGAACACTCCGCATGGATTGCGGAAATGCTTTTTGATCAAAAAGATCATTACGCGGCTAAAAAACCATCCGATCTGGCCGGTGCCATGGCAAAGATCGTGGAAACAGCCCCACAAGAGCTTCAAATGGCCCTGCTGCGCGCGCATCCGGATTTGGCGGGACAGTTGGCAAAAACCAATGCATTAACCCAAGAAAGTGCAGCCGAACAAACAAGTGTAGGATTGGATCAATGCAACCAAAACGAATTGGATACATTCACGACCCTAAACGCTGAATATCGCGAAAAATTTGGATTTCCCTTTATCTTGGCAGTACGCGGACGAACCCGCGCAGAAATACTGGAAAACTTCAAAAAGCGCATCGCCCATGATGTTGGCAGCGAATTTAGAGAGGCTTTGAATCAAGTGCATCAAATCGCAGGGTTACGGCTGGACGCTTTGGATGCCCAATACAAAACCTGCGACGGCTAACGCATTTCAGATTTTGTTGACGATGTATAAGTGATACTTGTTGCAACCAGCTTGCCACGGCTTTTGCTAAGCAGTCTTAACGGGACTGTATTTGCCCATATCTGCGCCATCTGCGCATCACCTCTTGCCGTAATATCTGCCCCGATCACAACAGGATGCACTGTGATACGGTGAACAGTATCCAGACGGTTCGGAACAACGTTTTTACGCTTAGCAGACGCAGCTGCAGCTGCAGCTTTCGGCTTCTGAAACACCACGCTTGATTGTTGGTCTTTGTTCTGATCAGCAGGTTGCGTGACTTGCGGGCCTGTGCGCAAAGCGTCTCTTTTTTGACGACGAGTAAAAAGACTAAAACCGCGCACGCTACTAACGCGCGTTTGTTTTTGCGGTACTGTCTTTTGCGGCGCCGCATCTGCAATTTTGTTACCGGTACTGTCTTCAATAACAGGGCTAGCCTGACGCACTGCATTTGATGGGTACAACACCTGTGCCCCTAATTTCGGACGATTGGCTTTATCGTTCGGTATAATAGTGGTTTGCTTAGGTGTTTCAACCTTTGGCGTCGCAACCACAGGACTGACCTCAACAGTACGGGCCGTTGCAGGTGCCGCAGGTTTCACCAAGCGACTTGCCGGTTGGCCTGTGATAGCGGCCAATTGTGCGGCATTTAACGATGGCTTGTTATTGGGACTGCAAATAACCTGTCGTTTGCGGTTTACACGTGGGACCCATGAAATGCGTGTACCGTAACCCGCCCTGATATAAACGCAGCCTTTCGAGTCAACATATTGCGTACCCTTAAAACTTGTGGGCGGCAGTTCAGCCGGCCCATCATCCGTTTGTATTGTCTTTGCGCCTGCTGCCCCACCTAGGGTTATAATCCCTATGGCAAGTATCATTATTTTGTTTTTTACCATCTCGTGCCCCCAAGATATGGGGGTAAACTGACAAGTTTAACACGATTAGTAAAGATTTTTCTTGGTAAGAATGTCCTCGTTTCTTTCACCGTTCAGGCAAACACGCCCATTCGGAATCACAGAAATAAATCATATACATCAATGACGTATTTTAACTCTTTGATCTTTTGCGATAAATCGTACTTGGGGCAAGACCCAGAATTTCAGCCGCTTTCGGAATAGACCCGCCATGTGCATGAATTGTCGCGTCAATAAATTCACGTTCGACTTCATCAAGCTGCAATCCAACCAACTGTTGGATCGCAATTGTATTGCGTTTCACGGTAAATCTTTCGTCGTCCAAGTCCATTCCGATATCAATGGCTCTCTTACTGTCAGAAGCAAATCCTATGGGCAGCATATCAATGTCCACCAAGCTTGCATCATAACTGGCAACGATTTTATGTATCAGATTTCTAAGTTGGTTGATATTTCTGGGCCAGCTGTGGGATAGAAACAAATCTGCCACTTCAGTTGAAAGACCAACATACGTTTTTTGTTCTGACTTCGATAACCGTTTCAACATTTCTTCAGCCACAAAGATAATATCATCACCTATATCCCGCAATGCCGGAACGTTAATTGTAAGGATATGAAGTTGGTAAAATAAATCCTCACGGATTTTACGTGTCTCCAACAACACATACGGGTCAGTACTGGTGGAACAAATTATTCTGGGAAAATGGTTGCCCGCATTATCAAAATATTGGTTGTTTTGGCTGACTTTTCTCAGAAACACCGCCAGCTTCGACTGTACAAACGGATCAAGTTCCGAAACTTCACTAATGTATAAAGTACCGCCATAAGCTTTTTGCAAAGCACCTTTTTCATCATTCGTCAGTTCTAGATCAAGATCATCCAGCCCGCCAAATAACGTTTCATCCTGAACTGCAGGTGATAAATCACCACCGCTATAACTTATAAACGGGCGGGCTTCCGTGCCCAAATGATTGTGTATTGCATTGGCACAAGCTTCTTTACCGACACCACGTTCTCCGATCACAAAAACTGGGGCGGTAGATGGCGCAATACGCATTATTTTACGATACATGTCTTGCATCAAAGGGCCACGTCCGATGATGTCATAGAAATTACCCGTCGCTAGGTTTACTTCTGCCTTACTTTCAAAACTGGCCAAAGCAGAGGCAACCGTTGCCAGCAACCGCTCATCCGAGAACGGTTTGAGCAGGAAATCAAACGCCCCGGCCCGCATTGCTTCAACCGCACGGTTTACCGACCCGTTCGATGTGATCACAATAATCTTGGATTGCGGATTATTGTGCATAAACTTCCGGATAACCGCGACCCCGTCCATATCGGGCAAGAACAAATCCATGATCACGACATAGTTATTGTTGGCCCGAAAAAGATCCAGCCCTTCCCTTCCTGTAGAGGCCACGTCAACCACATATCCGGCATTTGCCAGATTTGCCTGATAAATCATCTGAAGCGTTGGTGTGTCCTCAATAAGCAGCAACTTTTGCTTCTTCATGATGCCAATCCACGCGCAGTCCTATCGGACTTCAGAAAATCCAACCATAGATCAAGGCATTCAATGGTTGCTTTAACGGTATCAACGGGGAAAACATCCCCGTCAAATTCATTTATTGTTTTAGCAAGACTATGTAATTCCTCAACATCGACAACACCTGCCAACGAAATCAGCACATGACTGGGTTCATTCAGCATATCCGTTGTTTTGGTAGAAAGTGCGGCCTGCAATCCACGTCGGGTATTCTTAATGTCAATCATCAGCTTTTCAATCAAGACCAAAGACTGCTTGGGCCCAAGCTTTTCCAGCAAACCCAAATATGTCTCGTTCTGATAATTGTCTGCCATACCACCTAAATCCATGTTACTTCATACGACCCAATGCGAACCGTATAAAGCAGTATACATCACATCTTTTGCAAAATGCAAAGATTACAGTGGGTAGCCCAAACCTTTCAAAGCCTCGGTAATTTCATCCAAAATCACAGGATCATCAATGGTTGCGGGCATTTTCCACGCCTCGGCATCGGCAATTTTGGCCATTGTGCCACGCAAAATCTTACCCGACCGGGTTTTCGGTAAACGATCAACCACACAAGCCAGCTTAAAGGCGGCCACAGGCCCGATAGTTTTGCGTACAAGGGTTACACATTCCGCAATCACCACTTCAGGCGGTTTTTCCGTCCCCGCATTCAGGCACAAAAACCCCATCGGCAGTTGCCCTTTAAGCGCATCTTTTACCCCCAGAACCGCACATTCCGCGACATCCGGATGGCTTGCCAAAACCTCTTCCATTTGTCCGGTAGATAAACGGTGACCTGCAACATTGATCACATCATCGGTTCGCGCCATGATATAAAGGTATCCGTCTTCATCCATATAGCCCGCATCCCCGGTTTCATAATAACCGGGAAAGGTTTCCAGATAAGACGACCGATAGCGGTCTTCGGCATTCCATAGGGTCGGCAAAGTACCGGGCGGCAAAGGCAGCTTGATCACAATCGCGCCCAACTCGCCACGCGGTAACTCAATCCCTTCATCGTCCAGAATTTGCAAATCAAACCCCGGCAACGGCACAGCGGGCGAGCCTAGCTTCACCGGCATCAGTTCAATCCCGGCTGGATTGCACACCGCGGGATAACCAATTTCGGTTTGCCACCAGTGATCGATCACAGGCACACCCAACTGATCTTGCGCCCAAATGATTGTGTCGGGATCGGCCCGCTCCCCTGCTAGGAACAGATACTTCAAACAGGACAAATCGTACTTTTTAACAAATTCACCTTTGGGATCGACCCGTTTAATTGCACGAAACGCGGTAGGCGCGGTAAAGAACGATTTCACCCCGTGTTCTTCGATTACCCGCCAGAACGTGCCGGCATCAGGCGTACCGATAGGCTTGCCTTCGAACACAATCGTTGTGTTGCCGTTGATCAGCGGCCCGTAACAAATATAAGAGTGCCCCACGACCCACCCGACATCGGATGCCGCCCAAAATACATCACCGGGATCTACATTGTAGATATTTTTCATCGTCCAATTCAACGCCACGATATGCCCGCCTGTGGGACGCACCACACCTTTTGGTTGGCCTGTGGTACCTGACGTGTACAGAATATAAACGGGATCAGCCCCGCCCATAGGCACACAAGATGCAGGTGCGGCCCCTTTTTGGCAGTCGTGCCAGTCCAGATCACGGCCTGTAACCATATCAGCAGCCAGTTGGTCACGTTGCAAGATCACACAAAACTCCACCTTATGCGCGGCCATCTCAATCGCCCCGTCAATCAATGGTTTATAGGCGATCACCCCACTAGGCTCGATCCCGCAGGATGCGGCAATAATCGCTTTGGGTGTGGCGTCATCTATGCGTGTCGCTAGTTCAGCCGCAGCAAAACCGCCAAACACAACTGAATGCACCGCACCGATGCGCGAACAGGCCAGCATCGCGATCAGGGCCTCTGCCACCATCGGCATATAGATAATCACGCGATCGCCTTTGGTTATACCCTGCGCTTGCAATGCGCCGCCCAATGAAGCAACTTTTTCTTGCAACTGCGCATAAGTAATCTTGGCAGAGTTTCCAGTGATAGGGCTGTCATAAATAATCGCCACCCGATCACCGTTTCCAGCTTCCACATGGCGATCAACCGCATTGTAACATGTGTTGATCTCACCATCCTTGAACCATTCATAGATCGGTGCATTTTCATCAAACAACGCTTTGGTCGGTTGTTTGCTCCATGAAACAGCATTCGCTGCTTCCATCCAAAATGTTTCAGGATTTGATTGCCACTTTCCGTAAACTTCTTTGTAAGACATCTGCCCTATCCCTCCACTTTCGCGCGTTTAACCAGTTCCAAAACTTCTTTTGCCGCTTCCGGTATATTGGTGCCCGGCCCGAAAATTGCCCTCACCCCGACTTGGCGTAAAAAGTTGTAATCATTGGGCGGAATAACGCCCCCGCAAATCACGATAATATCACCACCACCCTTGTTTTTCAGGGCATGTACAAGTTGCGGGGCCAGCGTTGTGTGCCCTGCCGCCTGCGACGAGATACCAACCACATCCACACCCTTTTCAATCGCATCAATGGCTGCCTCTTCCGGTGTTTGAAACAACGGCCCCATTTCAATATCGAATCCGATATCGGAAAACGCGGTGGCAATAACCTTACCGCCCCGATCATGGCCATCCTGACCCATTTTAACCACCATCATTGACGGTTTTTTACCATATTTTTTAGCAAAACCAGCAACATCGGCTTGAATATCATGAAAACCCTGATCGCCCGCATAAGCGGCGCCATAAACACCATCAAGCAGTTTAACCTTGGCTTTATGTCGTCCGAAAGCGCGTTCCATCGCATCCGAGATTTCGCCTACAGTAGCCCGCGCACGCGCCGCGTCTACCGCTAGATCCAACAGGTTCCCGTTATCACGCGCCCCTTGTTCAAGGGCGGACAAGGCCGCTTCATACGCTACCGTATCCCGCGACTTGCGAATATCTTTCAGCCGTGCAATCTGTGCATCACGAACTGCTGAATTGTCGATCATACGCACGTCAATGTCCGCGTCGTCATCGGTCTGAAACTTGTTTACACCGACGATTATGTCCTCTCCGCGATCAACCCGCGCTTGTTTTTCCGCCGCCGCGCGTTCAATTTCCAGCTTCGGCATGCCGTCTTCAACCGCGCGCGTCATCCCACCCAAGGCATCGACCTGACCGATCAGTTCCCATGCCTTATCGGCCAGTTCCTGTGTCAGGTTTTCCACATAATAACTGCCCGCCAACGGATCAACCACATTGGTCACACCAGTCTCGTTTTGCAAAATCAACTGTGTATTTCGCGCCAACCGAGCGGCCGCATCAGACGGTAGGGCAATTGCTTCATCGTAACTGTTAGTGTGCAAGGATTGCGTCCCGCCCAAAACAGCGGACATCGCCTCATAAGCGGTGCGGATTGCGTTGTTATAAGGGTCTTGTTCCTGCAAAGACACGCCACTGGTTTGGCAGTGCGTACGCAGCATCAAAGACTTTTCATTTTCAGCCCCGAATTCTGTCATAATGCGGTGCCACAACAACCGCGCGGCCCGCAATTTTGCCGCTTCCATAAAGAAGTTCATACCAATGGCAAAAAAGAATGACAGGCGTGGCGCAAACGCATCCACATCCATGCCGCGTGCAATCGCCGCCTTCACATATTCCTTACCGTCGGCCAGCGTAAACGCCAATTCCTGTACAAGCGTCGCGCCCGCTTCCTGCATATGATAGCCACTGATCGAAATTGAATTGAATTTCGGCATCTCACGGCTGGTATAAGCAATAATATCCGACACAATCCGCATCGATGGTTCAGGCGGGTAAATATAGGTGTTGCGCACCATGAATTCTTTCAGCACATCGTTTTGAATGGTTCCCGATAGCTTGCCGCGTTCCACACCCTGCTCTTCGCCCGCCACGATAAAGCTGGCCAAAACCGGTATGACAGCCCCGTTCATCGTCATTGAAACACTGACCTTATCTAGCGGAATGCCGTCAAACAGGATTTTCATGTCCTCGACACTATCAATTGCAACGCCGGCTTTACCGACATCGCCCATCACTCGTTCGTGGTCACTGTCATAACCGCGGTGCGTGGCCAGATCAAAAGCAACCGAAACCCCCTGCTGCCCACCTGCCAGGCCTTTGCGGTAAAACGTATTGCTTTCCTCGGCGGTAGAGAACCCTGCATATTGCCGGATCGTCCAGGGACGCCCGGCATACATCGTAGCCTTTGGCCCGCGCACGAACGGTGCAGACCCGGGCGTCGATGCCAAATGATCCAAACCATCCAGATCATCAGCCGTATAAAGCGGTTTAACGTCAATTCCTTCAGGTGTTTCCCACGTCAAATCATCCAGAGGGCGCCCGCGCAGCTCTTTTTCTGCAAGCGTTTTCCATGTCTTAAGGTCAGATACGCTCATTGCGCATACTCCTTTTTCCTAAAATAAAATGTAAATTCAGTCGCGAAATTCTTCGCGGCCCGGAATGCGACCAAAAGCGATTTTGGCCCCCGTATAGGGTGTGATTTCCTGCGGGCTTTCCCCGTAAATCAACGTATCTTGCCCATAACGTTGGTTGATTGCATCGATCAACACACACAGGCTTTCGCGCGATGTCCGCACACCCGAACCAGGCCGTTTTTCGAACAAATCGGCAGTATGTCTGTGTGCGGGAACCAGTCCGCCCAACATCACGCTGGTTGTAATCGGTTGGGTGAACACCAGATCGCCCCAGAATTGTCGAAACAAGGCCAGCAATTGAAAACTGTCCTGTGTCGCGGGTATTTTTTGCCTTAAACCACTGCGCCCACGCTGTGCACATTTCACTGAAATCTGTAAATATGTGGCAAAGGCGTTCTGCCGCCGCAACCGTGTGGCCGCCTTTATCAACAAACGCCGCGTGACCAACCGCGCGCCCTCCGCGTTGCGATTGTTGTAAGACAGAACCTGTCCATGCCCCAGTGAACGCGCGGGTTTGGTCACCGGCAACGGTATATCTTCGCCCTGCAACGCACGTATAAACCGTTCGCCCTGCACCCCGCCCCAGACTTTGCGGGCGTGTTTGGGGGTCATTGCGTAAAGCTCGGGAATCGTGGTAATTTCGGCTGCGTTCAGTCGCGCATTCATTCCACGGCTGATCCCCGGAATATCGCGTAACTTCAAATGGTTGATCTTTTTCGGCAAAACCTCTGGCAACAGCCATTCCAATCCGTCCGGCTTGTGCAACTCGCCCGCCAATTTGGCCAATAACAGACTGGACCCAAGCCCGATTGAACACCGCATTGCGGGGCCCACATCTTTGTAAATCCGCGCCCGCATCTGCGCAGCCAAACCAAGGGCGGTTTGTGCATCCTGCATCCGGCCGGAAAGCCGAAAAGAAAACTCGTCTACGGAATGGGTTGCATCCACGGGCAATATCCGTTCTACGGCCCGTTTGATCCGGTGATGATAATCCACGTAAACGTCGTGGCGTGCGGGTCGAAACTGCATATCGGGGATCATCTGGCGCGCCTCGCGCATCCGCATCCCGAATTTCAGCCCTAGATTTTTGGCTTCGTAACTGGCCGCGATAATTGCCGCATTCGGCGTCATCGTTGTCACCACACCAATTGGGCGCCCGCGCAAGTTCGGATATTCCTGCTGTTCCACGCTGGCAAAATAACTGTTCATATCGAGATAGAGCAGCCTTAATCGGGCTTTCGTCATAACTATTCACTTTGGATCGGTTGTTGGATCCAAATATAGAACAAATAGGGAACATATGGAAGTGCGTATCAAGAATTATTCGAACTCCAGAATAACGGCGTCAACCGCAAGACTTTCACCAACCGCGACATTGATTTTCGATACAACGCCCTGCTTTTCCGCTCGCAGTACGTTTTCCATCTTCATCGCTTCAACTGTGCAAAGGGCTTGCCCGTCCTGCACGGCATCACCCACTGCGACATTCATGTTTACAATCAAGCCCGGCATCGGGCAAAGTAACATTTTCGATGTATCAGGTGGTTGTTTTTCCAACATATATTCCGCCAGCTCCGCGCGGCGCGGTGTGTGAATGACAACGTTTAAATCCGCCCCGCGATACCGCACCTGGTAACCCGCACTGATCGGGGCCACCTTTAAGATCAAAGGCGCTTCATCAATCAGGAAAGACGCCAAACGTTCGCCCGGCACCCAATCACTGGTCACACGGTGTTTGGTACCATCGGCAAAGCTTACAGATGATCCTTCGTGATCGGCGTCAATGGATACATCAAACCGCGCGCCCTGAACCTTAATCACCCAGTTTTCCCCGACCTTACGCTCGTGGTTATCAATCCGCCCTGAAACCCGTGCCAGACGTATCTCGGCCACCCGGTACATCGCTGCACATGCCGCGGAAATGCGTTTTAATGTCAATTCATCCAGTTCAGCCCCCATAAAACCGTCAGGATATTCCTCTTCGATAAAGGCAGTAGTAATGTCGCCGCTCATAAACCGCGGATGATCCATCACCGCTGACAAGAACGGCAGATTATGCCCGATCCCTTCTACTTCAAACGCATCCAGCGCACTGCGCATCACTTCAATGGAACTGGCCCTGTCAGGCGCCCAAGAACAAAGCTTTGCGATCATCGGATCATAAAACATCGAAATCTCACCACCCTCAAAAACGCCTGTGTCATTGCGCACAGCCATCTTTTTTGTTGCCACTTCCGCAGGTGGGCGGTAGCGCGACAACCGGCCGATAGAAGGCAGGAAATTACGATACGGATCTTCGGCATAAAGCCGACTTTCCATCGCCCAACCGTTGATCCCGATATCTTTTTGCCCAAACGACAACTTTTCGCCATAAGCCACACGGATCATCTGTTCCACCAGATCAACGCCCGTGATCAACTCGGTCACAGGGTGTTCCACTTGAAGGCGCGTGTTCATTTCCAGAAAATAGAAATTTCTATCGCCATCAACGATAAATTCTACCGTGCCCGCACTGCAATAATCCACCGCCTGCGCCAAGGCACAGGATTGTTCACCCATGGCTTTACGGGTCTTTGCATCCAAAAACGGGCTTGGTGCTTCTTCAATAACCTTTTGATTACGTCGCTGGATAGAACATTCACGTTCATTCAGATAAACGCAGTTTCCATGTTGATCGCCCAACACCTGAATTTCAATATGGCGCGGTTGGGTGATGAATTTTTCGATAAAAATACGATCATCGCCAAAACTGCTGGCCGCTTCATTCTTGGACAGCTGAAATCCTTCGCGGGCCCCAGCATCATCCCAGGCAACCCGCATGCCCTTGCCACCACCCCCCGCAGAGGCTTTGATCATCACGGGATACCCGATTTCAGTCGATATTTTTACCGCCTCATCCGCATCGGCAATTTCACCCATATAGCCCGGAACTGTCGTAACACCCGCTTCTGCGGCCAATTTCTTGGATGTAATCTTATCCCCCATAGACTCGATCGCATTGGCAGGCGGCCCGATAAAAGCCACACCCGCTTTTTCCAAGGCCTGTGCGAACAACTTGTTTTCCGACAAGAAACCATACCCCGGGTGCACCGCTTCGGCACCCGTCTGACGCACAGCATCCATCACCTTATCTATGACAATATAACTTTCAGCAGCAGGTGACGGGCCAATATGAACCGCTTCATCGGCCATTTTGACATGCAGCGCAGTTTTGTCCGCATCCGAATAAATCGCAACAGTCTTGATCCCCATCTTTTGGGCTGACTTGATCACACGACAAGCAATTTCGCCACGATTGGCGATCAGGATTTTTTTAAACATAAGGAACACCATACTTTGTTAAGGGGGAAATAAAACGGCGCAATAAAGCTTGCGCTGCGCCAAAAAAAGAGACCCTTGCATCACGACACAAGGGCCCTAGTAGAGGGGAAATGAAAGAGCTTGTCCGCTTGGAGGGGCGGAAAATCTCTTGATCGGCTTCTGCTTTCGCAAGCGACGCGGCCAATCTAGGCGTCATTGAAGAACTATCAGAACTTCCTTGATTTTTAAGGTAATGGGCTTTTGCCGTGCTGCATATCAAATATTTCAGCCACCCCATGCTTTGGGCGATTTGCCGCCAAACCATTTTTTTGATGCGCGAATTCATGCCGATCAACCCGTGAACACGTCAGGAAAGCTGACCATGGCACGCCCCATGTTGATTTGCAGCAAAGCTTCATAATCTTCAGGATCAAATGAATCGCCGACCACTTCAACCTCGCGGCCCAGTAACCAGCTAAGCCGTCCGGCATCCAAGTTGCCGCGTTCAAACGGTTCTTCGCCGAAATAATCCCAAAGTGCGCGCATAAAGCCTTCGTCTGCGCGACGATCTGCATGGCGTCGATCCGCATAACGTTCGCGCTTAACCAACTTGGTCGCGCCCGCCTTATTGGCGCGCCGAATGGTAAAGTGAAAGTCAGAACTGGGAAGACGGGATGGAAAACCACGATATTTTATCATGACACGCTCCCGAAAGCGTACATGCGCGGTAAGGTGCCAAGAACCCTAAAAGGTTCTTGGCAAAGTTTTTTAGTACTTAGAAGTCGGAGCCGGTGCTGGAATCGGCTCTGGCTCTGGTGCTGGACCAGCAGAAGAACCTGAAGAGTTTGCACATGCTGACAGGCCAAGGACCAGAAGAAGTGCGATAGATGTAATTGTTTTTGACATATTGCGTTCCTAGTTTTGTTACGACCCAAGTACTTCATTACTTGGAATACAGACACGCTAGCAGCATTCTTTGACAAAAAATAGAACCATGATGCAAAGTTTTTACAAAATCTGCAAAAATTAGCCCATTGTGACTCCTTTGCATCAAGAAAACCCCATTTTGGGTCATTTTTCTTCGTTTTTCCCTGATAAATCACCATACGCCCCTCCTACAAAGGCAGATTGTCGTGCTTACGCCATAGATTCTTGATGTCTTTTGACTTCAAACTGGCGAAAGCCCGCGCAACACGCATGCGTGTATTTTGTGGCATTATAACTTCATCGATAAACCCATTTTCCGCCGCGACGAAAGGATTCGCAAAACGGTCTTCATAATCCTCTGTAAGAGCGGCTATTTTCTCGGCATCGCCTAAATCGGTACGGTGCAGAATTTCAACGGCCCCCTTTGCGCCCATCACGGCGATTTCGGCTGTGGGCCAAGCATAGTTGACGTCACCACCCAAATGCTTGGGTGACATCACACAGTACGCACCGCCGTAAGCTTTACGCGTGATTACAGTGACACGCGGCACCGTTGCCTCACCAAACGCATAAAGCAACTTGGCCCCGTGCTTGATTACACCACCATATTCCTGCGCGGTTCCCGGCAAAAATCCCGGAACATCGACAAGTGTCAGCAATGGAATTTCAAACGCATCGCAAAACCGGACGAATCGCGCCGCCTTGCGTGACGCATTGATGTCCAGACATCCTGCCAGCACCATCGGCTGATTTGCGACAACCCCGACTGTAGAGCCTTCCAAACGAATAAAACCTGTCAGGATATTCTTGGCAAAATTTTCCTGAATTTCATAAAAATCGTTTTCATCGGCCAATTTCAATACCAATTCCTTCATATCATAAGGCGTGTTGGCATTGTCGGGGATTATCGTATTCAGTGACGGTTCCTTGCGCATATGTCCGTCAAAAAACGGCCGCACAGGCGGTTTGGATGTGTTGTTCAGTGGCAAAAAATCGAACAGACGGCGCACTTCCATTAAAGCTTCCATGTCGTTTTCAAATGACCCGTCCGCAACCGATGATTTTGTCGTATGTGTCTTGGCCCCACCCAATTCTTCGGCTGTAACCACCTCGTTCGTCACGGTTTTCACCACGTCCGGGCCCGTTAAGAACATATAAGAACTGTCACGCACCATAAAGACAAAGTCCGTCAACGCAGGCGAATAAACCGCCCCGCCCGCACTTGGCCCCATGATCACGCTAATCTGCGGGATCACGCCTGACGCTTTGATGTTGTTTTGAAACACGGATGTATAACCCGCCAAGGATGCCACACCTTCTTGAATACGCGCGCCCCCGGAATCGCTTAACCCGATAATGGGTGCGCCATTGCGCATCGCCATTTCCTGTACTTTGCAGATTTTCTTGGCATGCGTGGCGGAAAGCGAACCGCCATAAACGGTAAAATCCTGACTGAAGACATAAACCATACGGCCATTTATAGTACCCCAGCCGGTAACGACACCGTCACCGGGAATATGTTCTTTATCCATGCCGAAATCCTGGCACTTATGCGTAACGAACATATCGAACTCTTCGAAAGAGCCTTCGTCTAGTAAAACCTCCAACCGCTCGCGCGCAGTTAATTTACCTTTGGAATGCTGTGCATCAACACGGCGTTGCCCGCCACCTAAACGTGCAGCTGCCCTGCGATCTTCTAATTGCTGGATAATATCTGACACAAAATTCCTCCCGAAGTGTAATGGTTATACTACATGACCTGTCGTGTCTGAAAAGACAATTATAGCTAATTTGCAAATTGTTTTCATTCTTGTTATTGTAAACTGCAAAATTGCAAATTCAATGAGGTCAACGTGGCAAACGCAAAACTCTATGCAGGTGTAAGTCTACGCCAAATACGGCAGGATATTAATCTAAGCCAGAAAGAATTTGCAAACCAGTTGGACATTTCCTTGCCGTATTTAAGTCAGATGGAAAACAATCACCGCCCGATTGCCACATCGGTCGTTTTAACATTAGCACGGGACTTTAACTTTGACGTCACAAAACTGTCGGACAGTGACACACCGCGCGTTGTCGCCGATATGAAAGAGGCCCTTGCCGATCCAATATTTGGCGACACCCAGACAAGTCTGGCAGACCTGCAACTGACTGCTTCCAACGCACCCGCTTTGGCACGTGCCTTTCTGGACTTGCACCGCAACTACCGCCAAGCTCAGGAACGTCTTGCTTCACTGGACGAAGCATTGGGCCGTGAAGGCGGTTCAGCAGGCCTATCGCCATGGGAGGAGGTGCGTGATTTCTTTCACTATTGCGATAATTATATTGATTCAATTGACAGATCAGCGGAAAATTTAACAATTAAACTTACACAAAACGAACTTATCTTACACGAAGCCCTTTCCCAACGATTATTGGCAAAACATCGTATAAATGTGCAACTTGAAGCAACATCCACGCTACGCCATCTAGACTATAATACCCGTATTTTAACCTTGTCAAAAACCGCAACACCCGCATCGCGCAGCTTTCAGATGGCCCATCAAATCGCGTTGTTGGAATGCGACGATTTACTGGAAGCAACTCTGGATATGGCCGGTTTCAGCAGCACCGAAGCCCATGATATTTGTAAGATCGGATTGGCCAATTATTTTGCCGGTGCTGCACTTTTGCCCTACAGTGCTTTCCTGCAAGCAGCACAGGAATGCCGCCATGATCTTGAGGTGCTGGCCTTGCGCTTTGGCGCATCCATCGAACAGGTAGCCCACCGTCTGTCCACACTGCAACGCACGAACCTGAAAGGCATCCCGTTCTTTTTCGTCCGTGTTGATCAGGCCGGCACAATCACCAAACGCCACTCGGCTACCAAGTTGCAATTCGCCCGTTATGGTGGCGCCTGCCCCTTATGGAACGTACACCGTGCCTTTGAAACACCCGGGCAGTTCTTGCGCCAACTGGCAGAAACGCCTGATGGTGCGCAATACTTCTGTCTGGCGCGCGATGTGTCCAAACCTGCGGGTTCGTTTCACGCCCCGACAAGGCGTTATGCCATTGGTCTGGGCTGTGAGGTGAAACATGCGCATGCTTTGGTCTATGCCGATGATCTGGACACAAAAAACGACCAGACCTTTGAACCGATAGGTATATCATGCCGCATATGCGAGCGTGAAAACTGCCATCAGCGTTCGGTGCCACCGCTGGAACGGCGCCTTACTGTCGACCACAATGCACGCGGTGTGTTGCCCTATTCATTATCGGAAAAGTAGCTGGACGTTTGCAACAACCGTGATAAGTCTGAATAACTTACCTATAATTCTCAGGCCTTTTTATGTCCGCCCCGCACCCCACAGCGCGTTTCCTTGATCGCACAACCCCGCCGCACATTGCTACATTGGTGCTGATTGCCAGCCTTGGATCAATAACGCTGAACATTTTTTTGGCGTCATTGCCTGAAATGGCGCGTTATTTTGACGTACCATACGCCCTGATACAATTTGCAATTACCGGTTATTTGGCCCTGACTGCCATCGCCCATTTGCTACTGGGCCCGATTTCAGACCGTTTCGGGCGCCGTCCTGTGATGTTGGTCTCAATCGTTTTGTTCATTATTGTCACATTGGGCGCAGTCAACAGTACCAGTTTCGAAATGTTCATGCTGTTTCGCGTATTGCAATCCGTAATGGTCAGCGGATTGGTCCTGTCGCGAACAATCGTGCGCGACCTTGTTGCCCGTGAACATGCTGCCAGCATGATCGGTTATGTGACAATGGGCATGGCACTGGCCCCGATGTTGGCCCCGCCTTTGGGTGGGTTTATGGCCCTGCATTTTGGTTGGCAGTCAAATTTCCATTTTCTGAACCTGTTCGCATTATTTGTGTTGATCGTTTGTTGGCTTGACCAAGGTGAAACCAATCGCAGTAAAATGGCCAGCTTTGCAGTACAGTTCAAAGCATATCCGGATTTGCTGACGTCCAGACGATTCTGGGGTTATGCGTTAACGGCTTCGTTTTCTGCCGGAACATTTTTTGCCTATCTGGGCGGTGCCCCTTTTGTCGGCAGTGCCATATATGGATTATCCAGCGCACAAATCGGAACTTATCTAATGCTGACCCCAATCGGTTATCTTATGGGCAACGGCATATCGGGCAGGTACACGAACACTTACGGTATCTACAAAATGATCACGGTCGGTATCATCATCACCTTTGTCGGCATGCTGGGATCATTAATCTGCATCCTTGCAGGCTGGGATCATCCGATGGCATTTTTCCTGTTCACCATATCAATAGGCTTAGGCAATGGTATGACCCTACCCAGCGCAAACGCAGCTATGATGGATATAAAACCCGAACTTGCAGGATCGGCATCCGGCCTTGGCGGGGCTTTGATAACGATGGGCGGTGCCGCATTCTCTACATTATCAGGCGCTATGTTAACTGCATCAAGCGGCCCGTTACCGCTGGTTTTATGCATCATGCTGGCATCAGTTCTGGCCTTGACTGCCGCCCTATATGCCATCCACATTGAAAAACAGATGATCGGAACCCGCTGATGTGGCTGATACGCATGTTAAGTTGGCTGGCCTTCTTTTATATCGCGGCATTCGCCATTGTCTGGTTCGCCCGCACATGGTTGATTTATCCATTTAGCGGCGCCTATGAAACACCGGCACAGGCAGGCGTGCCCCGCTTAAAGGAATACAAGCTGACAACCCACGACGATAAATCCCTGATCGTCTGGGCCCGCCCGGCAAAAGGGCGCAAAGCCACAATCGTATACTTCCACGGCAACGCGGGCAATCTGGCAAACCGCGCCCAGCGTTTCGATCGATTGATTGATCGCGGTTACGGGCTTGTGGCACTGGCTTATCGTGGCTCAAGTGGCAGCACAGGGCGACCATCCGAGGGTGTAATAACAAAGGATGCGATTTTATTGCGGGGTAGCCTGACAGAAATTCTGGGCCAGAAACCAAAAGGCAAAATCATCTACTATGGTGAAAGTCTGGGCACAGGTGTCGCCACCAAACTGTCCACAACACACCCGCCCGATGCACTGATATTGGAAGCCCCCTTTACATCCATCGTCGCATTGGCTGCAAAACAAATGCCGATATTCCCTATAAATGCGGTGTTGGATCAACGTTGGGAAACAAACAGCTATATCAAAGCGGTCAACATCCCGACATTGGTGCTGCACGGCACACAGGATCAGGTGATCCCTTATACCCATGGTCAGGTGGTTTTTGCCCTGTCGCCTGCCAAGAATAAAGTGATGAAAACGCTGAAAGGCGGCGGTCATGCTGCGGCCTTTTCAACAGCAGGACAAACCGCGATTTACCGTTTTATCGCGGGGTTATAAAAACACGCCTTTTGCCCCGTCGCCTTATGCAGCTGGCGGGGTTTATCGTTTTCATATGGATGTATAATATAAAAAGGCAGGCCTGCCGTTTGTAGCTATATGGCCGAACAAAGGATTTTACCCTTTGCACCTATACTTAACCGTTAAGTCTGGTGGCTTTCGCATTTGACGCTGTTACCCGCCCTTTGAAAACCCGTGAACTACTTTTGTCGACAAGGGGGTTATATATCTGCAAAGGTTTCGATTGCGTTATGTATGCGTGCGCAGGGAAGCCTGTTTCAATTGCAAATGCAGATATTCGGAAACGATGGAAATGGTATCATCGCGATCAGAATGGGTTTGTAATGCTTGGCGGATATAAAACCCGTCTATGATCGACGCCATCCCGTTGGCGATGCGATGGGCCTGATCCCTGTCCGTCAGTTTGCCTAAGTCATAAACAAGATTGGACTGTAAACGCTGGGCATAGACCTGTAACAAGCGCTGCGCGTCTTTTGAATTTTGTGCCAGAACATAAAACGTCAGCCACGATGCCACGACCTGCGGCTGAAAATTATCCGCGTGAAAACTGGCGGCGATAATCGCCTCTAGCCGTTGCAGTGGCGTTTTCGCCCCCGCAAGTTCATGTTTCACATTCGCACCAAACCGCGCCAGAATTGACCGCATCGCTGCCAGCAGTATTTGATCCTTACCGCCAAAGTAGTGATGCGCCAGCGCACTGGAAACACCGGCCCTTTTGGCGATCTTTCCAACCGTGACATCAAGCGAGCCAACTGCGCCTATTTCGTTTATCGTTGCTTCAATCAATGCTTTGCGGCGTATGGGTTCCATTCCGACTTTAGGCATAATAATCCTTAAAAATGTCTTGCCATTTCAACTTCAATGTTTTTAGTTGACTCGTCAATCAATAAAAACGGGGAGTATAAAATGCTATCATTGAAAACCACAGTTTCTGCAATCGCAGTTATGGCCACTGTATCCACAGCCGCATATGCCGATTGCGGCAAAGTTACATTTTCCGATGTAGGCTGGACAGACATAACAGCCACAACAGCTGCTACAACAGTTGTACTGGATGCACTGGGATATGAAACCAATGTAAAAATTCTATCGGTTCCAGTGACTTACGTCGCGATGTCAAAAGGCGATGTCGATGTATTCTTGGGTAACTGGATGCCGACAATGGAAGGCGATATTGCAAAGTACCGCGATGAAGGCAGCGTAGACACTGTCGGGGCCAATCTTGAAGGGGCCAAATATACTTTGGCCGTGAACGAAGCCGCCGCAAAAATGGGAATCAAAGATTTTGCCGATATTGCAGGGGCCAAAGACGCGTTGAAAGGCAAAATCTACGGCATTGAGCCCGGCAATGACGGCAACCGTTTGATCCAAAGCATGATCGATGCGGATGCGTTTGGCCTGAAAGGCTTTGAAGTCGTTGAAAGTTCCGAGCAAGGCATGTTGGCGCAAGTGGGTCGCAACACCAAGAAAGACCAGCCGATTATTTTCCTGGGTTGGGAACCGCATCCGATGAATGCCAACTACAAGATGTCCTATCTGACAGGCGGCGACGATTATTTTGGCCCAAACCTGGGCGGTGCGACAGTCTTCACCAATACACGTGCAGGTTACGTGAACGAATGCCCGAATGTGGGTGCGCTGCTTAAGAACCAACAATTCAGCCTTGCCATGGAAAATGAGATTATGGGGGCTATTTTGAACGACGGTGAAGAGCCGAACAAAGCGGCTTCTGCCTGGTTGCAAGCCAATTCCGGTGTTCTGGCTGGCTGGCTGGACGGTGTCACCACCAAAGATGGCAGTGATGCGATGGCTGCGGTGAAATCTTCACTCGGTCTTTAAGTTATTGTGTATAAGCGATCCCATACCTTAAACGATTTGGGATCGTTTTCATAACAAACGGGGTCTAACGTGGACTGGCTTACCAACACAAAAATTCCAATCGGAAAAACCGCCAATAATATATTTGAATGGCTACAGGATAATGCAGAGGGTGTTTTCGACACGATTTCCTTTGTTTTGGAACATCTGATCAATGCTTTTTTGTGGATATTGGAAACCCCCCATCCGCTAATCATCATCGCGATTTTCGCAGCGATCACATGGAAGCTGCAGAAATCTTGGAAAATTTGTACGATGGTTGTGCTGGGCCTGCTACTGATCATAAATCAGGGATATTGGGATGAAACCATCGAAAGCCTGACGCTCGTGTTATCCGCATGTGTTGTCTGTATGGGTGTTGGTGTTCCCATTGGCATTAAACTGGGGCACAAGCCAAAACTATATGCTTTCGTTGCCCCTGTACTGGACTTGATGCAAACTCTGCCGACTTTTGTTTATCTGATCCCTGCAATTATCTTCTTTGGTATCGGCATGGTGCCCGGTCTGATCGCCACGGTGATTTTCGTCCTGCCCGCACCTATTCGACTGACCTATCTTGGTATCTCTAAAGTACCCGAAGATCAGTTGGAAGCTGCCGATAGTTTTGGGGCCACCGCACGGCAAAAACTGCTTGAGGTGGAACTACCGAATGCATTGCCGCAGATTATGACGGGCCTGAACCAAACCATTATGCTTTCATTATCAATGGTCGTGATTGCGGCCCTAGTGGGCGCAGACGGTCTGGGTGTGCCGGTGGTGCGTGCACTGAACACAGTGAACGCCACCCTTGGCTTTGAAAGTGGTTTTGTCATCGTAATCGTCGCTATTCTGCTGGACCGTGTTTTACGCATCCGTACCGATGGCGATTAACGCATTACAAACGGGTCAGCCATTGGCTCATCAGATGTATTGATCCAAACCGTGCGGGTGCGCGAATAATCCAGCATCGTATCCATACCGCTTTCACGGCCATAACCCGTGTCCTTATTGCCGCCAAAGGGGGCACTGGGTGAAATCACCCGCCATGTATTGATATAAGTCACACCGCCTGCCAGTTTGCGGGTTAACCGTGTGCCACGAGCCAAATCGCGTGTGAACGCACCACCCGCATAATGAAAGCGAGAGTTATTGGCCAAAGCGACCGCTTCATCTTCGGTTTTGAAGCTGCGCACACTTAGCACGGGGCCAAACAGCTCTTCTTCAAACACGGCCAATCCGTCCGCTTCGCAAGATACGATTGTGGGTTCAAAATAATTGCCGCTGTCGAAACCTGCCGGCACTTTTCCACCCGTCAGAACCCTTGCGCCGTTTTTAACACTATCCGCCAATAAGCTTTCAATACGGTCACGTTGGCGCCGGGTGCAAAGTGGGCCCATTTCTGTGGCTTTATCCATTGGATCACCAACCCTGATCGCTTGCGCTTTTTTGATCAGCATCGCCAGAAATTCATCACCCACGCCTTCCTGAACCAACAGGCGCGATCCGGAAACACAGGATTGCCCGGCGGCTGCAAAGACACCCGCCACAACCCCGTTTGCAGCACTTTCCAGATTGGCATCATCGAACACCAAAACCGGGGCTTTACCCCCCAATTCCAGTGTCAAAAGCGCGAAGTTGTCAGCGGTATTACGTACCACATTTCGAGCCGCTTCCACCCCACCGGTAAAGGCCACACGGGCAACAAACGGATGCGCTGTCAGATGTGCGCCACAGGTTTGGCCGTATCCCGCCACAACATTCACAACCCCCGCAGGGAAGCCTGCTTTATGCACCAATTCGGCAAATTTCAGTACGGGACAAGGTGCATCTTCAGATGCTTTGATCACAATGGTATTACCCATTGCCAAGGCCGGCCCCAATTTGACGCAAGTCAGGAAAATCTGGCTGTTCCACGGCACAACGGCGGCAACAACACCCAAAGGTTCGCGCACTGTCATACAGATCATATCGGGTTTGTCATGCGCCAAGGTCTGGCCTGTAACCTTATCCGCAAGCCCCGCATAGAAGCGCAGGTAATCCGCCATATAACGGCATTGGGCTGCGGTTTCACGCAGGATTTTACCTGAATCGCGGCTTTCAACTTCAGCGAATTCCTCGGCGTGATCTTCCAGTAGATCACCTAGTCGATACAGGCACTTACCGCGTGCGGATGGGGTCATATCCGCCCAAGGCCCAGCACTAAAAGCACGGTGTGCTGCATTAACCGCCCGATCAACATCTTCTTCGGTCGCTTCTGGAACCGTATTCCAAACCTCGTTGTCACTTGGGTTAACGCAATCGATACGCTGACCCTTGGCACCGTCACAAAAAGCACCGTCAATATAAAGCTGAAACTTCATTCTGTTTCCTTTCGCAACACGCCCATGATCAACCTTGCCAGTTCATGCGGCTTTTGCATAGGCAGCATGTGGGCTGCATCTTTGAAGATCACGGATTTCGCGCCCATAATCTCTGACGCCATTTGGTGCGTCATTTCAGGGGTAGAACCTGCATCCAATCCACCCGTTGCCACAAGTGTAGGGATCTGTAATTCCTTTAAACGCCCATCAATTTGCGCCCCTTCATGGGCAAACAGGCTGTAACTGCGCATGAATTGTTCGGTATTATTGCCTTCCAGACGCGCCCGAATCTGTGCCAGATATTCCGGGTGCTTGGATGCAAATTCCGGCGGAAACCAACGTTCCAATGCCGCATCTATCATAATCTGCGGCCCATGTAATTTCGCCTGGTCAAACCGCGCCTGCACCCCTGCCATTTGATCAGCCGTGCGCTGATAAACACCGTTCAACAGAATAAGGTGTGAAATCCGCGCGGGTTGTGACAGTGCCGCCCATTGTGCAATCATCGCACCCAGCGAAAAACCGCAAAGGGCAAAACTGTCCAATCCAAGCCCATCGGCATGATCCCATAGGTCGGAGACAAACCCATCCAGACTGGCAGGGCCATCCCAATTGGGCCCCGCCCCGTGTCCGCGCAAATCATAGCTGTGTGTGGTCACATCCGGCAAAGCATCCTGCATAGGTCGCCAAATCTGCCGATCCAACCCGACCCCGTGCAAAAAAATCAGCTCTGTCACTTTGTGGCCTCAACCACGGTTTCTTCACCGCCCGCTTCCATTTCTGCGATGTCCTGATAGCGATCACCGATGCGGTGATGTGGCCGCCCGCCCGTGGCAGCGCCAAGGGCAATAATCATTTCATCAGGTGCGGGTGCATCGGGTATGGTAAATTCAAGCGTTAGATAATGTGACCGCATCCCCGCATCATGTTTGTGCATCAACGGGATTTGCACGCTTGCACCCGGCCCACCGCGTGTATTGGCAAAACTCAGATAACTGGTGGCCCCCACACCTTTGCGAAAATGATTGCCGAAACGCAATGTGTGAATAAAGCCGGATCCATGTTCGATTTCGGCTTCAGTCCCTACCACCGCAGATTTTCCATAAGCTTCAATCGCGTCACCGCCACCTGCTATTTCCAGAATACGGCGAGTCAGTTCCGCGCCCAAGGGTGGTGCATATTTCAAAATCGCGGGTTTCAAATTTTCAACAAATCCTTGCCCTGCCCACGGATTTTTCAGCACAGCGGCAACCGCAATCATACGCGGCGGATTATCCACCCGTTTGCCGCCCTCAACATGTATTTCTTCAACATGTGTCACATATTTTCGCACTAAATCCATCACGCATTCCCTTTGAAATTCGGCATTACTTCATCAATGAATAACTGAAGGCTACGCTTTTTATCCTTGAAACTGGCACCGCTATCAATCCAGTAGCTATATTCGTCATAGCCCATTGCCTGAAAGCTTTTGATCCGTTCCGTCACATGATCGGGTGTGCCGACCACATTGTTTTTACGCATATTTTCCGGACTGAACATTTCGATTTTAGCCATTTCTTCGACACTTAATTCCTTGATCTGGCCATTGATAATGGGCCGCTCATTGCGAAACCACGCGCCAAAAGTGCAATAAAACCGCGACAGGTCTTGTGCGTCTTGGGCAATATCAGCCTCATTCGCGCCCACAGCCGTGTGGTTCAGCAACATGACTTTCGGGGACTTGTCAGGATTCAAAGCCTTCGCTTCTTTGAATTTCACCATCAAGTCCACAACCTCTTCATCACCATTCCAAAGCGGTGTTACCTGAATATGACAATCGTTTTTCATCGCAAAATCGAACGAGTTCGGATCACGTGCGGCCACCCAGACAGGCGGGCCACCTGCCTGCACAGGCTTTGGCACGGCTGTGGATTTCGGAAACGCGTAATGTTTACCGTCCATCGCATAATCGCCCGCCCAAAGCCCCTTTAACGCAGGTACCATTTCACGTAAATGCTCGCCTGCCGCCCATGCGTCCATGCCGCCACCAAGACGGTCGTATTCATAGGAATAAGCACCGCGTGCTATGCCCAGTTCCAAACGACCCTTAGTGATCAGGTCGGTCATAGCCGCTTCACCAGCCAGCCTGATCGGTTCCCAAAACGGGGCCACAACAGTGCCGGTTCCCAAACGAATACGCTCGGTTTTTTGAGACAGCTCAACCAGTAATAAAAACGGATTGGGTGAAATGGTAAAATCCATTGAATGGTGTTCACCGGTCCAAACCGTATTCATACCGCCCGCTTCTGCCATTATGGACAGTTCAATAAACTGGTCGTGTAAATCCTGATAGGTATCTTTTGCGGAAAGCCGTTCCATGTGAACGAATAGGGAAAAATCCATGATCAGATTCCCCCAGATTTATTTAATAGTTGGCGCATATTATCGCCCTCCTCGTGTTAAACAAAAAGAACGACACACACCTTTTTACGCTCACTGCGTGTCCACTTGAGCAGTCGTATCTGGCGCATAAAAGACGATTCTGTCAAGAAACTTACGAACCCCACCCACCTGCATGACCAAACCTTTGATTTCACGAAGGGATTACCCAGCGTTACTGCTTAAGCCGCAAACAACTGCTTGCCACATTGCAAATTTACTGTTTAGTTTCACTGTGCGCCAAAATTGGGGGATAGATGCCAGACCAGAATACAATGCTTGTTGCCGAAGATATTCACAAAAGTTTTGGGACCTTAGAGGTTCTAAAAGGCATGTCTGTGTCGGCAAAGAAGGGTGATGTAATTTCGATCATCGGCAGCTCCGGCTCTGGCAAAAGCACCTTTTTACGTTGTATAAATTTTCTGGAAACCCCGGATCAGGGCCGCGTTTTTCTGGACGGTGAAGAGGTCGTTATCCGCAAAGACAACAAGGGCCGCTCTATGGGGGCCGATCCAAAACAAATCCAACGGTTGCGCAGCCAGTTGGGTATGGTTTTCCAAAGCTTCAATCTGTGGTCACATATGACAGTGCTGCAAAATGTGATGGAAGGGCCTGTGCAGGTTTTGAAAAAAACACCGGAAGAAGCCAAGGCATCCGCCATGGTTTATCTTGAAAAGGTCGGTATTGCCGAAAAGGCCGAAAATTACCCAAGTCAGCTATCCGGTGGTCAACAGCAACGCGTCGCGATTGCACGCGCACTTGCGATGGAGCCTAAAGTTTTATTGTTTGACGAGCCGACATCAGCACTAGACCCCGAACTGGTCGGTGAAGTTTTGAAAGTCATGCGTCAACTGGCCGAAGAGGGCCGCACAATGATTGTCGTGACCCACGAGATGGGCTTTGCCCGCGAGGTCAGTAATACTGTCATGTTTCTTCATCAGGGATTGGTCGAAGAAATGGGAACGCCCAAACAGGTGTTCGAAAATCCGAAGTCCGAACGTTGCCGCGCATTTTTGGCAAGTTCGTTATAAACCAAGTCAATATAAGGGAGAACTTAAATGACTTTTACTAAACTAATGGCAAGTATCGCACTTGTCGCATTAACCACAACATCAGTAGCGGCTGCAGATACTGTGCGCATGGGCACGGAAGGTGCATATGCCCCTTACAACTTTATCAACGACAAAGGCGAAGTTGACGGCTATGAGATTGAGCTGGGCAACGAGTTGTGCAAACGTGCTGAATTGGAATGCAAATGGGTCACAAACGACTGGGATAGCATCATCCCGAACCTTGTATCCGGCAACTACGACACTATCATGGCCGGTATGTCAATTACTGCGGAACGTGACGAAGTGATTGATTTTACATCAGAATACTTCCCTGCTGACCCATCTTCATATGTGGCGCTTGCCGGTGCAGACGCATCTGCCACCAAAGGCACGGTTGCGGCACAAACCGCCACAATCCAAGCCGCATTTATCGCTGCATCAGATGCGACAGTGGTAGAATTTGCCACAATGGAAGACACGATTGCGGCCGTACGCAACGGCGAAGCCGACAGTGTTCTGGCCGACCACGCAGCACTAAAAGACATCGTTGATGCATCAGGTGGTGCATTGGCATTTGTCGGTGACGGCGTATCAATCGGTGGCGGCGTTGGCATGGGCGTACGCGAAAGCGACGGCGAATTGAAAGCCAAGTTTGAAGCAGCTATTGCAGCCATGAAAGCGGACGGCAGCCTGAACGCAATGATCGCAAAGTGGTTTGATGGCCGCAAAGCCGGTTACTAAACAACTCAAGGGCTGCGCAAAATGCGCGGCCCTTTTTTAGATCGACAGATGAATGTTTGAATATTGCACTGATCCAAAACTGATAGAAGGCTTCCAATGGTGGTCTTGCTATTTAAGCAATGGTAAACACTTAAATTTCTATTTCAGCTTTCTTGTGGTTTTGTCACTCTTGGCCCTGACCGTTCCCTTTATTCTGCTTTTTGGCTTTACTGGTGCCTTGGCGCGACGCGCATCTTTTACACCCTTGCGTTGGTTCGGCACGATCTACACCTCGATGGTGCGCGGCGTTCCTGACATTATCTTCTTCCTGTTTGTTCCCATTGCAATGGATCAGGGGATCGAGGTAATCCGTCACAAAATAAAATGTTCCGACTGGTCGGAATCCATCCGCCAAGGCAATGATTTCGTGGTCTGTACTGCGGCGAAAATGCCGCTTAGTTCATCACCGCAATGGGTTCATGAAACCTACGGGTTTATGCTGGCCACCATCGCTTTTGCCATTGTGTTCGGGGCCTTTGCCGCCAACACGATCCACGGCGCATTAGGTGCCGTTCCCAAAGGACAACTGGAAACCGGTGCCGCCTTTGGCATGTCACCCAGGCAGATATTCCACCGCATCCACCTACCACAAATGTGGGTCTATGCCCTGCCCGGTTTATCCAATCTGTGGATGATCCTGATCAAAGCATCCCCCCTGCTGTTCCTGCTGGGGGTTGAGGATATTGTCTATTGGGCCCGTGAACTCGGTGGTTCAAAAACCGCACGTTTTGCTTATCCGCACGGCGATTGGCGGTTGGGGTATTTCCTGTTCCTTTTGGTATTTTACCTGTTCCTGACATGGGCCAGCGAAAAGTTCTTTGACCGATTGATGCACAGGCTGTCACGCGGCCAAAACACAGCGGCGAGCATGGCATGAGCTGTTTTGACACCCTGACCAGCTACGGCCTGCGTTCCATCGGTATTGGCGAACGGCTATTACCGAAAAGTGATTTTACGCTTTGTGATCAGGTTGTTTTGATCGGTTCAGGCATGATATGGAATGTCTATTTTGCAGTCCTTGCCCTGTCACTTGGCTTTTTCTTTGCAGTGTCCCTTGCCTTGGGGCGCAACAGCGACAATGCGCTTTTTCGTATTCCTGCACACGCTTTCATCTTTGTGATCCGCGGATCCCCCCTATTCATCCAGTTTTTCCTGATCTATGAGGCCTTCGTTTTGATCCCGAAAATGGGCTGGGACATTAACCTTGGCTTTATCGAAATCACCGTTGAAACCAAATGGCTGACCAAAGCATGGTTAGGTGCTTTAATCACGCTGTTCCTGAATACCGCAGGCTACACGGCGAATATTTTCTATGGTGCCTTGCAATCCATCCCCAAGGGCGACATTGAAGCAGCCCTTGCCATCGGCATGTCTAAACGTCAAATATTCTGGCGCATATCTTTCCCCACCATGCTGCGCCTGGCCTGGCCCAGCTACACGAATGAGGCGATATTCCTGTTCCACGCAACAGCATTGGTATTCTTTTCCAGTTTTCCCGCATGGCGGCAAAAGGGCGATTCTTTGTATTATGCCAGCTATTTCGCCGACAAAACCTTCAACCCGTTCGTACCCTACCCGATCATCGCGGTGTATTTCATAAGCTTCACCTTGTTGATCATTCTGCTGTTTGGCTATGTAAACAGACGGTTGAACAGACATGTTGCATCCAACACTTAAAAGGGGCCCGCAGGCCCCTTTTAGGATTACGCATTCGCAATCATATCAACCACTTCATCCGTGGTCCAAACCGCGTTTGCAATGTATCTGAAGTTGATCAATGCTGCGAGGTATCCGTCACCTTCGGGCAATTTGGCAGCGGCGGTTGCGTCTTTGATCACAGCCACTTCAAAGCCCTGCTCGATCAATTCACGCATGTGGGATTCGGTACACAGGTTTGCAGACATGCCGGCCAATATAACCTGATCCACACCGTTTTTACGTAACTGTAACGCCAGATCATTCGAGTCATTACCGTAAACCTTATGCGGTGATGTTACGATGGTTTTACCGTCTTCGATGTACTTTTTATACTGCGGCATGAAATCGGCACCGGAACCTTCGAAGCCATCCATATTAAGCGGGCCCTTGCGATCGAACATACCAATTTTATGCATCAGTTTTTCCAAAGCACCTTCAAACTTCCAACCGTGATCTGTTGGGTAATAGTAGTGCGGTGAAACTGCGACCGTGATGTCGCGCGCTTTGGCTGCGGCAAACAAGCGATCGATATTTTCAACGGTATTGAGTTCTGTAACATTTTCACCAACAACGCCCCAAGTCACCCCATCAGGGCTTAAAAAATCCACTTGCGGGTCTGTCACGACCAATGCTGCCCGCGACAGGTCCAATATCATATCGCTGGGTGGCAAAGCTGGACTTTCAGGTTCGGCATATGGATTGCTTTGAGCGCTTGCGCTACCTGCACTGCCTGCCAACGCCGCCGCAGCTGCAGTAACAGCCATTCCACCTGTCAGGGCTTGTCGGCGGTTAATTTTGCCATGTTTATGATCTCCACACATATTATGCTCCTTTGATTGTGATTTCATTGCAGCATACTTATCTACTCGATGTGCTTTTCTGTCTTTATATTGTATCATAATTCACATTTATGTATCATTTCATCCAAACATCGGGCATTCACAGCATATGCAGTACGATCATATCCTTGATGAAATGGAAATTGCCGCCGATCCGTTCTCATTATGTGAACTTCACGGCCAATGCTCTTTAGGTTTGGGGCGGTTGTCAGGTGCAACCTTGCATTACATTCTGGCAGGCAACGGCGAATGTAATCTGCGCAACCACCCCAACATTCCACTTTCAAAAGGAACGCTTGTGCTGGTTCCTGCCCATATGTCGCATTCACTACTAAGTTTCGGAGATGCAAAAACCCCCTTACCTGAATGCCACCCCGCGGGATTGAATCTTGCCCATCACATCAGCCGATCCAAAACCGATACAGCTAATCAAAATCTGCTGGCGCTTTGTGGGCACATAAGCATCGGACTAAGAGGCGCGACAGGTTTGGTTGACCTGATCCGGCAGCCAATGCGGGTTCATATTGATCATGGCAGTGCATTGGATACAACACTAAATGCATTGCTTCAGGAATTGGCCGAGCCGAAATTGGGTAGCCGTGCTATCATTCGCACCTTATTGCTGCAATCCATGTTGCACATGTTTCGAGATCGTTTGATTATAAATGACCCCGCATTAACGTGGATGTCTGCAATTGGTGATCCGGTATTATGGAGCAGCCTGAAAGCTATGCTGGATGACCCCGGCCTGCCCCATTCGGTTGAAGCACTGGCAGATCTATCAGGCATGAGTCGATCAGCCTTTGCCAAGAAGTTTTCTGCTGCTTACGGGGACGGCCCGATGAAATTTTTACGGCAGCTTCGGATGAATTTGGCAGCCCAACTATTGCAAGACACCGATTACCCCGTAAAACTTATCGCAGGTAAAACAGGGTTTCAAAGCCGCAGTGCATTTACCCGAACATTCGAGCAAAGATTTGGTCAATCCCCGCGCAGCTTTCGCGCAGAACAAAAAAAGGGCCCGTGACAGGCCCTTTTAACTTAACTGATCAGACCCAGAAGTTGATCCAGTGATGCTTTCGCGTCACCATATAACATGCGGGTATTTTCCTTGAAAAACAACGGGTTTTCAATGCCAGAATAACCTGTTCCCTGACCACGCTTTGACACAATCACGGTTTTAGCTTTCCAGACTTCCAGAACCGGCATACCCGCAATCGGGCTGTTGGGGTCCTCTTGGGCGGCTGGATTCACGATGTCGTTGGATCCGATAATCATAACTACATCGGTTTCAGGGAAATCGTCGTTGATCTCGTCCATTTCCAACACGATGTCATAAGGCACTTTGGCTTCGGCCAGCAACACATTCATGTGGCCGGGTAAGCGCCCTGCAACAGGATGAATGCCGAAGCGCACTTCTTTGCCCTTAGTCCGTAAGCGGCGTGTCAGTTCCGACACTGACTGTTGCGCTTGTGCTACTGCCATACCGTACCCCGGCACGATGATCACAGATGATGCATCTTCCAATTGCGCGGCCACTGTGCCTGCATCGGTTGCCACCATCTCACCCTCGATTTCCATTGCGGGGCCAGTTGATCCGCCAAAACCGCCTAGGATGACGGAAATAAAGCTGCGGTTCATCGCCTTGCACATGATGTAAGACAGGATTGCGCCCGATGAGCCGACCAAGGCACCTGTAACGATCAACAGATCATTTCCCAACAAGAAGCCTGTAGCAGCTGCTGCCCAACCTGAATAGCTGTTCAGCATGGACACCACAACGGGCATATCCGCCCCGCCAATGGCTGCCACCAAATGCGCGCCAATCGCAAGTGCGATGATCAGCATCAGGTATAGCGTCCAACTGCCGGAGTCGCCCATGTACATGGTCAGCAGGATAAAGCTGAGGATAGCACCACCTGCATTCAGCGCATGACGCCCGGGCAATACCAGGGCTTTACCGTCGATTTTACCCGCCAGTTTACCGTATGCAATGATCGAGCCCGTGAACGTGATTGCGCCGATAAAGACACCCAAAAAGATTTCGACCTCATGGATCGCGATCTCGGCACCGACCAACCCGTGGGTGCCGACAATGTCAGAATTCAAACCGATGAACACCGCTGCCAAGCCCACAAAGCTGTGTAAGGCGGCTACTAATTGCGGCATTTCGGTCATTTCCACCCGCTTGGCGACAACTGCGCCCAGAAATGCGCCGACCCCCATCAATGGGATCAGTAACATATATGACCAGCCAGCCACCTGCGGCCCGAATATCGTGGCAAAAACCGCAATGGCCATACCGACAATACCGAACCAAACAGCGCGTTTAGCTTTTTCCTGATTGCTCAACCCGCCCAATGCAAGGATGAACAATACAGATGCAGCGATGTAGGCTGCCGTGACAATTCCTGCGCTCATATCATCACCCTCAAGACTTTTGGAACATTTGCAACATGCGCCGCGTGACCATAAAGCCGCCGACGATGTTGATGGTTGCGATTAAAATACTGACGCCTGCCAGCACAGTGACGATAAATCCGTGCCCCCCGATTTGCAGCAAGGCACCTAAGATTATGATACCCGAAATGGCGTTGGTGATCGCCATAAGCGGTGTATGCAAAGCGTGGCTGACATTCCAAATCACTTGGAAGCCAATGAAACACGACAACACAAAAACAATGAAATGCTGCATGAACGATGCGGGCGCATAGGCCCCGATAAACAGCATCAACAAACCACCGACAATCAGCAGCAAGGTTTGTTGTTTGCCTGCTTTCAGTACAGCGGCGGCCTCTTCTGCTTTAATCTCATCCGCAGTCTTTTCAGGGACTTTCGATTTCTGTGTTGCAATCGCCTGAATTTTTGGCGGTGGTGGCGGGAATGTGATTTTACCCTTATGGGTGGCCGTAGCCCCGCGAATGACATCATCCTTCATATCATGCTTTAATTTACCGTCCTTCTTGGGCGTCAAATCCGTCATCATATGGCGAATGTTGGTAGAATAAAGTGTAGAGGATTGCGCGGCCATGCGGGCCGGTAAATCAGTGTAACCGATGATGGTGACACCATTGCCTGTTATAATCTTTTCGTCAGCCACGGTCAGATCACAGTTACCGCCGCGTTCGGCCGCCAAATCCACGACTACAGAACCCGGTTTCATCGCCGCAACCATATCTTCCAGCCACAATTTCGGCGCATCACGCCCCGGTATCAGGGCAGTAGTAATCACGATGTCCATATCTGGGGCCAGTTCACGGAATTTTTCCAACTGCTTTTCACGAAATATCGGGCTGGAAGGAGCAGCGTACCCCCCTGTTGTGGCCCCGTCCTGTTGTTCTTCCTCAAACTCCAGAAATACAAACTCGGCGCCCATGCTTTCGATCTGTTCTGCCACTTCGGGGCGCACATCAAAGGCATAAACCATAGCCCCCATAGATTGCGCAGCACCGATGGCCGCCAATCCTGCAACACCTGCACCCACAACCAAAATCTTTGCCGGTGGTACTTTGCCCGCCGCCGTGATTTGCCCGGTAAAGAAACGCCCGAAGCTATTGGCAGCTTCGGTGACCGCGCGGTAGCCCGCAATATTGGCCATCGAACTGAGCGCATCCATTTTTTGTGCACGACTGATGCGTGGCACCATGTCCATTGCAATCACATGCGCACCTTTTTTGTTGGCGGCATCCATCAATTTTTCGTTTTGTGCGGGATAAAAGAACGAGACCAGCGTCTGACCTGTCCGCAAACGTTTTACTTCAATATCTTCAGGCGGGCGTACCTTGGCCACAACATCAGCGGCTTTATATAAAGCGGCGGCTGTTGCGACAATTTTGACGCCCGCGTCTTTATAATCCTGGTCGGAAAAACGCGAGGCATCGCCGGCACCTTTTTCGATCAGGCACTCATAGCCCAGTTTTTGTAATTCAGCGGCAGAAGCGGGCGTCATCGCCACGCGGGTTTCGCCCGGATAGATCTCTTTCGGAGTCCCTATGCGCATGACAACCTCCTTGTTCAAGCGTCGCCGTATCAAAATAGAATCGGCGGATTTATACACAATCATTCAAATTACCACTTGCGGCATTGAACCATCATGCGGCATTCCGACCATAAACACGATTACTTATTCAGTTAATTGAATATGAAGTGTTTCCAACAGGAATTTTCAACGTTACCATGGCAACACATCGCAATGAATGCAACCAAGAACAGAAACGGAAAACACAATGGACTACACATCTTGGGCATATGGCCTGCTTGGCGGCTTAATGATCGGCACAGCGGCCGCAATCTTTCTGCTGGTCAACGGCAGGATCATGGGGGCCAGCGGTATTGCCGGCGGGCTAATCGATGGATCGGGGCGCAGCACATGGGTTGAACGTGTTTTGTTTATTGTCGGTCTAGTTGGTGCCCCTGCACTACTGGGATTGGTTTATAAATTACCCGCAACCAATGCCACAAGCAACATCGGTCTGCTGGTCGTGGCAGGTCTGTTAGTGGGTGTGGGCACACGTCTGGGATCAGGCTGTACCAGTGGTCACGGAGTTTGCGGGATATCACGCCTGTCCGTGCGTTCGATCCTTGCAACATTTGTTTACATCGGTGCGGGTGCCGCGATTATCGTCATCGCTCGTGGCCTTGGGGTTCTGTCATGAAAAACTTGGTAACACTTTTTTGCGGCGCATTATTCGGTCTTGGCCTTGTTGTGTCAGGCATGACCGACACGTTGAAAGTTCAAGGTTTTCTGGATTTCTTTGGTGTGTGGGACGCGACGCTTGTTTTTGTGATGGGTGGTGCCATCATCCCGATGTTCATCGCTTGGCGTATTGCTGCCCTCCGTGAAAAATCCGTGCTGGGTGGTCTAATCCCGCTAACACCGAAAACCGAACTGGATCGTCCATTGATCATCGGTGCCATATTGTTTGGCGCAGGCTGGGGCCTGTCGGGTTTTTGCCCCGGCCCGGCATTTGCATCATCAAGCTTTGGCGGTGTTGGCAGTTTAACTTTCCTGGCCGCGATGCTGGCAGGGATGGTTATTGCCCCGCCAATCATTCGCGCCGCTAAAGCTGCGCCATAACCTCATCCGACAGGTCAACATTGGTGGTGACGGTCTGCACATCGTCATCATCTTCCAAAGCTTCAATCAGTTTCATCAGTTTTTCAGCCCCGACTAGATCCAGCTCTGTTGTGGTTGTCGGTTTCCAAACCAGTTTAGTACTGGACGACTCGCCCAAGGCCGTTTCCAATGCACTTGAAACTTCATGCAAGTCAGTGTCACCGCAGTAGATATCATGGCCGTCTTCGGAACTTTCCACATCGTCGGCACCCGCTTCGATTACATGTTCGAACATCGTGTCCGCATCGGCCGCATCTGCAGGATAAACCACCAATCCTTTGCGTTCGAACATGAACGAAACAGCACCGGTTTCCGCCAAATTTCCACCCGATTTCGTAAATATCGAACGCACGCTGGATGCGGTGCGGTTCCTGTTGTCAGTCATCGCTTCGACAATCACCGCAACCCCCGCAGGGCCGTAGCCTTCATAACGGATTTCATCGTAATTTTCGGCGTCCCCTCCTGTGGCTTTGTTGATCGCGCGATCAATAACATCCTTTGGTACAGAACTAGACTTGGCCTCTTTTACCGCAAGCCGCAGGCGTGGATTTTTTTCGGGATCAGGTTCACCCATTTTGGCCGCAACCGTGATCTCTTTTGCCAGCTTGGAAAACAGCTTGGAACGCAGTTTATCCTGACGCCCCTTGCGATGCTGAATATTTGCCCATTTTGAATGGCCTGCCATGGCGCGAACCCCTTAACTAATCTTGTGTTATCGCTTTATAAGCGGGGGCATGGGGGATATTCAAGCGTAACTTACAAAGGCCACAGATACGGGATAATCAGACTTGCGATAACCCCTACAGACAAGTTTAACGGGATGCCGACACGCAAGAAATCAGTGAATTTATAACCGCCGGGCCCATAAACCATCATGTTGGTCTGATAGCTGATCGGCGTTGCAAAAGTAGCACTGGCAGCGAACATCACCGCAACCACCAACGGGCGTGGATCGACCCCTAAAGAGATTGCAAGGCCTATTGCTACGGGTGTTAAAACAACCGCAACCGCGTGGTTGATAATTTCCGACAGGAACGAGGTCAGCAGGTAGATCCCCCAGATGATGAAGAACGGTGGCAGGCCGGAAAGCAGCGGCGCGAACACTTCAACAATCATGTCAATGGCACCCGAAGTTTCCAGCGCCGTTGCCACGGCCAGCATCGCGAAAATCAGTGCCAGCAGGCGACCATCGATAAAGGAAAACGCTTCGTCGCTGTCAATACAACGGGTCACGAACACCGCCGCCATGGCCAGCACCGCCAGCAGCAAAATCGGCGCTACGCCAAAGGCTGCCAGCAACACGATCCCTGCAATTGCAGCAAGTGCTATCGGTGCGTGGCGGCGGCGGAAAGCCCGGGCTGAGGGTTTGGAAACGTCCACCATATCCATATCCGCTGCCAGTCGCTTTACATCTTCGGGGGCACCTTCCAAAAGCAACGTATCACCGACCCGCACCACCAAAGCTTCAAGCTGCTGACCGATATTCTGGTTCCGTCGGTGCGCGGCCAGCACATAAACCCCGTAACGGCGACGCAAGCCCATGCTGCCCAGAGTGCGGCCAACCATGCCACATTCGGGTGTGATCAATATCTCGACGGTTGTGGTTTCCTTGGTCGAGACCATATCGGCCAGCAAAACATCCTTGCTGTCTTTCAGGCTAAGAACTTCGGCCACCGATTTACGCATGATCACACGGTCACCAAGCTGCATGCGCACATCCGGAAACTTTTGCCGTAAAGATTCGTCATTGCGCAGCAAATCGACCACCCGCCCACTGTCACGTTTGAATGCTTCAACGTCTAGCGGACCTTGGCCGATCAGGGCAGAGCCCTCGGCGATGACCACCTCGGTCATGAAGCGTTTCGATTTGCTTCGGCCCAGCATATCGGCCATGGATGCACGATCCGGCAAAAGATGTGGTGCAATGAAACGAAGGTAAACCCCACCCCAAGCCACAAGAATAATCGCTAGCGGGGTAATCTCGAAAATGGTAAACGGCTCCAGACCCCGTGCGCGCGCAACACCATCCACCAACAGGTTGGTCGAGGTTCCGATCAGGGTCAGCGTGCCCCCCAGAATGGCGGCATAGGACAGCGGGATCAAAAGCTTGCTGGCCGAGATGTTCAGCTTGCGCGACAATTGCACAAATACCGGTATCATCACCACGACAACCGGCGTGTTGTTCACAAAAGCCGAAGCCACCACAACAAAAATCATCAGTGCGCCGATGGCCACAGCCGGGCGGGTATCCGCCTGCGCCTCGGCCAATCCGGTAAACCACGCCAGCGCACCGGTCCGCACCAGTGCTGCCATCACGATGAACATCGCCGCGATGGTCCAGGGGGCCGGGTTTTGCAAGACGTGCAGCGCATCCTCATAAGGCAAAAGCCCCAGAACCAGCATTGCTGCCGTGCCGCTTATGGCCACAACTTCGGTCGGGTATGTTTCACGCATGAACATGATGAACATCACAACGACCACACCGATGGCAATACTTGCATTCCATGCCTCTGGTATGATGCCTGATAACATTGTTCGCCTCCCTTGTTTTGCCTATCGTGCCGCAACTTGCGCGGCACTACAAGCGTTTAGGAATGGTCTTCACCTTTGGGCTGCACCAAAAACAGACCTGCCATCATCAGGCCCGTTGCCAGCCAAACCCACGAAGAATAGGTCTCGCGCAATAGCACCATTGACCAAAATACGCCAAAACCCGTGACCAAATACGCTACCTGTGCCGAAAACACCGGACCCGCGCGACCGATTAGCCAGACATAGCCCGTGTAAGCAAAACCGTGCAGCAAGCTCATAAACAATATCGACCATTCAGGCGGGCCCCATGTGTGGGCAAGCGAAAACCACTGACCTGTTGCAATGGAAACCGGTGTAATGATGATCAACCCGACAATGGATGCCCCCAGTAAAGCTTGCACGGATGTCAGCCCACGTAATGTGAATTTACCAACAAAATTATCCTCCAGCCCGTAACAAAGGGGAGCCAAACAAGCGAGCAGAACGTAAATTGCTTTGGACGGGTCAGGCAGGCTGGCATCGGGGCCGATTAAAATCAAAATAGCACAAAGCCCCAAAACAATGCCAACCGCACGGCGCCATTCAAATTGCTCCAGCTTCATCAGCACTGCAATCGGCAATGCAAACATCGGCACAAGCGAGATCACCACCGAATACACCCCCGCAGGAATTTGCCTGATCGCAATAAAGCTAATTGATGAGGCAATTAAAGTGCCTAAAAGGGCGATAACGACGAATATGATCAGGTGATCACGTGTCAACTTCGGGAACCGCCCCTTCAGGCGGGAAACGATACCCAAATACACCGTCGTGATGACAAATTCCCAGAATATCAGGCCGAATTGCTGGTATCCTGTTGAAACAGCAACTTTCATTAGAGGAATGGTCAACCCCCATGTGGCACCAAACAGAACAAGGGCGGCAATCAGCCCTGCACGGGTTTTTAGAAATGCACTCATTTTAAGGGCCGGATTGTTGCAAACGGCCACCTTGGCGTACTTGCACGACTTTTGTAGCCAGACCTGTTTTGTCATCGGTTTCCACATAAACCCCGCTTAACGTGGCCTCGCCCGATGCGGGTGTGAAACGTTCTTTGTTCATGCCAGTCACAAAACGGCGCAGGGGTTCGTCTTTTTGCATCCCGATCACACTGTTATAATCACCGCACATGCCTGCATCTGATTGCAATGCGGTGCCTTTGGGCAGGATTTGCGTGTCAGACGTTGGCACATGGGTATGTGTGCCCACCACTAGTGATGCGCGCCCATCCAGCCAATGGCCCATGCCCATTTTTTCGGATGTGGCCTCAGCGTGGAAATCAACAATTACGGCATTGGCCAGCCCTCCCATCGGGGCCGACTTCAGAACCTGGTCTAAATGGGAAAACGGGTCAGCAAAAGGTCTTTTCATGAACACCTGCCCCAGGGCTTGTGCCACCAGAACCTTTTTGCCGTTTTGTGCGGTATATAACCGCGCACCTTTGCCTGGGGCAGTTGCCGCATAGTTCAGGGGGCGTAAAATGCGTGGCTCCTGTTCAATCGCCACCTTCATATCGCGCTGGTCAAACGCATGATCGCCCAGCGTGATGCAATCCGCACCCGCGTCCAATATTGTTTTGGCATGCGCCCCCGACAGCCCTATACCGCCCGTCGCGTTTTCGCCGTTCACAACGATAAAATCCAGTCGCCAGTCAGTACGCAATGCAGGTAAACGTTCCGCAATGGCATTTCGGCCCGCGCGGCCCACGACGTCACCTAAAAATAAAAGTCTCATGTAATCTGCGATATAGGCTGTTTGGATAAAAGGCTAGATGGTTTTGTGGTTTCGGGTGGGTTTTCGGTTTTGGAGAGGTGGGGAGTAGTTTAAATGGCGGCTATGCGGACTTAGCTGCCGTTGGCGCATGAAGGGCAGAGGATCGCTTCAGACCAGTTCGAGACGATCAGTTATTGCTGGCAAGCGTAAGGCGGATTCAACCCCACCCCTCAAACTCTTCCAAAAACCGTTCCTTTGTCACAAAACTCCCCACCCTTCAATCCGCCCCATGTCCTTGACGTCCAGTGCGTGATTTCTGCCCCACAAGTGCTGGCGTAAACAATTTTAAGTTAGAATATAAAGGCTAGGTATAGCCATGGCTGAACATGTCGGTTGTCGGGTAAAGTATCGGGCATGGCCCATAGGCGTTATCCGGAAGGGACTGATTTCACTTGACTACACATGCTGCATGTCGCTAGCCTTAAGCATTATATCCAAGTGTGCGGGGAGTAAGTATTGAGCTCTAATCACGAAATTTACGCCGCATCGCGCCGCTTCGCGCGCTCTGACGACCGGCGGGCATGGCTGGAACTTTCGGCAAGTCTCGCGATCTACATTGGCGCAATGGCGGTCGGCTTGACGACGGTAGGAACATGGTGGCTTACGGTGCCTGCAGTCCTGCTGGCTGCCGCAATGGGACTTCGGATCTATATGATCCAGCATGATTGCCTGCACCGATCATTCTTCACGTCCCGAAAGTTGAACGATCGTATCGGGTCGCTGTTATCGCCAATTGCGATGACACCGTATGAGGCGACGCGTTATATCCATGGCCTTCACCATACCTATGTCAGCGACCTTGAGCGGCGTGATACGTTCGAGATATTTACGATGACGCTCAAAGAATGGCAGGCGGCACCGAGATGGAAGCGGCTACAGTATCGGTGCTACCGCAGTCCGGTTGTACTTATCCTGATCGGCCCCTTCGTACTCTACGGCATCCTTCGGCGCATGCCTCTTTACGGGTTGAAGACCCGCGTGGGTGATTTGATCTTTCACAACGTGTTGCTCGCCTCCTATCTCGGGCTGATCTGGTGGGTAGCCAGTTGGGGCGGCATCGCCATATGGGCGGCGTCTTTTTACTTTGCCAGTGTCTTCGGCGCGCTAATCCCTTATGTCGTGCACAATTTCGAGCATATACATTGGGGAAGACGCCCCGAACTGACGTTTAAAACAGCGGCGCTCGAGGGCAGTGCGGTTTTGGATTGGGGCAGACTTTTTGACCTTACAATGATGAATATCGGCTATCACGACCTGCATCACCTCAACGCCAAAATTCCAGGTTACAAGCTCCGAACTGCATATGAAACGCTAGAGGCCGATGGGTTATTGCGCTCTGAGAAAATAGGGTTCTTGCAGGGCCTCGCTTGCCTGAGTTGGAAGCTCTACGATGAGGATAATGGGCGCATGATACCGTTTCCTTCGGCACCGCGGACGATCTCCGTCCCGGCGGAATGAGACCGCGTCTCCTTCCCGTCTTGGCAGCACTTCTTCTTTTGGCAGCTTGCACTCCACCCGGAGCGGGACCCGTCTACACTGTGGATGCTGAACTCTACGACTGGGTCAAGGCACCAGAAGCAATTGTTCAAAGCTCTGATCAGACACCGATCATTGCCGATCCGATTGTAACTTTCCGACTTGCGCCGGGTGATAGCCGATCCGCACTGCGGGCCGGGAAGGAATGGCGCGTCGGCCACGCATATCTATTTGGTTATGACGTTCGCCTTGAGCGCAAATCGCTTGGAAACGAAAAGGTTACGCTCTCGCGCCTGTTACGCAAGGGCAAACCGGCGACTGAGATAGTGTCCGTTCTACTTGACGCAGATCGTGGCGTGACGGTGATGGGGCGTACGTGCGTTGCACCATCTGATCTGGGGCACTGGCATCGGATCGAGATGAGGATCCGTCTGTCCAACAAGGACAAAGGGTTTCTGGAAGTGTTCTGCGACCGAAAGCCGATATGGGCGAAGGTTAATATCCGCACAACATTCCCGCCGGTCTGCCGCCTTCGTGAGGGTTGCGACACTGACGTACCAAAGCGCGTGCGATACGAATGGCAATTAGGCCTTTTTTCAAATGGCGGTGTTGCGAAACAGATCGTGGCGCAGATGCAAAGGCTTCACTACCGGAGGATTTACTATATCCCGCATCGGGTCGGCACGCTTTGAAGTTGGGAATTGCTGGGAAAACCAGAGCTCAAGACTATTTTCAGTGTAGAAATTCAATCTGGGGTTGGGGCGCTGGTACCACCTTTATAATATACATATTGTTTATTAATAGCATGTTACGAGGTAATCTCTTACCTCTCCAGCATGTTGTCACCAATTAACAAGAGATCTCGGGTCACCATCGTGTCACTCGAATTTAGTGACAATATGGGGCCAAATTTACCCTCCTCTCAATGCTGCGGGAGCTAACCGATGCTCAGTTGCATGTGGAACTGGCGCAGATCAGGGCGTTGGGGGAGCTTTAGGCGTCAATTTGTGGAGTAAGTGATTAACAAATTCGCGTTTTCAAACACCCCATCTTGGCTTATGGCCCAGTCAATGTAGCAGACTTCGATACTAATTAACCGTTCCACAGAGCGCCCGTCAGTATCGATTACCTCGCCCGTGGTCCGGTCGTCCAATGAATAAACACGCATGAGGATTGTTCCCTTGAAATCCAAAGAATTTCAAAAAACACACTGAGAAATTGGGAGCAAGCATTGGTATTGAGGCCGAGGTTAGTGAACTTCCATCAGCGGACAAAGCTGCCGTTGACTCTAATTTAAAAATTGTAAAAATACCTTATATTTAAACGATTATGAGAGAAATACATTGGACGAGAATAATTATAAGCAAGAACTTTTGAGCATCCTTAGAAAACATTCTGAACAAGCAATCAGAACACTGAAGGAAATGGATAAAGTATTACCTGACAAAGCAAAAGAAGTTCATATCGGAATACACCCAAATCAAGAACCAGATGGATTATTTACCATCATGGTTCACTTAGATGGTCCTGATTTATATGTTTTAAACAAGGCTATAGGTGACTATAGAAAGCTTTTTGATGTTAAATTTGTTGATGGTCAATTAGAGCCTAAAGTTCCTCTATTTGATCCTTTTGATGAGGGCTTTTCAGTTAATGATGCAATCGTTGATACATCGTTTGTATGGGTGGAAGAAATATGGAATGTATTTGGAGGAACTGCAAATAAACTTCCTACTTTGATATTTGGTGCAGATGATTACGGAACATCAACATTAAAAAGATTATAATCCTCAATGTAAATATGGGCTCAAAACGGAAGTTCGGCACTTTGGTTTCCTTAGATTAAAGTGTACCATTAGGTTTATAATAAGTGTTACAGTGAGTTGTTACAGTGGTCAATTTAAACTAAGGGTAAGTCATTGAATGTAAACGAAACCTACTCCGAAGCAGCGTTCCTCCTAGGCTCCACAAAATTTCCTGATATTTTCGATTGTGTTTTGAATGGGCTAAGCGGTATTCACTTACCTCTTGTGGCTACGGCCATCAATCGCGAAGAGGTCCGTGGTCACCATCTTGTCACCAAATTATGTGACAAACATCAACCAGTTGACCTATGGGCGTCAGGATTCCCAAAACTGAACGTGGTCTGTTCCAGCGAAGGAAACTTCGCTATGTTACTAAGTTCGAATGCAGTGTAATACAAAGTCCACCATTGTGTCCCACATTGCCTTTAAATGCTTTCCAGATGGAGCGCGAAATGACAATTCTTATTATTTTCGAAACGGTTGAAGGACAAACTCGCAAGATATCGCGTTTTGTCGAGAACGAATCCCGCAAGGCAGATCAGGAAGTCGTGCTGGTCGATACTGCTAACAAAACGACGCCTGTGTCTTTTGTAGGCGTTGATAAGGTGATCCTTGCAGCTCCAGTGCATGAGCGGCGGCATCCCAAAACATTTGAAGTCTTCATTGCCGCAAACTTACATGAGTTGGAGGCGCGTGAAACGATGTTGATCTCAGTGAGTCTCAAAGCTGCATTCCCAGAATGTCTTCAGGAAGCGAGAGATTTTTTAATCGAGATGGAGATGCGGACAGGGTTCACACCAGACGTCGAAGCGTTGGTCGCCGGTGCGGTGCGCCCCAGCAGTTACGACTATTTCGCCACCCACATTATGCGTCATGTCGTGCTTCGCGGGCGAGATTATGATCTGGACAAAGGGGAGCATGAATTCACCGATTGGAAAGCGCTTGCGACGAAACTTTCGAAGTTTCTCGCCGCTGGCACTTCTTCTGGTTAGGCGGTTGGAAAGCCGCAGTTCCAGCACAGGCCAAATCTGACACGCCTTTGAAGAACAACGTCAAAATTTTGATAAGAAATAACTATTCCAATGAGTCGGCTATGGGCTCAAAGCTGCCATTTGAATGACCTTGAGGTAATCTACGCCATGTTCAGGCCCTCGACACCTACCCAGGAACATATCTCGTCTACACGCCAGTCATGCATCCAGCTTTTGGTTTCAGATTACTTTTGCAAGCCTGTCAATGCGCAGAACCGCTTGGGGCCGGGATACCCTCCATCACTACATTGACACAGGCCACTTTCCCGCTTTGCACCGCCCTGCTCAGCGCCGCATCCAGATCAGATAGATCGGTTACATATTCGCCGTGGCCACCCAGTGCCTCTGCGGCCTTGTCATAGCGCGCACCAGATAGCTTGCAGCCAATCAACCGATCTGGCCCGTATTCGCGCATCTGGATCTGATGCTCTGCGTTCCAGCATTCGTCATTGCCGATAACCACGACGAAAGGCGTGTTTTCCCGCGCCGCCGTTTCAAACTCTGCAAAATGAAATCCAACAGTTCCATCGCCCATCAGCGCAAACACGGTGGCGTCCGGTTTCGCCTTTTTCGCGGCAACACCATAGCAAAGCGCACCGCCAATGGCCCCTGATGGGCCGTTGATCACGCGAAAATCAGGATTAGTACCGGCTTGGCTCCACTGACCAAATTCACCACCGTCGCTGATCACAACAGACGATGTGGCGGATGCAACCTGCCGCTGTACGGCGGCGCACAAGGCTGCGGGTGTGATTTTTCCACTGGGGTGGGTATCGTCAGGCGAATATGTACGTGCGGCAATCCATGTCGCCACTTCGGCGCGCCATGCAGTACGATTGGTGCCACCTATACCAGCATCAATCAGCGCAGATGCAGCGTCACTTGGGTCAGCGGCAGCAGCAAATGCCAGACGGTCCCCCAAATTCAGATGCGCGCGGTCGCGTTCGCATGCTTCTGCATCGACCACGACCCATTTCGCCTTACTGTCACAAACCGCAGTGCTGCCAAACCCAACCGTAAAATTCATGGGTTTGCCCAAGCTGACGATCACATCTGCCTTGGCCAAAGCTACAGCAAAATCGCCCAATGCGGGGTCTTTCAAACCGCGTGGACTTTCCATTGCAACAACAGGTGCGTCGAGTGCATCGGCCAACGCTCCGTGCATGTTGCCGGAACGGGTTGCGTTAAGAGCGGGGCCAATCACGACAAGCGGTGATTTAGCAGCGGCGACTAATTGAGCGATCTGCTTGGCGTCGCTAGATCGTAAATCGGCGATTTCGCGCCCCATCGCCGTCACGTCAGGCACGTCTGCCCCGGTTGCGTCTGCCTCAATCACATCAAATGGCAGGGCAACATGTACCGGACCGGGGCGACCCGACAATGCTGTTCTTATTGCGTGCGCCATGTCTTTCCCCAGCCCCTTGGCCAATTTCGGTCGGAAAGACAGTTTTGTGAGCGGAGCAGTCATGGGCACTTGATCCAATTCCTGGAAAGCCCCCATACCATCCTGCACCACGGGAGAATCGCCCGTGAGGAACAACACTGGACTTTCTGACTGTCGCGCCGTGAACAGAGGGCCCAAAGCGTTCGACGCACCGGGTGCTGCCGTAACCATGCACACGCCAATACCGCCGGTCAGTTGAGCATAGGCATCGGCCATGAACACGGCGGCAGCCTCGTGCCGCGTGTGAATAATCTCGATCTTAGCATCCACACAGGCATCATAGATTGGCATGATCTGGTTGCCGGAAAGCGAAAAAATGCGGGTCACACCGGCCGTGGCCAGAGTTTTTACCAAAAGGTCTGCACCTCTCATCGTTTTTTCCTCCCTTTTTGAATTCCGTTCAGCACGTTATTGCAGCCACTTTCACGGCTGGTGCCCCTGCCCTTGACAAGGTTTATAACGGTAAGTAACACTTGTTAATAATCATATTAATTTACAACTTACGTAAGTTAATCTAACAATAAAGGTATCTTTAGTGTCTATTCGTATGCTCAAAACGCTTATTGCGGTTGAGGAAAATGGCACATTCAGTGCGGCGGCTGATGCAGTGTATGTGACCCATGCCGCCGTCAGCCAGCAGATGAAAGCACTGGAGGAGATGTGGAAAGTCACAATATTCGACCGGTCCAAACGCACCCCAGAGCTGACCCCTATCGGGCGCGCACTGGTTGCAAAAGCCCGCGAAATCGTGCGGGACTATGACAATCTCGTCCCCTCAGTCATGGGAGACGATGGTCTTACGGGCGATCTTTATTTGGGCGCGGTGCCGACGACGTTGACGGGTCTGGTGCCGCTCTCAATTTCAATTCTAAAAAGCGCTTTTCCCAACCTCCATATCCGTGTCGTTCCTGGACTGACACACGATCTGTTGCGTAACATTGAGCGCGGTTCACTTGACGCCGCTATCATTTCAAAACTCAGTCCGATCCAGAAGATGCACCAGTGGCGCAACATTGCCGCCGAGCCGCTCCAACTTCTGGCATCTGAAGAATTGGATAGCGATGACCCGGTCTACCTTCTGAAAAACAACCCCTTTATTCGATTCTCGCGCGATGCAGTTGTTGGCGAGCTTATCGAAACCTGGCTGCAAGATCAGAACATAGCCGTCACCGACATCATGGAACTGGATGGCCTGGAAGCCATTTCAAGCATGGTGCTGAGCAATCTGGGTGTGTCGATCGTCCCGAAACGTTGTGTCCAAAGTATGAATCCCCTGCCTCTCAAACGTATCCAACTTTCGGCAAATAGCCCGGCACGCCAGCTCGGGCTGATTAACCCGGCTAATACGACAAAGTCCCGCGTCCTTGACGAAGTCCACAAGGTACTACTTGAGGCCGTTGATATCGGTCACTTTGCTAAGTTTCCTGAAAGTCAGGACCTCTGAAATGTCTTTTGAATACTTAGCGTTTTTAGTGGCAGGTGCAGCCGCTGGTGGATTTATCAATGGGCTAGCTGGCTTTGGAACCGCGCTATTGGCACTTGGTTTCTGGCTTCAGATCATGCCGCCAGTGTCTGCAGTTTCGATTGTTGTAATCATGTCCGTTGTCAGCGGCCTTCAGGGTGCCTGGGTTGTGCGGCGGGCAATATTCGATCAACCCAAGCGGCTGGCGCGATTTCTGATCCCCGGCGTTTTGGGCGTACCACTCGGCGTGGCGGCTTTATCAACACTTGATCCACAAGACCTCAAGATAGCAATCGGAAGCATGATGGTTTTGTATGGAGGGTTCTTCTCTTTACGCAAAACCTTGCCAAAATTTGACCACCCAACGCCGATAACAGACAGCATCGTCGGCTTTCTTGGAGGAATACTTGGTGGGGCCGCGTCCTTGTCAGGTGCGCTGCCCACCATGTGGTGTTCGATGCGCACGTGGTCAAAATCGGAAACGCGTGCGGTGCTTCAACCTTATAACATCATAATTCTGGTACTCGCAGCCTTCGTTTTCCTGCAGCGTGGAAATTATACTTGGGATGTTGTGAAGCAAATGTTGTTGGCATTGCCTGTCACGTTGCTGTTTGCACAAATGGGCATCGCTGTATTCAAGCGATTAAGTGATGATCAATTTCGTCGACTGCTGATTACGATGATGTTCGTGTCAGGCATTATTTTACTTACGAAAGAGTTTATTTAACAAAGACGGAATTTAGATTTAGCCAATAAGTTCTTCGCTCTTGTCGTCTGTTTCGCCAAAACGCTTAAGCGTTGCAGGTTTCGTGCCTTCATACACTTTGTGAAGGTTTGCCGATATCCGTTCATTCTCACGCTCAAACAGACAGTTGCCTTCGCTGTCCGACGCCACAATGAACGGCCCCATTTTTTTACAGCGGATGACCCACATCGCTTGCGCCAAACCTAGTTCTTCGTTCCAATGAACTGCTTCAACATTTTCCACCCCCCGGCCCAATAACGCGCCAGTGCCATAGCCAACAGTGGATAAGTAAATCGCACCATTTGGCACAAAATATTTTTTATAGTCCTTGCTACTCATTCCACCCTTGCCGATCACTAACTTTGCGCCGGATTTGGCCAGCCATTCCGGCAGCCATTTGGCAAATCGAAAAGAGGCGGTGGCTGTTACAGCACCCATCTCAAACGTTCCATCAGGATTAATCCGAGCAGCTGGCGAGCAGTGAAAATTGGCCGCACTTTGGCTGGGTAATTCCATCGGAATGTTTGCCTTTTCCTCCAGCGCGCGCATGTAGACGCCTTCGCGGGCCGTATACATCAGCCCATCAAGGTAGACGATATCGCCTAGCTTCAGCTGAGCAAGATCCTTGGGTGTTGGCGTCGTGCTTAAGCGGACCTCTCGTGGTCGGTTGGCATTTCCCATTCCACTGTCTCCCGTCGTTGATAATCTGTGAACCAATCGGGGTCAGTGCGATACTCAACCCGCCCATCTGCATATACACGTGCAACAGCTCGTCGCGACGACAGACAAAACGCATGAACAGACATTTGCATGCCCCCAGTATGACAATAACCCACTTCGATATGTGTATCGATCACCATGGATTTGCCGACAAACCCCATCGCCCCCATACCGATAGAGTTGCCAAGCTCTTTAAGCTCCATCTCTAGCTTTGCAATCTTCGGGTCGGAATTGCGGTCCCCCACTGTACGCAAACAAGCCGCGCGTTTTCCCAGAACCATACAGGTATCTTTGCAACCACCCAGCCCAATACCGATGATCGCCGGCTGACACGCCAAGCCGCGTTTGCCAAAAGCCACAAGACTGTCGAGGAAAAACCGTTTGATCCCCTGAATGCCGTCCGAAGGAAACAACATCCTGTAATCCGTTCCAAAAAGGCCGCCTTTGTGCACGGTGATCAGGTCAATCCACTCGCCACCCGGCTCATACCCATATTCAATTTCTGGGGCGCCGATGCCAACGTTGTTGTCATGGTCGGTGCGCCAAAGGGGATGCACACGGTTGGGCCGCAAAGGGACGCCATTTGTGGCATTAGCCGTCGCACGACGCAGTGCCGTTTCAAGCGCGATTGGGCCACCTTCGATCTGCGTTTCATTGCCCATTTTAACGTACCAACGCGGCGTGCCGGTATCACCGCACATGGCGCGACGATCCTCTTTGGCGGCCTCGTAGTTTTCCAACATGGCCTGCAACACGAACGAGGAAAGATCACCATCTTCAACAGCTGCGGCACTCTTCAGACCGTCAAGGTAATCCTCTGGGATTTCAATGGCCGCCTTGTCCATCAAAGTCTCGGCAGTCTTTTGGATCAGATCTATTGAGATCATCATTTTGCTCCTACCAATGTTTCAGGCTCATGGTCAGGTAAAATCGTCTCACCTGGTTTGACGATTGTGAATTGGACCGGCTCTCGTGTCACGTCAATATTATCACCAGATTGACGCGCCACAGTAAAGTACGAGCTTTCCATCGATCCGCTTTCAGGGAAATCTTCGCGGAAATGCGCCCCGCGAGAGTTTTCGCGCGCGATCCCGGCTTTTGCTATAACCTCGGACACATCACACAGGCTGGCCATGTTCAGCCAATCGTGCCACGTCAGGTTGAAGGCCAGATTGTCATTTGACACACCCGTTTCAAGAAGCTCTGTTTTAATCTCGGCAACGCGCTTAATCCCGCGCGCCATACCTGTTTCGGTGCGCATTACACCCACGTCTTCCCACATTGCTTCTTGCAAACCATGGCGTAATTGCTGCACATTGCCAAGCTTTTGCGACAGTGGACGTTGGGCGCGTTCGATTTCGGCACTCAGCACATCCTCATCCGGGTCGCGCAATGCGCCCATCTTGCGAATGTCTTTGCCCATAACATCCCCCGCCACACCACCATAAACGGTCGAATTGGCCACGCCATTGCCCCCCAAGCGGTTGGATCCATGTGCGCCACCAGCGTCTTCACCAGCCACATAAAGACCTTCCATGGCTGTGTGCGTATCAGCATCCACAACCACACCGCCCATAAAATAATGTGCAGTGGGTACGACCTCAACCAGACCGCCAGCAAGATCAAAACCACTATCGGCACAACGCTTGACCATGCCGCTGAACTTCTTGCGCACATTATCCGGCCCCAAATGCGCCATAGAGATAAACACGCCACCATTTTCGGACGTATTATTCTTGCGCATCTCAGCATAAATGCCGCGGCTGACGACATCGCGTGTCGCGCGTTCACCGCGTTCATCGTAATCAAACATAAATCGGTTCTCGGATCCGTTCAGCAACTGCCCGCCTGCCCCACGCAAACCTTCCTCCAGAACAGTGCCGGTCATTTTTGTGTGTTCACCAGCCAACAGCCCAGTCGGGTGAAATTGCACCATTTCCATATCGCGCAGTGGAAGACCCACGCGTAAAGCCATAGCCAAACCATCCATAGTCTTATCACCCGATGGGGTATTATATTTGTACATTGTGGGCCCACCACCCGTTCCCATCATCACTGTTTTGGCGCGGACAAAACGGAATTTACCGGTGCGCATATCAATAAATAATACGCCAGCCAGTGCTGTGCCATCTTTCGTTGGGATCAGGCCAACGGCACGGTGTTCCTGCAATTTCTCAACCGGTCGGCTTAGAACCTGTTCCATCAAACGGTTGATGATTTCGATCCCCGTCAAATCGCCCTTGTGAACCGTGCGGTCAGCGGTCTGCCCAGCGAAAGCCTTTTGATGCAACGAGCCATCGGGATTGCGATCAAAAAAGCAGCCGACTTCGTTTTCAAGTTCCCGAATACGCACCACAGCCTGCTCGCACAGTTTCCATGCCATATCTTGGTTGGGCAACCACTTGCCGCCGTTGATCGTATCCATAAAGTGCCGCTCGACGGTGTCGCCGCCGCCAAGGGCTACATTATAGCCGCCCTGCACCATGCGCGTGCAACCGCACTTACCAATCAAACCTTTGACGGCAATGGTGATTTTGGTTCCCGCAGGCGCGGTTTGCTGCGCGTGCAATGCCGCGAACATACCCGCACCGCCGGTGCCAAGGATCAGAATATCTGTGTCGTGGCGTTCTATATCGCTTTTGAGGGGCATATCTATATCGCCTGTAAAAAGAAGGTTGTAGAGATCAGGAATGCGCCTGCAACCGCGCTCGCGGCGAGGGTCTTTTGGTTTGCAGACCAAGGTAGCCATTCCAGTGCCATGATCCGCAAACCGCCAAAGATGTGAACCGCCAGAAGGAACACAAGCCCGAATTCAGCAAATTTCACAATAGGCTGTTCAAACCAGTGCAGAAAGCCATCAAGCCGTTCGGGCTGGGTCAGCGCAAGCGACAAAACATAAAAATGCGCGGGTAGGAATATCGCCAATCCAAGGCCCGAAAGTCGGTGCAGTAAATATGCAAACCACAATGAATGTGTACGGTGCGATCGGATCATAGCATCGTCACGGCCATCACTGCGCGCACCCCCATGAACAAAAAGATCAGACATAGGCCCCAGGTAAGTGCATTCAGCGCATACCCACCCAATTTAAGCGTTTCTGCAACAATCACGCGTAGCCCAATGGCCGCATGAACGGAAACCGCAATAACGAAGGTTCCATAAAACAGGAACCACATCACACTGCCTTGCGTACGATCCAAAATTTCGGCGGCTGTCAGCCCGTCCTGAACGGCGTAAATCATCACCGCTATATGACCCAGCGTTAGCGGGGCCATGATCAAGGCCGTAATCCGCTGAAGCATATAAAGTCGAATATCCAACATAACCTACCTCCTGCGCTTAAAGAACGACGTAGCGCTTGCACGCTTTAGGCCTGCGATTGCGTTCATGGGATTAAGGTCATTGGGGCAATGCAAGGTACAGCTGCCTTGCGAATGGCAATTGTGACACCCACCCGCACCTGAAACCGCATCCAAAACCACTTGTTTATCAGCATCTTTCGCATCGTTATACACCGTCCATGCGCGTTGTAACGCGGCAGGGCCCAGATAATCGGAATTACCCGTGACCGTATCGCAGGCTGCATAACAAACAGAGCAATTGATGCACTCAATACCAGCGTTTGCTTCCATACGTTCTGCGCCTGCAGGGTTGATCGGTTCAATCGGCTCGTCGCGCGATTTTGTCGGATGGTGCATACCTTCCGCTGCTATCCACTTATCAAAAAAAGTATCCATATCCGTTGCAAGGTCTTTGATGACCGGTAGATTGCGCAATGGGGCCACTTCCAGCTTGTTTCCGTTCAGAACCTTTTTCACATGGGTCCTGCACGTCCAGCGCGGCACGCCATTCACCATCATCGCACAAGACCCGCACATTCCGACCCGACAGGCATAGCGGTAGGACAATGTTGGGTCTTGATTCTGCTGAATCCATGACACGACATCCAATATTGTCTGGCTTTCTTGGGCAGGTACTTCAAAATGCTCAAAACCGCCAGTTTGATCATCGCCCCGCCAAACCGAAACATCCATCCTTTTTTGTTCCGAAGACAATCAACCGCTCCCCGAGGCATAAAATTACATGTTCTGCGTTTGTAAGTGGGAACATACCTAATAGAAAGGAATAAAAATTATAGAACAATGTTAGTTTTCCTTACACAAACGCCGAAATGTTGGCACATCTCTGAGTGCCATATGTTTCGATTTGTACCGTAAGCCTCTGACAATGGCAGGATTGAACGCATATTTAACGTTCACGGGGCTCTTGCCTTATCGATGATCAACGGCAGCTCTGAGCCCAAATTACAAAAATACCTCAACACAACGTATGGCAGCTTTGTGGTACCGGGGCATTCCGGAGCGGTCCAACCGGAGACTGAATTCCATTCGCATCCACAGCGAATGACTGCTTCCCGCCCATAGTTATAGAATGCTTAAACGGTTACATTGGTCACATCGGGCTCAAAGCAGAAGTTCACTCCCTAGATGTTTCTAACAAATATATAGTCATTCACTTATCCCTAAATCATAAAGCAATTCAATAAACGTTGAACCGATAGCTGCGACTTCTTTTCGGAGATACCCCCTTGTAGATTGACGAGTTACATGAGTTGGAATGCTCTAACTCACCAAAGAAAACAAGCTATCTCTTATTTATCTATCTTTAACTATCTTTGTGGTGATGGTTTGGGGCAGGGAAATTAGATGAATTGACCTTCACGGTGTTACCTATGTGCTACCTGTAATGAATTTAACAATTCATATTTCTCTATAACATATTGAAAAGATTGGTGCACCCGTCGCGATTCGAACGCGAGACCTCTGCCTTCGGAGGGCAGCGCTCTATCCAGCTGAGCTACGGGTGCAGTCGATATTGAAAGAGTATCAAAGGCTTACAAAATGGCAAAATTAAGCAAAATTGTCCTCG
>JAJFHZ010000003.1 GCA_021775355.1 Amylibacter sp. | reverse complement strand
CGTAGCGGCATTGTTGGTAAGTATAGAAGACATTAGCTGCTCCAGTTTTCTGCTTCAAATAAATCGTCTTTCTGACGAAGTGCGGCTTTTACCGCATCCCAAAACGCTAACACATAAACTTGATAAAACAACAACTTATTTCGTGACGTTTAAGTTGGTTTCACACAGATTGGTCGATTTGTTGCGCAAATGGCACAACTTCAGGCTGTTTTTCACCGGTAGAACTATACAATCCATCTAGGCTGTGGCGCCCGCGAATTCTTGCAATTTCAGCGATGATTTCACGCGTTGCTTCAGTCATATTCGCAAGCAATTGGGCATCTTTGCGGATCAACGCATGCAGTTCCATTAAATTGCTGCGTAGTTCTTCGCGCCTTTCTGTTTCTTCTTTAAGTTGAGCGTTGATTTTCGGAGTGGCGGCTTCCAGCCTTTCAAGCAGATTAGTCTTTTGCTTGTACAGGTCCACTACACGATCCAGATCGCCATTGTTTATAGCGTTGATCTCTTTGCTAAGTAAAATAATGAGATCTTTAACGCCTGCCTCATCTTCAAGTGCTTGTTCAGGGGGCAATACTTTTTTCATTTATTGGTCTCCTTGACTTTTGGCGCTTTTATAGCTGTTGATTGAAGCTTCAATACTTTGAGCAATACCCGTACGCCCTTGCCCTGCAATTTCGTCAGCAACGGCGCGAGAAAGGAAGCTACGCCATTTTTCTTCGGCGTCCCCGCCTCCAAAGCTGCCTATTTTCACAGTTTTCATCATTTCATCTACTACTTGAGATAAAAACATGGATTCGAATTCACGGGCGGTATCTTGAGCCTGAACTGACGTGTTTGGCACCTTTTGTTTTACATTGGGGCCAGCAGTGACGGTTAAATTACCTAATGGCTCCATTACTATTCTTCCTTAGATGATTTCTAAATTTGCGTGTAGAGCACCAGCAGCTTTTATCGCTTGCAAAATCGAGATTGTTTCAGGCGCACCCACCCCAATCGAATTCAATCCATCTACCAGACGCTGAAGGCTAACGTCACCTTCAAGGACGGTAAATTTGGTGTTTCTATTTTCTACCGCCACCGTACTTTCCGGAACAACTACGGTAGTTCCGCCAATTGACAATGGCGGTGGCTGGCTGACTTTGACCCGATCTTCGACAAGAATGGTAAGCCCCCCTTGACTGATAGCTACTTTGTCAATTCGCACATTTGCACCTATAACAATGGTTCCGGAGCGTGCGTCTATAACCACTTTTGCAACATTATCAGGTTTCACTCGTAGGTTTTCGACGGCTGCAACCAAATCGACAATGGCCATTTTCCCAGGCGGCCGTAATTCGATCGTTGATGGGTCTAGAGCAACCGCTACACTTCCTCCAAGAGCCTTATTGACAGCATCCTTTACGCGCATAGCAGTAGTAAAATCCGGAGTCCGCAACGATAGCATAACGCTTTTAAGACTGTTCAATGCAAATTTAATCTCATTTTCAACGGTTGCACCATTTTCGATACGTGCAACGGTCGGCACACCTTGTACAATACTTGCGTTTGTTCCTTGGGCTGTAAATCCCGCGACGGCAATGGGCCCCTGCGCCACAGCATAAATTTCACCATTCGCTCCAGTTAGAGGTGTTACTATTAAGGTTCCGCCGCGTAGTGACGTTGCATCTCCGAGTGATGATAAAACAACATCAATGGTTGAACCCGTTTTGGCAAAGGATGGCAGCATTGCAGTCACCATTACTGCCGCAGTGTTTTTTGTCTTGATGTCATCTTCAGATAAATTTCCGACACCAAGGCGTTCCAACATTCCTTCAATGGATTTTTTAGTGAAGGGACTGTTTCTAATGCGATCGCCAGTACCGTTCAAACCTACAACAAGCCCATAACCAACAAGCTGATTTTTACGCACACCTTCAAACGTTGCAATATCTTTAATTCTTACCTGTGCTTGAGAAGGCACAGTAAGAACCAGTATCAAAAGCAAGATCAGGCACGATACTAACCATGGCGGGGTAAATTCTCTAGATATGGGCACGGTACCTCCATATGTCGTACGATCTATGATAGCATAGTTACCCCACTAAACACCATAAATAGTAAGAATAGCAAGAATAGATCAAGCATTACGATAATTTAATTCTTCTTTAGCTTGACGAAATAAAAATTAGATGCCAATGTTATTAAGAAAATATGTATCTATTCATGTTTAACTAAATGAGAGACCATGTGATTATATGACTAATGTATTCCTCTATGAACCACGAGATGAACACCGTTTGAGCATTATCGCAGAGCTTTTATCCGTACAAATGGTGCCTGTGGAAATTAACGATAGTTTTTTCCAAGAAGATCTCTGCCTGTTGAACCAAACCGATCCAACACCGCAACCTTTTTTAATGGCAAATGCGCCACGTACTTTAGAGCACATTCGCAGTTTGCGCGCATCTGGCTGTCGGAACCCAGTGCTGGTTATCCGTACGGCGCGAAATTCTCGGGAAACTGCCGCCGCATTAGATGTTGGGGCGGATGATGATATTGTTACTCCCGTAAGTGGTCTTGAACTAAAATCAAGGATAAGTTCAATTACAAGAAGATCCTATGGTCATGCGGCCGGAAGTGTAAGCTTCGGAGAGATAACAGCATATTTTGACGGTAGGGATCCTGAAATCTCAGGCAAAAGGGTGAAACTATCCCCTCGCGAACATACAATTTTCCAGTATTTGATCATTAATGCACCTAAAGTAGTATCGAGAGCTGCAGTTTACGATGCCGTCTATGGTTTGGCAGATAGTCAGCCTTTCGATAAAGTCATAGATGTCTACATATGCAAAATTCGCAAAAAAATAAGCAGTGCAGCAGAATCTGATTATCATTATATTGAAACAGTTTTTGGACGTGGTTATAAATTTTCTCAATTACAGGAATCCGATACAGATCTTACCTTGCGACCAAGCAATCGAAATTTCTCTATGAATGTTCGAGATGCCCAAGCAAACTCATTCCTAGTTATGCATGATTAGTCATATTATCTGGTAATCTGTTATTTTTGCGCGGTCACCTAATTTTTGTTTAATAGCTAAATTTAATCGACATTCAGTAGCTTGGCGCAAGACACAAAATCCAAATATTTACGTTTGCAAACACTCCCTGATTCACGCAAACCCCCAGACAATACACTCCATGGTAAGGCGTATTGATAAGCATGGCACAGGATCGAGTCGTATGGGCAGTTGCCATATAGGTAATTATTTTAAATAAAAATAAGACTCTCAATGTCAATGTATAGAAATGTTAAGAATATCAAGTTTTCAAATTTCTTTAGCAACATCTTGCTTTGGGTAAATTATAGAAACCGGGTGCAAAAAGGTTATTTTTTATTAAGAATTAGGCAAAAATAGACTACAATATCCCTACATATGGTTGTTGATATAACTAAATTCCGCAATATTTAGTGGTATGAGGTTAACAATTCAACACTTTTAAGAAGACACGTTAAGGGTTATTAACGATAATATAAAATCAGTGTAAACGGTATTAATGTAAAAACTAAAATATTAAGACTGGGGACTAAATGCGAAACGAAATGTTATTGGAGAGTATCTGGCAAGGTGAGATTGTAACTACGCAGACTAAAATGTGTAAGGAGGTTTCTAGATTATTAAGAATGATGTTACCCCTGCAAACTGTGTGTCTTAGTGCGAAATCGGGTGTGAAGCGCAGTTGTATTATAGCGGAAAATTTGGAAGTCATGCCAGAAATACCGTTGGGAGATGTTTTGGCGGAAGAACTGTCAGCAGATGTACCTTTTGGTTCACTGATAGTGATATTAAAAGAACAAAGCCTAACTGTGCCGCTAAAGAAATCTGAGGTTTCCTTTCAATTGGGCCTTTTGGTCGGGGACGCGCTTTTAGATATCATCGGGAGTGGAACTTTTCCCCTTCATTGCGAAGCAGAAGCACTAGAGGTGATGGAGAATTCTTACTATCACTTGATCGATAGTGACGAATACTGGCGCCGAGATATTTGCCCGCGACAGTTTCGCGCCGGTTTAACCCAATCCTTAAATGAATACTGGAATGCAGTAGCTCAGGATGATCTGGCAATATCGAGTTTTAACCGAAAAGCAACTACACCATGGCTTGAGGAGCAAAATACCACCGCAAAAAGTGTAAATCTTGCTCAGCTCCAGAGTAAAATGACTGATCGAAGCAACTGGAAGAAAATCGTTATTGAGGCTGTAATAGGCAAGATAAGGGCCAATGCGGCGCGCGCATATTACCACTAAAGGTGACGAAACATTAACCTTAATTAATCTTTCGTAAACCAGAGTTTTCTTTCCTTAGTGGTAGAAATATGTTTTCTTATTCTTGGTATATAAGAAAACAGAGCGAATTTTTAATGATGTCCTTGACTTATCAAGCTGCAACTCAAGAACCATTGCTTGTGGTTGAGCAAGAGCGCATTGCTATTCGAAAGTGGCAAGAAGAAGGTGATAAAGGTTCTTTAGAGCTTTTGATTGTATCACATGCTCGGCAAGTTTGGGCACAGGCAATCAGCTGGGCCAGTAACCCGGTACATATAGAAGACCTCGTTGCCGAAGGTATTATTGGTTTAATGCGTGCTGCAGACAATTTCGATCTAAAATTTAAAGTGCGCTTTTCAACGTATGCTATATGGTGGATATCAGCAAGCATTTCAGCCGCATTAGCACGAATTAAGGTTGTTATAGACATGCCGGCACGAACATATGTTGAAGCCAGCTGTGGAAGATTAAAGGGTGATAAATCTGTATCTGCACAAATGGCAATACAGGATACAATTCCCATAGAAGCACAAGTGAATGATAAAGATCACTTTGTATCCATTGCGTTGCAAAGTCCCGAACCTAATCCTGAAGAGTTGGCGATCGCCAAGTCGTCTTCGAAGGCATTGTCACGTACGCTAAGCAACGCACTTGAAGTGCTTAATCCAACAGAGCGCAAAATTATTCGGAGACTAAAACTCCAATATAATCCTGATTGCGCAAGCAAATTGGCAAAGGAGATGAATATATCCCGGACCAAGTTGCGCCAAATTGAAAAGCACGCACTTATGCGTCTAAGAAAAGAACTTCCTAAATGTGGATTTCAGCTTGAGATGCTAAGTTAAAAGGATGGTGAGAAAATGAAACAAGATTTGGGCATACTTTCATTCTTTGCACAAAAGGGAATGCAGTCAAAATATCAGAGCAGTTTCGAGTTACCCAAAACAACAACCGATACTTTGATTGCAAAGTTTGGGGAGTTGGTGAAAGGGGCATCGCAAACAGTACAGTTTGAAGCAGAGCTGGGCGGAAATGAGATGCAGGCCTTGCCCATGAATGATTTAAAGCAACAAATATCAATATTGACAGAAGAAACTGAGGGTTTGTTGGAAAATGCTTTAGAACAAAACTCTGGGCCAGAAGTAGTAGAAGCCATCTTGTTTCAAGCTGTTACTCAGCTGTGGAACCATATAGAGAATTTTGACGTTACAAACGAGACAAATCATGTATTGGCTCTTTCAGAGATTTTGGTGCGAGAAGGGTCAAATAATAGAGCACCACTAGAAACTCTGGAAGGTGCAAGGTCATTTTTCCCGCAGAATGCAACGCAGGCATCACTGCTAGGCAACGATGAACCAATTCTCACGCAAGTTTCTAACCTGTTAGACAGAAATCAAAATTTGCCAAAAAATATACAAGCATCGATTTTCGGCCTGCAAGCAAATATCCAGAACACGTCAGCAGATACCACGAAAGCTATATCAAACACTGAAGCACGAACTTTGCAACCAGGCGCTTTTGAAATCACAAATGTACAAACTGCTCAAACGGCAGGGGTTAAAAGTGACATTCTTATGGTTTATAACTCGCCAAAACAGGTTCCCACGGAGGCAATTCAAAACAACCGCCCCTTGGAAAGAAATGTTATAACACAGCCTACATTGGATTTGGCAAGTGCAGGAAGTAAGTCAAATACAGTGATAACGACATTGGTTGCAGGTGTTGATATAATGGCTAAAACCAGAGAACTTGTATTAGCCACAGCCCAGAGAGTGGTTGTAAGTGCAGAAATTCAAACTTCTTCAAATGACATTAGTCCCACACAACTTCATCCCAAGGTGGATACATTAAATGGAAGTAATACCACATCTCCTGAACCGGCCAGAACAGCAAGTAATTTTGCTCAAAGCATTGCAAATCAAACCCAAGGTAGGGTCTTCAATGAAGGTTTAACGCGGATTGAGTTAGCCCCCCGAGGCTTGGGTAACATTATGATAGACTTGCAAACCAAAGAATCCGGTGAAATTCAAGTCATGTTGAGAGTAGAGAACCCGGCGGTGCTTAATGCGTTACGTACGAACCGCGAGGCCTTACTTACCCTTTTGTCAAACGGCGGGGTTTCATCAGAAAATGTTTCGCTTGATTTTGAGGAATTTAACCAAGGGCAGTTTAACCGTGATGAAGGTCAAATCGCACCAGATAATATTGGATCACACCAAGAGAGCGATAGTGACAATCCGGATGAATTGGAGAGCACTACCGCGCGAACCGAACAGCTGCTTGCTGACGGACGACTTGATATATTCACCTAAAAAGGACGTAGTTCATGGAAGTTGCATCGCCGAGTACTCAAACAGAACCACAGACTGCCTCTGCGGCTGCCAGAAGCAGTCTTGGAGCTGATTTAGATAGCTTTCTTCGACTTTTAACAGCGCAAATTTCCAATCAGGATCCTTTGGAACCAATGGATTCAACAACGTTCATTTCGCAATTAGCACAGCTCTCTCAGGTGGAGCAATCAATTACGTCAAACGAGAACCTTGAGCATATAAGTGAGCAATTGACAGGACTAACGGAGTTAGCGGATGTTCAACTGATCGGACGTGATGTTACTTTGGTGTCAACGAAACTCGATCTCAAAGACGGACAGGCTACTATCCAGTATGAGTTATCGGAAAATGCAAACCAGGTTAGCATCAAAATTATGGGATTGGATGGGAACGTTATCAGGGAAATTAATGGTTTGCCTAAGGAGGCCGGGACAAAACACTCAATTATCTGGGATGGCTTTAATACTGGCGGCCTGCAGGTGGCGGATGGAGCTTACGCATTTGAAATTGTAGCGTCGGATTCAGAATCGAATACCGTTCCTTATTTAAGTTATGTATTCACGCATGTTGAAGAATTAGGCTTCAAAAACGGGCAGCCGACTCTTCTATTGCGCAATGATCAAGAGGTATCTTCAGGAGTTATTTCTGCTGTGCGTTAATATTTCATAGTATTCGCATTTGTTTACAATGTATCTTCCATGCAAAGTTCCTGAACAAAATATCCAACTGAACGCACTGATTTTACGGCATACTGTTCACCTAAATTTTTCCGAAGTTTTT
>JAJFHZ010000020.1 GCA_021775355.1 Amylibacter sp. | reverse complement strand
TTCCAAGAGCAAATTTACCTGCCCTGGCTGATTATCATGAGCGGCTGAAAGAGCGCCCAGCTTATATGGAACATGTCATGGTGTCTTATGATGAACTTCAGGTGAATTGAAGCCCACTTTGGGCTCAAAGCTGCCATTGGTCATTAACAGCTATGCGAACAAAGTTGCCGTTGGTCTAGAATGCAAAATTATGGGCACGGCAACTGGGAGTTAGGCGCGAATAGCCGAAATAACAACTGACGGAGCAGGAACAAAATAGGCTTGTTCATGTTTGGTGCCTTCAGTTCGTACTCGAAGAGCCAAATCACTTCGAATGGAATCACGTCTCAATGTTGGTTGCCGACTAAGCAATGAAGCAGTTCGAACAGCGCCTTCATCGAAAAGATCAAACAGGGCTTCTGGGTTTTGCACACTCAATTTAGAAGCAACATCGATCAACTTAACATCGGCAAAACCAGCATTTTCAACCATTGGTTTGGCGACCTCAATATCGACAAGTACGTGCGCATCAGGTCCTGCTGGTAGTGTAATCAAGGGATCAGCCAAACGCCCAACCGCATCAAACAGCCAACCGAATGAGCCGTCTGATCCTTTTCCCTGCCAGATCGAAAACGCAATTTTCCCACCTGATTTCAAACTCTGGCTGCTTCAATCAAGCCTCGGCTGGCATCAGGAAAATGTGGAACACCAAATCCAATTGTCACTGCATCGAAATGTTCGTCGGGGAATTCCATTGCCATCGCATCACCCTGAACAAATTGGGCTTTAGGGACGGCGGACCTTGCTAGCGAAATCATCGGTTCGGAAAAGTCTAGCCCAGAGACTGTAGCGCCTCTTGCCACAAGTTCCTTCGCAACCACACCATGCCCAGTACATAGGTCAAGCACTTTCACTTCCGGTCCCGCGTCAACCGCATCAGCCAACTTTTTCGCAACATGATGTGTTGCCATTTCGAAGCCATCGGCATAACCTTTGGCAATGGACGGGTTGCTCCAACCGTCGCGTTCCATATTCTCAAAATCGCTCGTATCTGTCATTTTCTTCTCCAATGAAAACAACAATACACTCGACTCATCCTTGAGAAAAGAAAGAAAATGATGGCGGTAGGTCCGGGCTCGAAGCAGACATTGGCCTGCACAAGAACAATCAAAGGCTGCAGCAAATGACGCTATTGGTGTCTTGTTGATTGGCATTCCAACAACCAGCAAGAATGGTAAAGATAAGGTTGGCGAAATTGGCACGCGCAAGGGCAAAATTGAGGCTCTTAATAAACGTTTATCCCGCCATTGAAATCAAGACCTCAACTGCATCTAATCAGTGCGGCTGCAGTACTGACCAATACTATGTGTACAGCATTTCATAGACTTTGGTTTAGCCCAATAACCATATCTGTAAACCAAGCGGAGTGGCTAGTGATGAGTTTTTCGTTCTGTTGCAAGCAAATTAATGATTTGGCATTGCTACCAATAACCCTTAGTTTCAGATGGTAGTGCAGGTTATAGATTTTAGGCTTTTTGCAAAATTCAATAGTAAGGTGGTTAAAATGGAAGTTCTATTGCTAGTTTGGGTGCTATGTGCAGGCATATGCTATCTTGTTGCCAGAGACCGCGCTCCATCTCAGGCGGGTATGGCAACCGCACTAGGGTTTTTCCTTGGCCCTCTTGGAATACTCATAACGTTCTTTTTGCAAGAGGCCGACAAGACTGACAAAGCAGACCAAATATCTACTCTTGATACAGACGGAACGCCCAAACCTCCAACGAGAAGTATTGCGGAGCTAACAGCCGACCTTGATCGGTTGAAGAAAAAGCTGTGAATATGTGTGCAATCATAGAGTGTCGGGAAACTCATCTGTTTTTTCTTGCTTAGTATTTCTCACTTCTACCATTGCTAAAGTTTCAAAATATTCTTGCGCTTCAATTCCTGTAACAAACTCAGCACTGGGCGAAATTTTAAGAACCTCGTCAGATATTTCCTTTAAACCGACCTTAAAAAATTCTTTACGACTATTAGCTTTGTTTACACGCCTGTTATAAAAAGCTGCATGTAGGGCTTTTTCCATGCTGGGAGCGTCTTCACTATAAATCATGGCATGAGTATCAAATAGGAAAGGTACACTTGCGTCACCCAACTCTTTAACCCGCTCACTTGGCTCTAAACGCCTTGTCATCCCAATTTTGTAAATGCCTTCTCCAAAAGAACCTATATTTGAAATTACATAAATATGGCCTGCACGTGTTTGCTCCGCCATTGACTTCGCTCTCTCAGATTTTTGATGGGCCAACTCCAGATCGTGTGATAACTCTGCAATTTGTTTTTCATATTTTGCAAGTGTTGGCCCCGCCGACTTTGCTGCCTCAGCTTTGGCTTTATCCAACAAGTTTTGAAACTTTTCTTCTTCTTTTTGAGCCTTATCTGCATCTCTAATAAAGCGTTCCTCTTCACGCTTTAAGCGGTTCATTTCAGTTCTTTGATCTCTTTCTTCTTTTTGTTTTTCACGATATTCGTGAGTGAGGAATAGTTCTGTAAGTTTGAGTTCCAAGAATGGTTCAATAATATTAATATTACTAGTTTCGTTTAGCTTATTGATCTGTTCATATGCTCGTGTGATACGTTTCTCCATTGTCGTAACGTTGTTCCAGCGGACGTTACTTAATGCCGCATCACATTCATTATTGAATGCACGCAAACTTAACCTAACAGCACGTCCCGTCATTTTTTGACCCTCACGCTTACTGCCATCAACTGTCCATTGGGTGCCAATGGAAACTGCTTCTTTAGCCGAAACCAGTTTCTTTTGCCTATCTCTACAAAAGCGAATTTCTTCTTTAAATTTATCTGAATCAGAAAATTGAAAATGTGGTTTATATATTCCAAGTTCAGCAAAACCAATTTGCTCATCAAATATTGCCGCTTCGACTTTGAGCTTATCGTATACTATTTTTTTTAATGCATAATCTGCTTTCAATTCTTCAATCTTCGCACGCCAAACATTTATTTTTTCACTATGCTGGTTAGTTTCTAGTAATTGTTGTTTTTGTACAGCGAGCAATTCCGCGTCTACGTCAATAACATTACAAAATCTGACCGTAAGGTTATCTAATGTTTTCTTGGTTTGAAAATGATCAACTGCAAGTGACGAAATCTTATCGGCAAGGTTATTTTTTGTAACTATTTTTGACTTGGCATCAATTTTGAGTGTGCTTTCTAATTTCGATAGATCACTTGCGTATTTGTTAATATCGAAGCTTATGCTTGATAATTTTTTGCGAGCGCGCAACCAAAGAATGAGGAAAAGCATCGGCAGAAATAGCCAAGCAATAACGATAAGAATGAAATACTGTTCTTGTGCCATCAAGCCCTCAATAAGATAATTTAAAATATGAAAAGGAGTTTAACCAAAATTGGTTATGATGCAATCTTCATAAATAATGGGAATAATTTATATTTCAAATGCTTTTGCATCCATGCGCATGTGACATTGAAGGTTTGACCTAAAGGTGCCATCTTAACAATTTAGCATTGTTTCTTGGTAGTCCATAATGGTCGACGTTATTTGAACTTTCGATTTATCGCGGCTATAAAAGCTCCCTGTTAACCAGCTACCAATTTGATAATAGTAGGTCTCATTGCTTCGTCTGGGCTACTCGCTGGCTGCACAGGCGCACCAAGCCCCCTGTCTTCTGCATCCTTGATTAGTTTAAGATTAGCTTGGTCTATTTGGGCAATTGCTGCGGTCATTGCTTCGTCTTCGCCGAGTTCCATTGCCTTATCTAATCTGCGCTCAAGTGCCGCCAGATACTTACCACGTAACAGCATAGCCCGTTCGGCATTACGCATTTCAACGCGTTTCTGCTCTTTTGATTTTCCGCCCGGATTGCCACTCTTACCTTTTTTGAAGCGCGTTTGTGGTGATGGATTATTGTTCATAATGGTTTCCTGCTTTGTGGATAGGATTAAAACCCTCTAGGGGTGTCACTTCGGTCACTTTGTCACTTTCACCTAACCCCCAAAGTGACAAAGATACTAAAGTTACAGGGGTCTAGCGTTTATCAGGTAACGTATAGCACCCCCGTTCACGTTTAACGGCCTGCCCTTTTGCAAGCATACGACGCAAGGTCTGTTTAACATTGGTTTCTGTCAGCCCAGAATGGCCGACAATGCCACCTATGGTTTCTTTACCGTCATTCATTGCTACAAGGATTAGACGCCTTGTATCGCTTAGAAAAACAGTGTCAGGCGCACCAAGGTTTTTCCACCTGCAACGCACTGCATCGAATTCCACGGCATGTTCAAACTCTGGCAGGTCACGACCCCGACCATATAGAAGCACCCCGTCTCCTTCATTGCGGCGTGTCAGGATTAAGGTTGCATCCGCCGCCCCGGTAAGGCCAGTGGAACCACTCACCGTATCAAACGGGTCATCCGCATCTGCCTTGCGGACATGATGCACGACAATAACCCCCAAGCGGTGTTCACTCGCTAATTGGTGCAAGTCACGCAATGCACCATAGTCTGCCAGATAATCGCTATCCCGTGACCCTTTAACCGGCCGAACGGTGGCTAGCGTATCGATGATAATCAGTCGCGGATTTCTGGTCGTTGTAATCCAAGCCTTTAGGGCCGTAATACCGCCTTCGTTTAGTCTAGGGGCAGACGTGGCCAGTTTCATATTAGCAGGCCATGTTTCATCAGGTCTTATTTTTGACAGACGGTCGGATAATCGCCGTTCGTTATCTTCTAAAGCCAGATATAAAACCGCACCTTCATCACATACATTGCCGAGAAATTGCGACCCGTCCGATACTGCAAAAGCCAAATCCAATGCCGCCCAAGATTTACCCAGTTTGGGCTTGCCACAAAATAGCGTTAGCCCTTCAGGTATTAGTCCCTCCACAATCCACTTTATCGGTGGAAAGGTTTTGCTTTGAAGCTCCGCCGCCGATATAAGCCGTAACCGTTTATGGTCGGATAATGTTTCTGCAAATGCCTTATTCATGCTGCCAACCTCGCGGCATAATAGGCAAATGCCCTTTGGTCATTTACTTGCAAGGCATTAAAAATCGCCGCGCCATAGTATTTTAATTCCTCGGTACTGGCCAACGCCGCCCAGTCTTTTGCTTCTTCTGGTATTGACCAGAACGGGGCCTGTGGACGCCCAGCGCACCAATCAGATAGTGCGGCATGGCAAAGAGTGATGGCGGCATCTGTTTGGCAAATTTGAAGCCCTACGCCCAATAGGTGTAACCGTCCAATATCTGTCAGGTGATTGTTGAATTTATCAGCTACACATTGCGGAAATATAGAGGAGTTTAAGGTTGCGATCGTACCACGGGGTTTCGATATGCAAGGTATTACCCTCGGGTCGTTCCAACTGGTGATTAGTTTATTATCTATCATTATGTCCTCATTGATTTTTAAGGACGCGAGTTGTACAGAAGTGTTGCTTAGACTATTTCCTACACCCGCGTCCGTTTCGACATTCGTGGGTGTTGGTTTAAGTGGCATTGGGGTCAACACGCTGGGAATTGGCCCATTCACATAAATCTTTGCCGTGATAAATAATCTTACGGCCCAAGCGAAAATAAGCGGGTGAACGTCCGTGGTGACGCATCTGAGCTTGTTTTTCTTTACTGCCAAGTAGAGCAAGTATTTCTGGGTCTGCGGGTTGATAGTGGCGATTCTCGTCGAATAATGCAGTCATTGGGTAGTCTCCATGTTGTTATCATGGTTTTTACTTATATGAGCATTTTTAAAGTTTGGAACAGTTCAAACGTGAACCTAAGCTATCCTGCAAAGTCCCGATATAACCTAGGCATTAATTGGCTATTATATTGGTAATATTAATTTATTTTCATAAATCTCACGCAACTCTTTATCACTTTTAATATACTCCCAATATTGAATTGCAGTTTTTTTACTACTAGCCCTTCTAAACTTTTCTGGTGCATTCTTCCTTGCATATTTTAGGGCACGAAAGGCAGTATCTTCAGGGGGGTCATCTCTTAAAATAGGGTTCTCACGAATTATTTTTGAAAGCGTCTCAATGAACAGAAGGTGACGTTCTCTTAAGGCTTTTTTATTCGCTTGGCTGCCTTTTATTCCTGCTTTCTCTAATTGTTGCCTATTTAAATATCCTCGCGAAGCGTCTTCACCCTGCTTTAAGTTAAAGTCATAAACTCCACTATCAAGACCTAAATAATACATCATCATTGCAATTTTACTCATGTCCGGGCTTTCTTTATTTAGATGAAATTTGATTTCCCAAACACTAAAATTTATCTTAGCCATAACCCACTCCTCAGAGAAAGGTTTGTATTTAGTGGTTATATATTTCAATCCTAGCTCCCACTTTGGCCTATCATTCTCTTTTAATTTTGAACGGTCAAAATACTCCCAACTACCATTCCCTTTTTTGTGAACCTTCCCATATGAAATGGGCAACTCTAGCTGCTCCAAACGTTTATCAACGTCTATTAATAACTTATCCAAATATTCATTTAGATGTAAGGATTGAGAGTTATTATTCAAATACTCACCCAATTCGACATCAGTTTCGAAAGTTTTGATTATTTCTTCAAGAACCCCATGGCCTTCGTTTTTAGTAGTTTTCATTAGTTATCCTATCCTCACAACTTTCCCAACTTCACCCGCCACAAACCCCGACCAGCGTTCCATCAACACGCGGCGGCGTTCCAGCAAATCAGACCGCGCATAAGACCGCTCTGATTTGGAGCCTACTTTATGCGCTAAACTCATTTCAGCTACCTCGCGAGATGTATTGGCCACCTCGGACGCCCAATCGCGGAATGTCGAGCGGAACCCGTGAACAGTAACGCCCTCGACCTTCATCCGGCGCAACAGCATCAACATTGCCATATTGGACATCGGCCTGTGGCGTTTCTGGCCTTCAAACACATAATCGCTCTTCACTGCTTTCAGTGTGGAAAGTATCGCTATCATTTCATCCGATAGTGGCACACTGTGTTTTTCGCCTGTTTTCATGCGCTGGGCCGGACACGTCCACAGACGGGCCTCTAAATCGACCTCATCCCATTGCATCCCCAACACCTCGGACGTGCGCGACCCTGTCAGGCAAGTGAACATCAAAGCCTTTGCAGCCATAGCATCACGGGTTTTCAGTTCGGCATAGAAGGCTGGCACATCCTGCCAGCGCATAGCCGCATGGTGTTTAGGTTTGATTTTTACTTTTGGCAGTACTCTTGCATCCTTTATTTCTGTTATCGGGTTTTCACCAGACCTGAACCCTTTGGATTTTGCCACGTCCAAAACCGTCTTGATGCGCTGAGCCAATCTTCTGGCTGTTTCGTGCTTTTCTGTCCATATCGGGGAAAGACACATCAAAGCTTCGGGCTGGCCTATCGTATCAACAGGCATCCGACCTATTTTGGGAAATGCATAATCTCTAAGCGTATTAATCCATTGCTGCCCATGCTTGGCATTTTTCCAAGTTGGCAGGCGTTCAATATGCACCTGTTGCGCTATCTCTTCAAAGGTGGGGATTTCCTGTCTGGCATTAAAGCGCGGGTTTAACCCCTGCTTTGCCATGCGCCGGTATTCCAAGGCCCTATCACGTGCTTGCGGTAATGTGACAATATCGGCGCCACCCAATCCAAAGTCGGTTCTAAGAGGTGCGCCCTTCTTGTTTTTCTGCCCCTTGACCACAACGCGTACAATCCAACGCCGAGCCCCGGACGGGTCTACAACCAGATATAGCCCGTTACCGTCCCCATGACGCCCCGCACCAAGGTTTTCGACCAGCTTCTTTGTTAGCTTTCCAGATATGTGAGTCATTCAAAAATACCACCTTCTATACCACACAGTGAAAGAATACAGGTATAATCGAAAGAAAGCGAGCAAAAAGGTAAAAGGACATTATCCCCATGTAATTAAGGAATTATGCCGCTTAAAACAATTCAACAGTATTGTGTAAAAGGGGGAGTTGGCGGAGAGACAGGGATTCGAACCCTGGGAGGCTCTCACCTCAACGGTTTTCAAGACCGCCGCATTCGACCACTCTGCCACCTCTCCGCGCATAAGTTAAAAGGTCGATGCTTTCAACAAGTGCCTGACTAATTCTGGTCAGCACAAACATCAACCCCAAATCCAAGCAAAACATCGCCTAAGTGCAAAAAAGGTGAAAACAAGACACTTCCAAAACGACCAGTTCTTGTCTAGGGTGCACACAGAGCAATCCGCAGGATAGACAATCCGCAATAAAAAACAAAAAAGCGGATGCAGGAGAGATGGGCATGAGCAACGTCATTTTTACCAGTAAACTTATGAAAACAGGATTGGCAGCAGTCATTTCCGTCACATTGGCCGCTTGCGAAGACGGTAAAGCCCCCAGCCTGTTCAAGGGGAACGGGCAAGGCGGCGGATTGTTTAACAAGAATAAAGACAAGACAGAGCAAAACGTTGCATCCAAGCCAACAGGCGATGGGTCGATTAAACTGGTGGAACGCGATGTGGAATCGCCTGAAGTTTTTCAAGTGACTGAAAAAGCCCTGTGGGACGGGCGACCATCCTTGGGCGGCGTTTGGGTGGCTCATCCTGACAGCAAACAACCCGAACGGGTTATTATTCGCAATAAAACCAACGAAAAATTTGTAATCGGGGCCCTGTTCAAACGTGAACGCAACAATCCCGGGCCCAAGCTGCAACTTTCATCGGATGCGGCTTCTGCCTTAGGTGTACTAGCAGGTGCGCCAACCACATTGAACGTCACCGTTTTACGCCGTGAAACGGTCACTGTAGATGACGGTGGCGGCTCACCCGCAACACCGGAAACCGTGACAACCGAAGTTTTGGCACCGACACCAACACAAGATATTGAAGCTGCCGTTCTAAAATCTGTGGCCGAGGCTGATGCCAAAGTAAAAACAAAACCGAAAGCGGCCAAGACCACCGATATTGCCCGCACAACGCCAACGATCAAGCCCAAAATCAGACCTGCAGCCAAACCGAAAGCGGCACCAAAGACTGCGACCGCCAAAGCCAAGACACCCCCGAAAGTAGAAGCGGCCCCAATAATTACGTCCCGTCTGAGCCTGCCTTATATACAACTTGGTTTCTTCAGTCTTGAAGAGAATGCGAATAATACACTTAAGTCACTGGAAATACGCAAAATGCCGGGAAAAGTTTCGAAAGCTTCAACGAAAGGCAAGACTTTCTGGCGCGTATTGGCCGGCCCGGCGCAGACCAAGGGTGAACGTGACGCTTACATGAAAGAAATCAAGAAAATGGGCTTTACGGATGCCTATCTGACCAAAAACTAAGGGGTAAAAATGACTGCTTTTAAAGCCGTTTTATGTGCGATTGCGTTCCTTGCCACAACAATTTCCGGTTGGGCTTTTGAAACTGCCGCAGGATCTGCATATGTTCTGGATGTTCAAAGCGGGTTGGTGCTGTTTTCAAAAGATGCATCGCGTCCCGTACCACCTGCATCGATGTCAAAACTCATGACTCTGAACATGTTGTTTGAAGCGTTAAAAGTCGGCCGCGTCACAATGGATACCGAATTTTCCGTATCCCAAAAGGCGCATCAGATGGGTGGCTCGAAGATGTTTTTACGCCAAGGCGAACGAGTAACAGTTAAAAACCTGATACAGGGCATTATCGTGCAATCAGGTAATGACGCCTGTGTTGTGGTCGCCGAAGCACTGGAAGGATCCGAGGCAGAATTTGCCCGCAAAATGACTATTCGCGCCCAGAAACTGGGAATGACAAATTCCACGTTTGCCAATGCCACCGGATGGCCGGATCCAAATCAACGGATGAGCGCGCAAGATTTAGTGTTACTGGCCACACGCTTGCAAACCGAATTTCCTGAATATTATCGTTTTTTCAATCAAGATTCTTTTACCTGGGCCGATATCACCCAAAAGAATCGCAACCCGCTTTTGAACTTGGGAATAGGCGTGGACGGATTGAAAACCGGCCACACGCAAGAAGCGGGTTACGGACTAGTCGGATCTGCGGTGCAAGGCGACAGGCGTGTGACGTTTATGATCACGGGAATGCAAAGTGTAGCGGAACGCACATCCGAAGGTGAACGTGTGGTGAACTGGGCCTTTCGGAATTTCGTTAAAAAGACACTTTTCAACAAAGACATCGTGATTGGAAGGGCTGACGTCTGGATGGGCAGACGAAACACTATCGCACTTTATTCACCAACAGAAATCACTGCCCTCTTACCCTATGACGCACTAGACGAATTCAAAACCACAATTCAGTACACTGGACCTATAGAAGCCCCGATTTCCAAAAACGAGCAAATCGCCACATTGGTGCTAGAAGCCGAAAACATGGCACCCATAAAATTTCCACTTTATGCAAAAAACGACGTCCGCAAAGCCGGGCTTATCGGGCGTATTAAAACCTCTGCGGGCAAGATAAAAGAAGATCTTTTAGGCCCTTCCGATGATCGGTAAATCCCATGTTCATCACCTTTGAAGGCATTGACGGGTCGGGCAAATCAACACAGGCCAAAGCACTGGTTTCAACACTACAGGCACAAGGCAAGTCGTGTATCTGGACACGCGAACCGGGCGGCTCCGAAGGGGCCGAAACCATTCGCAAACTACTGGTCGAAGGTGATCCTAACCGCTGGTCGGCTGAAACGGAAATCCTTTTGTTCAATGCCGCGCGGCGCGATCATTTGGAAAAAACCATTCAACCTGCACTGCTGCGCGGGGCAACTGTGGTCTGTGACCGCTATGTTGATAGTACTAGAGTTTATCAAGGTATTGTACGCGCAGATTTACGCGAACTTGTTGATTTAATGCATGGAATCATAATCGGTCGCGAGGCTGATTTAACCTTTATCATTGATATCGATCCTGAAGTTGCCCTGACGCGCGGTTTGGCGCGAAACTCCGGTGAAGATAGGTTCGAAGATATGGGGCTGGATTTTCAAAAGCGTCTACGGGCCGGTTTTATGGAGCTTGCAAAGCAAAATACGAAGCGGTGCCATGTCATTGATGGCTCACAAACAATGGAAGAGGTCGGGCGTGCTGTTTTGACAATCTATGAAAGTGTTGCAACGTGAGCGATGACGCCGCCCCACAAGCGGATTGCGTTGACGCGGCCCCACATCCACGCGAAACCCATGTACTGTTGGGTCAAGACAAGGCACAGGCGGATTTTCTGTCGGCGTTTAAATCAGGCCGCCTGCATCATGCATGGTTGATCACGGGGCCGCGCGGGGTTGGCAAGGCAACTTTGGCTTGGAAAATCACACGATTTTTATTGGCCCGGCCTGCAGATGATGGCGACATGTTTACGGAAAACCCACCTGCCCCTGATAGGCTTGATATTGCCCATGACCATCCTATTGCACGCCGTGTTGCCACCTTGGGCGAGCCGCGCCTGTTCCTGTGCCGTCGCCCGTGGGATGACAAGCTTAAACGCCATAAACGTGATATTACCGTCGAAGAAACCCGAGCACTAAAGGGGTTTTTCCAGCTTTCCGCCGCAGATGGCGGCTGGCGTGTGGCAATTGTTGATGCAGCGGATGAAATGAACAGTTCCGCCGCCAACGCCTTGTTGAAAATTCTGGAAGAGCCGCCTGAAAAAACAATCATCCTGATGATCAGCCACCAACCTGCCCGCCTGTTGCCTACCATTCGATCGCGATGCCGTGAACTGCGCTGCGACAAGCTAAATAGCACGGACATGTCTTTGGCCTTGCAAAACGCCGGGTTTGAGGCAGGCCAACACCCCGAAAGCCTAGCGGAATTGGCTGATGGTTCGGTCGGAGAAGCTATTCGGATTATAGCCGAAGATGGAATAAAACGCTATGCGGATTTGGTCGGATTGGCGGTGCAATCCCCGCAAATGGACCGCGCAACCGCGTTGCGAGTGGCCAATGCCTGTGTTGGCAAGGGCAATGAGACGACTTATGACCTTTCTTTGCGCCTGATCCGCCAAATGCTGGCGCGTATTGCCCGTTTCGCGGCCCTGCAACCCAGTACAGTACAAGAGGCCGCCATTGGTGAGGCTCTTATGTTGTCAAAACTGGGGCCAAGCCCACAAGCTGCGCGTAAATGGGCCGATCTTTCAGCCGATTTAACTGCACGATCCAATCACGCGCGTGCAGTGAACCTTGACCCTTCCAGCGTCATCCTAGATATGTTGCTTAAGATCAATGAAACCGCGCGGGATTAGCCCGTAAAAGGCCCCGACAATGACACAATCCCCATCAATTGTAGACAGCCACTGCCATCTGGATTTTCCAGATTTCGAAGGCGAAATTCCCGATATTGTGAAGCGGGCAAAAGCTGCGGGCGTAACCCGTATGGTCACGATCTGCACCAAGCTGAAAAATGAACCGGTTGTACGTGCGATTGCAGAAGCGCACACCCCTATATTTTTTGCTGCCGGCACCCATCCGATGAGTGCTGCATCCGAGCCTTTGGCAACAGTGGACCAATTGATTGCAATTGCCAAACATCCCAAAATGGTCGGTATCGGTGAAACCGGTTTGGACTATCATTACACTGCCGAAAGTGCTGATATTCAAAAGGAATCTTTGCGCATTCACATTGCAGCGGCCCGTGAAACCGGTTTGCCGTTGATTATTCACGCGCGGGCTGCAGATGATGATATGGCACGTATTTTGGCAGAGGAACACAAGGTGGGCGAATATAACTGTGTGATGCACTGTTTTTCATCTTCGGCAGAGCTGGGCAAAGCCGCATTGAACCTTGGGTTTTATTTATCGATGTCGGGTATTGCAACGTTCAAGAAATCACAAGAATTACGCGATATTTTTGCCGCAGCCCCTATTGACCGGATACTGGTCGAAACCGACAGTCCCTATCTTGCCCCGATGCCTTACCGTGGCAAACGCAATGAACCTGCCTATTCGGCACATACCGCCCAAACGGGTGCGGAAATATTCGGGTTGGAGTATGCGGAATTTGCCGCAAAAACCACTACCAATTTTGACTGTCTGTTTAACAAAGCCGCGACTTGGGTAGCACCATGAAAGACGAGCTGAAATTCACCATATTAGGGTGCGGATCTTCTGGTGGGGCACCGCGTCTGGGGGGGAATTGGGGTGAATGCAACCCCAACAATCCCAAGAACAACCGTCGCCGCTGTTCTTTGATGGTACAACGGATTGCGGACACGGGCACGACCAACGTATTGATCGACACCTCACCCGATATGCGCAACCAATTACTGGATGCGGGTATCAACCATATGGATGCTGTGATTTATACCCACGCGCACGCCGATCATACGGCAGGCTTGGATGATTTACGCCAATTCGTGTTGATGCAAGGGATGCAAGTGCCTGTTTATGCTGATACTTTAACGCGTGACGCGCTGCTTGATCGTTTCAATTACGCTTTCGTACAGCCCAAGGGCAGCATGTATCCTGCAATTCTGCAACTGAACGATTTAGACGAGGTTACACGCATCGATGGCCCCGGTGGCGTGATTGAATTCATGGCACTGGATGTGGATCACGGCAGTATGCCTGCCAAGGGATTTCGCATCGGAGATCTGGCTTATATACCCGATGTGATCACGATCCCGGATCAAACATGGCCGAAACTGGCTGGTCTGGAATGCTGGATTATAGACGCATTGCGCCGCAAACCGCACGCCACCCACACGCATCTGTCAAACACTATTGACTGGATCAATCGGATCAAGCCTAAACGAGCAGTGATCACTAATATGCACATTGACCTGGACTACGATGATGTGATGGATGAGACCCCTGAAAATACTGTTCCAGCTTATGATGGTATGACGCTAAGCTTTCCGATCTGATGCTGGATAATCTGCAAATAATCTTGCCCGTCTTCTTATTGGTCGGCGCCGGTTTTCTGGCAGCAAAACGTAATATTTTCAGTTCCAACCAAGCCGATGCCGTGATGAGGTTTGCCCAGACATTCGCCATCCCTGCCCTGTTGTTTACAGCTGTTGCAAAGCTTGATCTGCCTGCAGTGTTCAAACCGCACCTGTTGCTTAGTTTTTATGCGGGCAATACATTTGCATTTATTGCAGGGACCCTGATTGCCCGCCAAATCTTTAAGCGCCCGCCAGGGGCCGCCGTGGCGGTAGGCTTTTCAGGCATGTTTGCCAATTCTGTTCTGTTGGGCTTTCCGATTATCGAGCGCGCCTTCGGCCCTGAGGCATTACAACCAGTTTACGCATTGGTCGCCATTCATGCACCCTATTGCTACATCGTCGGTATTACGACGATGGAGATAGCGCGTGCCGACGGGCAGCCATTGGGCAAAACCGTACGGCGTATCCTGAAAGAGATATTCACCAACAGCCTGACCATTGGTCTTATGTTGGGGTTTGCCGTCAATCTGTCAGGCATCGCCCTGCCCGCATTTGTCTGGTCACCGATTGAAATGATGGTCAGCGCAGCAATCCCAACTGCATTATTTGCTCTGGGCGGCATCATGGTGCGATATAAACTGGCAGACCGTATTGGCGAAACCTGCGTGGTATTAGTCCTGAAGCTGTTGGTACACCCCGGGATTGCCTATCTGTTGGCAACGCAGGTCTTTGATATGTCGATTGAATTTACTCGTGCGGCGGTCATGACCGGGGCAATGGCACCCGGCATCAACGTCTATGTGTTCGCCAGCATGTACGAACGCGCCAAAGGCACGGCCGCAAACGCCGTGCTTCTGGGCACGGCGGCATCAATTGTATCGGTCAGTTTTTGGCTGTTTATGCTAGGGGGTTAGACACGACTTCTACTAGTTTCACGTCTTCGGCACATAAATCTTGTGCGTCAACGACACAGGCAACCAGCTTGCCATTCAGGAATAAATTGCCTGCTTTGCCATCTTCCGAACGTTCCACGGTGACCAATGGAGCCACGCTATGGCCCGTTACCGGATCGCTTATGACCATATATTCCAGTTCGACGTCATCGAACTCCGGATCAAACCCCAGTAAAAGTGGCGGTGTAAACGGCTCTTCTGTTTCCAGACTTTCTGCCGCATGTTCATTACACGGGTTATCTTCAGCTTGAATTTCCCATTGCGCCAGAATTTCATCCGTCGCACGACGGCTTGAAAATACCGGTTGATCTTCGCCTTGAACATCTTTGTCGAAAAGAAGTGCATCACCATTGACGATAGCCTTTGACACCGGCTCTTCGGCTATAGTTTTAGCTTCACTACGTCGTTGCGTGTCACGCAAAGCGGGTCTTGTAAAGGAAAACTCAGGTTTTCCGGGCTTACTGCTTTCACCAAGCTTATTCAACATAGCTGATCTGGCAGCATTAATCTTGCCAGTCCAATTACCGATTTTTTCTGATGCGCCGCCCAATTTCGAGATGCTGTCTAGCATTTCACATACTCCTAAAACTCGTTACACGCCGACATACGATCGTCGACAGTTCTAGGTATAATTCCCAATTGCGGCTTTTTTTTGATGCAATTGGGAATATTTACAAATTTTTAACTTGGACTTAATCCACGCATCCGTTCAGAGCGGCGGCGTAATGCCTCGACCACGATCAAAAGACAGATAGAGATTAACACCAGCACCGTGGCAACCGCAAGAATTGTCGGGCTAATCTGTTCGCGGATACCGCTGAACATCTGGCGCGGGATAGTGCGTTGTTTCACATCCGCCAGCTGCAGAACCACAACCACCTCGTCAAAGCTGGTGATAAAGGCAAAGAGTGCACCTGAAATCACGCCGGGCAGGATCAATGGCATCTGGATTTTAAAGAACGTTGTAATCGGGTTCGCGCCCATATTGGCCGCCGCACGTGCCAAGCTTTGATCAAAGCCGACAAGCGTCGCAGTTACGGTGATGATCACATAAGGCGTGCCAAGCACAGCATGAGCGATGATGATACCCGCATAAGTTTTTGCCAGTCCCAAATCCGAAAAGAAGAAGAACATGCCGGACGCTATAATTACCAAAGGTGCGATCATTGGCGAGATCAACAAGGCCATGATCGGGCGTTTAAACGGCATTTCCGGGCGCGACAAGCCAATGGCCGCCAGCGTGCCAATGGCTGTGGCCATGGCGGTTGCGCAAATACCGATAAAGAAGCTGTTGCGTATAGACCGTACCCACTGGGCATTGTTCCACATGTCAGACCACCAGCCGGCAACCGCATCGGGGGCAGCCATGCCGTTGTGCAGCATATCCGCATACCAACGCAACGAATAAGCTTCAGGATCAAAGGACAACATGCCTGCGGTAAAGCTGAAATAAGGTTCCTGATTGAAGCTAAGCGGCATCACGACCAAGATCGGTGTAATCAGAAATACGAAAATAAACCCGCAAATCACGCGAAATGTATAAAACCACAACACTTGTTTTGACGTCACATAGGGCGGTTGGTTCAGTCGATAGTCACCTGATGACAGCCATATTGCTTGCCGTCCGATAATCCAGCCTATAAGCCCCATTAACACACCGTAAGATAACGCAAAAAAGCTTAGGCCCAGCAAAAAGAAAGCAACAGCACCCGCAAGGCCGGATCGAACGCGTGTTTTCAGAACTGTAATGGACAGAAATGCAAGCCCTGCAAATAAAGCGGCACCTACGGCCATATAAAGAGGCATCAAGTTGAATTGCCCCTGTGCTGTCAGGAAACCTGCAAGGGCGCCAAAGCCGCCTGTCCAGGCCAGGTTGAACCACATAGGTGGGCGCGGCGGGATGTATTTATAGGACTTAGGCTTGCTCATGTCATTAACCCAACTTCATATTGTCGATACCGACGACTTTGTCATAGATATAATAAAGGAACAGAACGATCGTCAATAGCACCCCGCCCATGGCGGCTGCAAGTGACCAGTTCAGCGATTTACGCATGTGAAAGTCGATAAAGTTCGAAATCATCGTACCGTCTTCACCACCTACCAATGCAGGTGTGATGTAGAAACTGATCGCAAGAATGAACACCAGAATGCCGCCCGCGCCAATGCCCGGAATACTTTGCGGGAAATAAACCCGCCAGAATGCCGTCCAGTCGGTGGCGCCCATGGATTTGGCCGCGCGCACATAGGTCGGGGGAATGGTTTTCATCACCGAATAAAGCGGCAAGATCATAAACGGCAACAGGATGTGTGTCATCGCGATCAATGTCCCTGTCTTGTTATAGATCAGTGAAAACCGATCTTCGTCCGTGGCCAACCCAAAGATCACGAACAAATCGTTCAGCACACCTTGGCTTTGCAACATGGCAATCCATGCGGTTGTACGCACCAAAAGAGAGGTCCAGAATGGCAGCAAGACCAATATCAACAACAGATTGGATGTGCGCGCAGGTAATGTGGACAGCAAAAACGCAACGGGGTAACCCAATAACAACCCCATTACGGTCACGATAACAGAGATTTCCAAGGTACGAACAAACAGTTGTAAGTGAATGCGTCGCTCTTCTGATTTACGTTCAAATGACCCGTCTGCATTATATTTCAAATCAACGGCAGATGCCAAATAGGCCGGCGTCCATGATTTGGCAGAAACTTTCAACGCCTTCCAAACTTCGATATCTGCCCACTTCTTACTGACACCTATCAAAGCGTCTTTATATGGTGCTTCCAGTTTTTTAGCCTTACGGGCCGATTTTGTGAATAAAGACCGGGTTCCTGAAAGTTCCCGGTTCACGCGGCTGGCAACCTTACCGATGGTTTTTGTTTCTTTGGCCAACACCAAGTCTGCGGCAAGTGCTGCATACATAGCTTCGGTCGGTTCGCTTGTTGTATCCCATTGCGCCAATTCAACTGAAACTGCGGGCATATGCACTTCAAAAGTGTCATTATGGACGCCACGTATTAGAAAAATAATAATTGGAACCAAAAAACAGAAAAAGATCAACAACAACAGGGGGGTTGCCAAACCAAGGGCGCGCATTTTACTGCGAAACAGTGCCTGACCCAGCCTTTTTTTCAGTGGGGTGCCGTCGGCAGCCAGTGCCATGCCATTGGTATCAGTTGTTGCGTCGGTCATATGATTACTTTCCAAATCCGCGTCAAATAATGCGGTGCAAGGGACAACGCCCCTTGCACCAATTTTTTTATATTATTGTGCCAACCAAGCGTTGAAACGCTCGTTCAGTTCGTCCTGATTGTCAGCCCAGAATTCAAAATCGTTTTGAATTGCTGTTGCAAAGTTTTCAGGTGCTGTTGGCATCTGCGGGCCCATCGCAAGGTCAGGTTTGGTATGATAAGAACCGACCAATGACGATGATGACTTACGTGCAGGACCATAAGAGATGTAGGAAGCTTGTGCAGCCAACTGCTCTGTTGCAGTTGAGAATGCCACGAAGTCCATAGCAGCCTCTTTGTTTGGCGCACCTTTAGGGATAACCCAAAGATCCAAGTCAAATACTTGGCTGTCCCAAACGATACCAAATGGTTTATCTTCAGCCGCTACAGCGTTGAAAATACGGCCATTATAGGCTGTTGTCATGGCAACTTCACCGTCAGCCAAAAGCTGTGGAGGCTGCGCGCCGGCTTCCCACCAAACGGTGTCGGCTTTGATTGTGTCCAGTTTCGCAAATGCGCGATCAACACCTTCCGGTGTGCCCAGTACGTCATAGATATCTGCCGCAGCTACACCGTCAGCAGCCAATGCCATTTCCAAGTTCGATTTTGGGCCTTTACGCATGCCGCGTTTGCCCGGGAATTTAGATGTATCAAAGAAATCACCAATGGTTGTTGGGCCATCTGCAATTTTTGATGTGTCATAAGCAAAGATTGTTGACCATACGATTGTGGGAATGGCACATTCAGTAATAGAACCTGAAATAAAGTCATCCATGGCAGCTGTACCATCGGCACCTGCTGGCAGGATTGATGGGTCAATGGTTTCCAAAAGACCTTCGTCACAGCCGCGAATCGCATCAGACAATTCAACGTCGATAAGATCCCATGTCACGTTGCCGGCTTCAACTTGTGATTTAACTTCAGCCAAACCGCCAGAGTAATCTTCTGAGATAACTTTGTTACCGGTTTTAGCCATCCAAGGCTTATGATAAGCCTCAATTTGTGATTTGGTGTATGCACCACCCCATGACACAACTGTAATTTCAGCGGCCATTGCAGATGACGCAACAATTGCGCCAGCGGCTGCACCTAATAGTAGTGATTTAATCATTGTATTCTCCATGTTATTTTTCCCGTTCTCCCATAACTCGTCCGGTTCGGGTTAATCCGGACGAACATGCGGGCGTTTATGCATCTAACGCCCGGCAATCTTCTTTACCCCACGATACTGTCGTTGTTTCGCCCGCCTGAAGATGTGTGTGGCCGGCTGAATTCGGGACTTTGACAATGAAATCTTCGTTGCCATGTACATTCATCCGGCAGCGAATGTGGTCGCCCAGATAAATCAGTTCCAGAACTTTTGCATCTGTTGAGTTTTTGGTTTTATTACCGCCAACTGTCACGCGTTCAGGACGTATCGATAGTGTCGTTCTGTTACCAACGTCGCCGCACTTAACGGCCAAAGCTTCTGTAACGGTGCCATCGTCCAATTTAATTGTTGCGGCATCACCTTTGATAGCCTGGACAACGCCACTTAATGTGTTGTTTTCACCTATAAATTGCGCCACGAATGCATTTTCAGGCCGCTCATACAAAGCTTCAGGTGTAGAAAGCTGTTGGATAATTCCATCATCAAAAACCGCAACACGATCTGACATTGTTAAAGCTTCCGATTGATCGTGGGTCACGTATACAACAGTAATACCCAGATTTTCATGGATGTGCTTGATTTCATACTGCATATGTTCACGCAATTGTTTATCCAAAGCGCCCAAAGGTTCATCCATCAGAACCAGTTCGGCATCAAATACCAGCGCACGGGCCAACGCAATCCGTTGCTGTTGGCCACCTGACAATTGTGCGGGGCGCCTATCAATAAAATCGCCCATCTGAACCATATCAAGCGCGCGTTTTACTTTTGCTTCACGCTCGTCTTTACCCATTTTTCGCACTTCCAATGGAAAGGAAAGGTTTTCACCAACCGTCATATGCGGAAACAAAGCGTAGTTCTGGAACACCATGCCAATACCGCGTTTATGCGGCGGAATATTATTGATGGGGCGTCCACCCAATAGAATATCGCCATGTGTGGCGGTTTCAAATCCTGCCAGCATCATCAGGCAAGTTGACTTGCCAGACCCCGATGGCCCTAGCATGGTCACGAACTCACCCTTATCAATTTTTAGATTTAGGTCTTTTACGACCAGAACCTCGCCGTCATAACTTTTTTGAACGCGATCGAACACGACAGAACCGTCGCCGGAAATAGTGGCAGCCAAAGTCTTCTCCCTGAAATTACGGGGCTGGTGAAACAACCCTCTTATTTTCTGATAGTTAGATAAGCCGATTAAAAAAGTTAATGCAAGGAATTAACGACAAAAAAAATTAACAAAAAGCGACATAGAAATACCCGTAAGCGACAAAACACCGAGAAATACAGACGAATATAATCAAAAACCTTTTCGGACTTTTTATAAGCCAACGGCATTTCGCAGTTAATATTGTAGATGGCTATGCTTCAATAGACGCTTTAAAGGAATTATACAGGACTGCTTGAATGTAAAAACGATGCAAGCTTGGCGGCCTACACTTATGTACAATGACAACTCAAGATATCTGTATAATTTCCACTGTGCATAAAATCGTTCTGCTGTTCTGCGACGTATCCATGAATTCCCGGCTCAATATGAAAAGGCTTACCCGCAGATAAGCCCATTCATAAATATTGTCCGTTTCATACAAGCAAACAAAATTCGCCGGTGATTTTACAAAGGTCGGGCCTTTTACGGAGATCATGAATTTCCATCAAACCCGGTGGCACACAAAATATACATCGTTTACGCGGCTTTATACATGCCATTACTCGTTAAATCGATACACTAACAAAAACTCAATTCACTCACTACAATAACACTAAACTCAACAAACTCGTTACACATTACTCATTAAACTCGTTACACATTACTTTGTCGCTCTAACCCTTACTTTAGACCAGTTAACTTTGACATAACTATGTTTTAAAGGGCTTTTGAATATAGACTTAAGTATAGGTTTTGGGGAAAAATCAAGAATAAATTGCACAGCCCTCCTAATTTTGGACACATTACACTTAAAAGTTGCAACAATCAGTTTCGGTTGAAATTCATGATTCTAGCGACAAGGCCCCAACACAATAAAGGGTGCGTCATTAGCGTAATCTGACCCCTACCCTACAGAAAAAATTACTGGGAAAAGTGGGCCAGACTGTATGAAACAAAAAGGGCTCACCGTTTGGTGAGCCCTTTCACAATCTACAGTCTGGTTTCATACAGGCAAACTAAGATCGTTGGCCAGTTAGCTCAGGAAGGCATAGATAAGGGTAAAGCTGATAAAGCCAACCATCAAACCTAAGACTATTCCCAATGCAAACACAGTCACAATTAACATTACTAAACTCACTTACTCTTTACACGTTACGTTGCCGTTTCTGGCCCTTACTTTAGATCATTAAACTTTGACACAAATGTGTTTTAAAACGGCTTTCTATATAGACTTAAGTATAGGTTTGGATAAAAAATGGAAAAAAAAATATACAATACATCCAATTTAAAAACATTACCCTCTTCTTTTGAAACAATAAGGACACAAATAAATCCCAAAGCGCTTTTCACAAAGAATCACCGTAAATTTAGATTTAAAAGCACACCTATCAAGATTGATAATTTACATTAACGGCTTGATAATTATAATAAAAACTATCCTAACGTTTACCTTCAATCATAGAAGAAACATCACCCGTCTTGTAAAATGGCCTTTACTGGGTACCTTTTGGAAGGTCGTCAATACGATGTGCTGTCACGACAAACGCACCGGTTTCGGTAATTCCAAAGCCCTAGGCAACAAGCCTCATGCACATCTAACGCACAGTCAGATCTGATTATACCAATGCAGCCGCTTGGCACATAATGCGCAGCTTTTCCTCAGCCAATTCCGCGGGCAGCAAGCCAAGTCCACAATCGGGTGCCACAACCAAACGATCCCGATCAATATGTTCAAGGGCAGCTTTCAGGCGGGCAACAACCTCTTCAACGGTTTCCACACGACTGCTTGCGATTGCAACCGCACCGAAGATGACGGTTTTTGACTGGAACTTGTCCAACAAGTCAAGATTGTTGCAGCAGTGTTTGTCTTCGATGGAAACCTGATCAAACGCTGCCATATCCACCGCGTTGCTAAGTTGATGATAACTGTCCGGATCAGCCTTTTTATAATCAACGTCGTCCAGATGATCCGGATAACCGCAACACATATGCACTATCCGTGTCACCGATTTCGGCACGTCGTGAAAACAGCGTTCCAAACCTTCCATGCCAAAATCCAGTGCGTCACTGACTTCACGGGCAAAAAGCGGCTCGTCGACCTGAATATACTGACACCCCGCATCCACAAGCGCCAGGATTTCTTTGTTCACCGTTTCGGCCAGAGCTGCATTCAGTTTAGGGCGATTATTGTAAAAACAATCCGCCGTTGTATCCATAATTGTCAAAGGTCCGGGCAAGGTGAACTTCACAGGCTTTGCACTAACCCCCTGACTGGCCAGATAATCATGTGTGCTGTAGCACTTGCCCGAATGCGCAATCGCACTACGAATGGCCGGCAGATCGGTTTCATAAGCTCCATCACGTAAAACACGATGCTCCAAAGTATCAAAATCAAACCCATCCAAATGGCGGCAATGATAGTGGATATAGTTTTCGCGGCGCACTTCCCCATCCGTAGGAATGGAAATACCTGCACGAAGCTGAATGTCGATGACTTCTTTGGCAGCACGGACAAACAGTGCCTCATGCATGTCTTTGTTTTTTTCAATGTCCAGTGTGTAATCAAGCGTTGTCTGGGCCGTATTCATCCCGCCCGTTTCACGCGCGGCATCGAACCAGTCACGCACAGGAACATAATTGGGCTTGGGAAAAGCCCCGATAGTCGTTGTTTCAATTTGTTTTTTCATAAGGAAACATTACAGACAGAACTGTTTTACAATCAAGTCCTGAAATAACGTGAGTGAGAACGCCCTGCATCAATACAGTCATCAGTATATCAACCAAGCATGGCGTGATCAAAGGGTCATGCAGCGTGGTTCTGCATGATCCCATACGCTTCGGGGCATACTTCTTTCAGATATTTATTCATATCCTCCGGAGATACATAAGTGGCCCGCGATTCAATATGCTTACGTAATTTTTGTTTCAACAGCCCATATTGCCAGTTTGACAGACCTCTGATTTTAAGCGCGAGTGACAGTTTCATCGACGTATTTTGCATTGCTCTTATATGGGAGAACAGGCTTAACTCTTCTTTCCTCCTGATATTGGTATAATCACGTGACACTTGCTTTAATGCCCCGTATTTCCATTTCGATACACCCATATATTCAAGAGCACTTGTTAATGTCATTCCACCGACACGCATTGATTCTATTCGTGACAGCAGAGATAAATCGGACTGTAATTCTACATTGGCATTCATAATCGTTTCCTCACTAATGGCTTGGGCAACCGCACTATTTTGATTGGGTTGAAATGTGTGAATAAGCCCAAATCATCATCACACATTGGATTTACGCTTTATCGCTGCATTGGGATGGGTATCGTATTCAGTGCCCTTAAATGACAATCAGCCATTTCAGTTTTTACCGCACTCTTGCCTTGAACTATTCCATAAATACGCCTTATAAACATTTCACTTACCTACTATAAAAACCACTACAACTTTGTTACATCGACCAGTCTAAGCGCATAGAATATACTCTGTGAAGTACGCACTATTTTTATATGTACTAACAATTGTATTACTTAGGCATTTTATATTTAGTGTATCAAACACAGATAGTTACAGGTTTTTATTAATGAATATATTTACTTCAATCGACTCATTTTCCAACTGACAAAAGTCCAACATTGAAGGCCACGAAATTGCTCACCCAACCGATTTAAAAACTCCGGTTGAAATGTTGAAAATTGTATTTTCTAAAGTGCGGTATATTTAGCGCCACTTTTCCAACCGTTATCGATGGTATAGGAAAATGTAGGTGGTGCGGCTGAGAGAAACGAACTGCGCGGCGATGGGGTAAACGGCAGATGGTTTCCCCTATACGTCTGCACGTTATTCCCAAAATAGGGAAACGCCCAATATCGCAAATACATCAAACGGAAATTGCCGATGCATTGCGGCCCATATGTCGCAAAAAATTCCCAACGGCAGAAAAAGCGATTCAGCGAATGCACATCATATTTGAACAAGCAAGGTTTCGCGGGGTTGATTGTGATCCGTACACAGTGAAAGCAGCCCAGCACATGCTTGGTGTAGTTATTCACCAAACTAAACCTATTGCAGCCACACCTTGGCAAAAAATCCCTGCCCTTTACGATAAACTTGACGAAGCCCTAAACAGTCACTTAGCTCTCAAATGGCTCATATTAAACCTTGTTCGATCGAAAGGGTCTCGCGGGGCAATGTTTGATGAATTTGAAGGCAACGTATGGACTGTACCAGCGGAGCGCGTAAAAGGAAAACGTGGCCTGGTTAAGCCGTTTAGGGTTCCACTAAGTACCCAAGCAAGCCACATCTTAGATGTATGCAAAGCGCGCCGATCAACACCTTATTTATTCACTGGCAGGAAATCAAAATCCCTTACAGAAGCGGCCTTAAGAAAAGTACTAAACGATATTAAAGAGCCTGGAAGGATACATGGGTTTAGACCATCTTTAGGACATGGGTGCAAGACAACGATACGGCAGATTATGACGCTGCTGAAACGATACTGGATCATAAGATAGGCGGAACTGTTGAAAGGCCGTATGCTAGGTCTGACCTTCTCGAAAGACGCCTACCCGTTATGGAGTTATGGGAAAGTTTGTTACTGGACAATCATCTGCCAGTGTTATTTTGCTGGTAAAGTAGCAAACAGGTATTGCAAATCCGTGTACAGGAGTTCGATTCTCCTACTCGCCTCCAATAATATCAATGACTTACATATATAATATATTTTAAAGATATTTTTTGGTGGCGGCGTTGGTGGCGTTTTTCAATAAGTATAAATATTAAAACACCCCTAAAAATGTAGAATGATCCAATTGAAATTTAGTATCTACAGCTTTTAGCTCCAATAAACAATAATCTGAGCATGCAAGAAGTAAACATGGGCCGTTAGATTTCCTAGTTCAGGAGCAAAATAGTTGTGCTCACGGAGTAAAGTCCGCTTCCGGCCCAAACCTGCCTTTCATCTCTATGGTTCATGTAGCATTGCAGCTTCCCTAAAGCCGATATTGGCCATGAGCCACAGCATTTGTTGCGATCAAGGGCAGCTAAGCCGGTCTTGCTGCCATTGGGCCAGCATCTCATTTGCGCCAGAAGCAAAAAAATTCAGGTTTGAATAGGATGGCCGAGTTATCGACCATCCTATTTGAATCAATCTTGTTCACGACCTTTTGCAAGTGTGATGCGCAATGCGTCCCAAAGCGATGGCAACAAAACCAGCGACACCGGAACCGCAGTGACCACGATAAAGCTTTGAAGCTTGGCAACGCCGCCGGAACCGACCGAAATCAAGATCAATGCCATCAGACCCATTGCAACACCCCAAAAAATGCGGATTGGGTTTGAAGGTTTGTCTTCATTCGACATCGCAACCGAGATCACATAGGTCATTGAGTCCCCAGTCGTTGCTACAAAGACAACTGTCAGGATCAAGAACAATAGCGATACCAGAAAGCCCATTGGCAATTGTTGCGTAATTGCAAGCAGTGCAGCCGGTAGGTTGAACCCTTCAAAGGCTGTGGAAACTGATCCGGTTTCGGCCAATTCGTAAGCTATTCCTGTACCACCAACAATTGTGAACCAAAAATTTGTGACTATTGGTGCAACAATGGACAGCATTATCACGATTGATCGAATTGACCGACCACGCGAAACACGTGCTATAAACATCGCCATCAACGGGCCGTAACCCAGAAACCAACCCCAGAAGAACACAGTCCACCAGCCCAGCCAACCTGGCTCGCCGAACATGCCTGCATCGCCACGGTATAACGCCATGCCAAAGAAGTTACCGATGTACGATGAAAGGCCGGAAAAGAAGTTACTGAAGATAAAGCCTGTAGGGCCTGCCAATAGCATAAACAAAAGCAGTGCTGCGGCCAGTATCACGTTGAAACGGCTCAGGATTTGGATGCCTTTAGACAGACCGGATATTGCTGACAGGGTATAAAGAGTTACCAACAGACCGATTACAACTGCCTGGGTGGCAAAGCTGTCAGGAATGCCAAAAAGCGCATTCAGACCATAGCTAACTTGCAAACCAAGAAAACCAATCGGCCCAACAGTACCAGCAACAACAGCAATGATGCAGGATGCATCAGCAATCAAGCCAATCGGACCTTTAATCGCACGATCGCCAAATACTGGGTATAACAAGGTGCGGGGTGCCAGAGGCAAACCTTTTTCATAATGGTAGTGCATCAACATCACTGTGGTCAGTGCGCCAAGGATGGCCCAAGCCAGAAAGCCCCAGTGCATGAATGATTGTGCGAGGGCTGGGTTTACTGCAGCTTCAGAAGCGGCTTCAGCACCGAACAAAGGTGGGGATGACAGAAAATGTGCCATTGGCTCACCCGCGGCCCAAAACACACCACCACCTGCAAGCAAGGTACACATGATCATCGCCCCCCACTGGAATAGTGGAAATTCAGCTTCTGTCATCCCGCCCATTTTGGCGCGGCCGCCTGGCAAAACAACCAGGACAAGCCCCATCAGGAACGTACCCAAAAGTAAAACCTGCCAGTAAAGACCGAAATACTTTGCGGAAAACGCAAAAGTCGCATCGACGATGCTGGATAGGAGTGTCAGATCGAACAAGGCGACCAGACAAAAGAGTGCGATGAACCCACCGGTTATCGCAAAGAGTGGTTTATTGATATGTCCAAGATCTGTTGCCTTGGGTGTGTTTGCGTTATCAGTCATTCTTACTTACCTCCTCGTAAGAAATTTCGTCCCTAGAAAGTAGCGATTGAGTTTGTTCTACTATTTTCTAAATCTATGCAAAGTTGAGTTCCGTTATGGAAGTGGCGCATCTGCACACACAAAAGCGATTCAAGCAAATCGAAAAAATTGTAATTTTTTTCAGAAAAATTGAAATAATTAACGGGCGGGGGTTTGCCCAATATCTTCTGGAAACTTTGCGGAGCCAATTGCAGTCACGAAAGCCCGAGCAGCTGGGTTCAGCATTTGGCGCGGTTGTGTAATCAAAAACAAATCACGACATGCCTTAGAATCTGACAGTGGTAAAAACACTATATCACGATGCGCTGCCGTTACAGCCAAGCGTGGCAATGCTGTAATACCTACACCAGCACTGACAAGTCCTAGTAGTGATGCCGTATTCGGACCTGACAACCGCGATTCTGCAAGAATTGGGGCAAAGTCGCTGTCGTTGATAAGTTTGCACAAACCATGCGAAATGAATTCATACCCTGCCAGATCTGACCAAGTCAACTTCTTCCGGTTCTGTGTTAAAGGATGACCCTTGGGGCAAACAACTCCGAAACGATCTGAAAACAATTTGCGCCGATCAAGATTTGGGCACGCAGCAATTGTCGCAAGCCCGATATCTGCACGCCCCCTTTCCAATTCCGTCCGAACTGCATCCGAATTCATGTCGTGCATGTTGATACGCACCTTCGGATGATCTTTCATTAACTGAGAAATGATTGGCGGCAGGATTGTAGTTGCAACTGATGGTGTAACGGCAAGGCGTACATATCCCAATTCAGCCCGAGACAGGCCTTCGATCACTGCAACCGTTTGTTCAAAATGTTCCAACTCTCTATAGGCTTCGATATGGATCATATCGCCCAATGGCGTCAGGCGGGACTTTCGTGCGGATTCAAACAGCGGGGCTCCAACGTGCTCTTCAAATTGTTGAAGCATCATTGATACAGCAGATGGTGTTCGCCCAAGTGCATCCGATGCGCGGGCCAGACTGCCATGCTCGACCACCGCTCTAAAGCACCGAAGCATTTCTATTTTAATCGCCAATTTCAGTTTTCCTGAATTAAATACAATTATTTATAGTTTGCCTGAAATTTCTTTTCGTGTCTATAAGGCCACCAATCAATCTTGCCCCCGAAAGGCTTACGTCTCAATGTCTCAAACAGTTCAGAAAATTGGTGGCTCTAGCCGCTTCTCAGCAATCGCAATTAAAAATGGCATAATTCATTTGGCAGGACAGGTGTCGCAACTGGAAACCGCCGGGATTGCGGAGCAGGCAAAAGATGTCTTTGCAAAGGTCGATGCGTTGCTAGAACAAGCTGGATCTAAAAGAGAAGATATGCTTTCAGTGCAAATCTGGCTCGCAGATATGGCTGATTACGAAGCAATGAATTTAGAGTGGGATGCATGGGTATCAAACGTAACGCCACCAACGCGTATTTGTGTAGAAGCCCGCATGGCGAAGCCACATTACAAAATTGAGGTTTTAGTGGTTTCTGCTTCAGCTTAATCAAGCGTGCTCGTGATTAATTCTGACAAATTGGTAAAGAACATTCGCCGTTAGATCAGACAGACCTATTCTACCGAAGAAACGATTCACATCGTTTTGTAGGACTGCGTGGTGAGGAACGTATTTTGTATCAATGTCTGCGCTGGTCTCCATGCTGGCCTTTGCCGCATGAGCAATTTTACAAAATTACATGCTTCTGAAGGTCTGCTTTTCGCCAGCTGACTGTCGTTGGTGCATTTGCAACGAATGTCTGATCTCCGCCCATAGTTACCAAGTCAGCTTCCGGCCCAAAGTTGCCGTTCACGCGAATTCTTGCTGCATCAGTGCGGCTTACCAAAGCGGACTTTCGCCGCTGTCGCTTTAGACAGCAACGTCGTCACCATTGCAGTCAATCATGGAAGGCGTAAAATTTGACTGCTGGCGGTATTCCAAGACAATCGGTTGACTCAAATAAAATGTCCATACCTATGCGTTGAATAAAAAATTCATAGTATCAAGCCATCCGTGATCATGTGATCGTTTGTGGCCTCCTATTTCTTTTGCAAAACGAATGCTTTTTTTTGCATACTTTTCATAGCTTTATATAAGGATCTTCATTTATCTATGGTAGTAATTTAGCATAATCGCCATATTCCTGACACAATTACAACATAGTAATAACATCTGTTCAACAAATTTTGAACACAAACGTAGTAAGTTTTAAAGAGTGTGAGAGTATATAATGTTTGAGAAAGTGCATAAATCAAAACGTAATCAAGGCCTTCAAATTGATTGGCCTGAACATCTTAAATCTAACAATGAAAAGCAACTATTTGAAGAGGTTCTTTCGGCCTTGAATGAATTGTGCATCGTCAGATAAATACGAAACCAATCAAGAATACTTTCATAACAGCGTTATTTCTACATCTGTTTGGTTTGTTAAATGTATTGATCGCTTTTGCCCGCCAAACGGCCGTTCTGCCATTTTCAGGCAGAAAATGGCAGATGACTGCTTAGAGGTCGAAGTGGCGTAAACTTTGTATGGAGTAACGATTATGAATTGTGTGAATCTACTAAAACTAACGTTAACAGCAACAAGCTTACTAAGTCGTTTTAAACGTGATGAACGTGGTGCATTCTCGATATTTATGGTCATGATATTCACGACAATGATTCTTGTCGGGGGGGCCGCCATAGATTTCGTTCGCTTTGAAGCGGTACGCAATAGCATTCAATACAATCTGGACCGCGCCGTTCTTGCCGCAGCCTCTATGCGCCAAACACAAGAGCCTGAAACGGTGGTGCTGGACTATATGAGTAAGGTCGAAACCTTATCTTCATTTAATGTGACAATGGATGCTGACAA
>JAJFHZ010000019.1 GCA_021775355.1 Amylibacter sp. | reverse complement strand
TTATTGGCGGCGGGGTCGTTGGAGTCTCGGTGCTTTATCATTTGGCAAAAGCAGGCTGGACCGATTGCGTTCTGCTGGAAAAAAATGAACTGACAGCGGGTTCCACATGGCATGCCGCAGGAAACGTGCCTACGTTTTCGAACAGTTGGTCGATCATGAATATGCAACGCTATTCAACTGAGCTTTATAGTCGCTTGGGTGCAGAGGTTGATTACCCGATGAACTATCACGTCACGGGTTCAATTCGTCTGGCGCACTCCAAAGAACGGATGCAGGAATTTGAACGTGCCGCGGGTATGGGCCGTTATCAGGGTATGGATATCGAAATCCTGTCGCCCGAAGAAACTCAGCAACGTTACCCATTCCTTGAAACCCATGATCTGGAAGGCGCGCTTTATGACCCGCACGACGGGGATATTGATCCCGCGCAGTTAACCCAAGCGTTAGCCAAAGGGGCCCGTGACATGGGCCAAAAAATCTTGCGTTTTACGCCAGCAACAGGTGTCACACGCGATGGGAATGAATGGATTGTGCATACCGAAAAGGGCGATATACGTTGTGAATACGTGGTTAATGCGGCAGGTTATTATGCCCAGCGTGTTGGCGAGTGGTTTAAGCCCTATGGCGGGCGCACGGTGCCTATGATGGTGATGAGCCATCAATATTTGCTGTCAGAAGAAGTTCCCGAACTGGCAACCCATACCAAAGAACACGGCAAGCTTCCGTTGTTGCGCGATGTGGACAGCTCCTATTACCTGCGTCAGGAAAAGAACGGTTTCAACCTCGGCCCGTATGAGGGAAATTGCAAGGCGCATTGGGTTGATCCAAGCGATCCGATGCCGGATGATTTCAGCTTTCAGCTATATCCTGACGATCTTGACCGTATCGAGTGGCATATAGAAGATGCCATGGCGCGTGTTCCACTATTGGGCAGTGCGGGCATTAACCGTGTGATCAACGGCCCGATCCCATATGCACCTGACGGATTGCCGTTGGTCGGCCCGATGCCGGGCGTACCGAATGCGTTTGAGGCGTGCGTCTTTACCTTTGGCATCGCTCAGGGCGGCGGGGCCGGTAAGGTGCTGGCGGAATGGATAACCGAAGGTCAGACTGAATGGGATATGTGGGCGATCGATCCGCGCCGTTACACTGATTATACCGATCAGGATTACTGCAATCAAAAAGGCATGGAAGTTTATGGCAACGAATATGCGATGCATTTCCCGCAACATGAATGGCCTGCAGCACGTGATAAAAAACTGTCGCCCGTGCATGACACCATAAAATCATTGGGCGGTGTAATGGGGGCCTATAGCGGTTGGGAACGGGCCAACTGGTTTGCTAAAGACGGTGATGATATTTCGCTGGATGCTACACACACATGGGGCCGCTCAGGCCCGTGGTCTGCGCGTATCCAAGAAGAATGCGAAGCGGTGCGTGATGGTTGTGGTGTGCTGGATTTACCGGGATTTTCCCGATTAATGGTGTCGGGCACTGGTGCCGCAGAATTTCTGCGCGGCTTTTGCACAGGTGGCTTGCCCAAAGTGGGCCGTATGAACCTGATTTATGTTTCTGACAGCCGCGGACGGATTTTATCCGAGCTGTCATGCGTGCGTATGGGTGACGATGACTTCCTTTTGATCACGGCGGCCACAGCACAGTGGCATGATCGTGATCTGCTGGTGAATGCTGCCCCCGATGGGGTTTCGGTCAAAGATGTCACGACAACGCGTGATACGCTAATCGTAACCGGGCCGAAATCGCGCGATGTGCTGGCAAGTATGACCGATGCGGACTTAAGCAGCGGTTGGTTAACCCATCAGGCGGCAACTGTGGCAGGCCAAGATGCTTACCTGATCCGCGTATCATTCGCGGGTGAACTGGGTTGGGAAGTACATGCAGCCAATGAAAATATGTCTGCGATTTATGATGCGATACTGAAAGCCGGTGCTACGCCATTTGGCATGTACGCATTGAATTCGCTGCGTATGGAAAAAGGTTACCGTGCTTGGAAGGGTGATCTATCCACCGATTACAGCATGCTTGAGGGTGGTTTGGAACGGTTTGTGAAGCTGGATAAACCGCAGGATTTCACCGGTAAAGCCGCCATCCAGAACGAAAAGCAGCAGGGCCGCAAGAAAGCCTTCGTCACTTTGGTGGTCGATGCGGATGATTGCGATGCGCCCTATATGTCAACGCTTTGGTATGATGATGAAGTGGTTGGTGAAACAACGTCAGGCGCTTGGGGGTACCGTGTGAATGCAAGCATTGCGCTGGGCATGGTGCGTGTTGATCTAGCGGTACCAGGAACCGAATTGGAGGTTGAGATTTATGGCCAACGCCACCGAGCGGTTGTACAAGAAGATCAACCGCTTTGGGATCCTGCCAATGAAAGGTTGCGGGTGTGAGACAGGTAATACCCGAAACTATGTCAGGTGTTTTGTTAACTGGGCATGGCGGCCCGGAAGCTTTGGAATGGTCTGATGCAATACCTGTCCCCAAGGTTGGAGCAGGTCAGGTTTTGGTACGTGTGTTAGCTGCAGCAATAAATAATACCGACATCAACACGCGCATCGGCTGGTATTCTTCGGATATAACTGGTGCGACTCAGGATGTCGGCGATGATGTCGCGGTTGAAGAAGGGGGCTGGAGCGGAACTCTGGATTTTCCCATCATTCAAGGCGGAGATATTTGTGGTGAAGTTGTCGCTTTGGGAAAAGGTGTCAGAACGCGGGCAATAGGCGAGCGCGTAACAAGTCAGATCAATATCCCAAGACCGACAGCAAAAAAACCAACTGGTTTTGTGGCACTTGGATCCGAGATCAATGGTGCGTTCGCACAATATTGCCTGCTTGAGGCGAATGAGACTTTTGATGTGTCCCGATCACCCCTAAGCGATGTTGAAATTGCGGCTATCCCGTGTGCCTTTGGTACCGCGTTCAATATGTTGACCCGTGCAGGTGTTCGGGCAGGTCATGATGTTTTGGTGACAGGCGCATCGGGTGGTGTTGGACTGGCATCGGTGCAACTTGCTAAAAAAATGGGCGCAAATGTTTGTGGTATTACGGCGGCCCAGAAAGCAGAAGTTGTTCGCGCCGCTGGCGCTAATTCGGCTCTAGATCGGGCAGCACCTGTTCCAGATGAAAGTTTTGACGTAGTGGTTGATGTGGTAGCGGGCCCCAATTGGCAACAGTTAATCCTCGCCTTGCGGCCCGGGGGCCATTATGCGGTTTCCGGGGCCATTGCCGGGCCGATTGTCGAAGCCGACCTTCGCGATGTTTATTTAAGAGACATTACGATCTACGGGGCATCTTTTATGGCGCGAAAGGTATTTGCCGAGCTTGTTGAAATGATCAACAACGGTGAGGTAAAACCACTGATTTCAAAAACCTACCCACTTAGCGAGATTACAGCTGCACAGGAAGAGTTTATTTCCAAAACCCTTCCCGGTAAGCTGGTTCTTATACCACCAGGAGTAACTTGATGACCAAAATAACCATCCTTGACGGCGGCATGGGGCAGGAACTGATTGCCCGTGCGGGCAAGGCCACCTCGCTCTGGTCGGTCCAAGCTTTGCTGGATAACCCTGAAATGGTGCGTGAAGTGCATGATGAATATTTCGCGGCGGGGGCCGAGATTGCAACGACCAATACATATTCGGTTTTACCGGATCGGCTGGGCCATCATGGATTGGCAGACCGCTTGACCCTGCTGCAACAACTGGCTTGCCAGCAAGCGGTTGATGCACGTGATGCGCATGGGCCGGGTTTGGTTGCCGGTTCATTGGGGCCGCAGGGGTTTTCCTATCAACCGGATAAAAGCCCGCCAAGCGATCAAGCGGCAGAGGTTTATCATGATATTTGCAAAATTCAGGCGGATTTTGTTGACCTGTTCCTGTTTGAAACGATGTCATCCATCGATCAGGCGCGCGGTGGGTTGATGGGGGCTGCAGGCTTTGGCAAACCTGTCTGGTTGTCTTTGTCGGTGGATGACAAAGACGGCACAAAGTTGCGATCGGGCGAAAATCTGACGGATATTTTGCCGCTTTTGGCAGAGTTTCAGCCAGCAGCGGTTTTGGTGAATTGTTCGATACCTGAAGCGGTTACAACTGCGGTGCCATTGCTTGTTGGCAACGGTATTCCCGTGGGGGCATATGCGAACGGTTTCATAGGTATTTCCGATGCGTTCGACCACGTCGGTGCTACAGTTGATGAACTGGAAACACGCAAAGACCTAGGGCCTAAAGCCTATGCCGATTTTGCCCAAAAATGGGTGGATGCAGGTGCCACAATCATAGGGGGTTGCTGTGAAGTTGGCCCTGCCCATATTGCGCTATTGGCGCAGAAATTTTCAAAGGAATGACACATGTCTAATTTACCCAAACACGCCCGCGTGGTGATCATCGGTGGCGGTGTCATTGGTTGCTCTGTGGCCTATCATTTAGCAAAATTAGGTTGGAAAGATGTTGTTCTACTGGAGCGTAAACAGTTGACTTCCGGCACCACATGGCATGCAGCGGGGCTGATCGGCCAACTTCGAGCTTCATCAAACATGACAAAACTGGCGCGTTATTCGGCTGAATTATATATGGGTCTGGAAGAAGAAACGGGTGTTGCAACAGGGCTGCGTCAGGTCGGTTCTATTTCGGTCGCACTAACTGAGGAACGCCAAGAAGAGTTGTTCCGTCAGGCCGCTATGGCACGTGCCTTCGGTGTACCTGTTGAAGAGATTTCGGCTAAAGAAGTGAAAGAACGCTACGCACATCTGAACATTGATGGCGTGAAATCAGGTGTCTATCTGCCAACGGACGGGCAGGGTGACCCCGCCAATATAGCACTGGCTTTGGCCAAGGGCGCACGCCAACGTGGGGCGTTGATAAAAGAGCGGGTGAAAGTGACAGGTGTGGTCAAAGATGGCCGCCGCGTGACAGGGGTTAACTGGCAAGATGAAAATGGCGATCAGGGCCATATCACAGCTGATATGGTGGTGAATTGTGCGGGCATGTGGGGTCATGAGGTGGGTCGTATGGCTGGCGTCAATGTACCGCTTCATGCCTGCGAGCATTTTTATATTGTCACCGAACCGATCAAAGGCCTGACCCAAATGCCGGTGCTGCGGGTGCCTGATGAATGTGCGTATTACAAAGAGGATGCGGGAAAATACCTGCTGGGCGCGTTTGAGCCGAACTCAAAACCCTGGGGCATGGATGGCATTCCCGACAGCTTTGAATTTGACCAGCTGCCTGAGGATTTCGATCACTTTGAACCCATCCTTGAACGCGCCTGCGAACGCTTGCCTATGCTGGCAGAGGCAGGTATTCATACTTTTTTCAACGGGCCTGAAAGCTTTACACCTGATGATGCCTATCATTTGGGTCTGTCATTGGAGGTTGATAATTTCTGGGTTGCCGCAGGGTTTAATTCCATTGGTATTCAATCGGGTGGCGGGGCTGGTATGGCCCTTGCACAATGGATGGAAGATGGCGAAAAACCGTTTGATCTGGGCGATGTAGACATTGGGCGGATGCAACCGTTTCAGGGCAACAAGCACTACTTGTTCGAACGCTCCAAAGAAACTTTGGGCCTGCTTTATGCGGATCATTTCCCGTTCCGTCAAAAGGCAACAGCGCGCGGTATTAGGCGCACACCGTTCCACCAACACTTGCTGGATCGCGGTGCAGTGATGGGTGAGGCCGGCGGCTGGGAACGGGCCAACTGGTTTGCCAATGATGGGCAAAAGGCGGAATACGAATACAGCTGGAAACGCACCAATTGGTTTGAAAATGTGGCGGCGGAACACCGTGCAGTTCGCGAAAACGTGGGCATGTATGATATGACTTCGTTCGGTAAAATTCGTGTTGAAGGGCGCGATGCGACAGCGTTTTTGAACTACGTTGCAGGCGGGCAGTACGATGTGCCTGTGGGCAAGATCGTGTATTCGCAGTTCCTGAATACACGCGGCGGGATTGAGGCGGACGTGACCATCACGCGGCTTTCGGAAACCGCCTATCTGGTTGTAACCCCTGCGGTCACAAGGCTTGCGGATCAGGTTTGGATGCAACGCCATGCAGGCGATTTCAACGTGGTGATCACGGACGTAACGGCAGGTGAGGGCGTATTGGCGGTGATGGGACCGAACAGTCGTGCTTTGCTAGAAAAAGTATCCCCCAACGATTTCAGCAACGCGGTCAATCCGTTTGGTACCGCACAGGAAATTGAAATCGGCATGGGGTTGGCACGCGTGCATCGCGTGACATATGTGGGCGAGTTGGGGTGGGAAGTTTTTGCCAGTTCAGACATGGCGTGCCATGTGTTTGAAATACTTTATGAAGCAGGTCAAAATATGGGGCTGAAGCTTTGTGGTATGCATATGATGGACAGTTGTCGCATTGAAAAAGGCTTTCGCCATTTCGGTCATGACATCACCTGCGAAGATCATGTGTTGGAAGCGGGTCTTGGGTTTGCGGTGAAAACCGACAAGCCGGATTTCATTGGGCGCGATGCGGTTTTGGAGAAAAAGGAAACTGGTCTGAATACCCGTTTGGTGCAATTCAAATTGGCGGATGCAGAACCGTTGTTGTATCATAATGAACCGATTTTGCGGAATGGCGACATCGTTGGTTATCTTTGTTCGGGCGGCTATGGCCACACATTAGGGGCTGCCATCGGCATGGGATATGTGCCGTGCAAAGGTGAAACAGCTGCTGACGTTCTGGCGTCATCTTACGAGATTGACGTGGCAGGTGTTCGGGTAAAAGCGGATGCCAGTTTACGCCCAATGTACGACCCGAAATCCGAACGTGTTAAAGTCTAGATAGTCGTGTAAAGGGGCGGGATGAGTCCAAACCCGCCCTTTACATACACGCCACCCGATACCCCTTTGGATGTGATCCATCTGGATGATCAGATATTGGCGATCAATAAACCTTCCGGTCTGTTATCCGTCCCCGGTAAAGCGATGGAACATCGCGATTGTTTGGAGACACGGGTTAAGGCGGTTTACGTGGATGCGCTGTTGGTGCATCGATTGGATATGGATACGTCTGGCGTGATGGTTTTCGGGATCGGCAAGCACGCGCAACGGCATATAAGTTCACAGTTTCAAAAGCGACAGTTGGAAAAAACCTATGTGGCGCGTGTTTCGGGGCATGTGGTGGATGATACGGGCAAGGTGGATTTGCCGCTGATCGTTGATTGGCCGAACCGCCCGTTGCAAATGGTGGATCATGTGCGCGGCAAGCCGTCGGTCACGGACTGGGCGGTTCTGGTGCGTGAAGATGCTGTCACACGCATGGAATTGCGACCCAAGACAGGGCGCAGCCATCAGTTGCGTGTGCATATGCTGGAACTGGGTCACCCGATACTGGGGGATCGGTTTTATGGTGATGCAGAGGTCATAGCGGCAGCGGACAGGTTACAATTGCACGCGCAAACCTTGCGCATGCGCCACCCCGATGGCGGTGCATGGCTCACCTTGACTGCCCCTAGCCCGTTTTAGGCTTTTGCTTGGGGTGATGCTTCGGTAAAGCTATCCGTGATGATATAAAGGAAGACTGCGATGACAACCGATCCCGTAAAACTGACAGCCGATCTGATCCGCTGCCCCTCGGTTACACCAATCGAAGGTGGCGCTTTGGTATTGCTTAATGGACTTTTGACGCAAGCGGGTTTTACCTGCACGCGGGTGGATCGGGGTGATGTCAGTAATCTGTTTGCGCGCTGGGGCAAGGGTGCAAACGGGCGCACGTTCGGTTTTAACGGCCACACGGATGTGGTGCCTGTGGGCGATCTGGATGCATGGACAGTTGACCCGTTTGGGGCTGAGATTAAGGATGGTTTTCTTTATGGGCGCGGTGCGACGGATATGAAATCTGGCGTGGCGGCCTTTGCCGCAGCTGCGATTGATTTTATTGCCGATACCCCCCCTGACGGATCAATTGTTCTGGCGATCACGGGTGATGAAGAAGGCATAGCGGTTGACGGAACCGTAGCCCTGCTGGACTGGATGGATGCGCAGAATGAGCGCATAGATCATTGCCTGGTAGGTGAGCCAACCTGCCCGAATGAAATGGGCGAGATGATGAAAATCGGACGCCGCGGTTCTATGAATGCTTATTTCACTTGCAAGGGTGTGCAGGGCCATTCCGCCTATCCACATCGCGCCAGAAATCCGATGCCTGCAATGGCGCAACTAATGGCGAACTTGGCTGCCTACGAGCTGGATCAAGGCACGAAGCATTTTGATGCGTCCACTCTGGCGGTCGTTACCATCGATACCGGCAATTCAGCCGATAATGTGATCCCCGCGGAAACTCGCTCGACTGTGAATATTCGCTTCAATGATACCCATACATCTGAAACATTAACCGCATGGTTGCAGACGGAAGTGGATAAGGTTGCACGTGCCACAGATATTGAAATCATGATGCGTGTGCGTGTGTCGGGCGAAAGTTTCGTGACACCGCTTGGTGAGTTGTCATCGCTGATTTCAAAGGCGGTAAAAGCGGAAACGGGTATCACACCTGAAGCGTCCACAACAGGTGGCACATCGGACGCGCGGTTCGTCAAAAGCCACTGCCCTGTGGTGGAGTTTGGGCTTGTGGGCCGAACAATGCATGAGGTTGATGAACGGGTAGAGGTTGCAAATATCCATAAACTGAAATCGATCTATACGCGGATATTAACTGACTATTTTGCGTGATGCCCCGCCAACTTTTCATCATGGTCAAGGAACCGCGCGCGGGCCGTGTAAAAACCCGTTTGGGCAAAGATATAGGCATGACGCGGGCTGCATGGTGGTTCCGCCATCAAACGCGCCGTCTGATCCGCAGGCTTGGGTGTGATGCGCGTTGGCAAACCGGTTTGGCGGTCTCGCCCGATGTGGAAGGGCTGCAAAGTCGTATTTGGCCCGTCCATCTGCCACGCTGGCCGCAGGGGCGCGGTGATTTGGGGCATCGGATGGGATCGCTTTTTCGAAATGCACCTTATGGTCCGGTGGTGATTATCGGGGCTGATATTCCGAGTGTGACGCCTGCATTGATCGAAAAAGCCTTTCGTACATTGGGTGACCATGATGCGGTTTTCGGGCCTGCGCAAGATGGCGGCTATTGGTTGATCGGATTAAAGCGCGGCGGACGTGCGGTGCCTACCGATCTGTTCAAGGGTGTGCGCTGGTCTAGCGAATATGCGTTGGCCGATACTGTGGCAACTTTGGGCGATGCGCATGTGGGGTATATTGATACGTTAAGGGATGTTGATCATGCCGATGATTTGGCGTTGATAAAATATGACGGCCCCGAATTTACCTGTTAAGTGTGGCACATGAAAAAATTTCCCAGCAAAGCGGAAATCCTGACCTGGATTCAGGATAACCCCTCTAAGACTTCAAAACGTGATATAGGCCGCGCCTTTGGTATCAAGGGGGCAGCGCGCATTGATTTGAAACGCATCTTGAAAGAGCTGACGGCCGAGGGGCATTTAACAAAGAAGCGGCGCACTTATGGAGCCACGGGGGATTTGCCACCTGTTTCTGTTTTGCGGGTACTGGCGCCCGATAAAGACGGTGATCTTTGGGCAGCCCCTATGGAATGGGACAGTACGGAAGCTGTGCCGAAGATACTGTTTGTGGCGGCAAAAGGCGATCCTGCATTAAAGGAAGGCGACAGAATCTTGTGCCGTCTTGGCAGTTCTGCCGACCCGGATATTGCATATGAAGCGCGGCTTATTCGGCGTATCGGGACGGGGCCGCAGAAGATTGTCGGGCTTTATAGGCTAGGGTCAGAAGGCGGACGTATTGTTCCTGTCGATAAAAAGTCCAACCTTGAATGGCAGGTGGCCAAAGCGGATAGTCTGCATGCAAAAGATGGCGAATTAGTCGAGGCGGAGCAGGTCGGACCAAAGGCACGGATGGGTTTACCTGCGGCTAAGATCACTGAAATTCTGGGTGATCCTATGGCCCCAAAATCAGTGTCATTGATTGCCATTCACCAGCACGGGATCCCCGATAATTTCCCGGATGCGGTTATAATCGAGGCAAATGCCGCACAACCTGTCGATTTGGGCGCGCGCAAAGATTTACGGGACCTGCCGCTGTTTACCATCGACCCGTCAGATGCCCGGGATCATGATGACGCAATATGTGCGCTGCCCGATGATGATCCCAAAAACGATGGCGGCCATATTGTCTGGGTCGCCATTGCGGATGTGGCGCATTATGTGACAAGCGGTTCTGCACTGGACCGTGAGGCCCGCAATCGCGGCAATTCCAGCTATTTCCCCGACCGGGTTGTTCCTATGCTGCCGGATGCGCTTTCGGGCAATTTGTGTTCCTTGCACGAGGGCGTTGATCGGGCCTGTATTGTGGTGCGCATCGTGCTGAATTCCAAGGGTAAAAAGCTGGATCATGAGTTCTTTCGCGCCATGATGCGCTCGCCTGCGTCGTTGTCATATGAACAGGCACAAGCGGCGGCTGATGGTACTTATGACGAAGCAACCAAACCATTGGCAGTGCCGATTGCAGATCTGTTCGCGGCTTATGCTGCTGCCACAAAAGAACGCAACCGCCGCCAACCTTTGCATCTTGACCTGCCAGAACGCCGGATCGTTTTGTCGGATGCTGGCGTGGTCACATCCGTTTCGTTCAAGGAACGGTTTGACGCCCATAAACTGGTGGAAGAGTTTATGGTCACGGCCAATGTATGCGCCGCCGAAACGCTGGAAGCAAAGAAACAGCCGCTAATGTACCGTGTCCATGAAGAACCTTCGCCTGAAAAACTGGATGTGCTGCGCGAGGTTGCTGATGCTTCTGGCTTGCAATTAGCCAAGGGGCAGGTTTTGCGCACGCAAGACCTGAACAGATTACTGGATGCGGCAAAGGGTTCTGAAGACGCGGAAGTGATCAATATGACCGTGTTGCGTTCAATGAAGCAGGCGTATTATTCCCCCGATAATCTGGGGCATTTCGGCTTGAATTTGAAACGTTACGGTCATTTTACCTCACCTATCCGCCGGTATGCCGATCTGATCGTTCACCGCGCGTTAATCGCAGCACATGGTTGGGGTGATGACGGGTTGAAACCCGGTGATATTGAACATCTGACGCAAACCGGGGAATGGATTTCAGAAACAGAACGCCGTTCCATGCTGGCAGAACGCGATACAACAGATCGTTATCTGGCGGCATTTCTATCAGAACAGGTCGGGGCCGAGTTTGAGGGCCGTGTTTCTGGGATTGCAAAGTTCGGCCTGTTCGTAAAGTTGCTTGAAACAGGTGCTGACGGAATTATCCCCCTTAGCCAGTTGGGACGCGAATACTGGCGGTACATTGAACGTGACGGCACGCTGAAAGGTGAAGACAGCGGTCGGGTTATTGCGGTCGGAATGCCGTGCAAAGTCTCGCTTGTGGAAGCAACTGCAATCACGGGTGGGTTGACGCTGGAAATGCTGGAACTTGACGGTAAACCAATGCCTAAAAGCAGCTCTGGCAAGGGGCGGCCACGGGGGCGTAAGTTCGGCAAGGCCAAGGGCAGGAAACGTAAATTGCAAAAGCGGCGGTAAGTGATGAACGGCGCCACTGACGCCCTCTTTGTCACCTGATATCCAAAACGGGAAATGTAGCATATTATCGGCGACTCTTCGTATTTTGATAACAACGGGTTTTTAAGGCTTTGGTCTGGTCGCTACATTCGTTACAATCACGCATAACAAAATAAATCTCGAGCAGGAGATATTGATGAGACTTATATATACTGGCTTGGCTGTTGCTTTGGCCCTATCCGGAGCGCAAACAGTACAGGCAAATACATTTCAGAAAAATGATCTGATCATTGTCGCGCAATCCCAATCGGGTTTTCAGCGTTGGGTGAAAAATTTTCGCAATGTCGCTTTGACCAAAGGAATTTCTGCACGTACTTATGACCGCGCTTTCAAGGGCGTTAAATTAAACACGCGGGTGATGCAGCTTGACCGCAAACAAGCCGAGTTTTCACGGCAAATTTGGGACTATCTGGATACGGCTACGTCGCCCAAGCGGGTGAGAAACGGTCAGGCGATGTTGGCGAAACACAAAAGAACATTAAACCGGATAGAACAAAAATACGGTGTCGATAAAAAAATTGTTCTGGCGATTTGGGGATTGGAATCGTCCTATGGCAAGAATATGGGTGATATCAATATCATCGAGGCTTTGGCGACATTAGCCTATGATGGGCGGCGTGAAAAATTTGGCAAACAGCAGCTTTTGGAAGCTTTGCGCATCATACAACGCGGCGACATCACGGCAAACCGTATGATGGGATCGTGGGCGGGTGCGATGGGGCATACGCAGTTTATCCCGACCAGCTATCAGGCGTCAGCACAAGATTTTACGGGTGACGGTAAGCGCAATGTTTGGGATCCAAAGGATCCATCCGATGCGTTGGCGTCTACGGCTAATTACCTGAAAAAAGCCGGCTGGACGCATAACCAGCCCTGGGGTGTTGAAGTGAAATTGCCCAAAGGTTTTAACTATGGCAATGCCAGTCTAAAGGTCAAAGCCACGCCCGCGCGTTGGACTGAACTGGGTGTGCGCACCGTGCGGGGCAAAAAGATACCAAACTACGGGCAAGGATCGGTTTTTCTACCTGCGGGTGCGGATGGGCCCGCTTTTGTGGTGTTTAAAAACTTTTTTGTGATCAAGCGCTATAATAACGCAAATTCCTACGCGATGGCGGTGGGACATTTGGGCGACAGGATCAAAGGTGGCGGCAACTTTAGCAAAGAATGGCCGCGTGGGCCCGGTGCATTGAAACTGGATGAAAAGCTGGAAGTGCAAAAATTGCTGAACCGTGCGGGCTATGATTTGGGTGAGCCTGACGGGATTATCGGGCCGAAAACCATTGATGCTGTCAGTGCGATTCAAATTAGCTGGGGTAAGCAACCCAATGGGAAAGCGGATCAGGATTTTTTGAAGGTACTGCGCAAGAAGGTGCGCTAGGTATCCCAATCCGCTGATTGCATTTCGCGCAAGCGGCTGGCGGTGCGTTCGAATTCAAATGCGCCCGCACCGTCTGTGTATAGCTTTTCGGGTTCTGCGGCCGCGCTTGCGATCAGTTTCACTTTTGCTTCATACAGCGCGTCGATCAGGGTGACGAAACGTTTTGCCTCGTTATTGTTGGCTTTGGAAAGCTTCGGGATGTCGGTGATGATCAACGCGCGCAATGCTTTGGCAATAGCAAGATAATCACCGGGACCCAACGGTTTTGCGCATAGATCACTAAAGCTGGCTTTGCCGACACCGCTGTTGAATTCAGGTATAACAACATCGCGGCCCTTGCGTTTGATAACAAGGGGTTCGGATTTACCCCCCGATAGTTCCTGCCAAAGATGTGTGACGGCAAAATCCGTGGTCTCGTCCAAAGGCTGAAAATACAGTTGTTGATCGGTTAGCCTGTTCTGCCGGTGATCGGTTTCACTATCCAGACAATAAACCGTCAGGTGGCTTTTGATCATCTCAATGAAGGGCAGAAACAAGGAACGGTTCAGCCCGTCTTTATACAAATCTTCGGGCGGGCGGTTTGATGTGGTAACGATCACAACACCCGCATCAAACAGATATTCGAACAGCCGCCCAACAATCATTGCATCAGTAATGTCGTTGATTTGCATTTCGTCAAAACACAAAAGATCTGTTGATTGGATAATCTCTTGCGCCACAGGTTTAATTGCATCTTCTACGCCTGCCTTGCGCGCCCTGTGCATCGCTTCATGTACCTTTTGCATAAAGCCGTGAAAATGGACGCGTCTTTTGGCCTTTGTCGGTGTTTGTTCGAAAAACAAATCCATTAACATGGATTTACCGCGTCCGACGCCGCCATAAATATAAATACCTTTGGGCGGACGGCGGTTGCCCGCGAAGAACGATTTTAAATACCCTAGTTTTGAAGGCTTGTAATTGGCCAGACCCTTATGCAGCTCGTTCAGTAATTCCAATGCGCTGCGCTGGTCGGGGTCATTATTTAATTCACCCGATGCCATTCGGCGTTCATATTCTAAAATAGGTAACACTTTGTGTGATTGCCCCTATAACTTTTATTCATTTGACGAGGCATAACAATTTAAGGATGGTCCGACAACGGAGAATGCTATGTCGCAGACAAAAGACACTATTTTCACCCCGGTTTTAATCGCGGGTTCTTTGATCCTGATGACAGGGTTTGCTATTCGCGCAACTTTCGGTGTGTTCCAAATTCCTATTGCCAGTGAGTTTGGTTGGTTACGGTCGGAATTTTCACTGGCCATTGCCATTCAAAATCTGGCTTGGGGTATTGGTCAGCCGCTGTTTGGGGCGTTTGCCGAAAAATTCGGTGATCGTAAAGCAATCATTCTAGGCGCGGTTGTCTATGCATTGGGTTTGGTTTTATCAAGTTTTGCGACCACGGCCGTGGAGCATCAGTTTTTCGCGATACTTGTGGGCTTTGGTATTGCAGGAACCGGTTTTGGTGTGATCTTGGCTATTATCGGGCGGGCTGCATCGGATGAAAACAGGTCGATGGCGCTGGGTGTTGCAACCGCTTTTGGCTCTGCTGGTCAGATTATTGGCCCGCCAATGGCAGAGTTATTACTGGGTTATATGAACTGGAGTTGGGTATTTATTATATTTGCAGGTTTGATTCTGGCGGCGCTTTTATTGTTGCCATTGATGCGAACCTCGCAAATGGCAGACAAAGCAGAGCTGGACGAAACGCTACGTGCGATTTTGGGGAAAACTTTTCGCGATCCATCCTTTACCTTGATTTTTCTTGGTTTCTTTTCATGTGGTTTCCAATTGGGCTTTATAACTGCGCATTTTCCTGCGTTTATTACAGAGATGTGCGGCCCGATTGCCCAAGACGGGTTGCTGGCAAGCTTTGGGGTCAAGACCACATCGGCACTGGGTGCTTTTTCTATTGCCGTGATCGGGGCTGCCAATATTGCAGGAACGATTCTGGCGGGCAAATTGGGGCAGACCTATTCAAAGAAATATTTGCTGGCGATCATTTACACTTTGCGTACGATCATTTCCGCACTGTTTATCCTGATGCCAATGACGCCTGTGACTGTGCTGTTATTTGCAATGTCTATGGGATTCTTATGGCTGGCATCAGTGCCGCTGACCTCTGGTCTTGTCGGGTATATTTACGGGCTACGCTTTATGGGCACGCTCTATGGGATTGTTTTTTTCAGCCACCAGTTGGGGTCGTTCCTGGGGGTTTGGCTGGGGGGACGATTGTACGATATATACGGTGATTACACCTTCGTTTGGTGGGTTGGCGTCGGCGTCGGCGCGTTCTCTGCAATTGTGCATTTACCCGTGATAGAAAAGCCGCTGCGTATGCGCAAAGTTTCAGCAACAGGGCCAGCTTGAGTTATATGCAGTCAGAATTATGGGCGCGCTAATCTACGCTAATATAAATTAGAGTCTCAACGTGCTAACCTATGTGTTGCAGTCCACGCTTTTTTGCCAGTTCCACCTGTTTTTGACGTTCACGAAAGCGCACTTTACGGTCTTCGCTGTGGCTATTGATACATTGATGGCAACTAACGCCATGTTCATATTCAGGGCGATCAAAGTCTGCGGGCGCAAGGGGCATACGGCAGGCGAAGCACAGTTCATACTGGCCTTCTTCCAGTCCGTGCTTTACAGAAACGCGGCTGTCGAAAACAAAGCATTCACCGTCCCACGTGCTGTTTTCTTGCGGCACATCTTCCAGATATTGCAGAATGCCGCCTTTTAAGTGGTAGACGTCTTCCACGCCTTCACCCATCAGATAATTGGTGGATTTTTCGCAACGAATGCCGCCTGTGCAAAACATAGCGACGCGTTTGTTGTGAAAGCGGCTCTTGTTATTTTCCCACCAGTCGGGGAATTCGCCGAAAGATTTTGTCTTGGGGTCGATCGCACCTTTGAATGTGCCGATTTCAACTTCGTAATCATTGCGCGTGTCGATCAAAACAACGTCGTCTTGTGCAATCAGGTCGTTCCAGTCTTCGGGTTTCACGTAATGACCAACATGGGCCGTTGGGTCGACCGATGGTTGCCCTAGCGTGACAATTTCTTTCTTCAGCTTCACCTTCATGCGCAAAAACGGCATTTCGGTAGCAAAGCTTTCCTTGTGTTCGTATGCAGCACAGCCCGGCAATGCGCGAATGGCTTTCAGGACGGCATCAATTCCTTGGCGGGTGCCTGCGATAGTACCGTTGATCCCTTCAAAGGCAAGTAAAAGAGAACCTTTTACGCCATGTTGGTCACAGACGGCCTGAAGTGGTGCTTGTAGGGCTTTGTAGTCCTCAAACTTTGTAAAGTGATATAGGGCGGCTACAGTATATTTTGACATGGGCGACCCTATACGCGTTGATAAGCAAATCGTCCAGTGATCAAAATGATTTGTACCAACCGGAAAAAACAACCATACCCGTTTCCGTAGTGCCGATGACCCAGCGGCGATCAATAGCGTATTTTACGCCCAAATTGATTTCACCCCCTTTAATGGGGCGGCGAAACTTGAAACCGATGGCCGGTACTATTTTGTTGTTGGAAGATAGCTTTTTACTGTCGCGGGCAAAAGTAAGCTCTGCAAATGGTACATATTGCAGCTTGCCCTTTGACCACACGAAAGCACTTGCTGCTTCCAGACTGGTTATAAAGGCTAGATTTCTGTTGCCGCTTTCCAGACTTTCGGGGAATGTGAATACCCCCCAGGCCCTTGCCCATGATTTTTGCCGAAACAATCCCTTTTGATCGCGCGGTATATTGCGCCACCAGCTTTTGTAATAAAAATAGGAAAGATTGCCCCTGAAGCCTGATTTCTTTTTACCCGTTAATAATCTGAAATCCCGATCATACTGCACAGATGCGCTAAGGTGGAATGTTTTGTGCAGTTTTCGCGTGTAAGTAAAACCGATTGATGCTTTGCTGCGGTTATTAAACGTTAAAGACAGGCTGTCCCGACTATAGAAACCACGCACAAAGAAAGAAATTTCAAATTTGCTGGCTTTCCAAACCGGCAGGGATGCTTTGAGAAAAGTTTCAGAATAAATATTACCCTGATCATTAGGTTGCAATGAATATGGAAACTGAACGTTGCCGCCCGAAACATAGTTTAATTTTGGAAACTTGGTGCCGGATGCAAAAACAGGCGGTGTGGCAAGCAGCAGTAGGGCCATAAAGTTAAGAATTATATCAAATTGTAATCGTTGCCGCATACATGTGATACCCTTGTGAGAAGTCACAGTGGGAAAATAATATGAATAAGACGTTAACTTTTATAAAATAGTCAGGTCTACTATCAGTAACGACGTGATATTTTTATGAATGATATTATTGATTTGGTCATTTTTGATTGTGATGGTGTTCTTTTGGATAGCGAGATAATTGCCTGTGCAGCCGACGCTGAAGCTTTGCGCAATATTGGCCATGATATAACCACCGAAGAGGTGGTAATTCGCTTTGCTGGCATACCCGACGAAGCGATAGATTTGATCTTTGAAAAGGAATTAGGCAGGCCGTTACCTGAAAATTTTCGAGCGGATATAAAACGCAAAGTTTTGGACAAGTATCGTACTGAACTGCGGCCCATAGAAGGTGCAAAGGCACTTTTATCAACCTTGAAAACCAACAAATGTATTGCGTCCAGCGCAGCACCTGCAAAGTTGGCCCTTGGATTTGTGAATGCTGATTTATTTGAGCTGGTCTACCCGCATATTTTCTCGGCGCATTTGGTTGCGCGTGGCAAACCCCATCCTGACATTTTTGAATACGCAGCTAAAGTCATGGATATGCCCACAGCACGTTGTCTGGTGGTGGAAGACAGTGTCGCGGGTGTTACGGCTGCAGTTGCGGCGGGGATGAAATGTATTGGGTTCACGGGCGGTGCGCATTGTCAGGCGGGAGATGCAGATCGTTTGCATGATGCGGGTGCTTTTCAGGTGATAGAGCGTCTTGAACTGCTACTAGATTTTGTTGTCTAATCGTCCGTCACTTTCCCCCGCAATGATTTAACCTGGGCGCGTTGTTTTTTGCCTTCTAGACGGCGGCGTTTTGAGGCCAGCGTGGGTCGTGTTTTAACCCGGTATTTAGGCCGTTCCGTAGCTTTTTTAATCAGTTCCACCAATTTACTGACGGCCAGTTCGCGATTCATCGCCTGCGAGCGGTGCTTTTCGGCAGTGATAATCAACGCGCCGTCTTTTGTCCATTTCCGCCCTGCAAGCGTGCGCAGGCGATTTTTGACATAAGGGGGCAGGTTCGGGGAACGGGCAGCTTCGAAGCGCAGTTCGACGGCCGTGGAAACCTTGTTCACGTTCTGCCCGCCCGGTCCTGAAGAACGGTGAAAACTTTCAGTAATTTCCCAATCTTCCAGCGTGATTGTGTCGGTGATTTGGATCATATCAAAGTGTATCGCCAAGTTCTATTTTAGAGTCAAATGTGATACTCTCATGGCTACGTTTTGTTTCAGATTGTGTGGCCGCGACAATCATTTGTGCGGCTCTTAAACCGATCTCTTCACGAAAGGCATTTGTTGTGGCGGTCAGTTTGGGCAGGCCTTCGCGCAGTTCCAAACCGTTGAAGCCCGCCAACCCCAATTGTGCGGGAACGGATATGTCATGGGCGATACAATGCATCAACCCACCGGCGGCCAACAGATCGTTGGAATAATAAATGCAGTCCAGCGATGGGTTTCGGGCCAGTAGCTTTTTGGTTGCGTCCTTGCCAATGCGCAAGGTCGAACTGCCTGTATAAAATTCCTGACCGACAATGGATAACCCCGCTTGTTTCAGGGCCTTTTTAAAGCCGGTAAACCGTTTGCCCGCTCTGAAGTCTGTATGAATTTTGGTGCCGATAAAGCCGATGTTCGTATAGCCTTTTTCGGCAATAAGTGTGCCCATGTCAAAGCCCGCTTTTTCGTGGGAAATGCCGATGTTCATATCAATGGGATCACCGTCCACATCCATAATTTCCGCAATCGGAATACCTGAATTTTCCATCATAAGCTGCGCCGCATCGGTATGTTCCAAGCCTGCGATAATCAACCCGCTGGGTTGCCATGACAGCATCTGCCTGACGACGGTTTCCTCAACGTCCAAATCATAACCTGTAACCCCGAATACGGGCTGCAATTGGGTCTTTTTCAAAACGTTGATGATGCCCGTTAACACTTCGGAAAAGACCGAACTGCTAACCGACGGAACAATCACACCGATCAGGTTCACGCGGTTTGACGATAATGATCCCGCGATCTGGTTGGGTACATAGCCCAAGGTTTTGGCTGCATCACGTACACGGTCACAGGTATAGGGCGATGCTTCACCTTTGCCGCGCAACACCCGTGACACGGTCATTTCGCTGACCCGTGCCATTTGGGCAATGTCTTTTAATGTGGGGCGGCGGGCCATTGTTTTATCCTGTTGGTTTCCCAGATATATACGGGCAAAATCAAACAACTACAAATGAAAGAGCCCGCACCAAGGAATGCGGGCTCTTCTCGAGATTTAGAGGTGGCAAGCAGGATCAAGAAATCCCGGTGCCCAGGTTTTGAGTAGAGGGGCTGCCCCCTAGGTCATCACCTCGCACGTATCCTTCACCAGCTGCTCTTGTTTCCCAATAATCATTGGCACCTCCTTTCTGAATGTTTCTTTTGATCGGTCACTGCCGATAAACGAATCATGCAACGAGATTGCAAAAAAACCAAATGTTTTTTTGAAACATTTAAGTGAAAGGCTTAAGCTGTTGTGCCGGAAAGGCGGGAAACCAGTATTTTAAAGGGTAAAAGGGCAACAAGTGACAGGGCGACTTTGACAAACCAGTCGGCCACACCAAGGCTAACCCAAAGTGGTGCGATGGGGCCAGAGCCCAGTACTGGCAGTATTTCATTGGCCCAAACAACGTTTGTTGCAGGATCAATAAAGCTAAGGCTTGCGGAAAATGCGACACTGAAAAAAATCGCGGTGTCCAAACTGGAACCCACAAGCGTTGACACAAGTGGTGCGCGCCACCAGGCACCTTTGCGCATTTTGTCAAAGACAAAAACGTCGGCCAATTGTGCCACCAGATAGGCTGTGCCCGAACCGATTGCGATACGTAACGTTACCAATGGGCCGAATTCACCCATGATTTGTGTGCCGATAAATGAACATGCAATGCCGATGACAAAGCCTGCCAGAACAACCTTACGCGCGTTTGCAGCACCATAAAGCCGATTCATCAAATCGGTTATAAGAAAGGCGAAAGGATAGGTAAACGCACCGAACGTTAACCAGTCTCCGTATAGGAATTGTACAAGAATGTTAGAGGCAACAACAATCGTTGCCATGGCGATAATGCCAAAAATAATGCCACGGTTCATGCTTTACTCCGTTTTGAAAAGGTAGCGGACACTTTACCCATAAGGGGATGCGCCCGCTTACCTATCAAAATGGATTATGGCAAGGATTAGCTGATCACAGATGCAACTGCTTTGGCGATGATTGGTACGTTAACCTTGTTTAAGCCTGCAATGTTGATGCGGCTGTCGTCGACCATGTAAATCGCATGTGTGTCGCGCAGGGTCATCACCTGGTCTTTGGTCAGACCAAGGCGTGAAAACATGCCGCGATGTTCCGCGATAAAGCCAAAACGGTCTGATCCGGTTTCTGCGCGTAATGCATCGGCTAATAGTTGGCGTAATACCAACATGCCGGAACGCACCTCTTCCAGTTCCGCTTCCCAATCGGCGCGCAGTTCAGGATCGGTCAGCACCATGGTCACAAGGCGTGCGCCGTGGTCAGGAGGAAAGCTGAAATTCTGGCGGTTCATATGGGCCAAAGTGCCTTGGGTGATTTTTGCGGCGTCCGCATTGGCGGAAATTGCCAGAACAATGCCTGTGCGTTCGCGGTAAATCCCGAAGTTCTTGGAGCAACTGGCCGCTATCATCATTTCGCCGAACTTGCTGGCTAGCAGACGGGTGCCATATGCGTCATCGTCCAAACCATCACCAAAGCCCTGATAGGCGATATCGATGAATGGGGTGGCGGCTTTTGCCAGCAACAGGTCAGCGACCTCATTCCATTGTGTCTGGTTTAAGTTGGCCCCAGTGGGGTTGTGACAACAACCGTGCAACAACACAGTGTCGCCCGCTTGCACATTTTGCAGGCTGGCGATCATACTGGCAAAATCAATTGCGCATGTGTCTTCATCGAAATAATCATAAGTTTTAAACTTGATGCCCAGATGTTTCAGGATCGACAGGTGATTGCCCCATGTCGGGTTGCTGACCCAAACGGTTGTATTTGGATTTGCCATCTGGATTGTTTCCAGCACATTGTGGATAGCACCCGTGCCACCCGGTGTGGCACAACACGCAAGACGCGCACGATCAACACTGTCGCCCAGCACCATATCGGCCATGGCTTTATGGAAACCCGCGTCACCCGGCAGGCTGGTATAGGTTTTCGTGTCTTCTTTTTCCCATAACTGCTTTTCCGCCTTTTTCACTGCACGCATAATCGGTGTGTGGCCACTGGCGTCTTTATAAACACCGACACCAAGGTCGATTTTAGTGCTGCGTTCATCTGCACGAAACAGGGTTGAAAGCATCAGGATCTTATCTGCGGGAAGGGGTTTAAGGTTGTTCAGCATGGTCTTTCCTTTTGGGCCTTTAGCCCTGTTCGATAGGATAGTCGTGAAGTGCGCCCCATTCCGACCAAGAGCCGTCATAAAGTGCGTGGTTGTCGTGTCCGATTTTCTGCAAAGCCAATGACAAGACGGATGCGGTCACACCGGAACCGCAGGACGTAATGATCGGTTGCTCTAGTTCAACGCCTTGGGCTTTGAAAACTGCTGTAAGCTCTGCAACAGGTTTCAAGGTACCGTTTGCGTTTAACAAAGATTTGAAGAACACATTTTTCGAGTTTGGAATACGCCCTGCGCGCAATCCGGCACGGGGTTCGGGGGCCTCACCTTTGAAGCGTGCGGATGGGCGGGCGTCTATGACTTGTGTAGCGGTTTCGCTTGCGGCCAAGACCTGTGCGGCGTCACGCACAAGGTGATTTTGGGCAGTTGCAGACAAAGTGCCTGATACGGGCGTAATCGGCGTATTGCTGGTGGGGCGTTTTTCTGCTTTCCATTTAGGCAGGCCGCCATCCAAAACCGCAATATTATTCAGGCCAAAGAACCTGAACAGCCACCAGACACGGGCGGCTGAAAACAGGCCTTGGGTGTCATAGACAACAACTTGATTGTCGTTGGAAATCCCAAGTTTCGCCACTTGTCTGGCAAACTGTTTTGCGGATGGTACCATATGCGGCAAATCAGAAGCGGTATCGCTGATCCCGTCAATATCGAAATACTGCGCGCCCGTAATGTGATCACTGCGGTATTCTGCCAAAGGATCACGGTTTTCGGTGGGCAAGTGCCAAGAGCCGTCTAAAATACGTAAATCGGGGTTCGACAGATTCTCCGCCAACCAATCTGTTGAGACAAGGATTTTCGGATCGGACTGCACCATGATCGCACCCTTTTATGACATTCATTCTTCAATTAGACCTGTCATTCAAAGGATGCAATAGGACAAAATGAAACGCACAGATCTTCCCATCCGCGCGTTTCCGGATAAGGTTTCGGTTAGCCTTTGTTCATCATGTTTTTTACAACACCGACAATGGCCAGCACTACGGCGCCACCGACACCACCACCGGCAATTTGCCCAACGATGCCATCAAGACTGCCACCGCCAACAGCGCTTAGGATGTTACCGCCAATCCCGCCGCCGACAATGCCCGCTACGGAATTCAATAAAACACCCATATTCAGGTTTTTCAAAGCAGCACCGGCAACGTTGCCACCGACTGCACCCGAGATAAGTTGTACGATTAAGCCTTCCATAATAATCCCCTGTTTTCATGTTTGGATATTCGCAGGATTGCGAATATTGAACCTAACATAGGGGTATATTGTGGTTTTTCAAGAAAACTATCTATATGTAGTAGTTAACCGTGATCACGCATTAGTCGCGATTTCTGCCTTTGCCAATCGCGTTTCTTTTCGGTTTCGCGTTTGTCGGCTTTTTTCTTGCCCTTGGCGATACCCAACAACAGCTTTACGCGACCCTTGTCGTTGAAGTACATTTTCAGAGGAACCAGCGTCATGCCCTGACGGCCGATGGCCTGCCAAAGTCTGGATATTTCGCGCTTGGATGCCAGCAATTTACGCCGCCGGCGTTCTTCGTGCCCGAAATTACGGGCCTGCGGGTAAAGTGCGATATAGCTATTGATCAGCATCAACTCGCCGTTTTCAACATCTGCGTAGCTTTCTGTTAGGTGCGCCCCGCCACCGCGTAGGGATTTCACTTCGGAACCCATCAACACCAAACCGCATTCAAGCGTATCCTCAATAGCATAATCATACCGCGCCCGCCGGTTTTCGGCGATCAGTTTATTGTTACTATCCGATGGTTTCTTCTTGGTGGCCATTAGCTTGTTATATGTTTTCCGGACAATGTGTCCATTTCTTCGGGACTGGGGGTTTCCCAGATAGAGTCGATAAAGTCAAACATTTCGCGGGTAACTTCAAACTGAAACGTTTCGGCCTGTTTGCTATTTCGCTTTAGCACACGTTGCCAGCGGGTTTCTGTCGGGATATCGATAAAATGCAGTTGCACGGCGTATCTGTGATTATCGGCCCAATCGGAAAATATTTTGCGTTCTTCTTTATTTGTCAGTCCACAATCAAACACGGATGGAATACCCAAAAGTACCAGCTTTTCAGCCATATCGCGCATTTGGGCGCAATTACGCTGAACGCGTTCATAGAACCAGTCAAAGCTCATTTTTTCGGGCTGATCCATATTGTGCAACCTCTGCATCCATTCATCGATGGAAAATCGCACCCCACCAAGGGATTGCGCCAAGTTTTCAGAGTAGGTGGATTTACCTGCACCTGTTGCGCCACACACAAGGTGGATGTCGAATACAGGTGCCGTCATAACCTAATTTATCAGCCCTGCGTGACGCATGGCGGCATCCATTTTTGCTTTTGTACCATCAGTCAAGCCTGTCAAAGGCAAGCGCACTTCATCGCTGCATTTTCCCAGTTTGGAAACGCCGTATTTTGCGCCCACCAGCCCCGGTTCCGTGAAGATGGCATTGTGCAGGGGCATTAAACGGTCCTGAATATCCAAAGCCGTTGCATAATCACCTGCCAGTGTGGCGGCCTGTAATTCGGAACACAATTTCGGGGCCACATTTGCGGTGACGGAAATACAACCAACACCGCCTTGGGCGTTAAAGCCATGTGCGGTGGCATCTTCGCCGGACAGTTGAATAAAGTCATTTCCACATTCAATACGTTGCTGGCAAACGCGTGCCAGATCACCTGTGGCATCTTTAACGCCGATGATATTTTCTAGCTTTGCCAAGGCACCCATTGTTTCAGGCACCATATCCACGACAGACCGTGGTGGAATATTGTAGATAAAAATCGGCAGTCCAACTGCGTTCAGTGCGGTGTAATGTGCGATCAACCCGTCTTGGGTGGGTTTGTTGTAGTATGGGGTCACAACAAGGCCGGCATCGGCGCCCACGTTTTTTGCGAATTGCAAAAACTCCAGTGCTTCGGCGGTATTGTTGGAGCCGGCACCAGCAATCACGGGAATGCGCCCTGCAACGGTTTCTACCACTGCTTTGATTACTTGCATGTGTTCCGAGTGGCTAAGGGTTGGGCTTTCGCCCGTGGTCCCCACTGGGGCCAGGCCATTTGATCCTTCAGCAATATGCCAATCCACCAATGCCTTCAATGCATCATTATCCACCTTGCCGTTCTTGAACGGGGTGATCAGAGCTGGGAATGAACCTTTGAACATGGGGATTTACCTCCGAATAAATGATGTTTGCGTGTTGTTTTACAGTTAATTTAGCCATTTGACACGGGCTAAAGTGACCTTTGCCAAGAACGCCCTAGGAAAACAAGGGAATTTTGGCTAGTTTCGGCACATTAAAGTAACTGAAAGCCATTTGATGCGGTCTTGGGCTAAAATAATAACAGTTTGCACGGCTTTGGCTGCACCTAGTTTTTTATGGGCTGGTACGGAAGAAGAAAACGGTGATCTTTTGTCTACGGCGTTTAATGCAATAAACAATAAAGACTGGGTTTCCGCCGACCATTACGCATCCCAAATCAATGATCCTATTGCCGTTGATCTGGTGACATGGGAACGCTTGCGTCAAGGCGAAGGTGATTGGGAAGAGTACCGCGCGTTTCTTGCTGCGAACGGTGATTGGCCGGGACTTAAACGGTTGCGCCGCAATGGGGAAGCAGCCATTCTCAAGAGTGCCGATCCGGCAATTGTGCGATCTTACTTTGAAGACCAATTGCCGCAAACGGGGGTCGGTTCTTTGCGACTGACTGAAGCTTATACAGCGCAAGGCCGCAATGGTGAGGCGCGCAGTGAAGCGATACGCGCTTGGAACGAAATGTCTTTGAAAGAATATGAGGAAAACGCATTATATGCGCAGTATAAAGGCGTACTTTCGCGCCATAACCTGAAGCGGCTTGATAACCTTTTGTGGCGCGGTTTAACGCGCGAAGCGGGGCGTATGCTGGACAGGGTTCCCGATGAAAATGTTAAACTTGCCCGTGCACGGATCGGCCTGCAACGGGCCAGCCAGGGTGTGGATGCGTTAATTGGCGCAGTTCCGAAAAGCATGCAATCTGACCCCGGACTTGCTTATGACAGGTTTCAATGGCGGGTAAAAAAAGGTCGGTGGGATGATGCCCAGGAACTGTTGGCGCATCAGACGGGTTCAGTGAAAAAACTGGGACAGCCAGAGGCATGGGCGGGGCGGCGCCGTGGTTTTGCGCGCCGTGCCATGCGTGCAGGTGACACTGATTTGGCCTATTGGCTGGCCAGCCAACACGGCCTGAATCAAGGGTCGGATTTTGCCGATCTGGAATGGTTGGCGGGCTATATTTCGCTGACAAAAATGAATGCGCCGAAACAGGCCTTGGGGCACTTTATAAGTTTCAAAGCGGCGGTCAAAAGCCCGATCAGTATGGGGCGCGCGGGTTATTGGTTGGGGCGCGTTTACGAAAAATTGGGCCAGTATGACAAGGCCTCGAAAGCTTACGCACTCGGGGCGGTTCACCAAACCAGTTTTTATGGCCAGCTATCAGCGGAAAAACTGGGACTTGCCCCTGACGTATCGCTAAGCGGCAAACAGGATGTGCCAAATTGGCGGCAGGCAAAGTTTTTGCAAACCGCCCCAATTCGGGCCGGGCTTTTGTTTCATTACGCAGGCGATCAGGCGCGGATGCGCTGGTTCTTTTCCCATGTGGCCGAAAATTTAGATAAGGTAGGTCTTAGCCAGCTTGCCGACTTGGCGTTGGAACTTGAACGCCCTCATGTGGCATTGGCAGTTGCAAAAGAAGCTGCAAAACGGGGGATCATCCTGCCGAAATCCTATTTCCCTGTCACCGACCTTGCAAGCTACTCTGTGGATGTTCCCCCTGAAATTGCGATGGCGATCGCGCGCCGTGAAAGTGAGCTGAACCCAAGTGCGATCAGCCCGGCCGGCGCACGTGGTTTGATGCAAATTATGCCCGCCACCGCGCGCAAAGTGTCCAAGGATATTGGTGTTGAATATTCCAAGCAACGGTTGACCTCTGACTGGCGATATAACGCACAGTTGGGAACCGCTTATCTGGGCGGGTTGCTGGAGATATTCGAGGGGTCTTATATATTGGCATTCGCCGGTTATAATGCGGGACCGCATCGGGCCGAGGTCTGGATTGAAGAGTTCGGTGATCCACGCGACAGTCTGGTGGATCAAGTCAACTGGATTGAACATATTCCGTACCGCGAGACCCGCAATTATGTGATGCGTGTGATGGAGTCGTTGCATGTTTACCGCGCACGGTTGAAAGGCAAAACCCCGGCGATTCAATTGACGCAGGATTTGACACGCGGATAGGTCGTATCCGAATGATATGAGTATGTGATCAATACCGGAAACGAGGGCAGTATAAGGCGTGTCTATTTTGAGAGGCGACGAATATATTTTAAGGCGAAGATAATTGAAAATAACACGCTATAGCAGTACAATCCCCACATAACATATGCAATTTTTTAGACCTTTGGAGGAAATATGCGTTTATTAATCCCCGTAAAGTCCTATCTAACGCGAAATGCGGGTAAATTTGAACTGGACAGCGATGGCCTGAGCAGGTGGATCGGGTATTGTGCCGTCGGACTACCGCTTGCAATGCTTTATGGGGTCTATATCGGCTGGCCTTTCGGCAATGTGTGTTTTGCCAGTTCCATCAGTCATTTTTATTACACCCGTGGGTTTGGTGATATTTTCGTCGGTATTTTATGTTTCATCGCGGTACTTTTGTATAATTTCCAAGGCAAGAAACAAATCGACACCCACTGCGCTACCGTTGCGGGGTTCTTTGCGTTGGGTGTTGCATTGTTTCCGACAGCAGGTGCCCCTTGTGTATATCACAACCAACAGGCGCGTATTTTGACGGATATGCCGGATAAGGTGACAGGCGTGTTTCCAGAGTTTTTCATGGCCAGCCCATGGTCGGGATATTTGCATCTGGGAAGTGCTGCGTTATTGTTTATCTTTCTGGCATGGTATTCGTTTTATGTGTTTGCAAGCGATCATCAGGAAGTAAAATACCGCACAACGAAGGGGGAGCTTACTGACGTTAAAATTTTGCGAAACAAGATTTACAGGTGGTGTAGCTATGCAATTGTAAGTGCTATTCTGGCAATCGCAATTTTACCAAAGTTGGTGGGTGATGCTTGGTGGGATCGTTATCATCTGACCTTCTGGTTTGAAGCTTTGGCGCTTGTCGCTTTTGGTGCCGGCTGGATGGTACATGGCCGTGCATTTCAAGCCTTGAAGGATTAGGACTTTGCCGCAGCCCGTTCGCGCCAAAGAGTGAAAAGACCGGCCGCGATCACAATCGCGCCACCAATAGCGGTTCCCCACCGCAGGTTGTCGCTGAATATCATCCATCCCAATGCGCCGCCGAATACCAGTTGCAGATATGCGAAGGGTTGCACGGTACTGGCCTCGGCCACGGCATAGCATTTGATCAGCAGGAAATGTCCCAATACACCCATGATCGATAAAAACCCCATCCAGCCCCAGTCGGCGGATGTCATTGGTTGCCAATGAAACATACCGACCGCCGTCATCCCGATGGCGCCAATGATACCTGTCCAGAAAAAGCTGGTGGCCGCACTGTCTTTGCGGGCGGCAAAGCGGGTCAGCAGGCCGTAAAGTGCAAACATCAATGCAGAACCCATTGGCAGCAGCGCATAGGGGCTGAAAACACGAAAGCCGGGTTGCAAGATAACCAGAACCCCTAAGAAACCGACACAGATCGCTGCCCAACGCCGCCAGCCGACCCGTTCACCTAATATGACGCCCGAAAGGGCGGCGATGATCAGCGGGTAGGTGATGAAAATCGCATAGCTTTCGATCAGACCAAGATAGACAAAGCCCAGAACCATTACGCAAATTTCGGCGATCAGTAAAAGGCCGCGGAATATTTGCAGGAACGGTTGGCTGGTCGCTGCCAGTTTGCGTACTGACCCGTGCTGCATTCTGGCCCATGCGATGACGAACAATGCAAAAAACCAGTAGCGGATCATCACGACCATATAGACGTTATATTCACCCGCCAAATGCCGTGAGACACCGTCTTGCACGGCAAAGACAAATGTTGTGGCGATCATTAGAATGATCCCAAGGCGCGGGTTATTTTCAGCCATGTGTAGTCTTTCAAAGAATGCCGATTGTCATGTGTCGTTTACGGCCAAAACCTGTTACCCTTGTGACTGTAAAACCTGCCCTTGCCAAGCTTTGTCTGACGTGCCCTGCGGCGGTGTAAGTGGCAAAGGTTCCGCGCGGGTTTGTATGGTCGGCTACGGCCTGCATTAACGTCGGTTCCCATAGTTCAGGATTTTTGGCGGGGCTGAAACCATCCAGAAACCACGCATCCGCTTGCCCAAGCCATGCGGGTAAGGTTTTGCGTGCGTCACCAATGATGATCTTAGCGCACAAAGTCGGGGTGTTTACTTCAAAATGGTCCGATGCCAACTGCTCCAGCATTTTTTGGGCCAAATCGTTTAATTCGGGCCAATGTGATAGGGCTTTTCGCATTGAAGACATGTCCATCGGGTAAGCTTCAAAACTAGTGTAGATCAAGCGGCCTGATTGACCTGACTTCAACCACATTTGCCATGCGGCCAACAGGTTTAACCCTGTGCCGAACCCAAGTTCCGCTACGTGAAAACCTTGTGTGAAACGTGCGGGCAGATTGTTGCCCGCCAAGAATACATGCGCCGTTTCTGCCAAGCCGTTATCGACGCTGAAATAAGGATCATCGAATTGTGTCGCGATAGGCGTTGTGCCGTTGCGCCATGCCAGTTTTGCCAATTTAATCTGGTTTGTCATCGGTGATTGGACTAAAGCATTGCGGGTGCCATGCAAAGGAAAATGCGCGATGTCCAAACGGGACGTGATTGTAATCGGGGGCGGTATTTGGGGTCTTGCCTGTGCCTATGCCTGTGCGCAGCGCGGGCAATCGGTTGCGGTATATGAGCTGGAAAAAATCGGGAAGGGTGCCAGTGGCGGCGTGGTTGGGGCAATGTCACCGAATGTACCTGAAAGCTGGAATGCGATGAAGCAATTTCAGTTTGAGGCACTTGTGTCGGCGAAAGATTTTTGGGCAGAGGTTGATGCGTTATCCGGCGTGTCGTCGGGCTATGGGCGTATCGGGCGGTTGATGCCGATCACCACCGCACGCGAACGTACATTATGCGAAGAACGGGCTGAAAATGCCAAAACGTTATGGCAGGGGCGATATCACTGGAACGTGCTGGCTGCGCATCCGTTGTTACCAATTGAAGCAACGCCGTTTGGGGTCTCGCATGATACATTATCGGCCCGCATGTTTCCGTCAAAGGCAGTGGCATCCCTTGCCCAGGCCTGTTTGTATTTGGGTGTGGAAATCATTGAGCACAGCCCTGTGACAGGATTGGACAGCGGCGTTATTTATGGGGATTGGGGCGAAGCCCGTGCCGGTGCTATCATTCTGGCCGCTGGCGTAGAGGGGTTTTCATTGCTTGATCCCTATATGGATTGCACCACGGGAACAGGCGTTAAGGGGCAGGCGGCTTTGCTGGATTGTGACTTGGGCAATGCATCACAACTATATGCGGACGGTGTTTATGTTATTCCGCATGCAGGCGGCGTGACGGCAATAGGGTCGACCGCTGAAAAGGCATGGGATCATGTTGTGGTTGATGAAAAGCTGGAAGCGGTGATTGCAAAAGCCCGCGTGATTTTCCCCAGCCTAGGGCGCGCCCCTGTTCTACAACGCTGGGCAGGGGTGCGCCCAAAAGCACGACGACGGTATCCGATGCTGGGGCCTGTGCCATCGTTAAACGGCGTTTTCAGTGCGATGGGGGCTTATACAATCGGGTTCGGCATCGCCCATGCGGTAGGCGGGGTTTTGGCAGATTTCGCAGGCGGCAATACGGTTGATCTGCCGAAGAATTTTACTGTGAACTGGCATATGGAATAGCTTTGGCCCGCATGATCAACCTGCCATCCGGCCCGCGCACCCAAAGATCCAATCCCGTCTTGTTCGGTTTTGCACACAAGGTTGCTGTTTCAGTGACGAAAAGCGGGGCGGTCGCCTGAAAACTGAATTCTTTCAAAGCCCCGAACTGACGTTCTGCAAAGTGGATCAGAAGCTGTGCCAAAAGCGGGCCGTGAACAATAAGATCAGGGTAGCCTTCTGTTTGGCGTGCATAAGTCTGATCATAATGAATACGGTGACCATTAAAGGTCAGCGCAGAGTAGCGGAATAATTGTGTCGTCGTGAAGTTGTGCGTCTCTGTTACCGTTTCATCCGTCTGCGCCAGCGGCGGTATAGGTTGCGGGGCATCGGGGTTGGCCGCCTCACGGTAAATCAGGTTTTGTTTTTCTGAAATGCAAAGCTTGCCGTTTTGGCTGATCTGATGGTCTATCGTAACGATGGCAAGCGGGCCAGACGCACCTGTTTTTTGATCGGCCCGCATAAGTTTTGACACTTTTTTCGCAGGTACGCCAAGATAAAGGGGTGCATGAAACTGCAAATCGCCACCGGCCCACATGCGGCGTGGTAAACCCAGATCGGGAATGAACCCGCCTGTCTTGGGGTGACCGTCATCGCCCAGTAATTCCGCAGGCTGTGCATCCCAAAAATAGATGTAATGCCAAAAGGCGGGCAAGGGGTCATTTGCGCTTGGGGCAGGGCCTGATAATCCAAGGGCCGTTTGCAGGGCAGCCGCGCGTGCGGGGTCAAGTATGTCTGAAGTTTCCATAGCGACAGTCTTTGCGCAAAGTTTGATTTGTGGCAAGGTCCGTTTCAAAGGAAATCACATGCCGAAAATTACCCGTATTGACCATATTGTTCTAACCGCCATGGATGTTGACGCAACGGTTGCGTTCTATACTCGCGTGTTGGGAATGGCGGCAGAACAATTCCAGCCCGCAGATGGCAGCATCCGTTGGGCTTTGTCCTTTGGGGTTAATAAAATCAATCTGCATCAGGCGGGTGCGGAATTTAAGCCAAATGCGCAGGCGGCTACGGTCGGATCGCAGGATATTTGTTTCATTTCGGATGAACCATTGGAAGCGTGGCAACAGCATTTTGTGAAATGCAATGTGACGGTAGAAGATGGCCCGATTGCACGCACGGGTGCTGCTGGCAAGATTATGTCGCTTTATATCCGTGACCCTGATGGTAATTTGATTGAGGTTTCTAATTATCTGCCGATTGATCGGTAATGATCGACAGGATTTCCGTGGCCCACTCCCCAATAATCGGGATGAAATTTATTTCGCGAAGCAGGAAAACCAGCACAGATACCAGAACCGTGGCACCAATGACCGACCCCAAACCAAAGGCGAGGCCGCGCATGAAGTTGAACCAGATCAATTTGGACAAGGAGTTGTGCATCCGGATAAAGCGGTGGCTGTTCATCTTGTGAACCTCTGCCTTTAGGGATGCAAGGTCTTTATGCCAGTCGTCTTCGCTCAATACTCCACTCCTATTTGCGCCTTAACACCTGATCTGAATGGATGTTTTATCAGTTCCATTTCCGTCACCAGATCGGCGATTTCGATCAGTTCGGGCTTGGCATTGCGACCTGTTAGAACCACATGGGTCATGTGGGGTTTTTGGGTGGCCAGAAATTCGACAACCTCGCCAATATCCACGTAATCATAACGAATGGCGATGTTGATTTCATCCAGCAACACCATGGAATTGCTTTCATCCAAAATCAGTTCTTTGGCCTTGGCCCAAGCCGCCTGCGCCATTTCGGTATCGCGGGTTTTATCTTGTGTTTCCCAAGTAAAACCTTCGCCCATAGTGTGAAAAGAACACAGATCAGTGTGGTTCTTCAGGATCAGATCACGCTCGCCCGTGGACATCCCACCCTTGATGAACTGAACAACGGCGCATTTCATTCCATGCGCAATATGGCGGAAAATCATGCCGAACGCAGCCGAAGATTTGCCCTTGCCCTTGCCCGTATGAACAATGATCAGGCCTTTTTTCTCGGTTTTGGTCGCCATGATTTTATCGCGCGCGGCCTTTTTCTTGGCCATTTTCATTGCGTGGCGTTCAGTGTCTGCGGTCATAAATATGCTCCTTAAAAGAGTGTTAAGAGTAGCGGCACAAGGATGGCCGTGGCAAGTGCATTTGCACCCATGCCAACTCCTGCAAACGTGCCTGCAGTTTCGTTTACCTGAAAGGCGCGCGCTGTGCCAATGCCGTGGCTGGTTAACCCCACTGCGAACCCGCGTGCGCGATAATCGGTAATTTTCAGCGCGTTCAACAAAGGTGTGCAAACAATCGCCCCCGTGATGCCCGTTAAAATCACCATCACGGCAGTTAATGTGGGTGAGCCACCAATGCTTTCGGATATTCCCATTGCAACGGGGGCGGTAACGGATTTCGGCGCAAGCGACAGTAACACCTCACCGCGAATACCGAAGGCATAAGCGATGCCTAATGCAGTGCCTATGGCGGTAATCGGCCCGACGATAAGGGCGACCAACATCGGGATGATGGATTTCCCCACCTGTCGCAGGTTCAAATACAGTGGCACTGCCAGACAAACTGTTGCGGGGCCAAGCATGAAGTGTACGAATTTTGCACCGTTGAAATAGGTTTCATAAGTCGTACCGCTTAGGGTTAATGCGATTGCCAGCAGGATGACTGCGATCAGCACGGGATTGATATAGGCGCGTTTGCCGCTGGCCTGAAATAATGCATCGCCAATTACATAAGCGGCCAGGGTTGCGGTCAACCAAAGCAAAGGTTCGCTTGAAAGATAGGTCCAGATGTCTTGAAAGTCAGTCATTGGATTGCCCCATCAGTTTCGCCGTCAAAGTGAAAGCATAGACACTGACCACAATCGCCGCGATGGTGCTGATGATAATTGCCAACAGAATAACACCCACGTCACTGCCCAGAGTTTTTATGTGTCCTACAACCCCCACACCGGCCGGGACAAACAGCAAAGACAGATGCGCAAGTAGCCCCTGTGCAGTTGATTTGATTGCATCCGCAAAGGCGGGCCGCAAGACCAGCAATACAAGAAAAAATACCATGCCCAGCACCGGGCCGGGCAAGGGCAGCCCAAGTGCGCGCGTGATAACCTCGCCCAATAACTGCAAGCCCAATATGACTGTTAGGTGGCTTATCATTTAATTTGCCTAATCGGGTTTTGATCCTGTGTATCTTGGCAGGTTATCGTTCAGTTGCAACCAATCCAGTTTTTCGCCCGTATGTACATGGAATTTGGGGTCAAAATCTTGTGGGTGATCCAGACTTGCGGCGTATAGGTGAATTTCGCCGACGTAATGTTCAGCCTGAAACGCCATCGGTGTACTGCAGGTTTCACAGAAATGCCGCTGTACACCTTTGGACGAGCTGTAGATTTTCGGTGTATCGCCGGTCCATTTAAAACTGTTTAACGGCACACCGATGAAAGCGGTGACAGGGGCTGCACAATTACGCCTACAATCATCGCAATGGCAATAACAGGCCCATGTTTCATCGCCGGAGTATTCCCAAGATGTAGCGCCGCACAGGCAATGGCCTTTGGTCATGTCAGTTCCTTAAAAATGCTAGTTTTGTGGTTAAAACATTTACCAGATCATCCTGCATATACTCATAATTGTCGGGAATGCCCAAACATCTGATTGGCTTATCTCGAAGAGCTGCCCCGAAAAGGGAATTCAGTTTTTTCTTTTGCTTTAATTCCATCACAATTATTTTGTCCGCCCATTCAATTTCATCCAATGAAACTATTGTATTGGCATCAAGACCGGCCCCGGCACAGTCGGTATTTACGACATCCCATCCTGCAACCAAATCTGCAGCTGTTGGGCTGCGTTTGCGTGCTTTTCCACAGATGAACAGAATATTGAGTTTGCTCATATCAGGCCCTCAATTTGTGCCCGCGCCGAGTTGGATTTCGGCACCCATAACCCACGGTCTATGGCTTCTTGCAAGCGTTCCGCCATTTCGCGCAATGCGGCGGGGTTGTTTTCGGCGATGAATTCACGGGTATCATCATCTTCCAGAAACGCGTGATGCACCAGATCAAAATGGTGGTTTTTCACCGCCCCCGTGGTGGCGGCAAAGGCAAACAGGTAATCCAGCGTCGCGGCCATTTCAAACGCGCCTTTATAGCCGTGACGTTTCACCCCTTCGATCCATTTCGGGTTCACGACACGTGATCGCACCACACGGCCGATTTCCTGATCCAGCGTGCGGACTACTGGGCGTTCGGGGCGTGAATGGTCGTTGTGATAGATCGGGCGGTCAACACCTTGCAGTGATTTTACTGCGGCGGCGGCCCCGCCTTCAAATTGATAATAATCGTCGCTGTCCAGAATATCATGTTCGCGGTTATCCTGATTTTGCACAATGGCATCAACACGCGATAACTGCGTTTCCATAGCACCGCGCGCGCGTGTTCCCTGCGCATCCTTACTGTAAGCGTAGCTGCCCCATTCAAGGTAGGCATCACCCAGATCAGCCTGATCGTTCCACAGGCGTTCATCGATCATCGCTTGCAGGCCAGCCCCATATGCCCCGGGCTTTGCACCAAATACACGGTACAGATCTTCGCCCTTGGCGTGGGCCGCAGCTGCAGGGTTCATATCGTGGGGCTCATCTTGTTCCATCACGGTGCGAGCAGCGGAGTCGACCAAGGCGATCAACTGCGGGAACGCATCGCGGAAAAAGCCTGAAATACGCAGGGTGACATCGACGCGCGGGCGGTCGAGGACTGAAAGCGGCAGAATTTCAAAGCCCGTTACGCGGCGATTGGCGCTGTCCCATTTCGGCTTTACGCCCATCAGGGCAAGGGCTTGTGCAATATCATCGCCGCCTGTGCGCATGTTGGCAGTGCCCCAGGCAGTCAGTAACATAGAGCGCGGCCAGTCACCGTGGTCTTGCAGGTGGCGTTCGATCAGCATGTTGGCCGATTTCCAACCCAGTGCCCATGCGGTGGGGGTTGGTACGGCGCGGCTGTCCACCGAAAAGAAATTTCGCCCTGTGGGTAACACATCTAAACGCCCGCGTGTCGGGGCACCGGATGGTGCAGGGGCGACAAACTGCCCATTCAGGGCGGTGAGAAGTCCCTTTATTTCTGATGGGCCGCAAGCCTTCACTGTTGGGCGTACTTGTGTGTTGATGCCGTCCAGAACCACCTGACTGTTTTCCCCAACGGTGGGGTTTTGCCCTGTTATCATCAACCCTGCTAGCAGTTCTATGCGTTCAACCGTATCGCCTGCGCTGCGCCAAGTATCCGATGAAACCGCAACTAGCTCTTGTGGGTTCGTCTCTGCCCAAAGGGTCGCCATATCACAATCCAATGGGTCAAAGTTCAAACCCAAATCCTTGGCAATCGCGCGTTGCAAAGACGCGTCCGCCCCTTTGCCTGTACCGCGTGGTACGCGAACGAGGGCCTGAATAAGATCAGCTTCAAGCCCCGTTTCGGGCGACTGTCCGAAAATATGCAAACCATCGCGAATTTGTGCTTCTTTCAACTCGCACAGATATTCATCCAGTTTGGCCAAATCTTGATCTTCATCGTTTCCTGTCAGACCCGCATCTTCATCTAGCCCCGTGGCTGAGGTCAGGGCCAAAATCTCGCGTCTGATGTGATCTATACGGCGTGGATCAACTCCCACAGCTTCATAATATTCATCCACCAATGCTTCCAAATCACGAAGTGGCCCGTAGGTTTCAGCGCGTGTCATTGGCGGGGTCAGGTGGTCGATGATCACTGCGGATGTGCGCCGCTTGGCTTGTGTACCTTCGCCCGGGTCATTGACGATAAACGGGTAGATATGCGGTGTTGGGCCAAGGATTACTTCGGGCAGACAGGTGTCCGATAGGGCCAGTGCTTTGCCGGGCAACCATTCCAGATTTCCGTGTTTTCCCATGTGGATCAGTGCATGTGCACCGAACTGATTACGTAGCCAGAAATAGAACGCAAGGTAGTTGTGCGGTGGCACCAAATCGGGGGAGTGGTAGGTGTCTTTGGGATCGATATTATAGCCGCGTGCGGGTTGAACGCCGACGACAACATTGCCGAAGTTGAAAATGGACAGAGAAAAGCGACCGCAATCCACTTCGCCCGGTGTATAAAACGGGTCTTGTTCGGGTTTACCCCAGCGGTCTTCAATCTTTTCGCGCACGTCCCACGGCAGTTGCCCGTACGCGATCTGATAATCGGCCATCGACATATCAACACCACCCGTTCGGGTGGCGCGATCGGTTAGCCAATTGGTGGGGCCTGCCATGATTTGGTCCATCAAGGCTTTGCTGTCTTGTGGGATGTTATGAACAGAGTAACCTTGCGCATCCAACGCGTTTAGTGTGTGAACAGTTCCCGCTGGCGTATCCAGCCCAACCCCGTTCGCCAGCCGCCCATCCTTGTTGGGGTAATTCGCCAGAATGATTCCGACTTTGCGTTCGGAAGAAGCTGCGTGTCGTAAATCCGCCCAGTTTTTCGCCAAGTCAGCGACAAATTCAATGCGGTCGCCACGGGCTCGGTAGGTGGCGATGGGGCATTCGGTTGCATCGTCGAAATACGCTTCACCTTTGAAGGAAACCGCGCGTGACAAGATACGCCCGTCAACCTCCGGCAGGGCGACATTCATGGCGATGTCACGGGCAGAGAGACCATTCAGACCTTCTTCCCACGCTTGTTCGGATGCAGCTGATAACACCACCTGAAATACGGGTGAGGCATTGGCGGCGGGCATGGTCAAGGGGTTTGATGTGCCTTGTCCGTGTTCATCCTGATGGGGGGAGCCGACTGCGAAGCTGGTACAGTTAAGAATGACGGATGGCGTGGCGATTTCAAACAAGCTTTGCAATGTGGCAACTGATACTTCGTCTTTCAAAGAGGCGACAAAGATCGGTAGCGGGTTCAGCCCGCGTTTCAACAAGCTTTTGACCAATCTATTGATCGGATTCAAGCCTGCGCCCTGCACCAAAGCGCGATAAAATATGATGGGAACTATAGGCGCGCCATCTGTCCAGTCTGCCTGTGTTGTAGCTAAATCGGCGATGCCTGAACCTGGCCAGTATACGCCTGCACGCAATAGTGGCTTGGCTTGCTCGGGCTTGTCTGATCCGTCCAGCATAGCATTGGCATAACGAAGAAAATTCACGGTATTTTGCGGTCCACCTTCGACCATATAAGCCCACAGGGCTTCCCAGTCATTGCGGTTCACGGTGGATAGATCCCACAGTTCCTGATCGGGTTTATCGTCGCCCGGTAACGCGACAAAGGGGATGCCGGCGGCCCCAAGGCGGGAGGCGTATTGTTCCAACCCGTATTTCCAATAACCTGTACCACCCAGAACGCGTGCAATCACCAATTTGGATTTCGCAGCACAGTTTTCGATATGCAGATCAACCGACATCGGGTGTTGTAAGTGCATCATGCTGGCCAACCGTAAGCTGCTGGCATTATCGTTTAAAGTTGAACGAGCCTCTGACAGGCCGGCCAATTCGGTGTCAGCAGCAGAAATGAAAACGATGTCGGCAGGGGTTTGACCCAGATCAAACGGTTCGGAACCGTCATCTATGCTTCCCAGTGTTGCGGCGAGTAGATGCATTTTAGAGGGCCTTTTCCATGAACAGACTGACAGGGTCGTCTTCATAAGGGCCGAATTTCCCACAAACAGTGTAACCTAAGGATTTGTACAGGGTGACGGCGGCGGCCAGCTTCTCGCCTGTTTCCAATTTCACGGATTTTAACCCCTGAGCACGTGCCTGTGTTTCCAGATGCTTCATCAGAATTTTGGCAAGCCCCAGACCACGGGCATTGTCAGCAACATAAAGTCGTTTCACTTCGCCGTATGCGGCTTCATTGACCAAGGCAACGCAACCCATTGCTTCGCCATCTTTACGGGCGACGAAAAAAGAAACCTTATCGCCCAGCAATTCGTTGGCGGTAAAGGTAAAACATTCGTCAGCGGTATAAACTGCACGCAAAGCCTGTTCGCTGCCGTTGATCAGCATGTGGCCGTCTTCCGAGACAGGACTTTCTTGTATGATGCTGATCTGTATCACGCTTGCAGGGCTTTGGTGATGGCCGCTTGATCCAGACCCGCCTGTCCGATCACAACCAGTTGTGTGGTGCGTGGGTCACTGCCAAACGGTTTGTCGAAATAGCTGTCAATACGCGGCCCAACCGCCTGCACCGTCAGGCGCATGGGTTTGTCTGCCACGGCGACGAAACCTTTCAGGCGCAGGATGTCGTATTCACGGATGATGTCTGCGACTTTTGTTGTAAACGCTGCTACATTTGTAATCTCATCACGTTCCACAACGAAGCTTTCGAATTCATCATGATCGTGGTCATGGTGATCGTCGTGATCATCATCATGGTCGTCGTGGTGGTGGTGATGATGTGCGTGGCGTGCGCCCATATCATCTTCAGCCCCAATACCCTGACCCAGCAACACATCCACAGGCAATGCACCCATTGTTGTTCTGATCACCTGTACGCCTGTACGGCTATCATCTTTCAATTTCGCGACAAGTTCTTTGGCAGCATCTTCACCCAGAAGATCGGATTTGTTCACCACGATCATATCGGCACAAGCGACTTGATCTTCAAACAGTTCCGACAGGGGCGTTTCGTGGTCAAAATTCTCATCCAGCGCACGTTGCGCATCCACGGCTTCAACCGAATGGGCAAAGCGGCCTTCGGACACGGCTTTGCCATCTACCACAGTGACCACGCCGTCAACGGTGACTTTGGTTTTAATGTCGGGCCAGTTGAATGCCTGCACAAGGGGTTGCGGCAAGGCCAGACCGGAAGTTTCTATCACGATATGATCGGGCTTTGGGTCGCGCGCCAGAAGTTGTTCGATGGTCGGAATGAATTCATCCGCCACGGTACAGCAAATACACCCGTTGGACAGTTCTACAACATCGTCTTCGGTGCAGGTTTCATCACCGCAACCTGTCAGAATATCGCCGTCCACACCAAGGTCGCCGAATTCGTTTATGATCAGCGCAATACGCTTGCCGCTTGTATTTTGCAGCATGTGGCGGATCAGGGTGGTTTTACCGGCACCTAAGAAACCGGTGACAACAGTTGCGGGTATTTTATGGGCCATTAATCAGTTCCGATCATAGAGATTTTGTGTGTTATAAAGAAGCGAATGTGCAGAGTCATCAGCAAGCGTCTTGTCTGTGCTTTGCAGGTGGGTTAGTGGGTTAACAGTTGCCATCATAAGCGTAAGAGATAAGCCGTTGCACCATACCGTATTTATTTGCTCAACCTGCCGCAAAGACGATGAAACGGCCCCGAAAGGAGATGCGTTGGCGGTAGATCTGAAAGCTGTTTTTGCAAAATCCAGTGATGCTGCAATCCGTGATTTCAAGATTGAGACGTATGAATGCATGTCTGCATGCGCCAATCCCATGGCAATATCGTTTCGTGCGCAAGGTAAGGCGGCATATATGTTTTCAGGTGTTGATCCTGCCAAAGACCAGCAGGATATTCTGGCCTTTGCCAAGCTATATATTGCAGCAAAAGACGGTTGGATCGAAGATGCGCGCCCTTGTGGGCGGCTTCGCCATTGCCTGTTAGGGCGTATTCCAGCTGACCCTGTCATTGTATCTGCATAACCACATCAGCCTTAAGCGGTTTATTTCCAACGCTTAAGGCACTGTGGTCATTGGCGTTCAAAGATGCGGATACAGTGATCTGCCCGGCAGGCAGTTTGCCGATATGCATCCACGGCGAATACAGACGCGCCAGTTTTTCACCGTTCACATAGATATGCGCATGGCCCTCACCCGCTTTGTTTTCCTGATTTACGTTTTCAGGGGTAAAGCTGAAATTGGTGGTGATGATTTGTAAGTTCCATCCTGAAACGGCGTCTTCGTACAGGGCCATCTCAATGGTCGGTGCATCTGTGCCTTCGGGCAGATCAATCATCTGGTCGTGGTTATGACCGTGATCCATTGTAGTTTCAGCAGCAACATTATGGCCGTGATCATGACCATCCAGTGTGACGCCGCTTGACGCGGCAATCAAAAAGCCTATGCCTGTTCCGAAAAACAGACCTATGATTAAAAGTGCAAGTGGTTTTTGCATGGTAATACTCAATGTTTATGATGATAAAAGATGGCTGCCCAGATCAGGCACCCATTCAGTTTTGATTAAGCGTTGCCTTCGTGTTGCCAGAAATAGGCGGCAAACAGACCAAGCAGAACCCATGCGGCCAAACCGACACCTAAAGCGCGCGATGCAAACAGGCTGCCCAGCTCGGGTGGTGTGGTGCCTGTGAACGTATCCGGGTGCGGTGCGCCGATGACATGAGGCAATAGAAGCAACACGATGGCTGCCCCCCAAGCTTTCCAGTTTTGTCCGAATGCGATCAAAGCCATGGAAAGACCTGTCACTGCGATGGTCGAAAACCACCAGACTTGCCGTGTGGCAACATCTGCCGCAGCGCTGCCGGGCACTTCGGGTGGCAGGCTGATCGCAGGCGCAAAATGTACCGTGATAAAACCTGCAAGTCCCCAAAGGATACCTTTGCGCGTTGTAATTTTCACACCACGTTCATCAGCCAGTGCCATTGCGGCAATCAGCATTAAACCGTAACCTGTATAAACCAAAGCCGAAAACAGAATGCTTAGACCATCGCGCATTGCGTCGAAGGTTAGAGCCGGGCCATGCGATACACTGCCCTCAGTTCCGAAATGCAGTTTGGCGCCGGTTTCATAAAGTTCAGCATGCAGTAAAACCGGTTGCACGAATACAAGTTGCAGCACGGCGGCAATCAGCCCCGCTGCAAAACCAGCGAACAATGCGCTGGTTAATATGCGTGTGAACATGTCTTAGTGGCAGGGAAAGCCGGATGCGTGACGCACGTCATGTGCCGCATCGTGCAATGTAGAGGCCTGAACGTGGCCCGCGAAAATCATAATGCCAAGGCCCAACAAAGCCGTAAATGCAATTGCCAGTGTGTTTGAATTTACGCGTGTTGTTGTTCGTGTAATCGTTGTCATAAGTAATCTCCTATACCGTCACTCCCGACGGCGTTTGTTAAGGTCACGCAAGGCTGGTTTCCTGACTTGTGGTTCATTGCGCACCGTCTGCCTTCCCAATGTTTCCACCAGTGGCGTGGTTGACGGGCGCTCTCCACATACAGTCGCGGGGGCGGTTGTGGTTTCGGGCCCCTTTTGGGTCGTCCCTGTCCACATTCCCATTTGATCCCCAGACATTTGACGTCTTAGCGGGGAACCATGCCCCTTGTTAATGGCCTTGGAAACCTCATTGGTCAAGAGGGTTTGCGACCGGGATATGAACAATTACGTCATAATAATGCGCTGCTAAACGGTAGAAACTTACAGAATATACCAATATGTTGTGGATAACTGGTCTAAATACGCAAGATAGAGGGTATTTTGGTTGACTCGCAGGGGGTCTAGCCGACATTTTGGGGCTTAACGGAATCATTTGGAACAGATCAGACAGTGAAGTTCAGCAAACTCAGACTGACAGGCTTTAAAAGTTTTGTAGACCCGACGGAACTGGTTATTTCCGATGGGCTAACGGGTGTTGTTGGGCCAAATGGTTGCGGTAAATCCAATTTGCTAGAGGCTCTGCGCTGGGTGATGGGCGAAAACCGACCGACTGCGATGCGCGGTGGTGGTATGGATGATGTGATCTTTGCAGGTGCCTCAGCAAGACCTGCACGCAACTATGCTGAAGTTTCCTTGCTACTGGGCAACGAAGACCGCACGGCACCGCCTGCGTTTAATGATGCGGACAGTCTGGAAGTGGTGCGCCGTATTACCCGCGATGTGGGGTCGGCTTATAAGGCCAACGGTAAAGAAACCCGTGCACGTGATGTGCAGATGCTGTTTGCGGATGCTTCAACAGGGGCACATTCACCTGCCTTGGTGCGTCAGGGGCAAATCTCGGAACTGATCAACGCGAAACCGAAAGCGCGACGGCGTATTTTGGAAGAAGCTGCCGGTATTTCTGGCCTTTATCAACGCCGTCATGAAGCCGAGTTGAAGTTAAAAGGTGCAGAAACCAATCTGGCGCGTGTTGACGATGTGGTTGAACAGTTAACGGCGCAGCTGAATACACTGGCGCGGCAAGCGCGGCAAGCCGCGCGTTACCGTGAAATCGGCGAACAGTTGCGTCATGCCGAAGGGTTGTTGTTGTATGGTCGCTGGAAAGAGGCTGAACGGGCGCGGTTGGGTGCCGAGCAGGGCCTGATTGAAGCCACGAAACTTGCAGCTGTGGCACAATCGACGGCATTAGAGGCGGGCAAGCAGCGCGGACTGGCAGAAGGTAAAGTACCGCCCTTACGCGAAGAAGAGGCGATTGCAGGGGCCATCGCCCAAAGGCTAGTTGTTGAACACGATACGCTGAACGATCAGGAAAACCGTGCGCGCCAGACGATTGCGACATTGCAATCGCGTATCCAGCAGCTTGGCCATGATATTGAGCGTGAAAAAGGTCTAAACCGTGATGCCACCGAAACCATCGAGCGGTTGAACTGGGAAAAGGAAGCACTGGATAAAGCATCCCTTGGGCATGATGAAAAGGTTGACGTATCGAATAAGGATGCCCGTGACGCTGCCGCAATTATGCAGGAAAAAGAAGCGAATCTTGATAAGCAATCCGAAGATGTGGCGCGGTTGTCTGCCCGTCACCAATCCGCGCATCGGAAACTGGAAGAGGCACAGATCAATCTGACCAAGCGTGAAGAACAAAGCGGCTCGGCGACACAATCGGTCGTTATGGCGCAAGACGGTTTGAAGAATGCCGAAGAGCGTTTGGAACAGGCGCAAACAAAATATACGGTGACCCATGAAGCCGCTTTACGTGCGGAACAGTTGCTGGAGGACATGGACCGCAAGCGCGTGGATGCGCAAGCAGCTGAAAGCGACGTGCGCGGTGCATTGTCAGAGGCCGAAGGCATGGCGAATGCACTGGGTGCAGAGGTTGCAGCCTTGCAACGGGTTATTGCGCGAGATCGCGATACGGGTGCGCAACTGATTGATGAGGTGCGGGCAAAAGCAGGGTATGAAGCGGCTCTGGGTGCGGCATTGGCCGATGATCTGAAAGCCCCGATTGTGGGGCCTGACGGGGTTTCCGGCTGGGCGCGTTTGGCGGATTATGCGGCGAATGCGGCGTTGCCGAACGGGGCTGAAAGTCTTGCGACTTATGTGACGGCACCCGATGTGCTGTCGCGCCGCTTAAGCCAGATCGGACTTGTGGCACAGGCCGACGGTGCCGGGTTGCAAACCAAACTGAAACCCGGTCAACGGCTGGTTAGTGTTGAAGGTGATTTGTGGCGTTGGGACGGTTATCGTGCAGGTGCGGATGACACCCCCACCGAAGCAGCCCTGCGGTTGCAACAGGAAAACCGGTTGCTTGCATTGAAAGAAACCCATGCGCAGGCGGATACAAAAGCTACGTCTGCAAGGGACGCTTTCAATCTTGCACATGCAACATTGCAGGCGGCAACGGAAGCGGATCATGAAGCACGCCGCAACCGCAAAGCGGCGGATGATGCAGCTACGGATGCAACACGGCAAATGTCCCGCGCCGAGGCCGACCGCGATATGCTGTCTGGAAAACTGGAAACATTGCAACTGGCCAAGGCGCGTCTGGAAGAAGAAACCACGGCTGCGCGGACCGGATTGAAAGAGGCTGAATTTGGCATCCGCGATCTGGGTGATCTGGATGTGGCCCGCAGTGAAATAGAAGCGTTGAAGATTGAGGTTGAAGCCGCACGGATGACCATGCTGACCAAACGGTCTTTGTATGACGAAGTGCGCCGTGAAGGTGAAACCCGTCTAAGACGCCAACAGGAAATTACCAAAGAGGCAAGCGGTTGGCGGTATCGTTTGGAAACGGCAGGTAAGCGTATTTCCGAATTGGAAGAACGCAAGGTGGCGTCGGAAGAAGAATTGAAACAGGCGACATCCGCGCCTGAAGAAATTGCCGCAAAACGTGAAGAATTGTCAAAAGCGATCAGCAAGGCCGAAGAACGGTTAAAGGCAGCGTCTGATGCATTGGCGGTTGGGGAAACGGCTTTGCGCATTGCTGAAAACGCGGAACGTGAAGCGGAACGTGAAGCGTCAACCGCGCGTGAGGCGCGTGCGCGTGCCGATGCGGTATCCGATGCCGCCCGTATTCAGGTTTCAACCTCAGCTGATCGTATCCATGAGGAACTGGAAACCGATCCTGCAAGCCTGCTGGGACAGCTTGATATTGACCCCGAAAAAATGCCCGATGCCGCGCGTGTGGAAAATGATGTGATGCGCCTGCGCCGTCAACGCGATGCTTTGGGCGCAGTAAACTTGCGGGCTGAGGAAGACGCTAAAGAGGTTGCAGAGGAACGTGATGCGCTGGCCAAGGAAAAAGATGATCTGGAAGCGGCAATCAGGAAGTTGCGCACGGGCATTGCAAGCCTGAACAAAGAAGGGCGCGAGCGTTTGTTGGCGGCTTTTGATCAGGTGAATAAGAACTTCAGCATTTTGTTTACGCATCTGTTTGGCGGTGGTGAGGCCAATCTGGTTCTGGTGGAAAGCGATGACCCGTTGGAAGCGGGTCTGGAACTGATGTGTCAGCCACCCGGCAAGAAACTGTCAACCCTGTCCCTGCTTTCTGGCGGTGAACAAACCTTGACGGCCTTATCCCTGATCTTTGCCGTGTTTCTGGCCAATCCGTCACCGATCTGCGTGCTGGACGAGGTCGATGCGCCACTGGATGATGCCAACGTCACGCGGTTTTGTGATTTGTTGGATGAAATGACGGAACGCACGGATACCCGTTTCATGATCATCACCCACCACGCGATCACCATGGCCCGGATGGATCGTCTATATGGTGTGACCATGGCCGAACAAGGCGTTAGTCAACTGGTTTCCGTTGATCTGGTCGAGGCCGAGAAAATGGTTGTTGAGGCTTAGCCCGTTATCATTCAATAGCTATAGATAATGACTGCTATGCGGATGAAGCGGACTTTGGGTTGGATTACATTTAAAGATTACCCTTTTGCATCTTTTGTAAAGTGACGTAACCATATTTCCGTTCGAACTTGATCGCGAACTTCATAGTCGTGCATTGCTTCTTGGAGGTTGTTTGAACTTAATCTTTCTTTGTCAGCGCCGATTTCAGTCAACCGCATCGTATACCAAGCGGTTATTCCACCCTCTGGGGTCTCTGAAAATCTAGGAAAAATAGGTTCTGGTTTCTGATTGGCTAACCAGAGATTGGGAAGTGTAGGCTCAATTGCTAATGCACGCGCAAGGCCAACGACATCGACCGCCCCGCTGGCTACAGCGTCCTCGACTTGCGCACGTGTCTTAAATCCACCCGTAAGCATAAGAGGTTTGGTCGTTACGGCACGAGCGCGCTTTGCAAATTCTAGGAAGTAGGGGCCACGACCCGCGCCATCAGAAGCGGATTTCGCTCCGGGGAAATAGGTTCCACCACTTATGTCTAACAAGTCGATAGAAGAACTATCTAGAGCAGCCACAACTTTTAGAGCGTCTTCTTCGCTAAACCCACCTTCAAGCTGGTCTGAGGAGTTGAGTTTCACGGCGATTGGGAAACTCGGCCCGACAGCGACGCGTGTTGCTTCGATTGTTTCAAGCAAAAGCCGCATGCGATTGATAATTACACCACCGTAATCATCGTGGCGATTATTGAACAGCGGCGACAGAAATTGGCTAAGCAGAAAGCCGTGTGCAGCGTGAATTTGCACACCGCCAAAACCAGCCTGTTGTGCTAATTGGGCTGTCGTTGCAAACTCCGATGGCAGTTGTTGGATTTCCTCAAGTGTCATCTCTTCACAGTGAAGACTTGGAAAATTGAGTTTACTTGGTCCCTTAGGTTTACTGGTCGGTTCATAGGAAAGTGCACCGGCATGGCCGAGTTGAAGCCAGAGTTGGGTACCGTTTGCACCCCCTTGTTTGGCGAGCTTTCGAAAGTTGTCCAAGTTAGAATTTGCGTTAAGAACTAAATTTCCGGGCTTCTCGGCATAGGCAGATGTTCCCTGCACCTCGCCGATGATAGATATTGCCAACCCACCTTCAGCCCATCGCTGATTAAGTCTAAATTGTTCGTCAGTCGGATGGCCAGTGCCATCACCCAAGGAATCCGACATTGCCGATTTCGCAATTCTGTTCTTCAGAACTACACCGCAGGGTAGGCTTATTGTATCGAATAAAGTTTTTGGGTGTCGCATGTGAATGCTCTCATATGATTTTTAGGCTATCATTAACATTAAATAAAAATCACAATTCCGCAATATAATGTCGTTTTATGGGGACTATAAACGATTTGCTTCGAACGCCGTATAAAAGCTCAAAGCAGTCATCTGGGGCTTTATTCTAACAAAAGACAAAGCATCATAGCATTTTAAAGCAAGGCGTTTTACGTCCACCCTAGGCTGGGTGCAGCCTTGATGCTGGGGTTCCTGTTATCTCGTCTTGCATTCCGCACACCCCTTCGGTTAACTGATCTTATCGCAGGTGCACCTGTGTGGGGAAATCTCTCACCCCCATAGAATGACGTTGGGCGGCTTTTTGAGTACGCTTTGGGATTATTTGTGTCCGGCTTACTTTTGGCCGGATGATGTGGTGCTGTCCAAGGCCTCGGCCTAAAAACCACGTTCCCCGTCTCGGCGTGGGGCTGTGAGAGGCATCCGGCTTGTAAAAGCTGGAATCCCCTTCATGAACCATGGAGGACAGACATGACAAAAATCGATCCACACGACACTAGCAAATGTATCGGCAGGCTTTTACTGGCACACAGGAAAATGCAAGGCTGCAGTCAGGCCCAGATGGGTGCAGTGCTGGGGGTTTCTTTTCAGCAGGTTCAGAAATACAAAACGGGGGTTAACCGCATTTCTGCCGGCTCTTTATTGCTGTTATCCCGCGCGTGGGGCATTCCGATTTCAGAATTTTTTCCAGATCAGGAAAAAACTGAATACGGGGTGGATCATGATAGTTGAAAGCCAGCTATAGCTTTTTCGCCAAACCCGCCGTTGGCCACGCATCCGCAGGCAATCCTAAACGCACCTGTTCTTTTTGCACAGCCGCGCGGGTTTTGGCGCCCAAAATACCGTCGACTTTGCCCACATCATGACCGCGTGATTTCAGTTTTTTCTGCAAAGCTTTCATGGCGTTTGCACTGAACGCGGGGTCTGGTTTACCTTTGGTGAACACAGGCGCACCTGCCAGCCGCGTGGCGAAATAGGCCGCTGTGCTGACGTAAACCAGTGATTTGTTCCACTCAAAGTAGACAAAGAAATTAGGCATCGCCAGAAATGCGGGCCCCTTGCGCCCCTGCGGTAACATCAGGGCGGCTTGCAGATTGCCCTTGGGCAGCTTGCCGCTGCGGGCTTTCACACCCTTGCCGGCCCAATCGGAAACCGATTTTGTTTTATCCAATCCCGTTTCGGCCCAATTCAGGTTCCAGGGAACGCTGACCTCAACCAGCCACGGCTGGTTGGCGGCCCACCCCAAATCTTTCAGTAAGCGTGCCCCTGTCATCAATGCGTCAGGCGCGCTGGTTTTCAGGCGCACGCGCCCGTCACCATCGCCGTCAACGCCGCGGTGCAGAATATCTTCGGGCAGCATTTGCACCATGCCGATTTCACCGGCCCATGCGCCTTTGGTTTTTACGGGATCGAAATCACCGCGTTTCCATAGTTCTATGGTTGCAAAGATTTGCGGGCGAAACAGATCGGGGCGGCGGCAGTCGTGCGACAGGGTGATCAGGGAATTCAATGTGTTGAAATTGCCCTGCACTGCGCCGAAATCGGTCTCTAGGGCCCAGAATGCGGTTAGAACCGCAGGCTGTACGCCGTATTTTTTTTGGGCCTTGGCAAATGTTTTCCCGTACTTTTGCATATTCTTTTTGCCGTTTTTCATACGGCTTGCACTGATGGCGCGCGCGGCAAATTCGGAAAATGTCAGACGAAAAACGCCTTGGGCGCGATCGGCTTTCAGCACTTTGGGGTCAATACGGGCTGTGCGAAAGAACTTGTTGACCTGTGATTTGCTATGACCTTTTGAGACGGCCTCGGCTTTCAGTTTGGTCATCCAGTTGTTGAAATTGCCACCGCAGGTTTTGGCGTAAGCGGCAACCGGTGCAGCGGCGATGACCGCTGCACATAGTAGAACACGAAATAAGATCATTTGGGCTCCGTCGGTTTTGTTACTTAACTGACTAACCCGGTGACATGTTTGACTTCAAGGAAATCTTCCAATCCCCAAACACCGCCTTCGCGGCCATTGCCCGATTGTTTGTAGCCGCCAAAAGGTGACGGGTGGGCTGAATCGCTACCATTGATACGTACCATACCCGAACGTACACGGCGTGCAACGCGGTCAGCTTTTGCGGGATCTTGTGTTTGAATATAGTTGGTCAGCCCGTAAACTGTATCATTGGTAATTTGGATTGCTTCTTCTTCGCTGTCGAATGGAATGATTGACAGGACAGGGCCAAAGACCTCTTCACGTGCGATGGTCATGTCGTTGGTGACATCTGCAAACACAGTCGGACGCACATAATAACCACGGTTCAACCCTTCGGGCCGGCCTAAACCGCCTGCAACGAGACGCGCTTCGCCCATGCCAACCTCAATCAGCCCCTGAATTTTATCGAACTGTAATTTATTCACAACAGGGCCAAGGTGGCGACCGCTTTGCGCAGGATCGTTGACAACTGTTTTTTCGGCTTCAGCGGCGGCCTGTTCAACGGCCTGCTCATAACGGCTGCGTTCAACCAACATGCGGGTCGGTGCATTGCAGGATTGACCAGTGTTACCAAAACAGTGGCGTACGCCGCGAATAACGGCTTTTTCATCGGCGTCGGCAAATACGATATTGGCACCTTTACCACCCAGTTCCAGCGTTACGCGTTTGATGGTTTCAGCCGCCGACTTGGTGATCAGACGGCCCGCACGGGTGGAGCCCGTGAAGCTGATCATGTCGACATCTGCATGGGCAGACAGCTGGCTACCAACACCGACACCGTCGCCGTTCAGCATGTTGAATACACCTTTTGGAAAGCCGGCTTTATCTACGATTTCAGAGAAGACGATGGATGAAAGCGGTGACTCTTCCGATGGTTTCAACACCACGGTACAACCCACGGCCAAAGCGGGAATGACCTTTAGGGTGACTTGGTTCATTGGCCAGTTCCACGGTGTGATCATGGCGCAAACACCGATAGGTTCGCGGTATATTTTTTCGCCGGGGGTTTGGGGCCAAGGGGATTCTTCGAACTTGATTTTGTCAAAGCTGTCAATGAAACCTTTGATGTGCCAAAGGCCGGCACCGGTTTGTGCGGCGCGCGCCATATCAATCGGGGCACCCATTTCCATGGAAATCGCTTCGGCCATATCACCAGCGCGGTTGTTGTATTCTGCGAACAGGGCCTTGATCAGGTCAATACGCTCATTTTTCGGTGTCATTGTCCAGGGTTCAAAAGCTGCTTTTGCGGCCGCAACAGCCGCATCTGTATCAGCTTGGCTGCCAAGCGATATAACCGCACAAGTTTCCTCATTCGCGGGATTGATAACATTCAAGTCATTTGCCAAAGTGGGTTTGACCCATTGACCGTTGATATAAAAGTCGCGTTTCTCCAGCATAATAAACACCTTGTTTTCGGGATGAATTTTGTAGAACAGTTACACTGAGTATGTGTTAAGGCAAGCGCGATTTGACAGATTTTCACAATTTGATCAAATTATTGAAAGGTTAAATGTGATAACGCCTGAATTCTATATCTTGGCCGCGATTTTTCTGTTTGGTGGTTTTGTAAAAGGAGCACTGGGAATAGGCTTGCCTACGCTATTGCTGGGCTTTCTGACGTTTATGTATGAGCCGCGCATAGCTGTTGCTTTGATTTTATTCTCGATTATGGCTGCAAACATGCGTCAGGCCATGATTGGCGGCAGTATGTGGGAAATAGTGAAGTCGCATAGGTATTTTTGTATCTTTGCAAGTTTTGGTATTTTTGTTGTGGCTATAGTCGGATCAAAGGTTCCATTGCCGATCCTGTTGATCAGTGTCGGTGTTTCCATGACCATATTCGCACTAAGCAGCTTGTTTTCATTTATTCCAAAACTCAGTGCGAAATACGATAAAGCTGCACAAATTACAGCGGGAATTCTGGGCGGTATTCTGGGTGGGCTTACGGCGATTTGGGGCCCGCCTTTGGCGGTATACTTGATGGCGCTAAGAATGGAGAAAGATAAATTTATCCAGACCTTAGGGGTGATGTTTTCGATACAATCGCTTTTTCTGACCGCTGGGTTTATTGTGTCGGGCGAGCTGACCGTGCCGCTTGCCATGACGGGTGCCGCTTTGTTAATTCCTACTTTTATCGGCATGTATCTGGGTGAAAAAATCCGCGGGCGCATGGATACCGTGCAATTCACGCGGGTTTTTTTATGTGTGTTTCTATTGCTTGGTTTGAATCTGATCAGACGCGGGATTATGGGCGGGTAGGCGGCGAGCCCAATTGACGTCTTAGACGAAGGCTTCTAGCCTTGCGGCAAAACTATTGTAGGAGAATCACCCATGTCTTTACGCATTAACGATGTCGTGCCCAACTTCACTGCCGAAACCGATCAGGGGACGTTTCATTTTCATGACTGGATCGGGGATAGCTGGGCTATTTTATTTAGTCACCCCAAAGATTTCACACCTGTTTGCACTACAGAGTTCGGGGCCGTGGCACAATTGGCCGATGAATGGGAAAAACGCGACACCAAAGTGATGGGTATATCTGTGGACGGGGTTGAAGATCACAAGAAATGGAAAGCCGACATTGAACAGGTTTCGGGTGCAAAAGCAGGTTTCCCGATAATTGCGGATGAAGATTTGGCTGTATCCAAAGCCTTTGATATGTTGCCTGCGGAAGCTTATTTGCCCGATGGGCGTACCCCTGCGGACAGTGCAACTGTGCGGTCTGTTTTCATCATTGGGCCTGATAAACAGCTGAAACTTTCGATGACTTACCCAATGTCAGTGGGGCGTAATTTTGCCGAAATCCTACGGGCGCTGGATGCCTTGCAAACCACAACGATAAATGGTGTTGCAACACCGGCTAACTGGGTAACAGGGCAGGATGTGATCATTCCGCCAACTGTTAGCAATGAAGATGCTACAGCCAAGTTCGGTAAGTTTGAAACTGTGTTGCCTTATTTGCGCAAGACGTCTTTGCCGTCATAAAGTTTGTGTGAATTTATAGATAACGGCCCCTGAAAAATCAGGGGCCGTTCGCGGTTTTAATGCGAGAACATCACCGGCACGGTCATACATTTCAGGATATGACTGGTCGTCGCCCCCAAAACGAAATCGTAGACCCGTGAATGGCCAAACCCGCCTGTGACGATCAGATCAGTGCCCATATCACTGGCTTCGTTCAACAACTCGTCCCCGATGGAAATACTGCCCGGTTCGCGGTGAAGCACATTGACTTTCGCACCGTGACGATCAAGCCCCACGGCCATTTCGCGGGCGGTTTGTTCAACGTAATGGGTTATATCGTTTTGCTTTCCAACCCAGAAAATCTGGGTGGATTTGGCGGCTTTAATGAAGGGCAACGCATCATGTGCCGCACGCGTGCTTTCGCGTGTGCCGCTCCAACCCAACAGAATGTTTTCACCCACGGTTTCGAATTTGCCGGTATAAGGCAGAACCAGAACCGGACGGCCTGAATTGCGAACAGCGTTTTCCACATGGCTGCGCTGATCGCGGCGATCACGTTCTGGGTTCGATTGACCGATAATAACCAGATCCGCCCCGATCCAGTCGGCCATCAGATGATGTTCCTGACCCAGATATTGTGCGTCCACCTCACGCCATTCGGATACGAAATCTTCGGCTTGAACGGCATGTTCAAAAATTTTCTTGATCTCGGCAGAGATTTGTTTCTGCTTTTCTGTGTATCCTGTCATCTGGCTAAGACTGGCAGGGGCCATCATACCGGGATAAACTTCCATTGCGGGAACCGTGTGTACCCCGATTAAATGGGCGTTGAACTTGCGGGCAACCATGCAGCCGTAGGCGCACAGCCGTTCAGCATTTTCCAGATTTTTCAGGCTTAGGGTGATGGTTTTATAAGTCATTTGAATACCTTTTGGGCTGTTGTCGTTTGAGTGACTATAGGCACCAGTGTAGGGCTGGTCGTTGATATGGATCAAATGTTTTGTAGCTATGGCGGTTCCATGTTTTTGATCATTACCTGCATGATCGGATGTTCTTCGCGTATCTGAATGCTTGTAACTTCCGGGCGTTCCAAAAGTGCGCGCAGCAGTTGGATAAACGGGTCATCGGGGTTGTAATCTTTGCTGGTGTGCAGGTAACCCAAGACCCAGCAGTGTTGTTCATTGTTCAATCGGATGGTTTTCAAAATTGTTCCCCTTAAAAATTTTCAAATGAAAACGGCTGTCGGGACGACCGACAGCCGGGGAGTTCGTAAGCCGCCCTAGAACGACTGCTATGACCTTTAGGCCGAAGCCTTGGACATACGTCATAACCTCCCCGACCATAATGTTCGAGAAGGCATCATTGACGGTTGATACCAACCGTCTAGGGAGAGGTTACGACACCCCGAGGCTGACTATGACAGCCCTACAAATAAGATAGGCGAGGATGATGGGTAGGGGAAGGGCGGATTTACGGCATTTCAATAAGTCACGTAGCGCCTGACCCTGGGTGGGTGCATATGCGCCCTCCCGTGGGGAGGGTCGGGCGCGGCCCTCGTCTAGGGACGATGGCCATGATGGGATCTATTTTTACTTACTACTTAATATTCTTCTCAAGTAAGGGATAATTTTTAATTGAAGCAATCTCGGAGTGCATAAGATGAAAGTAAGCTTGATAGGTTGCAAAAATTGCTAACAATAATCCTTCGCCTGCTTCGGGAGTGGAATCCAAATACATTCGCACTTCTTCCATTTGTTTTTTTGTAGCAGTGATTTTTCCAGTTTTTATGAGATTAGAATTCAATTCAAACCAAAGCGTATATAGTCGTTTGCTTAATTTAAAGACCGGTGGTGATAGAAAATCAACTTTAACTGTATGCGCAAATAGGTTTCTCATTGCTTTAATGGTTCTAAGAATATCGGCATCTAACTTAGATAAGATACCTATGAGATAGCCAGGTTGAATCCTTGCACCAAATGAAGCTGCGGGGGCACGACCGTCACCATTTAAGCCAAGGAACCTCTCGATCTCTTTGTCATTTTGTATCAACCGTTTTGATAATAATTCAGCCAAGGCGATATCCAAAACTGCAGCACTCACAACGACTAGTTCACGGGTGGGTAGGCTTCGGTAATCGGAGTATATGTTCTCTTTTCCTGGAAAAACCTCTTCCATCCAACGTTCGGTTTTCCAAGCCATATGTAATCCTTCGCACGGAGTATATCTATACACTATAAACAAAAAGGCCCCGCAAATGCGAGGCCTTTCTATTTTGCGATCCCCCGAACGTGTCGGGGGATGACGTTTGCAAGCTTGTTAAAGCTTACTCTTCTTTTGTAATCTCTTTACCGGTTTCCTGATCCACAACCTTCATGCTCAAACGCACTTTGCCGCGATCATCGAAGCCCATCAATTTCACTTTGACGCTTTGGCCTTCTTTGACCAGATCGTTCGGGTGGTTTACCCGTTCGTTGGCCATTTGGCTGACATGCACAAGTCCGTCACGTTTACCAAAGAAGTTCACGAATGCGCCGAAGTCCATGACTTTCACAACTTTACCGGTGTAGATCACGCCAACTTCCGGTTCTGCCGCAATTTCCATGATCATTGCACGGGCTTTTTCGATTTGTTCACCGTTGGAAGACGCGATTTTGATCACACCGTCGTCGTTGATGTCGACCTTGGCACCGGATACTTCACAAATCTCGCGGATCACTTTACCACCCGATCCGATCACTTCACGGATTTTTTCCGGGTTGATCTGGATCGTTTCAATACGTGGCGCATGTTCGCTGAATGAACCCGCTTCGGTCAAAGCATTGGCCATTTCACCCAAAATATGCAAACGGCCGTCTTTGGCTTGCGCCATGGCTTTTTCCATAATTTCAGGTGTGATGCCCGCAACTTTGATGTCCATTTGCAATGACGTGATACCGTTTTCGGTCCCTGCCACTTTAAAGTCCATGTCGCCCAAGTGATCTTCATCACCCAAAATATCTGTCAAAACAGCGTATTCACCGTTGTCTTGCAGGATCAGACCCATTGCAACACCGGCTACGGGTGCTTTCAGTGGAACGCCTGCGTCCATCATGGACAATGAACCGCCACAGACGGATGCCATTGAAGATGAACCGTTGCTTTCGGTGATTTCAGACACAACACGCACTGTGTAAGGAAAATCAGTTGCAGCAGGTAGAACCGCTTGTAATGCGCGCCATGCCAGCTTGCCGTGACCGATTTCACGACGGCCCGGGCCAAAGTTGCGGCCACATTCACCAACAGAGTATGGAGGGAAGTTGTAGTGCAACAAGAAAGGTGAGCGGTATGTGCCTTGCAGCGCATCGATCATTTGCTCATCATCGCCTGTACCCAATGTGGTTACAACCAGACCTTGGGTTTCACCGCGTGTAAACAGCGCAGACCCGTGGGTACGTGGCAGAATGCCGGTTTCAGAAACGATTTGGCGAACTGTTGTCAGATCGCGGCCGTCAATGCGTTTGCCGGTTTTAACAATGTCACCACGGACAACTTCAGCTTCCAGTTTTTTCAAACAGGAACCAAGGTTGCCGTCTTCCAACTGTTCTTCGGTCAAAGCTTCTTTGATCAGATCACGAGCGGCTGAAATTGCGGCGGTACGTTCTTGTTTGTCGGTGTTACCGAAAGCTGCACGAACAGCTTTTTCACCGGCTTTTTTCACGACTTTATACAGGTCTGAATAATCAGGTGCCTGATAATCATACGGTTCTTTGGCCGCATCTTCGGCCATGTCGATGATCATATCAATGACAGGCTGGATTTGTGCGTGGGCAAAGTTGATCGCGCCCAGCATTTCGTCCTCTGACAGCTCATAAGCTTCAGACTCGACCATCATAACGGCGTCCTTGGTACCGGCCACAACAAGGTCAAGACGTTGCTCTGGCTTGTTGCGCAGATCGTGCATGTCATCAACTGTCGGGTTCAGCACATAATCGCCGTCTTCAAAGCCAACGCGGCAAGACGCGATCGGCCCACGGAACGGCGCACCTGACAATGTTAGTGCAGCTGATGCGGCAATCATTGCAACCATGTCTGGATCATTCACAAGGTCATGTGACAGAACTGTCAAAGTCACCTGGGTTTCATGTTTGAAGCCCGGAATAAACAATGGGCGGATTGGGCGGTCGATCAGACGCGCGGTTAGTGTTTCTTTTTCAGTAGGACGCGCTTCGCGTTTGAAAAAGCCGCCCGGGATTTTACCGGCGGCATAGTATTTTTCTTGGTAGTTCACGGTCAGTGGAAAGAAATCCATGCCCGGTTTTTCTTTTTTGGCGAACACGACGGCTGCCAATACGGAAGTTTCACCTAAAGTGGCAATCACGGTGGCGTCAGCCTGACGCGCGATTTTGCCGGTTTCAAGGGTTAGGGTTTCTTCGCCCCATTCGATTGATTTTTTAACGACGTTAAACATTTCGTTTCCTATTTTTACGCAGTCGCCCCTTGGCGTACTTGCGTGCTCTGTTTCATATCATCCGATCATTGGGGCGAGCCGGCCCAGCGATCAACGGACAGTCACGATTTAGCACCATGCAGGGAATCGTGGGCCCCTTAGATGTGCAAACGCGCCCCGGATGGAGCGCGTTTGAGTATTAGCGGCGGATGCCTAGGCGTTTGATCAGGTCCTGATACCGGCCCTCATCTTTGCCTTTTGTGTAGTCCAGCAACTTGCGGCGCAGGGCAACCATTTTCAAAAGACCACGACGTGAGTGGTTGTCTTTTTTGTTGGTTTTAAAGTGCTCTGTCAGCGTTTTGATGCGGGATGTAAGGATAGCAACCTGAACTTCAGGTGAACCAGTGTCACCTTCTTTGGTTGCATATTCTTTGATAAGCTGTGCTTTCAGCTCTGGTGTTATCGACATCGGGGTCTCCTTGAGATTTAGGTTAATGGCACAGACCGGGATATCGTCCAGTCAGGCCCGTGGAGTCCGTGAATTTGCACGGATGGGGGCTTGTAGGCGTGAATCGGTGAAAATGGAAGCAGAATCTTTATGGGGTTAGATGTGTTGCTTTAACACTGCTAGAAATGCTTGAACTTTTGCAGTGCGATGTAAATCTACATGGGTGACCAGCCAAGATACGTTTTGCCATTCTTTGCGTGGGGCAAGAACCTGAACCAAACCATTCATACGGGCGTCGTTCTCGCGCATGAAGCCAATGCCAGCACCTGAGATAATCGCCTGATCGAGAATGCGCTGGCTATTTGTGCGCAGAAATAATCTGTCTTGCGGGATGTTTTCACGCATCCAGACGAAAAATGGTGCGCCGGAGTTTGGATTATCCGAACCGACGAAATTATGATTGGGATAATCTGCGGGGCTTTTGGGTATGCCGTTACGCTTTGCGTATACGCGGCTGGCGTAAAGCCCCGTTTCGGACTGGATAAACGGTTGCACAATATTATCGGGGTTTTGCGGTTTTGGGCCTGCACGAATTGCGATATGGGCTTCACCGTATTCCATTTTGAAAACTCGGTCACTGGTGATGTAGCGAATGACGACTTTCGGATATTTGACCTGAAAGGCGTTTAATGCAGGCAGCAGGTTTTGCGCCAGAAATTCCAATGAGGTAACAACCAGTTCGCCTGACAATTCTTTGGCGCGCCCTTTGGTGCGGCCAACAAGCTGGCTGAACTGCTCATCAGTGGCTTGGGCGACGCGCAATAAATCCTGCCCAACTTCCGTAGGGGTGTAGCCGCGTGAGTGACGTTGGAATATTTTTTCGCCAAGTTCGGCTTCCAGCGTGTCGATGTGGCGGATAACGGTTGCGCGGTGCACGCCTAATGCATCGGCTGCCGCACTGACAGTGCCAAGGCGCACAACATGATAGGCTGTTCTAATCTCGTTCCAATGGTTCATTATAACCTTTGCAAAAATGCACATATAATGTGCTTTTAGATATATTGTGTATATTATTAATACATATATGTTCATAAAAAACAATGAGGACAATATGAAAATTCTAGCTTTTGCTGCCAGCAGCAGTTCCAAATCGATCAATAAACAATTGGTCAGCCACGCCGCAGATATATTGAAAACAGATATTATCAAAGACGCAGAAGTCGAAATGCTGGACATCAATGATTATGAGATGCCGATTTATAGTAGCGACCGTGAAGAAGCAGGCGGGATACCTGATTTAGCACATCAGTTTGCCGCAAAAATCGGTGCGGCGGATGCTTTGTTGATTTCCTATGCGGAACACAACGGCAATTACACGGCTGCTTATAAAAACCTGTTTGATTGGGTGTCGCGTATTGACGGCAAAGTTTTTCAGGACAAGCCGATGGTTATTTTGGCGACCTCGCCGGGTGCGGGCGGTGCGGCCAGCGTATTGGGTCTGGCAAAAGCCTCGGCATCGTTTTTCGGGGCGGATGTAAAGGCTGACTTATCGATTGCCAGTTTTTATGATGTTTTTGATGTTGAAAAAGGCTGTATTAAAGATGTGGATGTTCAAGAGCAATTACATACGGCATTGGCGACGTTGAAATAGTAAAAAGGCCCTATCTTTTAGCGGGCCTTTTTCTCAGCAGTGCAATCATGTTTGATACGAAAATAACGGATATAACGATTGCACCACCAATAAGGGCCCATTCACCCGGCTCTTCCCCTACAAAAAGCCAGACTAAAATAGGGGCTAGAATAGATTCCAAGAGAATCAAGAGGGCTACCTCGGGTGATGTGATGAAGCGGGGGCCAATGGCCAAAAAGATTGTGCTGATAGCAATAAAGAAGCCACCCTGCAATCCGACCAGCCACCATTGTGATGGTAGGATTGAAAATGGATCGACAAATAAAAACAGGACGCTTGCAGCACCTAAGTAGGCTATTGGGGCTGCGGGCACCATAGAGACGGGTCTGGCCGCGCGCGCGGCTGTGATTGCGACTGCAAAAAATGCACATGCGAAAAGGGCAAGAAGATCACCAGACCAATGGGCGATTTCATTGGCTGACGAACCATATGTAATGACGCACAGGCCTAAGATGACTAGTATAATTGTCCAAATCATACGTTGGCTAAGGCGTTCGCCTAGAAATACCCTGCTATAGAGAGCGGCAAAAACGGGCATGGCGGCAAGGATAAATACGACGTTTGCAACGCTTGTATTACGGATAGCCACAACAAAAAATACTGAACTACTGCCGGCAAAAAGCGTATATATCAGCCCTTTTACCCCTGTGTCTTTCATTTTGCCAAATATTTTTGTGCCGCTCATCAGGAACAATCCGACGAACAAAACGCTGCCCGTCAGAAAACTGCGCCAAAACGCCACGACCAAAGGCTCTGCCTCGATCAGTCGTACGAACAGAGCGTCCGGGATGACAAACAGAACACCGAGTGTGGTGATCAACAAGCCTTTGGTCTGATTATTCATCCCAGCGTTGTGGCTGTGTTTTATACCCGATGTAAAGGGGGTGTTTGGGGTGACCTGCAATGCTAAGACCCAAATGAGCCAACGGTTTGGGTTGCGCACGCAGGGTTTGTTCCACTTCGGGACCACGATTTCTATGTGCGCCGTGGGTGCCCCATGCACAGACGATGTCATTTGCCCATAGGGCAGCGTCAGTAATGGCGGTGTCGTTTTCAGGGCCGACAGGATCAGTCTGTGCACGCATAACATTCGGATTAGTGGCGCGGTAGGCAAATATGTTACACACGCAAAATGCACCGTAGCCAAGCGCGCGGGCGCGGCGTTCGCAACGTTCCACGGTTGGATCGTTTTGCACTTCTGTGGCGGTGGACGGGTTCAGCATCACGAACAATACGCGCGGTGCGTTATCGTCCCAGATGCGGGTCAGGCTGTAGCGATAGTTTTCACAATCCGAATAGATTGCAGTCGATGGGGCATCGCCCTTAGTGTGGGTTTTAGTGATCATAGGGTTCTTTGTAGAATGACACGCTTCGGTTTGAAAGTACCATGTTCGACAAGACCGATAGCCTGTGCTTTGCCGTTCAAGTTTACCCAGACAGCTGTGCCGGGGCCACTTGGGTCGGTATCCACATGGATGCTCATGCCGTGTTGGATGTCGGTTGCAGCTTGATCCGATATTTCAATATATTCCAGTTCTGCAAGACCTGTCTCAATCGGTAAAAGCAAGGATTCACGGTCTGCCATATCTTCAATCGCAATCAGACTATCAAGGGTGATGCTTTGTGTGATGTCAAAAGGCCCTGTGTCAAGGCGGTGCAACCATTTTACATGGGCCAAGCACCCCAGTTTTTCGCCTAAATCACGTGCGATTGAGCGTACATAACCACCTTTGCCGCATTCCAAGGTCAGTTCAACATCATCCTGCGATAAGCGTTTCACAAATTCCAGCTTGTTGACGAACAATTCGCGGCTGGCCAATTCAACATCATCGCCGCGCCGGGCAATTGTGTAAGCCCGTTCGCCGTTAATTTTGACGGCAGAGAATTTGGGCGGGGTTTGTGCAATCAAGCCGACGAATGCGGGTAGTACCGCGCGAATGTCGGCATCATCTGGGCGCAGTTCATTACTGTTGATGATGTCGCCTTCAGCGTCATCGGTTGTGGTTGCAGCCCCCAATGTGATGGCAAATTCGTAGGTTTTCAGGCCATCGGTGATGTAAGGAATGGTTTTTGTGGCTTCGCCAAAGGCTATGGCCAACAAGCCTGTTGCATCCGGGTCCAACGTGCCTGCATGGCCCGCTTTTTTTGCCTGAAACAACCATTTGGCTTTGTTGACAACTGATGTGGAGGTGATGCCGGCGGGTTTGTCGACAATCAGCCAGCCATCAACATCACGCTTCTTAGACGTCCTGTTCATCGTGGTCTAAATCCCGTGTGACATTTTCCTGGTTCAGCAAACGGTGGGTTTCGTCCATTTGGTCGAATGTTGTATCAAGCATGAATTTTATTTTAGGAGAATGTTTCAGGGTGACGTTTTTGGTAAGTGCATAGCGCACTTCACCGCTGCTTTTGTTTAATGCGGCTACAACATTATCTGCGTTTTGGCCGCCAAGCGGGTAGACGAATACGGTTGCGTTTTTCAGGTCGGGGGATGTGCGCACTTCACCCACCGTGATTGAGGTATTGGCAAGGTCGGTATCATAAAGATCACCGCGCGCAAGCACGTCCGAAATGGCACGGCGCAGCATTTCGCCGACGCGCAGTTGTCGCTGACTGGGTCCGTCGGGGCTGTGCATGCTGTTTATCCTGTCAATTGTTGGGTCAGCTTCATTTAAGAGACTTAGCAGATGACTGCAAGCTAGCCTTTACTCTTTTGTCGGGTTAAAGGGAATTAAGAATATGGAGTTTTCGGGATGTCTGATTTGACACAAATTGCAATTGTTGGTGCCTCTGGTCGTATGGGGCAAATGTTGATTGCTGCGGTGAATGACAGTGAACACGCGGTTTTGTCCGGGGTAACGGAACGCGCGGGGCACGCGTGGGTTGGTCAGGATTTAGGCGTTGTGATGGGCGGGACCGCATCTGGGGTGAACGTATCGGATGACCCGTTAGAGGTTTTTGCGAAATCGCAAGCAATTATTGATTTTACATCCCCCGATGCCACGGTGGCACACGCGAAGCTTGCGGCACAAGCACGCGCAGTTCATGTGATTGGGACAACGGGATTTGATGCGGGGCATCTGGCGAAATTAGCGGCAGCTGCGCGGCATTGTGCAATTGTACGTGCAGGTAATATGAGTCTGGGGGTGAACCTGTTGGTGCAACTGACCAAAAAGGTGGCCGCCGCCCTGGATGAAGATTTCGACATAGAAATTGTTGAAAGCCATCATCGGCATAAGGTTGACGCGCCATCCGGCACCGCTTTGATGCTGGGAGAGGCCGCAGCAATAGGGCGCGGGGTGTCCTTGGCTGATGTAGCCGATCGCGGGCGCGACGGAATTACAGGTGAACGCAAACGTGGCGATATTGGTTTCAGTGCAATACGTGGCGGCGATGTTGTTGGCGAACATGATGTGATTTTTGCCGCTGATGGTGAACGTATCGTATTGCGTCATCTTGCAACGGATCGTCAGATTTTCGCCCGTGGCGCGTTAAAGGCAGCCCTATGGGGGCAAGGAAAATCCCCCGGTGAATATGATATGATGGATGTGTTGGGGCTTTAGGGCGCTTCAACCCGATTTTCTAAAAATCAGAGGTAATTCCCTTTTTCTCCCAATCGCCATAGCGGGTGGGTTCCGGGCCATCTCGGCCTCCTAATTCGGTTGGCATGTCAGAGTCCGGATTGTCTTTCTTGCGTGCTTGGGCCTCGGCCAAGGCGCGATTGGCGGCGTCTTTGATGCGCTGGTCTTTGTCTGTTTGGGTCATTTGATATCTATGCCTGTTTTTGCTAACCTCTATCTAACGCAGCTTTTGGGGAAGCGCAATTTTATGCTCTGGCTGATCTGCGCTGTTTCAGGCATAAGCCCCACAATGTTTAGAACCTTATGAGTTAGGCACTTGAAATGGCAAAAGCTGGCTTGTCCGCGCGTATAGCTGCACTGAACCTGTTGAACGGAGTTTTGTTTGAGCAACGACCGTTGTCCGAGATGGCCGATGCGGGCAGTGATATATTGAAAAAGCTGTCGGGATCGGAACGTGCGCGGGCGCAAAGCCTGGCAACGACGACGCTGCGTTATCTTGAACCGATTGATATGTTGTTGGATTTCTATCTGAAAAAGCAGCCGCCTTTACGTGCGCAGCATATTTTACGCCTGTGTGCCGCAGAGCTGCTGGTGGATGGAATCAGTCCACACGCGGCGATCGATTCGGCGGTGAACCTGGCAAAACTTTCACGCAAAACCGCGCATCTTTCGGGTTTGATCAATGCGGTCTGCCGCAAGCTGGATCGTGAGGGGCGCGAACATTGGCAAGAACACCCAACGCAGGAATTACCGTATTATCTGCGTTCTATCATGTTAAAAGATCACGGCAAAGATGCAGTGGCCTTGATCGAACAGGCGCACGTGAAAAGCGTGCCGCTGGATATTACGGTTAAGGACGTGGCGGATGTACCGGAGTTAGTGGCATTGCTGGATGCCGAAATAATTGGTGACGGGGCCTTGCGTTTACGAAAAGCTGGGCAAGTATCTGCTCTTGCGGGATTTGAAGAAGGCGCCTGGTGGGTACAAGATTTCGCGGCAAGCCTGCCCGCGCGGTGTTTGACAAATCTTGAGGGTAAAAAGGTTTTGGATCTTTGTGCGGCCCCCGGTGGCAAGACTTTGCAACTGGCAGCGGCCGGTGGTGAAGTGACGGCGATGGATATGTCGAAGCACCGTCTGGTACGGGTGCATGAAAATCTGGTTCGCACAAGCTTGACGGCAAAGGTTGTGACCGCAGATGTTTTGACGTGGAAACCGGGCGTTGAATATGATGCAATCCTACTGGATGCGCCTTGTACTGCCACAGGCACAATCAGGCGGCACCCAGATTTGCCACATTTAAAGAATAAGGATGCGATTAACAGTCTGGTGGCATTACAAAAAAAAATGCTGGAACGCGCTTTTGCGTGGCTTAAACCGGGCGGACAATTGGTTTACAGCACCTGTTCATTGTTGAAGCGTGAAGGGGAAGATCAGATCACAGGATTTTTGACGCAAAATGAAACAGCGGTCATAGAGCCGATAGATACCGATGCGTTAGGGGTGCCGCGCGACTGGTCGACCAAAGACGGGTATTTGCGGACTTTGCCGTCTTACTGGCCCGAGAAGGGTGGCATGGACGGGTTCTTTGTTGCAAAGCTGGTCAAGAAAACCGGGTGACAGTAATGGGCTCAAACCATAGACAAGGTAAAGAAACAAATTTAGGCCAAATGTAGTGTGTTAGTAAAAGTTGTTGAATTGTTAAATCGATTAAAACGCGATCATCAGTTTCGCAAGACGAGGGCTGTGGCGCGGCGCACGTGGCGGAGAAAAGCGGCAAGGGCTTTTATCTCACAACCAATGGTGCACGGTATAGGGTCTGCACAAAAAGGGTTGCAGTTGGCTGACGGGAATTTTTTAATCGATGGGCGTCTGATCCGGGATCCCCATACCCCGATTTGGGATATTAATAGTAACAATAGGCCATTTCAGAAATCTGCCCATAGTTTTTTGTGGTTGGATCATCTGGCAGCAAACGGATCATTAATCTGTTGTGCCACAGCCAGAGAATGGTTCGCGAGTTGGCTGGCGCATTTCGGGGATGGTAACAATATTTTTTGGATACCGGAATTGGCAGGGGCGCGTGTTATTCGTATGGTAAACCACGCGCTTATTCTGACGGGTAATACGACAAAGACAAATCAGAAAGATTATTTTGCGACGATTTCACATCATGCACGGTTTTTGAAAAAACGCTGGCATTATGCGCCAGAGGGTTTGCCGCGGTTTCAAGCACTTGTGGGGTATGTCTACGGCGCATTGGCTTTGGAAGATTATGCAAAAGATTTAAAGTCGGCATTAACTGCATTGACCAAGGAATGTGAAAATTACATTTCAGATGACGGCGGAATTCCGACGCGTAACCCTGAAGAACTTTTGGATATTTTTACCTTACTGGTCTGGGTTGCCCAAGGAATGACATTGGCGACAATAAAACCTGATCGTGCATTGCTGAACGCTATAGAACGCATTGCACCTGCAATCCGTACCTTGCGGTTAGGCGATGGAACTTTGGTCGAGTTTCATGGTGGACGGGCATCGACCGAGGCGCGGCTAGAACAGATATTACAGGATAGTGGTGCGCGTTCGCGTTCCACATCAGACAGTGTTATGGGGTATTCACGTGTTGCAAATGCAGGGAGTTTGCTAATTGTGGATACAGACTCTGCGCCGCCAGCCAAAGAGACGGATCAGGGCTTTGACTGTGCATTGGCATTTGAGTTTTCCTCTGGGCTGGTTCCAATTTTCAAAAGCGTCGGGTCAGGCCGAGATTTAATCGACCAACGGCGAAAAGAAAGTCAAACGGCAGGTGCATTCAGCGTAGCTTCTGTTCAGCCATTTTTTTCGAATGAAGCAGGTAAACATAATAAGCCACCAATCCGCTTGGCGTCGGATACCATAGTAACTTGTCAGCGACCTAAAACGCTAAACGTTGCAACAGCAGTTCTTTCAACAAGCCACACAGGCTATCGAAAGGCTTTTGGGTTGACGTATAGCCGTCGATTGGAACTGATCCCCAATGGCCGCGTGTTAGCGGGAACAGACCGTTTCTTTTGCGACCGAAAAAGGGATCAGATGCAGTTTGACAAAGTGGTTCAAAGACAAGTTGCGCATAATATTCCTTTTAGCGTTAAGTTTCATATAGCGCCCGACGTAGAGGCAGAGCTGGATTTGGGCGGCATGGCAGTGTCATTACAATTGCCAAATACCGAGATGTGGATATTCAAAGCTACGGGCGGCAAACTTGCATTGGAAGACAGTGCATATTTCACTTCAGAACGCATAACACCACGCGCGACAAAACAGATTGTGGTAACTTCAGACGTTGTAAATTATGAAGGCAGCGTCACCTGGATGCTGACTCGTTTAGAGAGTTAGTGATCGCCTAACCATTTTGGTTGCAATTTGTTGCGGCCTGCACAAAGGATATTGAATAATGCCAAACAGCCCCGTCACTATTCGACGCGCTTTACTTTCCGTTTCCGATAAAACCGGTCTTGTTGATCTGGCGACTGCACTGAATGCAGCCGGTGTAGAGTTGTTGTCAACAGGGGGAACTGCAAAGGCGATCCGTGATGCGGGGTTACCTGTACGGGATGTATCCGAAATTACCGATTTTCCTGAAATGATGGACGGGCGGGTGAAGACGCTACATCCAATGGTGCATGGTGGATTGCTGGCGTTGCGCGATAATGCAGAGCATGTGGCCGCGATGAAGGAACACGGCATTGATGGTATCGATCTGCTGGTGGTGAACCTTTATCCGTTTGAAGCAACTGTGGCCGCGGGTGGTTCATATGAGGATTGCATTGAAAATATCGATATTGGCGGGCCTGCGATGATCCGTGCGGCGTCCAAAAACCACGGGTTTGTGGTGACGGTTGTGGATGTGGAAGATTACCAGGGTTTGCTGGATGAGATAAAGGCGAATGATGGTGATACGACCTTGGCGTTCCGCCAGAAAATGGCGCAGATCGCTTACGCACGCACGGCGGCCTATGATGCGGCAGTATCAACATGGATGGCGGCGGCGATTGGCGAAGAACAGCCGCGTCGCAAAGCAATTGCTGGGGCACATGTGCAAACCTTGCGCTATGGTGAAAATCCACACCAATCAGCCAGTTTCTACAGTGATGGCAGTGCGCGTTCCGGAGTATCAACTGCCATACAACTGCAAGGCAAAGAACTGTCATACAACAACATCAACGACACTGATGCGGCATATGAACTGGTAGCGGAATTTGACCCTGCAGGTGGGCCGGCTTGTGCGATTATCAAACACGCAAACCCTTGCGGTGTAGCACGCGGCGCGACACTGGCGGGGGCTTATAAGGCAGCGTTTGATTGCGATCGCACCTCGGCCTTTGGCGGGATTATTGCGTTGAACCAAACGTTGGATGCCGCGACGGCTGAACAGATTGTAGAAATTTTTACCGAAGTGGTGATCGCGCCGTCTATCAGTGATGAAGCCAAGTCCATTTTTGCGAACAAAAAGAACCTGCGGTTGCTGGAAACGGGCGGTTTACCTGATATTCACACGGGTGGGCAGGTCTGGAAGCAAGTATCGGGTGGCTATCTGATACAGGACCGTGACAACGGGTTCATTTCGCTGGATGATCTGAAGGTTGTCACCAAGCGGGCACCTACAGCGGCCGAGTTGCGCGATATGTTATTTGCTTGGAAAGTCGCGAAACATGTGAAATCAAACGCGATTATCTACGTCAAAGATCAAGCGACTGTTGGTGTGGGCGCGGGCCAAATGAGCCGTGTTGACAGTACACGGATTGCAGCACGTAAATCTATTGATATGGCAGAAGCGATGGGATTGGCGGAGCCATTAACCAAAGGGTCTGTTGTGGCGTCGGATGCGTTTTTTCCGTTTTCAGACGGTTTGCTGACGGCGGCAGAGGCAGGGGCAACGGCAGTGATCCAACCGGGCGGATCCATGCGTGACGATGAAGTGATCAAAGCCGCGGATGAAGCGGGATTGGCGATGGTTTACACAGGTATGCGTCACTTTAGGCATTAAGGGGCCGAGTATGGGCAAGACAGTTATCATTGCGACACTTGCATTTCTGATCGATCAGATCAGTAAATGGTATGTTGTTTTTCATCTGGATTTGAAAACCAAATTTGCCATTGATGTCCTGCCGCCCTTGCTGAATTTCCGCATGGGTTGGAATACGGGTATAAATTTTGGACTGTTTGCCAATCATTCAGACATCATGCGCTGGGGATTGACGGCATTCACAATTCTGATTTCGCTTGCTGTTTTGTGGTATGCTCGAAATTTCAAAGGTTGGGGTGCTGCGTTATTATTTGGCAGCATTATCGGCGGCGCCCTAGGTAACGCCTATGATCGTGTAGTTTATGGTGCGGTCGCTGATTTTTTGAACATGTCATGTTGTGGTTGGGAAAACCCAAGTGCATTTAATGTAGCTGATATTTTCGTTTTCATTGGCGCATTCGGTTTGATATTCTTTTCCGAAAAGCTGAAGAAGAGGGCGTGACGCGGGTTTAATTCTAGGCTAAACAGTGACACGAAAGAGTTTGTCAAGGTGTGGGCAGTATATGTTTGTACGGATATTAAAGTTGATCTTACCGATGGCGCTTGTTGTCACACTGGCTGCATGTGATGAAAATCCTGTTTTCGGTAAGAACGGCAATTTCAGACTGAAAGATGCCGGACCTGATGAATTTGCGGTTTTGCCGACAAAGGAATTGGTCATGCCCGAAGATTATGAAACGCTGCCCGAGCCGACTTTGGATGCAAAAAACCGTGCAGATATGACCCCTCAGCATGATGCTGTAGCCGCATTGGGCGGCAAGGCAGAGCAATTGGACAGCCCACTGATCGGTAGTGGCGAGCAGTCGCTAATCGTGGCGGTTTCCAGATTTGGTGTTTCACCTGATATTCGCACTAATTTGGCAGCCGAAGATGAAAAATATCGCAAAAAACACCGTGCAAGATTTTATGAACGCTGGATTTACAGCGATCAGGCTTACCTGAAACGCTTCAAAGGCGAGACCTTGGAAGCGTATGATGAACTAAATCGTTTGCGTGCAATGGGTGTGCGCACGCCAACTGCCCCCACGAGTGAGGGTACGCGGAAATTGTTTTTACCCGGGGCTACGAAAGTAACACCGCGCAGAGGCAAGAAGAAAAACTAAAACAGGGCTCTGAGTACGGTTAAGCGTTCTTCACAATTGTGTTTACCTTGTTGTCTGGCACATGGTTTGCGCTTAGTTAAGATTTGTCATGTTTCTTCTAAAAGGTTTTATCATCAATATGAAAACGCTCATCGGAATGATTACGTTTGTTTTATCTTTTCTACCATCGGTCTTGTTCGCAGAAATTGTGACGTCTTTCGATTTGGAAAACGGCATGCAGGTTGTAGTGATTGAAGATCACCGTGCCCCTGTTGTGACCCATATGGTTTGGTATCGCGTTGGCTCGGCTGACGAGCAGGCTGGAAAATCGGGTATTGCGCATTTCTTGGAACATTTGATGTTCAAAGGGACGGAAACGATGGTGCCTGGGGAGTTTTCCAAGATTGTATCGGCCAATGGTGGTCAGGAAAACGCGTTCACGTCATATGATTACACGGGTTACTACCAAAAAGTATCAGCCGATCGGCTGCCATTGATGATGCAGATCGAAGCAGACCGGATGCAAAATCTGATCCTGTCGGAAGAAGAGGTTTTGCCGGAACGTGATGTGGTTATAGAAGAACGAAATTCGCGGACTGAAAGCAACCCCAGCGCATTGCTGCGTGAACAACGCAGTGCATTACAGTATTTCAACCATCGTTACGGTATCCCCGTAATTGGTTGGAAACATGAGATTGCGCAATTGACCCAACAGGATGCGCTGGACTTTTATAAAAAATATTATGCCCCGAACAATGCTATTTTAATTGTTGCAGGTGATACTACCCCTGATGAAGTGCGCACATTGGCGCAAAAATACTATGGCAAACGCACCCCGTCGTTGAACTTGCCTGAACGAAAGCGCACACAAGAACCGCCGCATCTGGCACCTTTACGTATTGAAATGGAAGACGCCCGTGTGCGTCAACCGGCGTTGGTACGGACGTATTTGGCCGAAAATCGTAAATCGGGTGCCCAGAAAGAAGCAGCCGCATTGGAAATGTTGGCGCAGCTTTTGGGTGGTTCCGGAATTACATCTTATCTGGGACAGGAACTGCAATTGAAACAGAAAGTCGCACTGAATATTTCCGCATTTTATGATGGTGTGTCTTTGGATAGAGATACTTTCGGTCTGTATGTTTTACCTGCACCGACTGCTACGCCGGAACAGGCGGAAGAGGCGTTGGATGCAGCATTGCAGGCTTTTCTGAATAGCGAAATAGATCAGGCGCATTTGGCGCGGCTGAAGACGCAAGCAAAGGCGGGGCAGATTTATGCCCGTGATAGCCTGTCCGGTTTGGCACGTCGTTACGGAACCGGCCTGACCTCTGGTCTGACAATTGAAGATATTCAAGTTTGGCCCGATGTTTTACAATCAGTGACGGCGGATGATGTGAAAGCGGCTGCGCGTAAAGTTCTGAACCCGAATAATTCAGTAACGTCGTGGTTGCTGCCCAAGGCGGAAGGTTGATCCCCATGCGTATTATATTGGCTTTGATAGCTTGGGCATTTTGTACAGTTTCCGCTGTTGCTGAAACGGATATTCAGGAAATCACCACCAAGGGTGGTATAAAGGTCTGGTTGGTAGAAGAGCACAGCATTCCGTTCATTGCCTTGGAAGTCAGTTTTAAGGGTGGTGCGTCACTAGATGCGCCTGAAAAAGCCGGGGCGACTTATCTGATGACAGGGTTGTTGGAAGAAGGTTCCGACGATATGGACGCGACCGCTTTTTCCAAGGCCGCAGAAGAACTGGCAGCAAGCTTTGGTTATGATGCCGGGCGTGACAGTGTTTCCATTTCAGCGCAGGTTTTGACGGAAAATCGCGATCAGGCACTGGCTTTACTGAAGCAGGCTTTGATGGAACCTTCGTTTGATGCAATCGCGTTTGATCGCGTCAAAAAACAGGTGTTGTCTATTGTGCGCTCCAGTGAAACGGATCCCGGTGATATTGCAGGTCGTACAATCCGTGCCTTGGCCTATCCGAACCACCCTTACAGTCAACCGCTGGAGGGCACGCCTGAAACGGTTGCATCCCTGACGGTTGATGATATTCGCACCGCACATAAGGGCGCGTTTGCCAAGGATCGCATGTTTGTCAGTGTTGTGGGCGATATAACAGCGGCAGAACTAGGGCCGCTTTTAGATGAGTTGTTGGGTGAATTATCTGAAACTGGGCCCGCGCTGCCGCAGAAAACCGAATTTGCCGCCTCTGGCGGGTTGTCCGTAGTGGATTTTGATACACCACAAGCGGTAGCCGTTTGGGCACATGCGGGAATTGATCGCGATGATCCAGAATTTTTCGCGGCGTACCTTTTGAATCATATCCTAGGTGGTAGTGGTTTTACCGCACGCCTTACCCAAGAGGTGCGCGAAAAGCGTGGGCTAACATATGGGGTTTATTCCTATCTTGCACCCTATGATTATGTCAGCATCGTGGGCGGCAGCGTTTCATCGTCGAATGATCGGATCAAAACCGCGATAGAGGTTATCCAAGAAGAATGGCGTAAGATGGCCGAAAACGGGGTAACAGAGGCGGAATTGATTGCTGCCAAGAAATACCTGACCGGGGCCTATCCGTTGCGTTTTGACGGCAACGGGCGCATCGCGGGCCTGTTGGTTGGTATGCAGATGCAGGGCTATCCGATTGATTACCCCAAAACGCGCAATGATAAGGTCAATGCGGTGACGCTGGAAGAGGTGAATTCGGTTGCCAAGTGGTTACTGAAGCCCGATGCGATGCGTTTTGTCGTGGTTGGCAAGCCTGAAGGGCTGGTTTCAACAGACTGACGGTTGGTGCTGTCGAATCGGACATGTTTATGCTATCCCTAGTGGTATGAACAAACTAAGCCCCAATATCATGGGTTCCCGCCCGCAAATACGACAACTTGATGATGCTGCTGCAAATCGTATTGCAGCTGGTGAAGTTGTAGAGCGACCCAGCTCTGCTGTAAAAGAGCTGGTTGAAAATGCGTTAGATGCAGGGGCGAAACGTATTGACGTGGCTTATGCGGATGGTGGTAAAACCCTGATCCGCGTGGTCGATGACGGTTTGGGTATTCCAGCGGATCAGCTGAAACTTGCATTGTCACGTCATGCGACCTCTAAAATAGATGGGTCTGACCTGTTGAATATCCATACTTTTGGGTTTCGCGGTGAGGCATTGCCGTCTTTGGGTGCGGTTGGTCGCCTGACCATTTCATCACGGATTGAAGGGGCTGACAGTGCGGCTGAAATTTCGGTTAATGGCGGGGATATTCTGCCTGTAAAGCCTGCGGCGCGGGGCGTCGGCACAACGGTTGATTTGAATGATTTGTTTCATGCAACCCCCGCACGGTTGAAGTTTTTGCGTACGGATCGCGCCGAAGCGCAGGCGATTATCGATGTGATCAAACGTTTGGCGATGGCGGAACCCTATGTCGGGTTCACTTTGCGCGATATATCAGGTGGTGGGCAGGGCCGTGTGACCTTTCGTGCGGATGCGCAATCAGGGGATCTGTTTGATGCGGTTCTGGGGCGGTTGCGTTCAATTCTGGGGGCGGGGTTTGCCGAAAACGCAGTTGCGCTGGACTATGAACGCGAAGGTCTGTCGTTGCATGGCTATGCATCTTTACCAACCTATTCACGCGGTGTCGCAATCGGGCAATATCTTTTCGTGAATGGACGCCCTGTGAAGGACCGCTTGTTATTAGGGGCAGTGCGTGGAGCCTATTTTGATTTCCTAAGTCGTGACAGACACCCTGTTGTGGCTTTGTTTATCGAATGCGATCCAACATTGGTCGATGTGAATGTCCATCCTGCCAAGGCCGAAGTGCGGTTTCGTGAACCGACCGCCGCGCGCAGCCTGATCGTATCTGGGTTGCGCCATGCTTTGGCGAATGCAGGACATCGCGCATCAACCACTGTGGCGGATGCCACCTTGGGCGCGTTTCGCCCTGAAACGCCTGTCTATCAAATGGATCAGCAATCACGACCTGCAACATTTTCACCTGTACAATCAGGTTTCGCTGAGGTGCAAACGGACTATTCAGGGCGGGTGGAAGAAGCGCCGATAGAGGTTGTTGAAGCGGATAGCCCATTGGGGGCGGCACGTGCACAGGTGCATGAAAATTATATCATTGCGCAAACCAAAGACGGTATGGTGATTGTGGATCAACATGCAGCGCACGAACGGTTGGTGTATGAAAAGCTGAAGGTGCAGATGGCACAAAACGGTGTGGCATCACAAGCTTTGCTGTTGCCCGAAGTTGTGGAATTATCCGAAAATGAACGTCTAAGTCTGATGGAAGTTCTGCCCGTGTTGGCGCAATTAGGTTTGGTGATCGAAGAGTTTGGTGGAAATGCGGTTTGTGTGCGCGAAACACCTGCGATACTGGGTGAAGTGAATGCGGCAAATCTGGTGCGTGATATTTGTGATGAACTAACCGACCAAAGTCATAGCCAAGCCGTGAAAAACCAAATTGAAGCGATTCTATCGCGGGTTGCCTGCCACGGGTCTATCCGATCAGGCCGACGGATGCAGGCGGATGAAATGAACGCGCTTTTGCGTGAAATGGAAGTGACACCGCATTCAGGGCAGTGCAACCACGGGCGGCCAACTTACGTGGAATTGAAATTGGCGGATATAGAAAGATTGTTTGGCAGGACATGATACAAATTGGTGAACAAAGTTTTTCTATGAACGACCCGTTTGTAATTGGCGGGTTGATCGGAACTGCAATTCTTTTCCTTGTTATTATTCTGCTGATCGTGATTGTTCGCCGGGCTGGGCAATCCGGGGCCTCTATGGAATATATGGCGGCACAGATGAACCGCTTAAATACTGATGTGCAAACTCTTGGCGCGGGGCAGCAGCAACTGACTGGAAACCTGCAAAGCGTTTCAGATACGCAGGCCAACGCGCAGGTAAACTTGATCCAGACGATGGAAAAACGTCTGGCAACTGTGCAACAGGGCATGAATGAAACGTTACATACGAATGCTTTGAAATCTGCGCAGGCTTTGTATGAGATGCAAAAAGGCATGAAAGACAGTCTTCATGGCTCGAGCGTGAAAACCACGCAATCGCTGACGCAACTACAGGAACGCCTGGCGACGATTGATAAAGCGCAGACAAATATTGAAAAACTGTCGGGTGATGTTCTGGGTTTGCAGGATATTTTGTCCAACAAACAAACACGCGGGGCGTTTGGGGAAATCCAGCTGAACGATATTGTGTCCAAAGCGTTGGCGCCGGACGCCTATAGTATGCAGGCAACGCTTTCCAACGGGAAAAGGGCGGATTGTCTGATCCATTTGCCCAACCCGCCCGGGCCGATTGTGATTGATGCAAAGTTTCCACTGGAAGCATATGAGGCTATTCGTGCAGCGAAAACGGATGAACATTTAGTGATAGCCGCGCGTGCGATGCGCACGTCTTTACGCGCGCATATCAAAGCGATCAGTGAGAAATATATCATTGAAGGCGAAACCGCAGATGGGGCGTTGATGTTTCTGCCGTCTGAAGCGGTCTATGCGGAATTGCACGCGAATTTCGCGGATATTGTTCGCGAAGGATTTGATGCGCGTGTCTGGATCGTGTCACCGACCACCTGCATGGCGACGCTGAACACGATGCGGGCGGTGCTGAAAGATGCACGGATGCAGGAACAGGCTGGTGCCATTCGTAAGGAATTGGGCTTGCTCTATAAGGATGTGGATCGTCTGGGCAATCGTGTTGAAAATCTGGATCGGCATTTTAATCAGGCAGGAAAAGACATCGAAGAGATCAAAATCTCGGCCACGAAGGCAGGCTCACGGGCGCGGCGGCTGGATGCGTTCGATTTCGATGAATTGGAGCACAAGGGTGCTGATGTTGTGAAGCTTACGCCAAAGAACAATTCCTGATATAAACATCACAGAAATTGATACATAACATCAAACACATTCATTTGCGTTATGCTGTAGATTCTATATTTAGGTTTCATACCCTTAGGGGAACCTAGAAATGGAGATTAAAATGACATCGCATATGTACACTGAAGACTTCACACAGTTAAAACCCAGAAAATTGAATGCCCCAATACGCGCCCTAGTACTCGTATTAGCCAGCTTTTTGCTGGGTTACATGGTATCGGGGATACAACTGACAAATCCATATACTGGTAAAGATGTACCTGTAAATGTTTCTGAGGATTGGCATGGGAACGTAATGCGTTCTGATTGGGGGCGTTAAAATTATAGGATAGGTTACCTGAAAACTGGGTGGTTTAACCATAATATTGGTTTTTAGCTGCCCGGTTCCCTGATTTACGGGTTAAACTTTATGTTCAGAATTTGGCGATTCCTTGTGCGTCTTTGACCGATGTGTTTAACAATGTAGATTAACGGGGCAGCGGCATCGTGTAACATTCCCATGCCCGCATTTATTCGGGAAACTTTCCCGGAACCATCTGATTACTGAACAGGACAGTCCAAATGTTGTCGAACCATCCTTTGCGTGTGTCGCTTGCAGACGAATTACATGCGCGACCCTTTCCAAAAATTATGGCACCGACCTCGGCGGCTTATCTGGCGATCACGTCAGCGGGGTCTGTTGCAAAAGATCTGGCGATCCTTGTGAAGCTATTGAAAGCGATAGGGCATTCAGAACAGCAGCCTGAAGGCAGCCATTACTTTAGTGATTTTGGTGATTTCAAACTTAAATGGGAACGCCATACAGAGTTTGTGACTTATACGCTGTTTGTTGAACGTAAAAATGGGGTGGAAATGTTTGTGGATAATCCACATAAAATGTTTCCTGATACATGGATAAAAAAAACGAAGGGTCAAATCCTGACATCCTGTTTTTTGGAAGTGATTGGGCCATTCACGATAAAGGATACAGAAAAATTTGTGACCCATGAGTTTTTCAAGCATTTTAAGGATGAAAGTCTTGCGGTGAATTATGTGCTTGGCAAAGAGGCCGCTATAGCCAGTGATTTCATGATTGATACGGATGGTCACATAAAACTGGCCATTTTGGCGATAGGGCAGGTTGGTGAAAACCGGTTAGGCCGTATTGTGCAGCGGTTATTGGAAATAGAAACTTATAAATCTTTGGCAATGTTAACGCTACCTGTTGCGCGTGATATTTTCGTGCAGGTGGGTCATTTGAATAATGATCTGACCAGTGCGGTTCACGCGATTGCGGAAGGCGAAGGCACCACGCAGGAACGGCTTGATGCACTGTTGTCGGTATCTGCGAAGATCGAGTACCTGCAATCGCAAAGTGCTTATCGGTTTGGTGGTGCAGAAGCTTATAATGCGATTTTAAGTCAACGCATAGAGGTGATGCGCGAAGAGCGTCTGCAGGGACGCCAGATGTTTTCGGAATTTATGATGCGCCGTTTTGACCCTGCGATGCGGACATGTGTTTCTGCGCAAAAACGTTTGCGCGATATTTCGGCACGTGCCGCACGCGCAACGGATTTGCTGGCAACACGTGTGACTGTGCGCACCAATGAACAGAACCGTGCGGTGCTGCATCAGATGGACAAGCGCGCGCAGCTGCAAATGCGTTTGCAGGAAACGGTTGAAGGATTGTCAGTGGTGGCGATCACCTATTACGCGGTCAATCTGGCGACTTATCTTTTGGTGCCTGTTGCCAAGACACTGGGATTTGCGAAATACCAGCTTTCAGCAGTTTTGATCCTGCCGATGATCCTGTTGGTCTGGTTGATGATCCGTCAAATCAAGCGGCGGGCGAGTAAGGGTGGACTTTAAGCAGCTGCGGTTGATTTTTTGTCAAACACTGCCTTTGCGCGTGCCCATGTGCCGTCCTCATCGCTTGTGAAGCTTAGCAATAGTGGCAATAATTGCGATGCGTAATCCTGACTGCTTTCCAATGGTAGCATGGATGGCAGATTGTCGATGGCGACAACATCAAGCGGTGGGTTTTCAGCAACACGCACCGCAGGGGCGCTAAAGCTGGTGACGTCATCGTAAATCGGGACAGGGTTGTAGCTGCTGGTCGGATCACAAGATATATCGGTAATGACGCGCAAGGTGCGGTTTTTGCTAATGTCGTCCTTACCAAAAAATAACGGTGTGTCGGGGTTGGCTAATATGCAGTTCAAAAATAGCGTGTGATTGCGTATTTCAGGGAACGGCCCACCTGATGCTGTCTCGGCCATATCCCATTTGATCACAGATAAATCCAAAGCCGTGAATAGATCACACGCGCCTGTGCCGACACGGCCCAATGCACCGATGACAAGGGCGTCAGGTTGCTTGCTTGTCGCCGCAATATCAGCTTTTAATTCGGCAATTAGGGTTGCTGTGTCCGCATAACTGGAAATTGCTTGTGCTGTTTTCCCTTGGATTTGTGCAACCCATGCCATCAACCCGGCGGCAGCCCCCGCAAAGCCTGCCCAATAACCAAATGCGGCGTGGCGTCGACCGTTTTTGTCTACCAGAAATTCCAGATCGTAGATTGTACCACCGCCTTGATTGAAGCGGTTCAGGTACTGTTCCGCCCCATCTTGCCCTTTAAAGACATGTGCGAATTGGATGTGCTTGTGGCGTAGGGGAAAATCGGCGACAGGAATGTCTTTTAACCCCAGAATGATTGTATCGGATGGTGCATCCACCCATGTTCCCGCATCTACCATAGTGCACCCAAGGGCGGTAAAGTCCGCATCAGGACAGGCGCGGTCCGGATTGCGTTCTACAGTGATCTGAATACCTGCCTGCATCAGCTTTGCCGCCTCTTTTGGGGTGATCGGGCTGCGATGTTCGTTCAAGTGGGTTTCTGCGCGGAGCCAGTAATGCAGGGACATGATGTTTCCTTTGCCTAAATGCGGGGAATTTTTCAATTGATAGCCAATGAGTGGCGTTATTCAAGTGGTGAATGTCGATTCCTGATTTGATTGGGCAGGATACGTAGTCTAAACTGCGCGCAACACCGCTAAAGGAATAACGAATATGGCTAATCAGATCAAATTTACGCTTGATGGTAATGAAGTAACGGCGAATACGGACGAAACCATCTGGGAAATCGCCAAGCGGGAAGGTACGACCATTCCGCATCTGTGCCATTCGGGCAAAAAAGGCTACCGGTCTGACGGTAATTGTCGCGCTTGTATGGTGGAAATTGATGGCGAACGTGTGTTGGCTGCATCCTGTGTGCGCACACCGTCTGAGGGTATGGTGGTGAAAAGCCAGAGTGCGCGGGCGGAAAACGTGCGCAAAATGGTGATGGAATTGCTGGTGGCCGATCAACCTGCGCAAGCCGAAGCCCACGATAAATCTTCGCATCTTTGGGATATGGCAGCGATGCAAGGTGTTTCTGACAGCCGCTTTCCAAAGGTCGAACAGTCTCGCGTGCCGTTATTGGACGATAGCCATGTGGCGATGAACATCAATCTGGATGCATGTATCCATTGTAATCTGTGTGTACGGGCTTGCCGTGAAGTGCAGGTTAATGACGTGATCGGCATGTCTGGGCGCGGGCGCGATGCCAAGATCGTATTTGATATGGATGACCCGATGGGCACATCCAGCTGTGTGGCTTGTGGCGAATGTGTACAGGCTTGTCCGACAGGGGCGCTAATGCCTGCGTCAGCTCTGGACGCAGCTCAAGTTGGCGATAGTCAGAATTTTGATCGAGAAGTGAAATCGATCTGCCCTTTTTGCGGTGTGGGTTGTCAGATCAGCCTGAAAATCAAAGATGATAAAGTAGCTTGGGTGGACGGTATCGATGGCCCTGCGAATGAAAACCGTCTGTGTGTGAAGGGACGTTTCGGCTTTGATTATATAAACCACAAACATCGCCTGACCAAGCCGCTTATCCGTCGTGAAGGTATGGAAAAAGGGCTGAATGTTGACCCAAACAACCCGCTGACACATTTTCGTGAAGCAACATGGGAAGAAGCCATGCAGGCTGCCGCAGGCGGGTTTGCGAAACTGCGTGATACCAAGGGTGGTAAGTCGATTGCCGGGTTTGGGTCTGCCAAGTGCACGAATGAAGAAGCTTATCTGTTTCAAAAGCTGATCCGTCAGGGTTTTGGTCACAACAACGTCGATCACTGTACGCGGTTGTGTCATGCATCCTCTGTGGCGGCTTTGATCGAGAATGTTGGCTCGGGGGCTGTGACTGCAACATTCAACGAAATAGAAAACGCGGATGTGGCGGTTGTTATTGGATGCAACCCGATTGAAAATCATCCTGTTGCGGCGACCTATTTCAAGCAATTCGTCAAACGCGGTGGTAAGCTGATTGTGATGGACCCACGTGGTGTCGGCCTTGGTCGTCATGCAACGCATCGGTTGAAATTCCGGCCCGGCACGGATGTTTCCATGATCAATGCGATTATGCACACGATAGTTGAAGAAGAGTTGTATGACACTCAGTATATCCAGACATATACCGAAAACTGGGAAGCGCAAAAAGCGCACCTGAAAGATTTTAGTCCAGAAAAAATGTCTGCAATCTGCGGGATTGATGCTGAAGAGCTGAAAGAGGTTGCACGCCTGTTTGCGGGTGCCAATGCGGCGATGATTTTCTGGGGTATGGGGGTTTCACAACATATTCACGGCACTGATAACGCGCGCTGTTTGATCTCGCTTGCACTAATGACAGGGCAGGTGGGTCGCCCCGGTAGCGGGCTGCACCCGTTGCGCGGGCAAAACAATGTGCAGGGTGCGTCTGATGCGGGCTTGATCCCGATGTTCCTGCCCGATTACCAAACTGTGACCGACGAAGGGGTACGTTCTGCATTCAATGAGATTTGGAACAGTGATGTTGATTTCGGGGCCGAAAAGGGCCTGACTGTGGTCGAGATTATCGGGGCTATCCATGACGGTGATATATCGGGCATGTACATCTTGGGTGAAAACCCTGCAATGTCCGACCCTGATGTAGAACACGCGCGTGATGCTTTGGCGAAGCTAGAGCATTTGGTAGTACAGGATATCTTTGTGACGGAAACAGCAAATTATGCGGATGTGATCCTGCCCGCTTCGGCTTTTGCCGAGAAAAACGGCACTGTGACCAACACCAACCGCCAGGTGCAAATGGGCCGCCAAGCGATCATGCCCCCCGGCGAGGCACGAGAAGACTGGGCGATTACAACCGATTTGGCGCAGCGTTTGGGTCTGGATTGGGATTACACCCATCCAAGCCAAATTTTTGCTGAAATGAAGATGGGAATGAACTCACTGGACAACATCACTTGGGAACGTCTGGAACGTGAAACGGTAACGTACCCGTCCCTGTCGCCAACTGACCCGGGTCAGGCGATTGTGTTCGGTGACGGTTTTCCGCGCCCCGAAGGTCGTGCAAAATTCACCCCTGCCAGTCTGATTGCGCCTGATGATGTGCCGGATGCGGATTATCCGATGATCTTGACCACGGGGCGTCAATTAGAACATTGGCATACAGGATCAATGACCCGTCGTTCTGCGGTACTCGACACGGTCGAGCCGGAAGCGAACTGTTCACTGCACCCAAAGACGCTGCGCGCCCTTGGTGTGGAAGCAGGTGATTTGGTGCGCTTGACGACAAAGCGTGGCACAATAACCGTGATGGCGCGTAGCGATCGGGCAATTGCAGAGGATATGGTGTTCCTGCCGTTCGCCTATGTGGAAGCCGCCGCGAACATCTTGACCAACGCGGCATTGGATCCGTTCGGTAAAATCCCGGAGTTCAAGTTTTCTGCGGTAAGAGTGGAAAATGCGGCCAACGTGGTGGCAGCGGAATAGATTAGTCATAAAAAAGTTTGGCCGACTTTTGCATCGGCCAAACTCTATATCGTTCAGTGAGTTCAGTTCAACTTAGAAGCTGAATGATGCACTTAGACCCAGAACTGTACCTTCTACGTCATCAAGACCGGCAGCACCGCCACCGTCACTGAAGCTTTCGGTTAATTCTGTATTTGCAAGGAATACACCGACTTTGAAGTTAGAGTTCACTTTGTAGTTCGCTGCAAGCATAATTGTTTCCAGCTCTTCTTTGGCAATACCACCCAATGCTACAACATTTTCGTTGTCGATGTTTTCACCAAGGAAGTATGTCAGTGAGTATTGCATTGGACCACTTGAATAGCCAACACCAACGTCATATGAATGACCGTCACGTGCTGGAGTACCGTCTTGTTCAGCAAATGAACCACCGATTGTGAAGTCGCCAAAGCCCAAGTTCAGACCGGCACCCCAAACTTCCGGGTCAACGCCGCCCATAGGTGCAGAGGCTGTGCCCCAACGTGCGGATGCATTCAAATCAACACCACCGAATGAACCACTGTAGTTTGCAGCAATGTCAACGATGTCTGTCAATGTTGTGTTGTTGTTTACAGGACCGCCAACTTGGCCTGAATCGCGTGCATAAGAGATGCCCAATTGTAGACCGGCAAAACGTGGTGAGAAGTAGCTGATACGTGCCGCGTCATTGTTGCGGTTGTTTTCAATGTATGTTGTACCAAGCGTACCACGGAAGAAGTCAGCACCAATAACAGATACACCACCAGTATGTGTTATACTACCTGAGTAAGGCACAAATGATGTCAAAGAGCTTGATTGTGCAAAGATCATTGATACGTCAGGTGCGGCAACGGTCATTTTGTAACCAACTGAGTTTTCTGAACCGATGATGAATTTACCGAAATCACCGGAAACAGTCATGTATGCTTCGTCGATTTGGTCGCCGTTTGTGTTTGAACCGGCTTCAAGTTGCACGTCAACACCGATTTTGATGCCGTTGTCCAAAGTGATAGATGGTTTGAACCAGATTTCAGCGTTTGTGTATAGGTCAAGACCGTCGAAGTCTGTACCCGTAATATTTGCGCCAGTGTCGACTGAGGCGATAGCGATGTGCTGTGTGAAATAACCGCTAAAACCCATGTTTACAGCACCAGCAGAAACCTCTGCCGCGCTGGCTGCACCGGCAAGGCCTGTTAGTGCCAATGCTGTTGTGCATAGTAGTGTGTTTTTCATTGTTTTAGTCCTTCGTTTTAATGATAACCACACATATATATTCTAAAGGTTCACCACCCGCATAGCCCGCAAAGCGGTATATCCTGCAAGGTAACGAAGACGTGTGTTCGGTTGAGTTTTGAGTAACAGAAATGTGAGCATAGTTGATAATTGCAACAAAAAAGGTGAAAATTTCCCCCTGAATCGATCCAAATCGGGTCAAGAATAATATTTACCAAAGTTTGATTTATTTTTCGATATAAAGCAGGTGTTGCTTTTTGAACGCAGTCAGTTTGACGGTGATGATTTGTTGAAGCGAGTCGGTTTAATTTGGAGTGTAATTCTTATGTTATTTCTGCGACAGAGCTCGTGTTTGATTTGTGTGTTTCTGCCGCAGAAATAACATAAGAAAAATATTGGAAGTTAACCAACTACGATGATTGAAACATCGCCTGCGCCCCGCCGTAATGCGTGAACCGGTGCCAGTTCCGGATCATTTATCCAGGCTATGGCCGCTGCCCTGTCCGGAAAGCTTAGAATGGCCGCCATGTCAGGGGCTTTGTGGGCGCCTTCGATGGTTACATTGTCTTTGCCGGCCGTCAGAACCGTCCCGCCGTGTTTTTGTAAAGCGGCCCCTGCAACTTCACGATATTGACCAAGGCTTTCGGGGTTTGTGATATTCATGTTAACATACGCATAGATCATTTCAGTCTCCTTTTTCGATGGCAGTGATCTAAAGTAAAATCAAACATGCGAAAACAAGTGTAATTACTGTCTTAATGTGCGAAAACGCATGTATGGATACGGATTGGGAAGACTTAAAGACTGTTTTTTACCTGGTGGAAGCGGGGTCATTGGCGCAAGCAGGACTGCGATTGGGTGTAAATTACACCACAGTCGCACGTCGTATTACGCGCATCGAAGCGACCCTTGGGCAACAACTGTTTTTAAAGGCAAAAGCAGGATATACGCCGACCGAAGCGGGTTTGCAGGTGGCCGATGCAGCCGCGCACATGGAGAACCATAATCATAGATTGCGGCGCTCTTTGTCTGCGTCACAAGACCAGATGACAGGGACATTGACAATAACCGTACCCCCTTTGCTGGTTGGGCCGTATCTAGCAGAAGTGTTGAAACGGTTTAGGGACAAATACCCGAATGTTGAAATGAATGTGCGGGCGACGATCCAGACCTTAGATTTGAATCGGCCAGATGCCGATATCGCCATTCGGATCAGCAACACCCCTGACGGGGCGTTGGTAGGGCAGAGATTGGCGAAACAAAGAACCGCGTCATTTGCATCATATGAATTTGCAAAAACCATAACGGGTGATCCGGATCAGCCCATTGCATGGGTGGGCTTGGCGCATTGGAAAGGGCCGCCCAAAGAGGTGGTCCAGCATTATCAGAATTCAAAGATCGCTTATCAGTTTGATGACATGACAGCACTTATCGGTGCGGTGCAAAATGGGCTTGGGGTTGTTCGGATGACGATGTTTTTGGGTCTGACTACGCCGGGGCTGGTGCAGGTTCCATTATTACCGCCGAAACCCTATAAAGATGTCTGGGTCTTAACGCATAGCGATCTGCGTGCCGCCCCTAAAGTAACTGCATTCAAGGAAATTCTGATCCCGTATTTTAAAGGAAAAGCGTCTGAATTCTGGGGGAAAGAAGTTTAAACCTTCAGATACCCACGGCGCAGGTTGGTTTTGCGTACGTTGTCGGCCGCATGTGAAGCGCTAAGTAAATCCGGAAACAAACGAATGATCTGCCGGCCCTTGCCGCCAACATTCCCCCATTCCCGCATCACAGAAAACTCTTGAAACAGGTTTGCAGAAATCTCTACGCGGTAAAAGCGTGAAGATGCGTTATTCGGGTCATTTCGAAACATAAGGCAGCATGTCATGTGGGTGATTCTAGCAAGGCGGGATTCGCGAGGCAAGATATAGAATAAAAAAAGCCGCACAAATGAGCGGCTTCTTTATAATACTGCTGTGTAGTGATTAACCTTGACGTGCCTTGAAGCGCGGCTGGGTTTTGTTGATCACGTAGACACGGCCCTTACGGCGCACGATACGGCAATCGCGGTGGCGCGCTTTCAAAGAGCGAAGTGAGTTCTTGACCTTCATGGGTCTTCTCCTTAATCGCGGCGCGTTTGCGCCATTAAATTCCATTTACCCTATGGTAAGGGTGGTGGGCGTAACTGGGATTGAACCAGTGACCCCTTCGATGTCAACGAAGTGCTCTCCCGCTGAGCTATACGCCCGAAAAAGCTAAGGGCCGCAAATGCGACCCCAGTCGTTGGGCTTCGATAGGGGGAGTCGAAACAAGGTTCAAGAGGTTTTACACAGACGATTTAAAGGTTATAAGGTGTAATAAGGAAGGAATACCCGTGATCGCACAGAAATACGACCTAAGACTGCCCAAAAAGGTAACGAATCCAATTGTTTTCAGTTCCCCGCACAGTGGCCGGGATTATCCTGAAAACTTTGTCGATCAGTCTAATTTGCCGGAATATCGCTTGCGCAGTTCCGAAGATGCTTTTGTGGATGATCTTTTTGCAAAGGTTGTCGATTTTGGCTCGCCTTTCTTGGCGGCAACGATCCCGCGTGCCTATGTGGATTTAAACCGTGGCCCGGAAGAACTGGATCCCAGTATTGTTGAAGGTGCAAAAGACCCATATAACAATCCGCGCATTGCGTCGGGACTTGGGGTGATCCCGCGGGTTGTGTCAGAGGGGCGGCAAATTCAAAATGGGAAGCTGTCTATGAAGGACGCGTTGGAGCGTATAGAGCAGGTCTATCGCCCTTACCACGATTTGCTGGCAGAGCTTTTGGCGCAATCTACAAGGCGGTTCGGAATTGCGGTGCTTATCGACTGCCATTCGATGCCAAGTGAAGCTTTGCAAAATGCGATGGCACCGGGGGGGAAGCGCCCCGATGTTATTCTCGGAAACAGGTACGGCGCATCTGCAGGTAAAGACGTGTTTGCGATTGTTGAAGATGCATTTAAAGCGCAGGGCTTTATCGTTGGGCGTAATGCGCCTTTTGCGGGGGGGTATATCACCCAGAAATATGGGGCGCCGTCCAAGGGGCAGCATGTTATTCAGGTGGAAATAAATCGGGCCCTTTATATGCATCAAAGCTGTATTGCGAAGAATGTGCATTTTGATGTTATGCACAGGCGGTTATCTAATGTGAGCCAAACCATATGCGAAAAGATTTTACCGCGTATGCAGTTGGCTGCGGAATAATTAACGTAAAGCCCTGCCCTTAAGAATGGCGCCTTTTCCGAACTTTTCTTTGATCTTGTCAGCTGCACGTTCGACCTGTTCGCGTTTGCCCGCGTCGGGATCCAAAAAATTACCGAAAGAATGGTTTTCTTCGGTTTGCGACAGGTTGCTTATACCGACACCGATAAGGCGAAACGGGGTTTTGTCCAAGATGGGTTGAAGTAGGGATATTGCATTTGAGTAAATTATATCAGCCACTTGAGTGGGGTCGTTCAATGTAATGCGCCGGGTCAGGGATTTAAAGTTGCTTTGTTTGACCTTTAACGTGACCACTTTACCCGCTTGCTCTTTGGCTTTGGCGCGGTCTGATACTTGTTCTGACAGGCGCCAGACGTAACCGTCTAAAATATCGGGGTCACGAATATCATCATTAAATGTGGTTTCTTTTGATATGCTTTTGACAGGGGTGGATGCGTTGACATTTCGATAATCCTTACCCCGGCTAAGGTGCCACAAACGGTCACCCATTGTTCCGTAACGATCAACCAGAACCTTGCGATCACGGCGGCGAAGATCAGCAAAAGTGCGGATGCCGTCTTTTTGTAAAGAGGCCTGCATAACTTTGCCCGCCCCCCATATTTTCTTGATCGGCAGCGGCATCAGAAAGCTTTCGGTTTCTGCCTTTCCGATTATAGAAAAGCCTTTGGGTTTATCCAGATCAGATGCGAGCTTGGCCAGAAACTTGTTGTGTGACAGGCCGACGGAACCGGATATGCCCAGTTCATCTTGCATCCGCTTCACAAGACGACCCATCATGACAACAGGGGGGGCGCCGTGCAGTTTTTCGGTGCCTGTAAGATCAAGGAACGCCTCATCAAGGGAAAGCGGTTCAATTGCCGGGGTAAGTTCCTGCATGAAGCTGCGGATTTGTGTGGATACCTCGACATAAACCGACATGCGTGGGGGGACGACAACGGCTTCGGGGCAAAGTTTCAGGGCTTTGAACATCGGCATGGCGGAATGGACGCCCTTGATCCGTGCGATATAACAGGCGGTGGAAACCACGCCACGGTGGCCGCCGCCGATGATGACGGGCTTGTCGCGCAAGCTTGGGTCATCGCGTTTTTCAACGGAGGCATAAAAGGCGTCGCAATCCATATGGGCGATGGAAAGGGTGGTGAGCTCATTGTGGGCAAGAATGCGCGGGCTACGACAATCGGGGCAGCGGGGAGCTGCTTCAAAAAGGGCAAAACAATCGCGGCACATGGCTGGAGTGGACATCGGCATAGTCTATCATGAAATGTCCCGGATAGGACAGGGGGTTAAGATGTTGAATTTTAATGATATATTAAAATTTTGACAGTAGATATTGATTTCGAAAGGAGGTTATTATTTATTCTGTCATGTCGGATGTTTATTTGGGTGTGGGTGGGCGTTTGTTGCGTTGGGCATCAAGGGCCGCTCAGCGGACAAAGCGGACTTCTCGCTTGTATGTTTATCGAAGCCTATTAGTTATCCACGAAGACGCTGTTGTTCGGTGTTACACCCCGGTGGTAATTACAAAAAGTGTCATGTGCATTCGAGGGGGTGGTGTGATTTTTGATGTTTGTAATAACTTCGACCGCGCCTTGACCTAAGCAAGCTTGTTGTTTGAATTTATATGATTCCGGTCGCTTCTACTATTTGGCGAAATATGTTGGAACTTAGACAAATTTCATAAGGATTTTCCAATTAATTTCCAAAACCTGTACTTAAGGATAGCTGCAAAACCCTATAAAAACATACTTAGGCCAAAGTTAATCGGTTTAAATAAGAGGCCAAAGCGGCAATGTAATGTGTAACGAGTTGAACCAGTTTTAACGAGTATAGTGTATAAAATTAGTGCTGTTTAAGAAAGGGCTTTCACATGAAGGCCCTTCAGCAAGGATCGGCAGCTGTTTGTCGGTTTGTAACAAGTTGTAAGCGTAGAACAATTAGTAAGTTATACACGAGTAGTTAGTAGTTGGAGTAAAATGATGGAGAATATCCAAAAGGCAAAAAATGCGGGACATCAATCCCAAGACCGCCCAGAGCAATTGAACACTATAGATAACGTCATCTATATCGATGATGTTCTTAATGCGATTGCTAAGGTAGAATGCTCCAAGAGTTCGCAACAATCGACACCTAGAACGTCAGTGGAAGATTATTGTTCTTTTGTCGAAGAACTGGACTTAAAAGCGTTTCTAAACGATTGGAGCTGCAAAGCGTAGCTTGCTCCAAATACCCGTCAATTGTTTTCATCCAAAGCCAAGACGTGTTTTTCGCGAGGGCAAATTCTTAATATTTAGTGAAAGTGTAAAATGGTACAGTATCTAGTAAGATTGATTACAGACTTTAAAAAAGATAACATCGGTGCGGTGTCAACCGAGTATGTGGTTTTACTCGCCGCTGTAAGTTTAATTGCGGCTGGCGCTGTGTTAAACTTTCAAGAAAAGACTCAAACCGCTACAGATAATATAGTTTTTACTGCGCCAAGCGCTGGCGGTTAAAGGGCTGGCGGTAAAGCTCATAAAAAATAAACAGACACTGGGTACTGCCAGACGAATTTGAGTTGGTCGCAGTTTACCGCAAATATCGTAAGCTTACCCGGAACAATGTACTTGGTGCAGCATTGGTCACTTTGGCTCTAAGCTGCCTTCGTCGTATACAGCCAAATATCTAGTTTGCAACTTTTTATGCGGCGCAAATGGTATATCAGATCTGATAATGCAAGCGCTCAACGTTGAGCCAAAACCTCTGCCAACACATCGAACACCAGCCGTATTTTGGGGCTGGTGTGAATTTCGCGGTGGGTCGTAAGCCAAATAGGAAAGGTGATTGATGTCTGCGGCAAAATCTGCACCATATCCGGGCTATGTTTTGCGACAGCTTCATCCATCGGGATGATTCCTAAACCTGCCTGCGCCAACGCCAATCCGACCAACCCGTTTTCAGACCCAACCCGGAATTGCCGCTCTTCCAGATCAATGCCAATTTCGCGTAGATAATCCACCATGCGAGGGTTATCGCCCATGGAAATGAAATCGTGCTGCCCCAAGTCCTTGAGCGATCGAGGATGCCCACGTGCGGCCAAATAATCTTTTGAAGCATAAAAATATCCCTTCGCTTCGCATATCAAACGAGCGATCAAATCGGGGTGTTCGGGGCGCACATGGCGAATGGCGATATCAGCCTCTCGGCGCATCAAATCACGAACGTCATTGGCGGCAATAACATCAATGACCAGATTAGGGGCAAGTGCCTTGATCCGGGCCACCGCGCGCGGCAAAAAAACCGCTGACAGAACGTCGTTTGCAGTAATGCGAACCTCGCCTTCAATCGTTTGCGATTGGCCAAGGGCGGCCAATGCGACCTTATCGGCGGCAGCCCCCATGTCCCGAACATGGTTGTGCAACTCACGGCCCGCGGCGGTCAATACCAATCCCCGACCAACACGTTCAAACAGCATCAACCCCAGTTCTTCCTCAAGCGCGGCAACCTGACGACTTAGCGTGGGTTGGGTGAGCCTAAGCGATCGGGCCGCCGCCGAAAGTGATCCTTCGTCAGCGGTCGCCAAAAAGGCCCGCATACGGTTCCAGTCAAAAGTGCTATCCATACGAAAATTCATATATCATATGCGAATTTAGTCAATTACATACGGGAACGCATGGATATAAGTTGCCGCATCAAAGGAGATGATCATGACTCAGCACGCTGCATTTTGGGATAAAGTCGCACCCAAATATGCCAAATCCCCCATCACTGATCCGGCCGCTTACGAATACACGCTTGGCCGGACACGCAGTTATTTGACCTCAAAGGATAGAGTGCTTGAGCTTGGCTGCGGCACCGGTTCCACAGCATTGCTGCTAGCCCCGAATGTAGCGCAGATCACGGCAATTGATATATCGCCGGGTATGCTGGCCATTGCGCGCGAAAAAGCCGAGCAGGCGGGCGTCAATAACTTGACGTTCGAGGTGGGTGCAGTTGTGCCGACGCAGGGTCAATATGATGTTGTAATGGGTTACAGCTTGTTTCATTTGGTGCCCGATATGGAAACGCGTTTTGCGCAGATTAATGCACTGCTGCCGAAAGGCGGGTACTTCATCTCGAAAACCGTGTGTCTTGGGCAACGTAGTGCGGGTATTAGTGGTGCACTGAAATCATTGATGATCCGCATCGCCATTCCGGTGATGCAACTGATTGGCAAAGCTCCTTATGTGCGCAGCTTTTCGGTGAAAGAGCTGGAAAAAGCAGTCGCCGCCGCAGGGTTCGAAATTGTCGAAAGCGGCAATCACCCCAAGGGGCCCCCTCCCGCCCACTATATAGTGGCGCGCAAGGTTTAATGTGTGATGCAGGCGAAAAGGGCCGTCCATCCGCTGTGCTGGACGTATTGGGGCATCACCTTCAACCGATATCTTAGAGCCACACAAATTTGAAGCTATCAGCCGCTAGGCTGCCAGACCAAAGTAAATCTGGACAGGGCAAAGCTTCAGTAGGGGACAGGTCCACTGCTGAAGCTGGTCATGGATGTCACGACCGACATTCTGAAAATCGCAGAGCCACCAGACTAATCCCCCACTCAAGTAATGCTATTTAGAGAATTCATGAATATCATAAACAGGCTAGCTCCCTACACACCAATCTTTATCATTCTTCTAGGAATCGTGCCAATTCTGGCAGGCATCGCGCGAAGCCTACAGATTCTGGGACTGCCAATTGGACTCCCCGACATCGAACGGATTTTGTCATCGCGCACGGATATTCTGATTGTGCATATCACGACTGGAGTGATGTTCTGCACGCTGGGTGCGTTTCAGTTCTCGCCACGTCTTCGCAAGCGTCATCCATTATTTCACCGCTGGGCAGGCAGAACTTTGTTTGCTGCGGCGATCATGCTCGGATTATCCACTTTGTGGCTGGCCCTGTTTTTCCCACAGGCGATATACAATGGATCAATAGTAAAGGCCGTGCGACTGATCGTCATTTCCAGCTTTCTTGTCATGATTGTTTTGGGATTTTCCGCCGTACGCAGGAAGGATTTCGTTGCGCATCAAGCTTGGATGATCCGAGCCATGGCGCTGAGCCTTGGCACAGGAACACAGGTGTATTTCTTTGTCGTTTGGATGATGATCTCCAACGTCGATAACGACTTGATCAGGGGTAGTATTTTCGCATTTGCATCCGCCTTGAACCTGGTGATCGCCGAGCGAATAGTGCGGCGTTATTGATGCGGGCGCGTTCCCATGGTGACAAGCTCTGGCGGATTTCATTTTCTTCGACCATCGCGGCAAGGGCGGCTTGTTTGTTTTTGGGGCTGCGGATCAATGCGGGGATGGTTTTGTAGCGGGCATCGTCCGTTGCCGTGTGCAATGTCTGATAGGCCATCAGGCGGCGGCAACCCAAGATCAGTGCGAAGCCAGTTTTCGGTTTTGTAAAGCTCGACGGGTAGGCGCAGGCGCGTTTTGCGCGATGGAAGTTTGCAATTCTGTCTGAGCTTGCGCGCAAATCAATGTGCGATCGCGCGGCAGCTTAGATGTTTGCCAGTTCGTTGATCACGGCTTGGGCGGCTTTGCGCGGATCGTCCACTTGCCAGATAGGGCGGCCCATGACGATGTGATTGGCGCCGTCTTTGATAGCTTGCGCAGGTGTTGCCACGCGTTTTTGGTCGCCCAATGCGGCACCTGCGGGGCGTACGCCGGGGGTGACGATCAGTTTGCCTTTTGCTTCCGGCAAGGCGCGGATCATTGCGGCTTCTTGCGGGGATGCGATCACGCCGTCTGCCCCTGCGATAAAGGCGTTGCGGGCGCGTTCCACCACAAGGCTTTTAATGTCGCCGTCTTTGATCAGGCAGGCATCAAGGTCGCTGCGGTCAAGGGATGTCAGAATGGTAACAGCCAGAATGCGCGTGGCACTGTCACCGCGCCCTGCAACGGCGGCGCGGACTACATGGGGGTCACCGTGGACGGTCAGGAAATCAAGGTCGTACTGGGCAATACCCGCCACGGCTTTTTCCACTGTGGCACCGATGTCGAAGAACTTCATATCCAGAAACACGCGTTTGCCGCGATTTTTAAGTTCGTTGGCAAGGGCAAGGCCGCCGCCCGTGAGCATACCAAGGCCGATTTTATAGAAAGAAACGCTGTCGCCAAGCCGGTCGACGATATTGCCGCCATCCAGCAGGTTGGGGACATCAAGGGCGACAATCAGGCGGTCATCAGCGGGCATTTCTATACTCCTATATAGCTGCGCGTGGTTTGTGTGATGGATAGGTGAAAGTCAAGTGAAACGCCTGTGCACAATGCATACACAACCCGTGCACCGAGCGTATGATAAATATGCGCAAAAGGATTGGCGGTAGCCCTTGCGGGAACGGTTCTTTCTTCCTATCTTAATAAGAACAGGCCTGACACATTGCGTGCCTAGATTAGGGCGCAGAATTTCATCGACAGGTGCTTATAAAAGGAGAAGACCATGGACTTTGAAAAGTTCACTGAACGGTCTCGGGGCTTTATTCAAGCAGCCCAGACCATTGCGATGCGCGAAAGCCATCAACGATTTACACCGGAACATTTGCTGAAAGCGCTTTTGGATGATGAGCAAGGTTTGGCGGCCAATCTGATTGGGGCTTCGGGCGGTGACGCCAAGGCGGCACTGGACGGCGTTGATTTGGCATTGTCAAAACAGCCAAAAGTCAGCGGCTCTGGCGGTAGCGTGTATTTGGACAGTCAAACCGGCAAAGTTCTGGCCGAAGCGGAAAAACTGGCCAAGAAAGCGGGCGACAGTTTTGTGCCGGTAGAACGGATTTTGACAGCTTTGTGTATCATTAAATCTGATGCGCAAAAAGTATTGAAAGACGCGAATGTAACAGCTCAAGGGTTGAACGGGGCGATCAATGATGTGCGCAAGGGGCGCACAGCCGATACGGCAACAGCCGAAGAGGGCTATGATGCGCTGAAAAAATATGCGCAGGATTTGACGCAAAAGGCACGTGACGGCAAAATCGACCCGATTATCGGGCGGGATGAGGAAATTCGCCGCACGATGCAGGTTTTATCGCGCCGCACCAAGAATAACCCTGTGCTGATCGGGGAACCGGGTGTTGGTAAAACCGCGATTGCGGAAGGGCTTGCCTTGCGCATTGTGAACGGTGACGTTCCTGAAAGTCTGGAAAACAAGCAATTGATGGCACTGGATATGGGCGCGTTGATTGCGGGTGCGAAATATCGCGGTGAATTCGAAGAGCGCTTGAAGGCGGTTTTGAATGAGGTGACGGAAGCTGCCGGTGAGATCATTTTGTTTATCGACGAAATGCATACACTTGTGGGTGCCGGTGCCAGCGAAGGGTCAATGGATGCGTCCAACTTGTTGAAGCCTGCGTTAGCGCGCGGTGAATTGCACTGTGTTGGTGCGACCACTTTAGACGAGTACCGCAAGCATGTGGAAAAAGACGCGGCATTGGCGCGTCGGTTTCAGCCTGTGTTGGTCGAAGAGCCGACTGTGGAGGATACCATCAGCATTCTACGCGGTATTAAAGAGAAGTACGAATTGCATCACGGCATTCGGATTTCCGACAGTGCTTTGGTGGCCGCTTCAACATTGTCCGAGCGTTATATCACGGATCGTTTTTTGCCCGACAAAGCGATTGATCTGATGGATGAGGCTGCCAGCCGTTTGCGGATGGAGGCTGATAGTAAGCCCGAAGAGTTGGATGCGATTGACCGCGAACTGCTGCAAAAGCAGATTGAGGCGGAGGCTTTGAAAAAAGAAACCGATACTGCATCCAAGGATCGCTTGGCGAAGCTGGAAAAGGATTTGGCGAATTTGCAGGAACAATCCAGCCAGATGACAGCGCAATGGCAGGGTGAGCGCGACAAGCTGGCTTCGGCCCGGGATATCAAGGAAGAGCTGGATAATGCGCGGGTTGATTTTGAAACAGCACGCCGTGCCGGCGACTTGGCTAAAATGGGTGAGATGCAATATGGCGTTATTCCTGATCTGGAGAAGAAGTTGAAAGCGGCCGAAGAGCATGGCGACGAAGTGATGGTGGAAGAGGCTGTACGCCCCGAACATATCGCAAGTGTTGTTGAACGCTGGACCGGTATTCCCGTTGACCGCATGCTGGAAGGCGAGCGTGAAAAGCTGTTGCGTATGGAAGATGTCATCGGCAATCGTGTGATCGGACAATATGATGCGGTTCATGCGGTATCCAATGCGGTGCGCCGTGCGCGGGCCGGTCTGAATGATCCTAAACGGCCGCTTGGCAGTTTCATGTTTCTTGGGCCAACCGGTGTCGGGAAAACCGAACTGACCAAAGCTCTGGCCGAATTTTTGTTTGACGACGATCAAGCCATGGTGCGGGTGGATATGTCCGAGTTCATGGAGAAACATTCGGTTGCGCGCCTGATCGGGGCACCCCCCGGTTATGTCGGATATGACGAGGGTGGTGTTTTGACTGAAGCGGTCAGACGGCGCCCCTATCAGGTGATCCTATTCGACGAGGTTGAAAAGGCGCATCCCGATGTGTTCAACGTGCTGTTGCAAGTTCTGGATGACGGTCAGTTGACCGATGGGCAAGGCCGCACTGTGGATTTTAAACAGACGCTGATTATCCTGACGTCCAATCTTGGTGCGCAGGTGTTAAGCCAATTGCCTGACGGGGCCGATACGGATGAAGCCAAAGGGCAGGTGATGGAAGCGGTCAAAGCGCATTTCCGCCCCGAGTTTTTGAACCGTTTGGACGAGATTGTTCTGTTTGATCGCTTAAGTCGTGAAAATATGGACGGGATTGTTGATATTCAGTTGGCGATTTTGGGCAAACGTTTGGCCGGTCGCAAAATTGAGCTTGTGATCAACGACAAGGCGCAAACCTGGTTGGCAGATCAAGGTTACGATCCTGTTTATGGGGCGCGGCCATTGAAACGTGTGATTCAAAAGGCGGTACAAGATCCGCTGGCTGAATTGTTGCTGAACGGTGATGTGATGGACGGATCCAAGGTTGAGGTTACAACCGACGATAATGGTCTGGTGATTAATGGCGTTGGCAATACACCCGAAGTGCCTGCTGACGAACCTGTACATTAAACGGAGTAAACGATGGGCTGGATATTACGAACGATTGTTTGGAATTTGGCCCGTCGTTTTTTAGGCTTGCCGGGAATTGCTGTGGTTGGTGTGTTGTTATACTTGTATTTCACCCGTGACTTCGGTTTGGCGGGTTAGGGCCTGACAGCATTACATCATATTCCATTGGCGGCTTGTATTTCGCGTATATAGATGACTATTTTTGCGACTTCAGCGCGGGTGATACCGGCAACAGGGGCCATGTTGCCGAAGTTCCAATGATGTGATTGCACGCCCGATTTGGCAGCATGTTGAAAACTTTCATCACCGTGGTGGTTTGGCTCGTAAATTTTATGGATGAGCGGTGGGCCTTTATCACTGCCGGTCCCGTTTACACCGTGGCATGTAGCGCATTTGGCATTAAAAAAGGTTTCCCCTGCTCTGGCAGCGGCGGTGAATTCAGGTAAGCGGACGAAAGGTGTTTGACTTTTTACAACCTGATCCGGTGGCATATCTTTCGATTGGGTAAAAAACCAGACTGCACCAAGCAAGAGTGCTATAATCAAAGCAATAAGATTGCGCATGTTTTTTCCTATCAGAGTATTGTGCCGATGATCTTTTGATCACCCTTGGCAGTGATTATAATCCTTCCTGTAGCAGGAGAGTAAAGCCCTTTTGAAATATTATGTATTCACCAATCGAACACATAGCCTTGTCCCGTTTTCATTTATGTTCTCTATGCACAGAGGGTAAAAATACAATATATGCTTGGCGGTTGGATTTATTGGGTCTAGGCTTTGTTGTAAAAAACGGGAGGTTGTGAATGTTCTTTATGGACGTAGTCGCAGAGACTTTGCAGGTTTTAACAACATTGTTTGTTCTTGCGTTGGGGCTGATTGCATTTGCTGCAGTTATTATGTTCCTGATTGACAAAAACCAGACAGAGGATGCTGTGCGGCGCAATTACCCCGTGATCGGGCGGTTTCGCAAATTATTCACTGAATTGGGCGAGTTTTTCCGTCAGTATTTCTTTGCGATGGATCGTGAAGAGATGCCTTTTAACCGTGCGCAACGCGATTGGGTTGCACGTGCCGGTAATGGCAAGAACAACACGATTGCTTTTGGCTCTACGCGGAACCTGAATTTTTCCGGCACGCCGATTTTCGTGAATGCGGCATTTCCCCCGCTGGATGAGCAGGCCACGAAGACCCAGCCCTTGCTGATAGGCCCTTATTGCAGGCACCCTTATGATGCGCCGTCCTTCTTTAATATTTCAGGTATGAGCTATGGTGCTTTGTCAAAACCTGCGGTGCGCGCGCTTAGTCGCGGTGCAGGGATGGCCGGAGTATGGATGAACACGGGCGAAGGGGGTATGTCGCAATATCATCTGGAAGGGAATTGCGACATTGTATTTCAAATCGGCACAGCAAAATACGGGGTCCGTGATTTAGAGGGCAATTTATCAGACGAAAAGCTGAAAGAAGCGGCCAGCCATCCACAGGTTAAAATGTTTGAACTGAAAATGGCGCAAGGGGCCAAGCCCGGTAAGGGCGGGATACTACCGGGGGCGAAAGTCACAAAAGAAATCGCCAAGATTCGCGGGATTAAAACGGGTGAAGACAGCATCTCACCCAATCGCCATACGGATATCGGGAATGCCAAAGAATTATTGGATATGATTGCCCATATTCGTGAAGTTACGGGTAAGCCTGTCGGGTTTAAAACAGTCATGGGTGATTTTAATGCAATGGCGGGTTTTTTGGATCTTGTAGTGGCACGCGGCATAGATTGTGCACCTGATTTTATAACGCTTGATGGCGGTGACGGTGGAACGGGTGCAGCACCCATGCCATTGATGGATATTGTCGGCTTGCCATTGCGCGAGTCGTTGCCGATTGTGTCTGACTTAATATATGAACGGGGGCTTCGCGGGCGTATTCGTCTGGTAGCTTCGGGGAAACTTATAACGCCGTCCGACGTTGCTTGGGCGCTTGCGGCAGGTGCCGACTTTGTAACCTGTGCGCGCGGTTTCATGTTTTCGCTGGGGTGCATTCAGGCCTTGAAGTGCAATAAGAACACGTGCCCTACGGGTGTGACGACGCATGATAAACGTTTGCAACAAGGATTGGTGCCGAAAGCCAAAAGTGTGAAGGTGGCAAACTATGCCAAGAACCTTATCCATGAAGTCGAGATTATTGCGCATTCGGTTGGTGTGACCGAACCGCGCGAGATTGCACGACGACATGTGCGCATCGTGAAATCCAGCGGTGTATCAATTCCGTTAAATATACTTGCACCCCGTCCAGAGATACGGGGCCAGCCAAAATAATAGACTAACCTGAAACGGAATAGGGGTATTAAGGATGAACTTATATTCTCTTTTACAATCATGCGCGGCATCAGGAAATCCGGTTCGGGTTGGATTGATCGGTGCGGGCAAATTTGGATCGATGTTTTTGTCGCAAGTGCCGACAACGCCGGGGATGAATGTTTCTGTGATTGCCGATCTTGATGTGCCGCGTGCGCGTGCTGCGTGCAAGGCTGTCGGTTGGTCCGCAGAACGGATCAGTGCAACGCTGTTTTGTGATGATGCGGCAAGTCTGATTGCTGACGTGAATGTTGATGTGGTGATTGAGGCGACGGGCCATCCTGCGGCGGGGCTGAAACACGCAGGACTGGCTTTGACCGAGGGTAAGCACATCATAATGGTCAATGTTGAAGCTGATGTTTTGGCGGGCCCGTTGCTGGCCGCAAAGTTTCGCAAAGCGGGTTTGGTTTATTCGATGGCTTATGGCGATCAACCTGCATTGACCAGTGAGCTGGTTGATTGGGCGCGGGCGGCTGGCTTTGAAGTGATAGCGGCAGGTAAGGGAACGAAGTACCTGCCCGAGTATCATGCGGTAACACCTGACGATGTCTGGCAGCATTATGGATTAAGTGCGGATGAAGCCGCGGCAGCGGGGATGAACAGCCAGATGTTCAACTCTTTTCTGGATGGTACGAAATCGGCGATTGAGATGGCCGCGATTGCCAATGCCTGTGATTTGGCTGCCCCGCGTAACGGATTGGCGTTTCCGCCTTGCAGTACGGATGATTTGCAAAACACCCTGATCCCACGTGCAAATGGTGGCATGTTGGACCAAAAAGGTATGGTCGAGGTGGTATCATCATTGAACCGTGACGGAAGCGAAGTTCCGCGTGATCTGCGTTGGGGCGTATATGTAGTGATCAAAGCCCCGAATGATTACGCGTCCGCCTGTTTCTCACAATACGGATTACCAACGGATAAAACCGGGCAGTATGCGGTGATGTATAAACCGTTTCATCTGATCGGGCTGGAACTGGGGATCTCGGTTTTATCGGCAGCCTTGCGCGGTGAGCCGACAGGACAGTCGCGGAGCTTTAACGGCGATGCCGTGGCTTGCGCTAAACGCGATTTAGCAGTGGACGATATGCTGGACGGTGAAGGTGGCTTTACTGTTTGGGGTAAATTGATGCCTGCTGTTGATAGTGTAAAACTGGGCGCGCTGCCGATTGGTTTGGCAGGCGGTGTGCGTATAGTGCGGCCTGTGGCAAAGAATGCGGTTTTGTGTTGGGATGATGTGGCGGTTGATGCAGATGACCCGACGGTGCGGTTGCGCCGTGAAATGGAAGCAGCATTTATAAGTTGAGTTGCCTGTAATATTTCCAACATATCTGTGATATTGAATGTTTTGTCTTTGAAACGGTCTTTGGCTGGGTCATGGTCTGCCAAAAGGAGATACTACATGCACAAACTGACCTATTCACAAGTGACACCGAAAGCCGATTTTCTGAATCGTCGCCAGTTAATGGCAGGGGTTGCAGGTTTGGGGCTTGCGCCGGTATTTGCGGGTCATGCAAGTGCAAAGACTTTGGAATTCACAAAAAGCGAGTATAAGGTGGATGCCCAGACAACCCCGCAAGAAGCTGCGACGACTTATAACAACTATTATGAATATGGAACAGGTAAAGGTGACCCGGCCAAATATGCAGACGTTTTAACCACAGATCCGTGGAGTGTTGAAATTGGTGGGTTGGTGAATAACCCGGGTAACTTTGCTTTGGAAGACATTCTAAAGGATGTGACCATGGAAGAACGTATTTACCGGTTCCGGTGTGTGGAAGCATGGTCAATGGTCGTTCCGTGGATCGGGTTTCAGTTGTCTGATCTGATTGCAAAGGCTGATCCGATGGGTGATGCAAAATTCGTGGCGTTTGAAACATTGCACCGTCCTGACGAAATGCCGGGCATTGGCTGGAACAGTAGATTCCCTTGGCCCTATGTTGAAGGGTTGCGTCTGGATGAGGCAATGCACCCGCTGACATTGATGGCGACGGGTATGTACGGTGAAGAACTGCCGAACCAAAACGGTGCGCCGTTACGATTGGTTGTGCCGTGGAAATACGGGTTCAAGTCTATCAAGTCGATTGTGAAGATTACATTGACGGATAAAGAACCGCCAACCACCTGGAACCGGATCGCCGACAGGGAATACGGGTTTTATTCAAATGTGAACCCAGAGGTGGATCATCCGCGCTGGTCGCAGGCCAGTGAACGGCCCATCGGTGCGGGGCTGTTTGCCGGCCGTATTCCGACATTGAAGTTCAATGGTTATGAAGAAGATGTGGCCGGACTGTATGCGGGGATGGATTTGCGTAAGAATTTCTAAGTTCTGGTGGCTTTGTACACTTTATATATAAGTGCGCTCTGTGCTGGGGAATTTAACCCATATGGAAAGATGGGTTCCATTTACTTTATTCAGACGGGTTGGAAACCAAAGTGGCAATAACACAGGCGATAAATGCGGTAACACGGCGCATTCCAGCGTGGCTATTATATATAGTATTGGTGGTGCCCGGAATTTGGGTGTTTTATCAGGCTGTGAGCAATCAGCTTGGGGCCGACCCGCTGAAGGCTCTGGAATTTCAGTTGGGGCTTTATGCGCTTCAGCTTATGGTGGCGGCCCTTTTGATCACACCTTTGCGCAATCTGCTGAACATCAACCTGATCAAATTTCGCCGTGCGATCGGGTTAATGGCATTTTTCTACGTGCTGACGCATTTCACGGTTTATTTGTGGTTGGACCAGCAGTGGGGGTGGGCGGCTATCATCAAGGATATTACTAAGCGGCCCTATATTATTATTGGCGTGTTGTCGTTTCTGGCATTGGTACCTTTGGCAATCACTTCAAATAATCGATCCATTAAACGGCTTGGCGCGGCTTCATGGAAGAAATTGCACCGTCTTGCATATTTTGCAGCCATCGGTGGTGCGGTTCATTACGTGTTGTTGCGCAAAACATGGGAACAAGAGCCGATTCTGTATGTTTTGGGGGTTCTTGCCCTGCTTGGATACCGAGTCGTTCGGGCAAATAAGGGAAGATTTGCTTTTTCGTGGCAGGTGAAGGGCTGAATCGACTGAACAATGCGATGAATCGGTCAGAGGAATCGCAGTGATTCACGTTTTTTGATTATTTTTGGCCTGTATTTGCCTGATTTGCTGGATATGACATGGAAAGTTATCCACAATTTTCGTGTAAAAACAGTGGGTTTCAGAGAGAATGGCCTTAAAAATAAGAAAATTTCATTTATCTGCAAAAAAAGTGTATGTTTTTAAAAAAAGCACTTGCGGTGGTGATGCACTAACACTAAACACCCCCTTACCGGAAGCGACGACGTCAACACACACTACGCTGACAGCGACGATGACGGTGACATAGAGATAAACGAGCGGCGGGCGCGCCAAGGGAAACCAGGGCGCTACCAAAGTTTTTTGTCTCTGGCTCTTTGAAATTGATAGTATCTGAAGAGATATGTGGGCGGTTTGGTTTCGTTTCGACGGACGAACGTTTGCATATCACGTTTCTAGGCTTCGGCCGATGATGAAATGTCAGCTTCACGTTTGATGTGGTTCTTTGTTTACTTTGGTAAACCTAGACACAGAAAACTAAAATTGACGGTTGCCTGTTTCAGTAAGACAGGTAATCAGAATTCAACTTTCGCCTGAAGGTTGGATTTGATGTGCAGAGGTTCGAACGTCAAGGATATGATGGTAACATCATTTCAACTTGAGAGTTTGATCCTGGCTCAGAACGAACGCTGGCGGCAGGCCTAACACATGCAAGTCGAGCGCACCTTC
>JAJFHZ010000018.1 GCA_021775355.1 Amylibacter sp. | reverse complement strand
CTTCAAAAAAGCCCTGCAATTGAAAACCGTTTCTTGCCAAGGTTAGCGGGTCAAACCAAAGCCAGGTTGCATAGGCCAGAAAGAGCGCAAAAAGCACGTTCACGCATTGTACGAAAATCGACATTCGGCGGCGGTTCTTATCGGAAACAGCATCCGACACGAGCGTAACTGCAAAATTTCGTCTTTGCGCAAACATCAGGCTGGATCCAACAAAGGCGAATACCACCATCAAATTGATCGCAAGCTCGTCCGCCCAATACAAAGACGAATTCAATGCACGGCTCGCGACATTGATAACCATCAACACCAGTACGGAGGCCACCAACACCTTCAATGCGGCGACCTCTACTTTGGTAATGCGGGCCGATAATTTGACGATGTAGTTCATGATTGTTGCCTCCAGTAACACGGTTGAATCGCCTGCTCCTGAAAACAGGCGATTCTCAAACCTTACATCAAAGCTGCGGCTTCGTTGCGCAGACCAATGATGGAAGGTGCTTTTGGCTCCCAGATACCGGCCCATTTACTTAGGGTATCCCCAAAGAATTCGGGTTCTGCCGTTGTGACGTTCATTCCCGTCCCTTTTAAATCATCGAGCCACTTGGGTTCAAACTCAATGTACTGACTAAAGAGCCAGTCAATTTGTTCGGATACGGTTTCCGAGAGCATTTGCTTTTCAGCATCGCTCAGAGCGGCCCAGTATTTACCCGAAACAACGGCAACCACAGGGAACATCATCTGGCTGGTTGTCTTCAAATTTGGAGCTTGATCAAACAGCTTCAATTTCCAGGCGAGTTCGAGATCGATGTCAGCGCCGTCAACCTGGCCATTTGCCAAAGCGTCAAACAATCCGGGCAAAGGCACCGGGGTTGGTGCGACGCCCATCAGTTCGTAAAAATCACGCAGGGCTGCAAATGGTGTAATCCTGTATTTGCGACCGCTAAGGTCTGCCGATGTTTGTGCGTCATCACGTGAGATAAGATGGCGCATGCCCCCCAGTCCAAAACCAAGTCCTTTCATGCCTAATGTCGAAAATTGATCAAGCATTCCAGTTGCGGTTTCGCCCGTCAGAAGTTTAGAAGCATGCGCGACGTCTGGTACAAGGTAAGGTGCAAACAGCGCACTCATGTCATCAATTCGGTTTGAAAACTCGGCAACCGTCAAAAAGCCCATTTCAAGGCCACCGGCCTGAATCTGTTGGATCATTGTCGCTTCGTTGCCAAGCTGTCCTGATGGAAACACTTGGGTTTCAAACATTCCACCGCTCTTTTCAGCAAGTGAAGCACCAACCCGATCCATCGTCTGTGTCCAGAAATGGCTCCCCGGTGTAATAGTCCCGACCCGAATCGTTTTAGCAGACGCGGCCCGAACCAATCCCGGTGTTGCCAGAGCGGCCGCACCCAGTGTTGTTGTTTTCAAAAAAGTACGTCTTTTCATTTTGTATCCTCCTGTTTGTTTGATTAATAGTATTAGTGAAAGTAAGCACCGCCATCGACAACAAGCGTCTGACCTGTCATGAAAGCAGCTTCGTCTGAGGCAAGAAACACCACCGCACCAACAACATCTTCGGGCAGTTGGTCGCGGGCGATAACACGCGATTTGACGGATATTTCTTGCAGTTTTTCGACTTGATGCGGGTTTGCTTTGACCCCATCTGACAACGTGAAGCCTGGTGCAACACCGTTAACTCGAATGCCAAATTCACCCAGTTCTTTTGCCAGTGCTTTCGTCATCGCATTGATGGCGCCTTTGCTGGCAACGTAATGCAGCAGATACGGAACGCCTTTGAATGGCGTCCCCGACGACATGTTCACAATCGCACCCGCACCTTGCGCCTGCATCGTTGGTAAAACGGCGGCCGTCACCAAAGCCTGCCCCATGACATTGACGTTCAGAACTTTCTGCCATTCTTCAGGCGTTATTTTGGAAAACTCGGTGAGCTTCAGCGTAGAATATAAGCCTGCATTGTTAACCAGTTTATCAATACGGCCAAATGCACCCACTGCCGCCGCAGCCATGGCTTCACATGAGGCAGAGTCTGAGATGTCACACGTCACGCCAATAGCCTTGGCGCCAATCGCTGTCATTTCAGCAGCCGTTTCCGCGGCCCCAGCCACGTCCGCTATTACGACTGCAGCGCCGTCTTTAGCAAATCGTTCAGCAATAGCGAGACCTATGCCCATTGATCCACCAGTTACGATTACAACTTCTTGTTGGTCCATTGTCTTTTCCTCCCGAGTTTCTTGCACCTGCGCCTATTTTGATCGCGCAACTTGCCTGATGTCATTTATCGTTTGCGTTGGTGTGATCAACTCAGGATCAACCTGCAGCTCGATCAAACTTGGCCCCTCATGTTCGCAAGCACGCTCCCACGCACCTGCAAATTGATCAGTCATGGTAACCGTTTCACCGTGGCAACCATAGGATTGCGCAAGTGCGGCGAAATCAGGATTGATTAGATCAGTCGCGCTTACCCGGCCCGGATAATTCCGTTCCTGATGCATGCGGATTGTGCCATACATCCCATTGTTGACCACAATCACTGTCAGATTTGCAGTGTACTGAACCGCAGTCGCAAGTTCTTGACCGTGCATTAAAAAACACCCGTCACCAGCAAAACAGACCACTTGCCGATCAGGCATCACACGCGCCGCCGCCACAGCAGCAGGTAGCCCATATCCCATCGACCCCGAGATCGGCGCAAGTTGCGTGACATAACGGCGATGTCTGTGAAATCTATGAACCCAAACGGTGTAGTTTCCGGCCCCATTTGTCACGATTGCATCGGTCGCAAGAGAACTTTCGATATGGTTCATGACCTCTGCCATGGCAAGGTCACCACGCGCTTCGGGCAGCGTCGACCAAGCACGGTATTCTGCGTTGCATTCAGCATTTGTCGCTTGTCGTTTCGACAGATCAAAATCTGGACCTTCACAACGTAACAGTGATGCAATGACCTCATCGGGAGGCGCAGAAATACCAAGCTGTGGTTTGTAGACGCGGCCAATCTCATCTGGTTCAGGGTACACATGGATAAGGTGCTGTGCGCACTTGGGAATGCCCACCAACGAATATCCACTGGATTCCATTTCGCTGAACCGTGTACCTAATAATATCAAGACATCCGCACTTCTGATCCGAGCGGCCAGTTTTGGGTTAATGCCGATGCCTGCATCCCCGGCATAACAAGGGTGCTCATTGTCGAAATAATCCTGACACCTAAACGACGCCGCAACGGGCACAGCCCATTTTTCAGCGAACGCTTGCAGATCAAGGCGTGCCTTGTCAGACCATACACCACCACCGACAATGATAAGCGGCGCGGTTGCTGTCGCAAGCGTATTCAAAAGTTGGTCGGCGTCCTGCGCAGTTATCGATGCGCGCGGTGGGTTAGCAGGCCCCAAATCCGGCACTGGCATTGTGGCGAGTTCAGTCAGCATATCTTCGGGCAGAGCCAGAACCACGGGGCCGGGACGCCCCGACATTGCCACATGAAAGGCGCGTGACACCATTTCGGCCATACGGTCCGGGCTATCAACTTCGGCCACCCACTTGGCGACCTGACCAAACATCCGGCGATAGTCGATTTCCTGAAACGCTTCGCGCTCGCGCATGTCGCGGGCCACTTGACCAACAAACAGGATCATCGGGATCGCATCCTGGCGTGCGATATGCAAACCGGCTGACGCATTTGTCGCCCCCGGCCCACGCGTCACCATACAAATGCCAGGTCGCCCAGTTAGCTTGCCGGAGGCCGCAGCCATCATCGCCGCGCCGCCTTCCTGACGACAGACCGTAAGTTCAATTTCTGGTGCGTCTGTTAGGGCGTCTAGAACCGCCAGATAGCTTTCGCCCGGAACAAGAAACGTGTGTTTCACGTCCTGCTGGCGCAGACATTCAACCAAACTCTGCGCTCCCGTCAGAGCATTATCTTGATGCGAGATGTTCACAGTGCCAGCCCAATCTCACCAAAGTTCCGATAAGATTGTGACTTGGGTTTTGAGCGATCTTCTTCGTTCACATAGTGGATGGATGATTTTCCAAGCAGCGTTTTCGGCAACACCATCGCACGAATGAACCGACTTGGAATGCCCTCAACGGCTTGTAGGAAAACCGGCTCAGGCCCACCTTCAAACCACGGACCGCCAGGGCCATACGAGGTTGATGTGCCTTCTGTATCAATCCGAACCAAGCCTTCACGTAGGCAGCGAATACCAGGGCCCTGATGCGTATGTAGCATGGCTGTCCCTGCAGGTGGGAACGCCACACTGTCGAGCCGAAGAAAGCTGTCAGAATTTGCCAAAGCTGTTGTCACAGAACCTGACAACTTGTGAGCGACCCTGTGTGTGGGCGCCTCTTGATCTGCATCAGACAAATCCCAGCGCCACAATGATGCGCCTTCAGATCCTGTAACAAGCGTTACTGGCCCATCTGCGACAAGCCCATCGTCACAAGCAATGTCCTGACCTTCGGTTGAAATTTTACCGGCAGTCACATAAATTGCGCGCGCTATGGTATCTGAAAGCGTAACTTTCTGCCCTGCTGCAATAATGTCTTCATACAAATGAAGTTCCATGAATAACTCTCCTTAAAACTCTAAGATTTTGGCTGCATAAACGGGGCGGGTATCAGCAATTTGTTTTCCTGATAGCGCACAAGCGGGCGGATTTTTTTGACGTAAACCTGCCAGTCGGGATCACCCACGAGCGCTTTGCGGCGGGCAGTTCGGTCTGCAAGGTCAGAGTACGACCAAAGGTGCACGATCTGGTTCTGCGGCCCAAACTCAACTTGATAATACCCAAGAAGATTGCCCAAAATGCGTGTTTGTACGGCTAATCCATCAGCTTCGTACAGCTTAAGGTATTCAGGAACCTTGCCAATGTGCAACGTGTAGATACGTTCTTCAACTATCATGCTGCTGCCCCCAAACCTGCAAGGCAGATGTATTTAAGCTCTGTCCAGTCATCGATGCCGTATTTTGAACCCTCACGGCCGATCCCGGATTCCTTGACCCCACCAAAGGGCGCGACTTCGGTTGAAATGAGACCGGTGTTTACGCCGACAATACCTACCTCAAGTGCGTCAGCGACCCGGAAGATCCGACC
>JAJFHZ010000017.1 GCA_021775355.1 Amylibacter sp. | reverse complement strand
CACGCCCCCCCCCACCAAAACAATCAGGGGCATTGGGACCATGTTTGTTATCCGTAGCGTTACCAACGTTACCCACCCCCTAAAGGGGGGTAACGCTTGGTAACGGCGGTAACGGTGCGTTAACAAATCGATGAGGTAACGGCAGTTAACGGAGGTAACGGTGCTTGATTTACTCATCATCGCACCTCCATACAAAGCCGTCTACAATGCAGACAACACCCTTATTTTGAAGGGATTTCTTTGCTTTATGGAACGCAACACGCCTTGCACTATCGCTCTCACCAGACGTTAACTCGTGGCGGTCACAATACTCACGCCATACCGTTACCTCTACACATTGGCGATTGTTGGGGAAAAGGTCGCCAGTTTTGACCACTCCATGCTTTAAAAGAGCATCACTAAATGCTTGCATTGCGGTGTTGGCTTGGCCTGTTAATTTGATTGTTTTCTTAGGTGCATCGCACTGTTCAACCACGCAAGTTGTGACTGCATCACCATCTTGATCGTGGCCCAATTCGACCTGTATTAGTTGGTAACTAAAGACAGAACCTGTATGCATATCGCGTTGCTTGACGGCCTCTGCCTGAATAACGCCATCTTCTTTTGTAAGCGTTATTTCGGTATCAACAGCACCCCGTAAGGATGAGTGACCACGTGCGCCCCGTGACACGTCTTTGCCAGTGTGGTGGATAGCCATTACATGCGCCCCTGTACGGTCGCGTATGGCGTCTATGTTTCCTATGAATGACCCCATATCAGAGGAAGTGTTTTCGTCACCTGCACCCATTGATCTGGCAAGCGTATCGACAATAACAAGCGCAGGGCTGCCAGTTAATTCCTTTATCAATGCCATAATCTCGGGACCGTCATTTGAAGCGCACAGATCAACCGTAATAGGCAGTATGAAGAACTTACCATTTGCTGCATTTGTTAGATCAGGGCGTTCTTTTTGTATGGCTGCGACACGGTTAAGAAAGCCTGTGCCGCCCTCTGAGGCGATATAGACAACCGTACCGCTTTTGATCCGTGATCCATGCCACGGCAAGCCAGCGGCCACGTGTAACCCCATATCTAGAGCAAGGAATGACTTCCCCACATTGCTTTCGCCAAAGACCACTGAAAACGCGCCATGATCTAGCCAGCCTTTGACTAGATAGTTACACGTCAAATTGGGCTTAATATCGTCCAGCCCCGTTAAAGCTGCTCGCAGCTGCATGGCGCGTGATGCTTTACTCGCGTCCAATGGGGTAACATTTTTAAAATCACCATCCATTTAGTTGATCCTCCGAACAAATTTGCCGTGCGGATCGACTTTTTCGATAAATGCCATGCGGTCAGTTTCTGAAAAGGTTTCCCACAATTTCAAAAAAATGCGTTTTCGTGAATTGATGCCATGCTCAAGGTTATTGAGCCGTTCAATTGTTGCGTTGAAATATGCTTCAATTTCAAAAGGTGCGGCCAAATCTGCCCAAAAGTCAGCATCAGATTGTGCGTTCTCGAAAACTGGAAGCGGCCCACCGGTTGATAAGTCGCTCAATGCGGCTGACATGATAACCACCGCGTCCCTTGGATCGCATTCAGCAATTGCATGAGCCAAAGTACTTGCAGCTTCAAGCCGTTCTGTGGTAGTATTTGGGTACAGATTATCTTTAAATACGCCGTGTTCTGCTTCAACAGACGCGGCGTCTTGTTTTTGTGTGGTACTGCCTAGACGGTTCGTCACACTGCTATATTCATTAACATTATCAAAGGCACCCGATTGGGCGGTTCGACAAGCTATGTTATTGTTTTCATCAGAACTGTTTAATTCTGATGGGATCACCATTTTCATATATTGAAAGCCAGTTTTACGACCAAGAAACTGTAACTTCCACCGATCAAAACTAACCCGTAAAATTTTCCTTCGCAAAATCGAGTTTCTGTGGAATAGTTTTGCAATCGGTGCCTCTTTGTGGGTGTTATATTGTTCAGGAGCGAAAATGGCAGATCAAGCGACCCAACCCAAGGCATCCCCAATCCCGGAAATTCATGATGTGGGATTTGGTGACATTTTCGCGGCTTTGCGCGCCGGTTGGTCTGACTTTTGGGCAGCACCGCTATTTGGTATCTTCTTTAGTGCGGTCTATGTCATAGGCGGGTGGGTGATGTACCTGATTTACAACGAAGCGGGGCAGACATGGTGGGGTATTCCCTTTGTCGTTGGTTTCCCTTTGATAGCACCTTTTGCCGCTGTGGGGCTTTATGAAGTTTCGCGCCAGATGGAACAGAACGAAAAACCCCGTTGGGGCAGTGTTCTGGGGGTGGTTTTTGCGGAACGTAACAGACAAGTTCCATGGGTTGGTGCGCTGATCATGTTTTGGTTCATGTTTTGGGTTTTTATTGCGCACACAATTTTTGCACTGGTGATGGGACTTTCCGCAATGGCACATGCGCCGGATATTTTGGATCTGTTCGTCACCAAGCAGGGTTTGATATTGCTGGCATTGGAAATGGGGCTTGGGGCGGTTTTTGCTTTTGTGGTGTACGTTGTGACCACGATCAGCCTGCCGTTATTGCTGGACCGCGAGATTGATTTTGTCACGGCGATGATTGTAAGCGCGCAAGCGGTGATGCAAAGCTTTACGCCGATGCTGGCCTGGGCGTTTATCATTGCAACATTATTGTTTTGGGGGATGGTATTGGGGTTTTTGGGATTGCTTATCGTTATGCCGGTTTTAGGGCATGCCACGTGGCATCTTTATCGTCGGGTGCTATCTAAATAGGCTAGCACCAATTTACTGACAGCTTTGTGATTCCTATATGTGAAATATTTTGGGTAACCTGCGCCAACAAAACGGAACCACATTATAATGCGCCTTATACTAATTCTTTTGTCCCTGATTTTTGCTTCCGGCTTTTCGGTTGCACAGACATGCAGTGAACAAGTCCCGTGCCAGCTTGATGGTCGTTCTTATCATGTGAAAGCCCCCGATGGATGGGATGGGGTTACACCGTTACCTGTGATGTTGCATTTCCATGGCTGGGCACGGCAAGGGACTTTGATCGTGAAGCACAGCCGTATTTCGGGGGCGACACGTAAGCGTGGGGTTTTGCTGTTGGCCCCAAACGGGTTGGGGAAGTCATGGGATTATTGGTCACCAAATAGTGATGACACGACGTTTGCAGATGCTGTTATCGAAGATGCCGCGAAACATTATCCGATTGATCGTAGTAAAATATTCATTTCCGGGTATTCCTATGGTTCCGCTATGGCGTGGCGTTTTGCGTGTGAAACGAAGCATTCGGTTGCGGCGTTGTTGTCCGTGTCAGGTACGCTTCGGCAGTCTGAAACCTGCACAAGTATTCCAAAAGAGGTACGCCATGTACATGGTACAACGGATACCGTGATGGATTTCCCTTTTGGGCCGAACGGTGACACAACTTATCCTGTAAAGCTATGGCGCGATGCTAAGGAATGCGGTGTCGGGGTTCGCTCTGGCCGATGGTCTGTTGCACCCAAAGATACGTTTGTACGCACAAATTGGGAAGAGTGTGAGGATGGCGGCACAGTGCGCATTGATGTTCATGCGCGCGGCCACTTTATTCCTGTCGGTTGGTTTGCCCGTCAGTTGGACGAAATATTGGGGCTCTAACCTTCTGCCTGCCGTGCCATTTCCTCTTGTCGTTTACGATGCACGGCCGCGCGTTTGGTCGCTAAAGAGGCCGCGACGACGCCGATGGTTACAGCACCGATCAACAAGGTGGACAGTGCATTAATTTCCGGACTGACGCCAAGGCGTACGGCACTGTAGATTTTAATCGGCAAGGTTGTGGCGGACGGCCCTGTGGTAAAGCTGGCGATGACCAGATCGTCAAGCGACAGGGTAAATGCCAAAAGCCAACCTGAAATGACGGCGGGTGCAATAATCGGTAGGGTTACGGATTTGAATGCGTCAAACGGGGTGCAGCCCAGATCCAACGCGGCCTCTTCCAGGCTTTCGTCAAAAGAGACAAGGCGCGATGACACGACGACAGAAACATAGCACATGGAAAATGTGGCGTGGGCAAGAACGATGGTCAGAACTCCGCGATCAATGCCAATGGCGATGAACAAAAGAAGCAGCGATAAGCCGGTGATCACTTCGGGCATCACGAGGGGTGCGTAAATCATGCCGCTGAACAACGTACGGCCTTTGAATTTACCGCCGCGCACCATGACAAGTGCTGCGATGGTGCCAAGCACGGTGGCGATGCAGGATGATGCCAGCCCGACTTTCAGTGTGACTAGTGCGGCATCCAGAAACTGTTCGTTGTTGAACAATGTGCCATACCATTTGGTGGAAAACCCCGCCCAAACCGTCACAAGACGTGAGGAATTGAAGCTGTAGACAATCAGGATCAGGATAGGCACGTATAGGAATGCAAAACCAAGGGTCAGGGAAGTGGCGTTAAAGAGGGTGAAACGTTTCATGTGTCTGCCTCCTGTGCGCGTTCCTGTTGTTTTTGGAACAAAACGATCGGAATGATTAGGATCAGTAATAGAACCACGGCCACAGCGGATGCCACGGGCCAGTCGCGGTTTGAGAAGAATTCATCCCAGAGGACTTTACCGATCATCAGTGTTTTAGAACCACCCAGCAATGACGGGATAACAAACTCGCCGACGACAGGGATGAAGACCAGAAAACAGCCCGCAATAACGCCTGATTTGGATAGAGGGATTGTAACCGACCAGAATGCTTGTGAACGTGTGCAACCCAAATCCAGTGCGGCTTCTGTGTAGGATGGATCAAGCTTTTCAAGTGTTGCGTAAATCGGCAATACCATGAAAGGCAGATAGGTATAGACGATGGCAATAAAAACGGCCCAGTCGGTATTGATGATTTGCAAAGGCGCGCTTATAAGTCCCGTCCACATAAGAAACTGGTTCAGGAATCCTTCGCTTGAAAGGATCCCCATCCATGCATAAACGCGAATCAGGAAACTGGTCCAAAATGGCAGAATGATCAGCATCATTAGGGTTGGTTGCCATTCTGTCGGGGCTTGTGCCATGCTGTACGCGATAGGAAAACCGACCATCAGCGTCAAAATAGTGGAAATAAAGGCAATCCGCAGGCTGGAAAGATAAGCTTTCCAATAAAGATCATCCTCGGTAAGCCAGATGAAATTTTCAAAATCGAGTTTGGAAAAGAAATCTTTGATACCTGCCCATCCTGCACTTAAATCAAAATGCGGCGTGTAAGGAGGAATGGATACCTGTGGGTCGGACAGTGAAATTTTCAGAACGATCCCGAAAGGGATCAAAAACAGGGCAATCAGCCAAAGATAAGGGATGGATATGACAAGGGCGCGGCGCATGCGATTATTCCGTCAACACGATGCCGGCCGTGTCTGTCCATGACAGCCACACGGAATCTTCCCATGTGAAACTGCGCCGGGATAGACGTTGGGCGTTGGCAAGCTGGGCCTTGATTATCTGGCCGGTTTCGGTTTGCACATGATAGGTTGAGATATTGCCAAGATAAGCAATATCATGCACCTTGCCCTGCACCGCGTTGGTGGCCGCAGGTTTTTTGGCGGAAATTGCTACTTTTTCAGGGCGAATAGCAAAGCGTACTTCGGTGCCCTTGGCCAGTTTCTCGCGCGGTTGGGCGGTAATTGTACCACCTTCCCATGCAATCTTACATGATTTTTCTGTGCCGCTGGCGATCTTGCCTGTGATCAGATTCACTTCACCGATGAAATCTGCGACATAAGTTGAATTGGGTCGTTCATAAATTGCATCGGGGGTTGCAATTTGTTTGATGATGCCTGCGTTCATCACTGCAACGCGTGAAGCCACAGTCATGGCTTCTTCCTGATCGTGGGTGACGATCATAAAAGTGGTTCCAAGTTTTTCCTGAATATCCATCAGTTCAAACTGGGTTTCTTGGCGTAATTTTTTGTCGAGCGCTGCAAGCGGTTCATCAAGCAGTAGAACCTTGGGATTTTTGGCCAGTGAGCGGGCTAGCGCCACGCGTTGACGTTGGCCACCGGAAATTTGATGGGGTTTGCGTTTGGCGAACTGTGAAAGCTGTACCATTTTCAGCATTTCCTCAACGCGGCCCGCGATTTCGGAAGCGGGCATGTCGGATCTTTTCAGTCCAAAGGCGATATTGTCGGCAACTGTCAGGTGCGGGAAAAGGGCGTAGGATTGGAACATCATGTTGATGTCGCGCTTGTTAACAGGAATGGGTGCGATGTCCTGCCCGCCCAAAATAATACGGCCTTCAGTGGGTTGCTCGAAGCCTGCTAACATACGCATGAGGGTGGTCTTGCCACAGCCCGATGCCCCAAGAAGGGCGAAGAATTCTTTTTCGTATATATCCAGCGTCAGATTATCGACTGCGGTGAAGTCACCGAACCGCTTGGTGACATTTTCAAAGCGGATAAGAGGGGTCGCTTGTGGGTCTTCCCACGACTGAAATGGATCATTGGACATAGAAGTTGCGCCTATAAAGAAGAACTCCGCGCAGGTGGCTGCGCGGAGTGTAGATGGGTTTTATTGGCCGGTTTTAACTTTTGTCCACATTCGTGTAACAACACGTTGTTCTTTGGGACCATAAGCGGTGGTCACATAGAGATTGCTGACAGTATCCGCTGATGGATAAATCGCAGGATCACCTATAACGTCTTCTTCTAAATATGGTTCTGAAGCTTTGTTGCCGTTGGCAAAATAAACATAGTTTGAAGCCGCTGCCATATTTTGAGCGTCCAGAATGAAGTTGATGAATTTATGTGCCCCATCTGGGTTTTGTGCATCCGCAGGAATGGCCATTTGGTCAAACCACATCAAAGCACCCTCTGACGGGATTGCATATTCCACTTCAACACCGTTATCCGCCTCTGCCGCGCGGTCGCGTGCTTGCAGAACATCGCCGGACCAACCGAATGCTACACAGATGTCACCATTTGCCAAGGCATTGATATATTCTGATGAATGGTATTTTTGAACGTAAGGGGCGACACCTGTCAAAACAGCTTCGGCTTTTTTGATCACATCAACATCTTTGCTGTCAGGGTCTTCGCCGATGTATTTCAATGCCGCTGGGATCATTTCGGTTGGAGCATCCAAGAAATAAACACCGCAGTCTTTCAATTTCGCCATATTGGCAGGTTCAAAAACCAATGCCAAAGAGTCCGCGGGGGCATCTTCCCCCAAGGCTTCTTTTACTTTGCCAACGTTATAACCGATACCCGTGGTGCCCCACATGTAGTTGATTGAATACTGGTTGCCCGGATCATAAATATCTGTGCGTGCCTCGATATCATCCCATGTATTTCCGATATTGGGCAGTTTGGACATGTCCAGTTTCTGGAATGCGCCTGCCTGAATTTGGCGGGACAGGAATGTGCCTGATGGTACCACAACATCATAGCCAGAAGACCCTGCCAGCATTTTGGTTTCCAGAACTTCATTCGAGTCGAATACATCGTAAATCAACTTAATGCCGGTTTCTTCTTCAAACTTGGCCAGCAATGCTTCGTCAATATAGTCTGACCAGTTGTAGACGCGCACCTCTTCTGCATTGGCGATAACAGCGCTGGCAATTAGTGCCGTTATCGTGGTTGTGATTGAAAATTTCATTGGTTTCTCCCTGATTTTCGACTCGCTTTTGCGAATTTGATCAAATTTTTTCAAAAAAGCAAGTCTTTAGTTATGGACGATTTGATACTAGACTGTGTAAATGTGCAAATCAAATGCAGTTGAAGCATACTAAACAGAAATAATAAGCCAGAAGAATGAAGCCAGTATTACCACAGAAAATCCCGGTGCATGAACAGGTCTATCGCAGGCTGCGTGAAAAGATACTATATGGCGAACTGGCCCCAGGGCAGGCCGTGACGATATATGGTCTGGTTGACGAGTTGGATGTAGGCATGACGCCCGTGCGTGAGGCTATTCGTCGATTGACTGCGGAAGGGGCTTTGGTTTTTCAAGGCAACCGTCGTGTTTGTTTACCGGAAATAAGCCAGCAGGATTTTACGGATTTAATATTTGTGCGCCGAATGATTGAACCAAAACTGGCAAGCATTGGGGCTGCAAAATCGACTATAGCCACGATTGACGAAATGCGTGCAATTGACGACAAGGTCAATCTGGCGATCGCGCATGGCAATGTAGGTGATTATATGAAGTATAATCATCAGTTCCATTTTACCCTTTATGCACAAGCAAAGTCAGAGTTGCTATATGCATTGGTTTCCACGTTATGGTTGCGATATGGCCCGCTTTATCGGGTTATTTCCGGAAAATGGGGCACGGCACAATTGGAAGATTGCCATGATGAAACCATTGCAGCCTTGGTGGCGGGCGATGCGGATGCGGTTGGTGAAACGATTTTGAAAGATATTGAACAGGGTTTCGGGATTGTGCAAAGGTTGTTTGATTAAATAATTTGATCAAATTATTGACGTGGGTGTTTCTTTCAGATTAAGTCGGTTCATAATCCATACCAGATGAATCAGAGGGCACCCATGAAACGCATCGATAACCACCTGCCAACCGAAGAACTGCAAGCACTGGATGCAGCCCACCATATGCACCCGTTTACAGACAATAACGCATTGGCGCGAAAGGGTGTGCGTATTATCACGCAGGCAAATGGCGCGTTCATTACGGATAGTGAAGGGGTAGAGATACTTGATGCCATGGCCGGGCTTTGGTGTGTAAACATCGGTTACGGTCGCAAAGAACTGGCAGATGTAGCTAGTGCACAAATGATGCAACTACCATATTACAACACATTTTTCCAAACCAGTCATCCGCCTGCAATTGCGCTTGCCGCGCGTTTGGCTGAACTTGCGCCTTCACATTTAAATACTGTGTTTTTTGCAGGTTCCGGCTCGGAAGCAAATGATACAAATATTCGACTTGTGCGCCATTATTGGGCTTTGAAAGGCAAGTCATCGAAGAAAACGATTATCAGTCGTCACAATGCCTATCACGGCTCCAGCATGGGTAGTGCCAGTTTGGGCGGGATGCAAGGCATGCACGCACAAGGTGGCATGCCAATTCCTGATATTACCCATATTGATCAACCGTATTGGTATGGCGAAGGGGGTGATATGTCGCCTGCTGAATTCGGCCTGCAACGCGCCCGCGCACTTGAAGCGGAAATTGACCGTTTGGGCGAAGATAATGTCGCAGCCTTTATCGGTGAGCCTGTACAGGGCGCGGGCGCGGTTATCATTCCGCCTGAAACCTACTGGCCTGAAATTCAGCGGATTTGTAAAGAACGCAACATCTTGCTGATCGCGGATGAAGTTATTTGTGGTTTTGGGCGTACCGGGAATTGGTTCGGGTCTGAAACCTTTGGCATCAAGCCCGACATTATGACCATCGCCAAGGGTCTAAGCTCTGGTTACATGCCGATCGGTGGTTCTATGGTCAGTGATGAAGTGGCGTCCGTGATCGGTGGTGATGAATTTAACCATGGCTATACCTATTCAGGCCATCCTGTGGCCTGTGCTGTGGCACTGGAGAACTTGCGCATTCTTGATGAGGAAAATATCGTCGATTATGTGCGCGATGAAATAGGGCCGTATTTGCAGTCAAAATGGAAAGCACTGGCCGATCATCCGTTGGTTGGTGAGGCCCGTATTATCGGTATGATGGGGGCGATTGAACTGACGCCTGACAAAGCCAGTCGCGCGACTTTTGCCAGTGACAAAGGTACGGTCGGTCTGATCTGCCGGGAGCGTTGTTTTGCAAATAATGTCATTATCCGTCACGTCGGGGATGCAATGATTATTTCGCCACCTTTAACTTTGACAAAGGTCGAGGCGGATTTGTTGATTGCGCGGGCGACAAAGGCATTGGATGAGACCCTTGTGCAACTAAAGACCAAAGGCTTGATGAAGGCAGCTTAAGCTCCGTTATCGATAAACCTTCCCCTAGGTAGTATTTCGGTGTTGACCCTCTGGATGTCGCATTCTTTAACGGTATTTATAGCGTAGCTGTATAGTAAATACTAAACAGCTGCGATTCCTTTGCCTTTTGGGGGGCCAAAATGACCGACTTTTCGAAAATTCTGATAGCAAACCGGGGTGAAATAGCCATCCGCATCATGCGCGCAGCGAATGAGATGGGCAAACGTACGGTTGCGGTTTACGCCGAAGAGGACAAGTTGGGTCTGCACCGTTTCAAGGCGGATGAGGCTTACCGCATCGGTGAAGGCATGGGGCCGGTTGCGGCATATCTAAGCATTGCAGAGATCATTCGCGTGGCGAAAATGTCGGGTGCTGATGCGATCCATCCGGGTTATGGGCTGTTATCGGAAAACCCTGAATTTGTGGATGCCTGCGATGCGGCAGGGATTAAGTTTATCGGGCCAAAAGCGGCCACCATGCGAAAATTGGGCGATAAAGCATCGGCACGTCGAGTGGCGATGGACGCGGGCGTGCCTGTTGTGCCTGCCACGGAAGTTTTGCCTGACGATATGGATGAAGTGCGCCGCATGGCCGAAGAAGTTGGTTATCCGTTCATGTTGAAAGCCAGCTGGGGTGGTGGTGGTCGTGGTATGCGGCCGATCATGGGGCCGGACGAGTTGGAAGAAAAAGTGCTGGAAGGGCGGCGCGAAGCGCAAGCGGCTTTTGGCAATGGTGAAGGCTATCTGGAACGGCTTGTGCGCCGTGCGCGTCACGTGGAGGTGCAAATTCTGGGCGATAGTCATGGCGAAATCTATCACCTGTACGAGCGGGATTGTTCTGTGCAACGACGCAACCAAAAGGTAGTGGAACGCGCACCTGCACCCTATTTAAGCGAAGAGCAACGTACTGAAATCTGTGCGCTGGGCCGCAAAATATGCGCCCATGTGGGATATGAATGTGCCGGCACTGTCGAATTTTTGATGGATATGGACACGGATGAGTTCTTTTTCATTGAGGTGAACCCGCGTGTTCAGGTGGAACATACGGTGACGGAAGAAGTCACTGGCATTGATATAGTGCGTGCGCAAATCCTGATCGCGGAAGGGAAAGCCTTGGCCGATGCCACAGGCAAAGCGTCACAAGATGACATCCGTCTGAACGGTCATGCGCTGCAAACACGGATTACCACGGAAGACCCGCAAAACAACTTTATCCCTGATTATGGACGTATCACGGCTTACCGTTCTGCCACGGGAATGGGTGTTCGGCTTGATGGTGGAACAGCCTATTCGGGTGCGGTTATCACACGGTATTATGACAGCTTGCTGGTTAAGATCACCTGTTCCGGCCCGACGCCCGGGTCTGCGATTGCGCGGATGGATCGCGCGTTGCGCGAATTTCGTATTCGCGGTGTCAGTACAAATATTGCCTTTGTGATCAATCTGTTGAAGCACCCAACATTTCTGGACAACAGCTATACCACGAAATTTATTGACAACGCGACGGACCTTTTCAAGTTCAAACCACGCCGTGACCGCGCAACCAAGATTTTGAACTATATTGCGGATATTACTGTTAACGGGCATCCCGATGTTGAAGGCCGGGCAAAGCCGGATTTACATGCTAAGGTGCCAAAACCGCCCGCCAATCACGCGGCAGAACCAGCATACGGTACGCGTAACCTGCTTGAGGATAAAGGCCCACAGGCTGTGGCCGACTGGATGGCGGCCCAAAAGCAGTTACTGATTACCGACACCACCATGCGCGACGGGCATCAGTCGCTTCTTGCCACACGTATGCGAAGCCATGATATGATCAAAGTGGCGGATGCTTATGCACATAATCTGCCGCAATTGTTCAGCATGGAGTGCTGGGGCGGGGCGACGTTCGATGTGGCTTATCGCTTTTTGCAGGAATGCCCTTGGCAGCGGTTGCGTGATTTGCGCAAGGCAATGCCGAACCTGATCTCACAGATGTTGCTGCGGGCCAGTAATGGTGTTGGGTATACGAATTATCCCGACAATGTGGTGCAAGAATTTGTGCGCCAAGCCGCAACAACAGGTGTTGATGTTTTCCGTGTTTTCGACAGCTTGAACTGGGTTGAAAATATGCGTGTTGCAATGGATGCCGTGGTGGAAAACGGCAAAGTTTGCGAAGGTACGATTTGTTATACGGGCGATATTCTTGACCCGAACCGTGCAAAATATGATCTGAAATATTATGTGGCGATGGGCAAAGATTTGAAAGCTGCGGGTGCACATATATTGGGTCTGAAAGACATGGCAGGCCTGCTAAAACCCGCGGCAGCTTCAGTGCTGGTCAAAGCCCTGAAAGAAGAAGTCGGTTTGCCGATCCATTTTCACACCCACGATACATCGGGCATAGCAGCGGCGACTATATTGGCGGCGTCTGATGCGGGTGTTGATGCGGTGGATGTGGCGATGGATGCGTTTTCGGGCGGCACATCACAGCCGTGCCTTGGCTCGGTTGTCGAGGCGTTGCGCAACACGGACCGCGACACGGGTCTGGATATTGATGCGGTGCGTGAAATCTCGGATTATTGGGAAGCGGTGCGCGGGCAATATACGGCGTTTGAAAGTGGTACTGCAGCACCCGCGTCTGAAGTTTACCTACATGAAATGCCGGGCGGGCAATATACCAACCTGAAAGCGCAGGCGCGTAGCTTGGGCCTGGAAGATCGCTGGCCGCTGGTGGCGAAGACTTATGCGGATGTGAACCAGATGTTCGGCGATATTGTCAAAGTGACACCAAGTTCCAAGGTTGTTGGCGATATGGCGTTGATGATGGTGACACAGGATTTGACACGCGCCGATGTTGAAAATCCTGACACGGACGTGGCTTTTCCTGACAGTGTAATCGACATGATGAAGGGCAATCTGGGCCAACCGCCGGGCGGTTTCCCCGAAAAATTTGTAGCGAAGGTTTTAAAAGGCGAGGCACCTGATACTTCGCGCCCGGGCGAACATTTAGCCCCGCTTGATCTGGAAAAGGCCCGAGCTGAAGTATCCAAGGAAATGGGTGGATTAAAGGTCGATGACGAAGATTTGAACGGCTATCTGATGTATCCGAAAGTCTATCTGGATTACATGGGTCGTCACCGCAAATACGGGCCAGTGCGCACGTTGCCAACCAAGACGTTCTTTTACGGGATGAAGTCGGGTGAAGAGATCAGCGCCGAGATTGATCCCGGCAAAACCTTGGAAATCCTGATGCAGGCGGTCGGTGAAACCGATGACGCAGGTGAAGCGCGTGTGTTTTTTGAGCTGAATGGCCAACCGCGTACTGTGCGTGTGCGCAACCGCAAAGCTACAGCCACCACGCAAAAAAGGGCGCAGGTTGAAGCTGGGAATGCCGCACATGTGGGCGCACCGATGCCCGGTGTGATTTCATCAGTTGTGGTCGCCGTGGGCCAAGAGGTGAAGCAGGGCGATTTGCTGTGCACGATTGAAGCGATGAAAATGGAAACCGGTATCGCGGCGGAAAATGACGGGATCGTCAAAGCCATTCATGCCCCTGCGGGCAGTCAGGTTGATGCAAAGGATCTGCTGATCGAATTCGAGGGTTAAATGCAAAAGCTTCTGGTATTTTCCGATTTACACATTCAAGACAGTACCATCATCGGGTTGGACCCCATTGCCCGCTTTACTGACGCCTTTGCTCATGCGTTGGCTAATCATCCCGATGCGCAAGGTATTGTTTTAATGGGTGATTTAACCCACAGTGGCACTGCATCGGAATATGAGATGCTTAAGCCCATGCTGGCAGATACGCGCATGCCTGTGACCTATATGATGGGCAACCATGATCGACGAGAAGCTTTTGTGCAGGTATTTCCACAGGCTACGTTGGACAATGCCGGATTTATTCAGACAGGCTTTGATATTGGTGACTGGTGCGTTCTTACTTTGGATACATTAGATGGCCCGCCTTACCATGATAGGCATCATTCGGGACGATTATGCAGCGACAGGTTGGGCTGGCTTGCGGACATGTTGGAACAGGCAAAAGACAGGCCCATCACTATTTTTACACATCACCCGTTTGGCGATATCGGATTTTCCAAGTTGGATGAGATCAAGTTGGAGAATGGAATGGATGTTCTTGGCATACTAAGATCGCACCCCATGCCTGTTCATATACTATCAGGGCATGTTCATCGCACTATTTCGGGACAGTGGGACGGGGTTTCATATACCGTTTTCAAAAGTACATGTCACCAAAACCCCTTAAACCTGAACGAGAAACACACGTACAAGTTTGTGGATGAACCGGGGGGATACAGTGTGGTTCTGTTTGATGGACCTAATCTGATTATCCATACAGAGGATTTTTTTGGTGCTTAACACGGGCGGGATTTCTGATAATCTTCATCAATCGTTATGCAGTGAATGCGTTTAATATCAGGAAGATGCCGGCCGATAACATTGCGGCTGCGGGCACAGTTATCACCCATGCTGCGATGATTGTCAGAAAATGTGATCGACGGACAAGTTTACGATGCTTGCGTTTTTCCTGCGTTTGTTTGGTGGCTTCCTTGGCGATAATGGCTTCAACTTTTGCGGCGTTGGAATTGAAACGCCAATGGGCCTCGCGAAAGAAACCAACGCCGAAAACGGCACCAACTGCGATATGGGTCGAGCTGACAGGCAGGCCCAACCATGATGCGATGATCACTGTGATAGCAGCCGAAAGAGCAACGCAATAAGCCCGTAATGGGTTTAGTTTGGTGATTTGCTCGCCTACCATTCTAATCATTTTGGGCCCGAACAACAACAGGCCGAATGAAATGCCGAAAGCCCCGACAACCATTACCCAGACCGGAATAGTGACCTTGGCCGCAATGCCCCCCGCCTCGGCGGTGTGAACGATTGCGGCAAGCGGTCCGATCGCGTTGGCCACATCATTGGCACCGTGTGCAAAAGACAATAGTGCTGCAGCACAAACCAGCGGGATTTTAAACAGATCACGGACGGTTTTCTTGCTGTTTTCTTGGCCTTCCGACTGACGGCGAATTAATGGGCGTGTAATGAGATATGTAATGGCAAATGCAGCGGCGCCAATCATCAATGCAGTTTCCAGATCAATCTTAATAATTTTCTTGATGCCTTTTACTGCCAAGTATGTTGAAAAAGCCCCTGCCATAATCGCGATCAGAACCGGCACCCAACGGCGCGCGGCAGCGATTTTATCTTGCTTGTTTGCCACATTTACCTTGATGAACCAAAGGAACAAGGCCGCAACTAAACCACCAAGAACAGGTGAAATAACCCAACTGGCTGCGATTTTACCCATCGTAGGCCAGTTTACCGCGGTAAAACCTGCGGCGGCAATACCAGCGCCCATAACACCGCCAACAATCGCGTGTGTGGTTGAAACAGGCGCGCCGATCCATGTGGCAAGGTTAACCCAGACGGCTGCAGATAAAAGCGCCGCGAACATCACCCAGATAAATACCTGGGCATCACCGATATAACTGGGATCAATGATGCCTTTTGAAATAGTGCCAACAACATCACCACCCGCAAGTAGTGCACCGGCACTTTCAAATATAGCGGCTATGATGAGCGCACCGATCATTGACAGTGCATTGGAACCAACCGCAGGGCCGACATTGTTGGCCACATCATTTGCGCCAATATTAAGTGCCATATAGGCACCAACTGCAGTTGCGGCGATAATGATATAGCTTTGGGAACTCCAACCAAAAGCCATGCTGGCAATTAGCCCGGCCAAAATGATGAAAGCCCCTGCAATGCAGGGTGCTACATAAGGGCGGCGGGTAGCGATATTTGCCTGTTCCAAATTGACACGGCTTTTTAGGTCACGGTCTAATGTTCTATTCGGGCGCGGTTGTTTGGAAACCATGTGAAGGCCTTTTCATATAACGAATTGTTTTGGGCAATTTTCCCATTGAAATCACGCCAAAAGGTGATTCTTCTGGGCTTATATGGCGTCTTTGTAACGGCGATGTAACGATTGGTGATTTTCTTGGAAATTATATGCGGGATTTGCATATTAAAGTTGGAGAGCAATATGGGGGCTGGATAAGTGTGTACTTTTTTGACACGGGCGAAGTTTATTCTATCCGTAGGTCTTAATATTGCCTAATTGAATACTTACGATAACAATGCTTGTAAATTGGGGGTCTATATTGTCACGTTCATTGTTTTTTCTTGCGACTGGGTGCTTTTTAATACCTTTTTCTTCTGCGATTGCAGGCGATTTTTTCCATACAAAATCCGCAGGTGAAAAAACGGCTCAGGTGTCGTCTATCTTTACCAATGATATTTTGGGTGATGGTGAAGATCGTTGGAGAACGGGATCCATTGATGTTTCCCTGACCTTTGGCGGTGGTGATCTGCGCGCTTTGCCAACGAAAGCATGGGAACGCTATCATGTGCGGTTGCGATCTGAAGTAATTGCACCTGCCAATCTAACAACCCCAAGCGTAACTGACCGTCAGTATGCAGGGGTATTGGGATTGGGACTGTTCACGCATTTCCAGAAAAAAGAATTTAATATTTACTATGGTAGTGAGTTGGTTTTCGTGGGCGATAGTACCGGGGTAGGATCCTTTCAGAAAAGCATTCATGACGCATTGGATATTACGCCACCCTCTGCCGCCGTATTGAACAATCAAGTTCCAAATGCGCTTTATCCAACGTTTCATGCAGGTATATCAAAAAGCCTACGTGGTGAGAAAAGCCTGATCCGCCCTTTTGCCGAAGTTCAGGCGGGTGTTGAAACTTTTGTGCGGGTTGGAACCGATGCTATTCTTGGCCGCGCCATGATCAGTGATTTTCTGCTACGTGACAGCGTTAGTGGACAATTGGTGAACCATACCAAGGCAGATAACAGTATTGGTTTCGGGTTTCTTGTTGGGGCTGATGCAGCTTATATCGCTGACAGTAATTACCTGCCAAATTCAGGTGCTACTAAATTTGAAGAATTCAGGCCCCGTGTGCGGACAGGCGTGGTTTACGAAACGCATAAATTCGATATGTTTTATGGCCTGACATGGCTGGGTAAGGAATTTGAGGCGCAACCTGACAGTCAGGTGATAGGCAGCTTGAACCTACGTATGCATTTTTAAGCCATATGCTGTTGACTCTGATCCGATAACCCCTATACCCCCGCTATCGCTGCTTTGCAGTGACCATATTGGTGTTTGTGGCCCTAGCAATAGGTCGCCTGTCGCCCGAAGCAGATAAGCTAAGGGAAAGGAAAGCATCTTTCATAACTTTGAAAGGATCCAGCCGTGACTAAACGTACAGCTGCCAAATACAAAATTGATCGCCGTATGGGCGAAAACATTTGGGGTCGCCCCAAATCCCCCGTTAATCGTCGTGAATATGGACCAGGTGTTCATGGTCAACGTCGTAAAGCCAAGTTGTCAGATTTCGGTATCCAGCTGCGCGCAAAGCAAAAGCTAAAAGGGTATTACGGCGATTTGACCGAAAAACAATTTCGCCGCATCTACACCGAAGCCGTTCGTGTGAGTGGCGATACAGGTGAAAACTTGATCGGCCTGCTGGAACGTCGTTTGGATGCAGTTGTGTACCGTTCAAAATTCGTACCAACCGTATTTGCGGCACGCCAGTTCGTGAACCACGGCCACGTCACTGTGAACGGCAAGAAGGTTAATATCCCGTCTTACCGTGTGAAAGAGGGCGACGTGATCGAAGTGCGTGAAAAGTCCAAGCAAATGAACATGGTGCTTGAAGCGGCTGTTTCACAAGAACGCGACTTGCCGGAATATATCAATGTCGACCAGAACAAGAAGGTTGCAACATTTGTGCGCACACCCGGTCTGTCAGACGTTCCATATCCTGTGATGATGGAGCCAAATCTGGTTGTGGAATATTACGCGAAGAACTAATCTTCGACACCATAGAAGAATTCTTAAGGGCTGTCCTAAGGGGCGGCCTTTTTCATTTGCAGTTTTGGGGGAATACGTAAGAACGCAAAATAGCAACAAATGAAAATTTTTTCCTTAAATAACCCGTATAAACATGTAAAAATATGAAGTAACGAATATGTTACTAATATATAAATATGTTACTAATAGACTGATAGTCAGAGGGTATATCAATGAAAAATCTTATCACAGGGCTTATGGCTTGTTTATATTGCTTAATAACACCAGCGTTTGCGCAGGACGCACAAGACTGGGCCGGTCGGTATTACGGTGCATCCATAGGAATCGTAAACGGCACATCAAACCATAGTTGGGTTGGAACACCCACCGGGGTTGATGTTGACATGAGCGGCGGTACAATCGGGTTGACTTATGGCCATAATTATCAAGGTCAAAATACCGTTTATGGTTATGAAGTTGATTTGAGTGCGTCGGACGCAGATGGATTTTTGATCGGTGGGATAACACCATGTATCACGCCGGGTGAAGCTTGTAACAGCCAGTTGGATGCGCTTGCTACATTCCGAGCGCGCATTGGGGTTCCTTTGCAAAATGGATTTCTGCCTTATGCAACTGGTGGGCTTGCACTTGGCAAAGTTCAGGCTACTGCCGATTTGGGGGCTTGTGGCTTTACTGGTGATTGCTCGCTTAATGAATGGATGTTTGGTTATACTATTGGTGTTGGTATTGAAAAGATGTTCAACAACGGGTGGAGTGCAAAGGCGGAGTATCTTTACGTCGATTTTGGTAGGCAAGCCATGGATGGTTCTGCCCCAGGTAATAATGTTGCCACTGATTTCAGCTATGATACCTTCAAGATCGGTGTGAATCGCCGTTTTTAAGAGTTCATCGGATATACAGAGGAATTACAAAAAGCTGCCCTGATGGGCAGCTTTTTTCGTTGCTTAAACGGATAAGGTTGCAGGCCTTTGTTGATCTACTAACCGTGCGGTTAGAACTGCGCCAATCCACATGCAAAACAAGGCCAGCCATGCGGTTGCAGCGAAAATCGATCCACCCGTAACGCCGGCACCAATCGCGCATCCACCTGCCAACATTCCGCCCATGCCCATTAGGGCAGCCCCTATGATGGCGCGTTTCATATTGTCGGCACTTTCAAAACCTAAAAATTGCAACTCTTTGGCGCATAATGCCGCTAGAAACGCGCCGGCAAAGACGCCTGCAATAAGGCCGATGTCAAAGTTCAAAACCGGGTTCGGGGATGTAAAGAACATCAGCGTATGGGCGGATGGTCCAGTGAAGGTCGCGCTTTCTATTTGAACCGGGTCAAAGCTGACAGCGGCCAATGCGGATGTCAGAACCCAACCAAGTGCAACGGCAAAGCCAACGCCGGATGCCATGAACAGGACTTGCATGTCAACGCGGTTTTTATAGGCAAGGTATAGGGCAATAACAGCTGTCATCAGTCCAATGGTAATGCCACTGCCATTTGGTAGATGCAGGGCATCAAGCAGGTTGATATTATGGCCGTTCGGCGTGATCCAAAGTCCTGCCAATGTGCGGCGTAAGGGGGCAAGCCAGCCTTGCAGGGCCATCAATGCGATGACAGCAAAGACCAACCCGGAGATGACTGACCGTAAGTTACCGGTGGCAGCAAGCACCAAAAGACGGCCCGAACATCCACGTGCCAGAACCATGCCAACACCAAAGATCAAGCCACCGATGATGGCACCTGAAAATGATCCCGATACAGCCAACATGCGGGCGTCTGCACTATGGAAAAGCCCTGCGTATTGGGCGACTTGTGTCCAGACCACGGCGGTGGAAAATGTCAACAACCACACCGCCATACGTTTGCCCAGAACGCCACTTGCGAATTCGACGGTGGCCGCACGCAGGCAGAAGCGTGATCGCTGTGCTGCAATGCCAAAGATGATGCCGACAACAAGACCCGCAAGGGCCGTTGCCTGCGTGTCGCCAATCCATTCGACAATCGGGATTAAGTCCATGATATGCTCCGAAACAGTATTCCTTCTTTCATATAAATCTTTGGAAAAATTTCATTGATATAGATCATATAAATATGAATATGAAAATCTATATGTTTAGGCTTGTACCTACTGGTTTATTCCAGTTAGGTCGCCGAATGCGGTCTACAAGAATTTCCATCAATGATGCCGGGCAATTACCTGTCTGGCGACGACCTTTTACCTTACTGGCGTTAATGGCGTTTTGTATGCCAATGGCGTTTGCAACATGGCAGGCCTTGTTGAACAATTTTGTCCATGTTGTTGCAGGGTTTGATGGCCGCGACTTGGGATGGTTACAATCGGTTCGTGAAATCCCCGGTTTTTTTGCCGTAGGCGTTATTCTAGTAGTTATTTTCATTCATGAGCAACTTTTGGCGGTGGTCAGCATGATGTTATTGGCCGGGGTTGTGGCCTTTACCGCGTGGTTCCCAAGTTTTTATGGCCTATTGATGACCACGTTTCTATCCAGCCTTGGTTTTCACTATTATGAAACTGTAAAAATGTCGCTAGAGCTGCAATGGCTGGATAAGCAAAAAGCGCCAAAGATGTTGGGTTGGTTGATCGCTATAGGCGCATCCGCGTCCTTGATTACTTATCTGGTGATCATGCTGACATGGAAGGTTTTGGGCTGGGATTACAACACGCTGTATATGATGGGTGGGGGTATCACCTTTGTTATCGCGATCTATTGCTGGCTGGCTTTTCCAAGATTTGAAGGTAATACCGTTCAGCACAGGCATATGGTGCTACGCAAGCGTTACTGGTTGTATTACGCTTTGCAATTCATGGCCGGGGCCAGACGGCAGATTTTCATCGTTTTTGCGGCTTTTATGATGGTCGAGCGCTTCGGGTTTGAAGTGCATGAAGTCACAGCCCTGTTCCTGATCAACTTTATCGCCAATATGTTTTTCGCGCCTTTGATGGGGGGTATGGTTTCGAAATATGGTGAACGTAATGCGCTGGCGTTTGAATATGTTGGTCTGATCATTGTCTTTCTGGCTTATACTGGCGTTTATATTTTTGGCTGGGGCGTAGTTCTGGCCGCAGGCCTTTATGTGTTGGACCATTTGTTTTTCGCACTGGCTTTGGCGCAAAAAACCTATTTTCAGAAAATCGCTGACCCAAAGGATATCGGCCCGACAGCGGCTGTTGCTTTTACGATCAATCATATAGGTGCGGTCGTGTTACCCGCCCTTTTGGGTTATGTCTGGCTGGTTTCGCCCGCTGCAGTGTTCGGTGTTGCCACGGTTATGGCCTGTGTTTCACTGGGTTTGGCCCTGCTTATACCAAGACACCCAGTGGAAGGGGCCGAGACGATATTTGCGGGCCGTAACTAACCATGACAGATCAGTCGCAAGCGCGCTTCCTGACAGGGTCGACCATGCGCCATGTGGCCGTGATGACTCTGACCGCTATGGTCGGGTTGATGTTTATGTTTATGGTCGACGCCGCCGCGATTTTTTGGGTATCTTTTCTGAATGATGAAAAGTTCATGGCGGCCCTTGGTTTTGCATGGACAATTCAGTTTTTTACCCTTTCCATCAGCATCGGATTTATGATTGCCGGATCTGCCATGGTGGCAAAATCGCTTGGGCAGGGTAATAAAAAGAATGCCCGTGAACAAGCAACCTCTGCGATGATGATCGGGATGGGTGTTCAGGCGGGTACTGTTATATTGGTAGTGCTGTTTCGGCGAGAAATACTAACCTTTGCGGGTGCAAAAGGTGAAGTTTTAGAAATAGCCAGCCAGTTTTTGTTGATCTCGGCACCATCCCTATTGTTGGTTATAGTAGGTATGATTGCGTCATCAGTACTGCGTGCTGTGGGTGATGCAAAACGCGGGATGTATGTGACATTATCGGCGGGTAGTATAGCGATGATTGTCGATCCTATCCTGATTTTGTGGATGGAACTTGGCGTTGAAGGTGCCGCATGGGGTATTGTGATTTCCCGCAGCGTTTCCGCAGCACTTGGGTTGTACTTTGTCATTCGGGTACATGATTTGTTGGCACCCATGCATATGGAGCATGTGAAGCGTTGGTATAAGCCGTTTTTCATTATTGCATTCCCTGCGATTATAACCCAATTGTCGTCACCTTTTGGCAACTATTTAATTACGCGGATTATTTCGGATTACGGTGAAAGTGCAGTGGCTGGCTGGGCTGTACTTAGCCGTATAACGGTTTTGGCTTTTGGGGGTGTTTATGCGCTTTCAGGGGCTATTGGCGGTATTATCGGCCAGAATTACGGAGCGCATAAATTTGACCGTGTACGCATGGCATACCGTGATGCGCTTATATTTTGTACCGGATATGTGTTTTTGGCTTGGGCGATACTGGCAGCCGTGACCGGACCTGTAATTTCAATATTCGGTCTGGGGTCGGACGCGGCATCGGTGGTGAAAGCCTTTACTTATTTTTCGGCGGGCGGCTTCGTGTTTGCGGGTGCGCTTTATGTTTCAAACGCATCATTTAATAATTTGGGTAGGCCGATTTATTCGACTGGATTTAACTGGTTGAAAGACGGCATTTTGATGTGGCCTCTGTGTATCCTGCTGGGCAGCTATTTTGCTGCCCCCGGCGTTGTTTACGGGCAGGGGCTTGCTTGGCTGATTGCAGGTGTCGCGTCAACAATTGTAGGTTGGCGGTTCATTGGTAACGTTGAAGCGAGAGATATTGCAAAGGCTGGACTAAAATCTGAATTGCGCTAATCTTTTGATAACTATTTCGGAGCAAGTCCCATGTTTTTCAAACGCCCTACTGAAATTCCAACCGCATCTCAGGCCTTGAAAGGTCGCGCCGATGAAATCCCTACTGCAGAAACCCATTTCTTAAGTGGCCGCCCGCTGAAGGGTAATATCCATGAAGGCTTTGAAACCGCCATGTTTGGTATGGGATGTTTTTGGGGGGTGGAACAGAAATTCTGGCAGCTGGAAGGCGTTTGGGTTACGGCCGTCGGCTATGCGGCCGGCACAACACTGAATGCGACTTATCAAGAGGTTTGCACAGGCAAGACCGGCCATAACGAAGTTGTTTTGGTCCACTATGACCCAAAGATCATTGGATACGGTAATTTATTGCATGTATTTTGGGAAAACCATGATCCAACCCAAGGTATGCGTCAGGGCAATGATCAGGGCACGCAATACCGTTCCGGCATATATACTTATTCTGATGTGCATAACGCCCAGGCCAAAAAAAGTAAGGTGGATTTTCAGGCCCGGTTATTGGAGAAAGGTTTTGGTACGATCACCACGGAAATCCTGCCCGCACCGAAGTTTTTCTATGCAGAAGATTATCATCAGCAATATTTGGCCAAAAACCCGTCGGGATACTGCGGGCTTAGTGGTACAGGTGTAAGCTGCCCTATTGGTTTGAAAGCTTGACCTGATAGGTTTGCTGGCCTATCCGCGCATAAAAACTCCAGAGGATACCAATGCCAACCTATACTGCCCTGACGACACTTGCAGATAAACAAGCCGCCGATCTTATGGCTGCGATGCTGGAGAATATGACGCCCGAGCCATATGGTGTGGGGGTGTTTGAAATCGAAGACGGTTCCGGTTTGTTTGAGGTTGGCGGATATTTTTTGGAACAACCCGATGAAGTGGCTTTGGCCCTAATTGCGGCTACCACGTATGCCAGACCGTTTGCGGTGTCGGAACTGCCTGACAAAGACTGGGTGGCCGAGGTGCGAAGAGAACTTGCGCCGATACGTGCAGGACGCTTCTTTCTGTATGGCAGTCATGATGCTGACAAGGTTCCGCCCAATTGTGTGCCAATGCTGATCGAAGCGGCAATGGCGTTTGGTACGGGGCATCATGGTACAACACAGGGTTGCCTGACGGTACTTGATAAATTGGCAAATGCAGGGTTCATGCCCAAGAATGTGGCTGATATCGGTTGTGGAACTGCCGTTTTGGCGATGGGGGCCGCCAAAATCTGGGATGTTCCAATACTTGCCAGTGATATAGATGAAGTGGCAACGGATACAGCCATCGCTAATTTAACATGCAATGATTTAGCCAAGCACGTACAAGTTGTAACCTGCGCGGGCTTTGATCACCCACAATTACGAAAAGAATCACCTTTTGATTTGATCCTGGCAAATATTTTGAAAGGCCCGTTGATTGAACTTGCCCCGGATATGGAAAAATCTTGCAATTATGGTGGGTATGTAATTCTTTCCGGTATCTTGAATGAACAGGCGGATGAAGTGATTAAAGGCTATGAAAATCACGGGTTTAAAAAAGTGGATCACTTGATCATCGGTGAATGGTCGACACTTACCTTGCAAAGAAATGTCACAATTCAGTCAGTTTAACGCCACATTTCCGTGCTTTATGAACACAATTCTGTAAGTTTTTCTAATTAAGAGAGAACCCTCCATGTCAGATGTTCAAATGCATGAATTTCGTTCCCGTGTAGATCGAATTCTAAACAGTAAACAAACACAAATGTGTGCATATCAGCGTGATGCATATGGTGCGATTAATATACCAAAAGCACAAAAAGTACGCTTTAGCCGCATGTCGGTTATCCGACCGCTGTTCCTGTTGTATATCGCGTTCACGGTATTCAAATCAGTTTTGATCTATAATTCTGATCAAAATGATTATGCGCAGATTATTGCAAACCTTGAGGCGGGTGATAGCAAATCCCAGCTTGTCGCTTTTGCAATGGCACCGGGGTACTTTACCGAACCCGTAGGTGTATTTGTTGCTGACCTTGCTGATCACGTGAAAGCAGCCCAAAGTAAATAAGCCGCCCAATAGTGGACGGCTTATTTATTAGATTTGTTTGATCTTGATCTTGATCTTTAGAAGCGGAAAAGGCCTGTGTTCAGGTTTTCTACGTCTGCGCGGGACATACCAATATCTTCCAGCTCACGTGCGCTCAATGCGTTAAGCTGCTTGTATGTGTTGCGTTTTTCATTCCACCCAACGAAGCTGTCTTTGACAGTTTCCAATGCACGCACGGCACGAAAAGTTGCGATTGCACCAAATGGGGCTGCTTTTGTTATGTTTACGATAGCCATGGGCTTAATCCTTGATGTGGTCAATGACCGTTTGTCTGTTTAATGAATAACTGCTTTAATATGCAGTTATTCATAATTCATGTTTGTTGGTGTTAGTGATAAAGACCTGTGTACAGGTTTTTCGCGTCCGCATAGGCTAAACCAATGTCATTCAACTCACGCGCTGATAATGCGTTTAGTTGTTTGTTGGTTGCGCGCTTTGTGTTCCAAGCGGAAAGGCTGTTCAATACAGTCTCTACAGTGTGGATTGCACGGTAAGTTGCGATTGCGCCAAATGGTGCGGCGGTTGTTAGGTTCATTGTAGACATGGGCCTTTTCCTTTCCTTGGGTGTGGTCGTTGATGACCATGTTTCTTAATCCGCATGTATGCTTGTCTATACCACTTTACAATTGCGATTTTCGCATACCTGAGATGATGTTTTTGCATGTCAAACCAGCGACATTTTAAGGCGATTTCCGACATGTATTCAGAAACGTGCTTGGCTAATGTTCATGTTTCGTGCTAGTGCTTATTCAGGCAAGAAACAGGTGTGATATGCGTGTTATAGGAATCGATCCGGGTTTGCGAAACATGGGCTGGGGGATTGTAGATGTTGTGGGTACTAAATGTAGTCACGTGGCGAATGGTGTGTGTAAATCGGTGGGTGTAGAATTGGCCGAAAGATTACTGAGTTTGCATGAACAATTGACATCCGTGCTGCACGAGTTTTCACCTGAAACGGCAGCAGTTGAGAAGACTTTTGTAAACAAAGACGGGGCAGGAACGTTGAAATTGGGGCAGGCGCGGGCGATTTGTTTGCTTGTGCCGGCGCAATTTGGATTGATGGTCGGTGAATATGCGCCAAATACCGTGAAAAAAGTCGTGGTCGGTGTGGGTCATGCGGATAAGAATCAGGTGAATCATATGGTGAAATTGCAACTGCCCGGGGTTGATATTGCAGGTGTGGATGCAGCCGACGCCTTGGCTATTGCGCTTTGTCACGCGCATCACGCGCAATTTTCCAACCGTCTGGATGCTGCTATTGCCAAAGCGGGTGCGGTGGCATGATCGGGAAAATTACGGGAAAAGTGGATTATCGGGCCAAGGATCATGTTCTAGTTGATGTGCAGGGCGTGGGTTATCTGGTCTATTGTTCTGAACGAACCTTGGCAGCGTTGCCATCTGCGGGCAGCGTTGTGGCACTTTATACCGAGCTATTGGTGCGCGAGGATAATCTGCAACTGTTCGGTTTTCTGACATTGGCTGAAAAAGAATGGCACAAGTTGTTGACCACGGTTCAAGGCGTCGGTGCGAAAGCGGCTTTGGCGATTGCTGGCACTTTGGGCGCGGATGGTGTCAGTCGTGCGATCACCTTGGGCGATATTGCGGCGATTAAATCAGCACAAGGGGTCGGTCCGAAGTTGGCACAACGGATTGTGACGGAATTAAAGGATAAGGCGGCGAATATTATATCAATGGGGGCGGCTGGATCAGAGCAAGTGATTGCGGACGAAAGTGTGGTTATAGACCTACCTGAAGCCTCTGCGTCGGTTGCGCGTTCTACACCATTCACCCAGAATACGGCAGGTGCGCAGGCCGATGCACTTTCCGCTTTGATGAATTTGGGTTATGGACAGGGGGACGCGGCAACTGCCGTGGCTGAGGCTTCGGGGGTTTTCCCTGATGTGGATGCTGGTGCATTGATAAAAGCGGCGTTGAAACTATTGGCACCGAAAGGGTGACGCTATGACAGACCCTGATCCCGATTTGCGCCCCGAATTGCAGCCCACGGATATGGATCGGGCCATGCGGCCACAGACCTTAGATGAATTCGTCGGTCAGGCACAGGCGCGTGCGAACCTGAAGGTTTTTATTGAAAGTGCGCGCAGGCGGGGCCAAGCGATGGATCATACGTTGTTTTACGGCCCGCCGGGCTTGGGCAAAACCACATTGGCGCAGATCATGTCGAAAGAGTTAGGGGTGAATTTTCGTATGACATCCGGCCCTGTGTTGGCCAAAGCGGGGGACTTAGCGGCGATCCTGACCAATCTGGATGCAAACGATGTTTTGTTCATAGACGAAATTCATCGCCTGAACCCAGCTGTGGAAGAGGTGCTGTACCCGGCTTTAGAAGATTTTGAACTGGATTTGGTTATTGGCGAGGGGCCTGCGGCGCGTACGGTTCGGATTGATTTGCAACCTTTTACACTTGTCGGGGCGACAACGCGGTTGGGATTGCTGACAACACCCTTGCGGGATCGGTTCGGGATACCGACACGACTGGAGTTTTATACGGTGGATGAGCTTTGCCATATCGTTGACCGTGCCGCCCGCTTGATGGGCGCGGATGCCACAGCAGATGGCGCCCACGAAATTGCGCGACGTTCACGGGGGACACCGCGCATCGCAGGGCGTTTGTTGCGCCGTGTTGTGGATTTTGCCATCGTTGAGGGCAATGGTAGGGTTGATGTCGATATTGCCGACAGTGCATTGACGCGTCTGGGCGTGGATGATTTGGGGCTGGACAGTGCGGATCGGCGGTATTTGCGCCTGCTGGCTGAAAATTTTGGTGGCGGCCCAGTTGGGGTTGAAACCATTGCCGCGGCTTTATCAGAGGCACGTGATGCGATTGAAGAGGTGATTGAACCTTATTTGTTGCAACAGGGATTGATTCAGCGTACCCCGCGCGGGCGGATGTTGGCGGCAAAAGCGTGGAAGCACTTGGGTCTTGATGCCCCCAAACCAACTGCACAAAAGGATATGTTTGGAAGCGGTAAATGAATGAAGCATTTAGTGTAGATGAGATTGAACAGCTGTTCACGCGCAAGGATGGCACCTATAGTTTTGCCCGTTGGGGACGGCCTCTTGCGCCTGTGGTATTCGGGGTGGATGATGACACGCTTGGTTATCTGAAAGATGCAATTGCCCAAACCGTGGCAGTAACAGGCGGAACGCTGGCTGAAACCGACCCGGAACTAGGCGCTAATTTCATGTGGTTTTTTTGTACCGAATGGGATGAGATAGCATCGGTCCCTGATCTGGAAAAATTGGTGCCGAACCTGCCTGATCTTGTAAATAATTTGAACCATAAGGATGTGAATGAACATCGCATGTTCATTTATGATGGCGATGGTGCGATAAAAATGTGTTTATTATTTTTGCGCATGAAGGGTGATATTGCCGACATGCCCGTGCATGTTCTGGGGACGGGCGAAACGTTTCAAAGCCTGCTGACCTGGACTGAAGGCGTGTTCAATGCACAAAGTCCTATTGCCTTGGTAAAGGAAAACGGAATTTGTATCGTGAAACCACAGTTTGCGGCTCTTGTACGCGGGGCATATGACCCTTTGATGCCACCAAGTTCAGGCGATGCAAGTCATGCGTTGCGCTTGCATCCTCGGGCAGAAAAACTTTACCGGGATTTAATGCAATGACACATCAATTTGCGGTTCGCGTGTATTATGAAGATACCGATCTGGCTGGGATTGTTTATTACGCCAATTACCTGAAATTTATTGAACGTGCACGCAGTACAATGGTGCTGGAAGTGGGCATAGATCAGTTGGAAATGCAGGCCCAAGGTCTGGTGTTTGCAGTCAAGAAAGTGGAAGCGGATTATATAAATAGCGCAAAGTTGAACGATGATTTGCGGGTTGAAACAAGGTTGCAACAGGTTACAGGTGCCAAAATCGTCTTTTCACAGGATGTTTATCGTGCCAGCACACTGATTTTTTCTGCTTTAGTAACAGTTGTTTGCATCACGAATGTAGGGAAAATAGTCCGTTTTCCAGCGAAAATTCGCGCAAAACTGGATGAAGTGTTCAAATAGGCCAGCTAAAGCTATGCGAAGTCTTAGTTTTTTGCTAAAAGGCTATCTAGAAGACTACTGATAACAAGAAGCTGCCAATAAGGTGGCTCATTAGGCAGAACGAGCGGTTTTATGGAAGCAGAAGCACTAGGTGCCGTGCAAGATGTCGATTTTTCGATGCTTGCACTTTTTTTACGAGCAACATTTGTCGTTAAATTGGTGATGTTGGTTTTAATTTTCGCCTCATTCTGGTCATGGGGTATTATTTTTCAAAAGTTTATCAATTATCGCCGTGCACGCAGTGATAGTGATCGGTTTGACCGGGCTTTTTGGTCAGGCGAACCTTTGGACGGGCTGTATCAGCAACTGGGTGATACCCCCAAAGGCGGATCAGAGCGGATTTTCGTGTCGGGTATTTCCGAGTGGCGCAGATCACACAGATCTGACGGTAAGATGATTGCAGGTGTGCAACAGCGTATTGACCGATCTATGGATGTGGCGATTGCGCGCGAAGCGGAAAAGCTGAACAATGGGCTAACCTTTTTGGCCACTGTGGGTGCTATTGCACCTTTTGTTGGTCTGTTTGGCACAGTTTGGGGAATCAAGAACGCTTTTGAGCAAATCGCCATTCAGCAAAACACAAATCTGGCTGTTGTCGCCCCCGGCATTGCCGAGGCGCTGGCCGCGACCGCATTGGGATTGCTGGCTGCGATCCCCGCCGTGATTTTTTACAATAAACTGTCGTCGGATGCGGATCGCATTATCGGCGACTACGATAGTTTTGCCGATGAATTTTCGACAATCCTGTCGCGCCAGTTAGACGCGTAAGGGGTTAAGGCAATGAGTGCAGGTGTACTGGAACGGGGCGGTGGCGGGAAACGTCGCAGAAGTCACGCAAAACGCAAGCCAATGGCAGAGATCAATGTGACACCTTTTGTCGATGTCATGCTGGTGTTGTTGATAATTTTTATGGTGGCAGCCCCGTTGTTGACGGTTGGTGTCCCTATTGAACTGCCCAAAACGGCGGCCAGCGCGCTGGCAACCGAAGAAGAAGAGCCGTTAACGATAGCAATAGCACCTGACGGTCGTTTAGTGTTGCAAAATACCGAAATAGATCGCAATACCCTGATCCCGAAATTGCAGGCAATTGCGGCAGAACGCAAAAGTAAGAAAGTGTTTTTGCGGGCTGACGGTTCCGTGCCTTATGCTGACGTAATGCAAATTATGGGCGCGCTGAACGCTGGCGGGTTTCGCGATATAGGCTTGGTTACAGACGCAGGTGGCCCTACATTAAATGATCAGGGTGGTTAAAGGTGATCTTTGCAAACAGGCACCAAAATATCAGGGTTATTGCACCTAAGCGCACTTGGATTAGCTGTGTTCGGAGGGTATTTGTTTAGAGCACCTACCAGTGAAGCTATTCAAATCTCTGAAGTGAGCATTGTCACGGCAGAGGATTTTGCCGCGATGCAATCTTCCGCCCCTGCGCCTTCCCCGGAAGTGGTAACTGCGCCCACGATTACCCCATCCGAGACAACGCTGGAAATTGCGCCGACAATTGTGGAGCCAGTCGAGTTGGAAGAACCAACACCTGAGCCTGAAGAACAAGTGGCAATGGTCGCACCCGAACCAACGCCTGCACCGCGTATTGATACGCAATCCGCGCCAAAGCCCGATGTGAGCGCGAAAGAGGATGATACCACGCAAGAAGAAACTATTCCTGATGAAATTGCAACCGAAGTGGTTGAGCCGAAACAGGAACAGGCCCCGAAAGAGGCCGCGTCCGAGATCGTGACAGAGGCTGAAAAACCCAGTGAACATGCCCCAACCACATCAAATATACCGCGCACGCGGCCACGTGATATGGCAAAGCGTGTTGCCAAAGCAAACACGCCGGAACCAAAGGAAGAGCCTGTCGCGGAAGATAATACTGCAGATGAAATCGCCGAAGCACTGGCCAAAGCGGAAGCCGAAAATAACAAGCCGGCAGCCCCCCTTAGCCCGCCGTTAACAGGTAATGAGCGGGCCGGTTTGGTTTTGGCAGTACAACAGTGCTGGAATGTACCCATTGGATTGCAAAATGCGGATGATCTGGCGGTTGTGATCGCCATAGAACTAACCCAAGATGGTAAATTGGCCGGTAGTCCCAAAATGATAGAACCAACTGGTGCACCCACAGGTGCGATCAAACAAGCATTCGAAGCGGGCAGGCGGGCATTAATACGTTGTGCGCCTTATGATTTACCGCACGAAAAATATGAACAATGGCGACAAATTGAGGTCGTCTTTAACCCAGAGGAAATGGCAGTGAGATGATAAAACGCATTTTGACATTTTTATGCACCGTTTTGGCCAGCGTGTCTTTAATGACCACGCTGGCTGCGGCCCAAAGCAAACCTTTGCGTATCGAGATTACGAAAGGTGTGATTGAACCCATGCCGTTCGCCGTCCCCGTCTTTGTGGCGGAAAATGCAGCGGCCGGGAAATATGCGCGTGATTTAACTAAGGTCTTGGCTGCCGATCTTACTGGATCCGGGATTTTTCGGGAAATTCCAAGTGCAGCGCATATTTCAAAAATAACCAATTTTAATGCCCCTGTTCAATTCTCGGATTGGAAGGCAATCAACGCGCAAGCCCTGATTACGGGGGCTGTCAGTGTTTCGGGTGATAAACTGATCGTTAAATTTCGTCTGTTTGATGTCTTTGCGCAAACGGCATTGGGTGACGGATTGCAGTTTGTTGCAACAACAAAAAGTTGGCGGCGCATGTCCCATAAAGTGGCAGATGCGGTCTATAGTCGTTTGACGGGTGAGACAGGCTATTTTGACAGCCGCGTGGTCTATATCGCCGAAGAAGGCCCAAAGGGTAAGCGTAAGAAACGGCTTGCTTTGATGGATTATGATGGGGCAAATGTACGTTACCTGACAGATGCTAAAGCCATTGTTCTGTCCCCCAGATTTTCACCCAATGCACGTGAGGTTATATTTACAAGCTATGAAACCGGTTCCCCGCGCGTGTTTTTGTTGAATGTAGATACACTGAAACGACGCATTTTGGGGGACCAGCCATCGATGGCTTTTGCGCCAAGGTTTTCACCTGATGGGCGCAAAGTCGTGATGTCTTTATCAGAGCGGGGTAATTCCGATATTTATGTGGTTGATGTGGCCAGCGGTCAGAAAACCCGACTGACAAATTCACCTGCAATCGAAACGGCCCCCAGCTTTTCCCCGGACGGATCAAAGATTGTTTTTGAGTCTGATCGCGGTGGTGGGCAACAGATTTATGTAATGTCTGCATCGGGTGGGGCCGCGAAACGGATCAGTAACGGAAAAGGGCGTTACGGCACGCCTGTCTGGTCTCCGCGCGGGGATTTGATTGCATTCACCAAGCTGAATGAAGGACGATTTCACATTGGCGTGATGCGCACTGATGGTAGCCGTGAAAAACTTCTGTCAGCGTCATTTTTGGACGAAGGCCCAACTTGGTCACCCAATGGTCGTGTTTTGATGTTTTTTCGTGAAACAGCTGGGGCTAACGGCGCACCGTCGATTTATTCAGTCGATGTAACGGGCAGAAATCTGCGCAAAGTTAATACACCGACATTCGCTTCAGATCCTGCGTGGTCTGGCCTGTTAAAGTGATGTGGAACGGGATTCACAAGTGTGATGGTTTCTGATATAATGAACGAAATGATGGAAAAACCATCAAGAGAGGCAGAGTAAAGATATGACAAATATTCTGATTAAACTAAGTACAATGGTGGTTCTGGCCGTTGGACTGACAGCATGTGGCGATAGATTTCCCGGTGGTGCCGGGGGAAATATTGGCGGTATTCAACCCGGCAGTGTAAACGATCCGACATCGCTTGCGTATTTCCAGCAGACCATCGGGGATCGCGTGTTGTTTGCCGTGGATCAAAGTACGTTAAGCCCTGAAGCGACAGATGTATTGAATGGGCAAGCAAACTGGCTGTTACAAAACACACAATATGTTGTTACCATTGAAGGCCATGCGGATGAGCAGGGCACGCGTGAATATAACCTTGCATTGGGTGCACGCCGTGCAAGTGCCGTTCAGAACTACATGGTTAGCCGTGGCATAGCAGACAACCGTGTCAAAACGCTGTCTTGGGGGAAAGAACGTCCTATTGAGATCTGCTCTACGGAAGATTGCTGGTCAAAAAACCGCCGTGCAGTGACTGTTGTCAGTGCCAGTTTAGGAAGTTAAGAGGCGATTATGGCTATCGGGCATAAAATTTCAAAATGCGTATTATTTTTAATCTGGGCCGCTTGCGTCCCTGCGTTGGTTTTCGCCCAAACAAAACAGGAAACCCTTGCGGATATTCGGCAGGAGCTGGTTTTTCTGCACACTGAAATTCAGCTTTTAAACCGAGAGCTGTCCACCACTTCAGGTGCCGCAGCTCCTACAGGTTCCGGTGCGTTGCTTCAACGTACAGATGCACTGGAACAGGAACTACGCCGGATTACGGGTGTTGTTGAGAAACTGCAGTTTCGCATTGATCGAATTGTAAAAGACGGCACCAACCGTATTGGCGATCTGGAATTCCGCCTTGTGGAGCTTGAAGGTGGCGATGTGTCCACACTTGGCCAAACCACTACCTTGGGTGGTGGGGATATTCCGGTAGGTACGCCAGACACCCCTTCAGAAGGCACCGGTGTTGAACTTGCGGTATCGGAACAAGGTGACTTTGATCGTGCTGTTGTAGTTGTTGAAGCAGGTGATTATACAAATGGTGTTGCCAAGTTCGACCAATTTTTATTGACCTACCCTGATGGCCCTATGACCGGGCAAGCACATTATTGGCGGGCGGAAGCATTAGCAGGCCTAGGTGATTGGAGCAATGCCGCACGTGCCTTTCTGGAAAGTTTCAGCGGTTCACCAAACGGCATAAAAGCCCCAAAATCTTTATATCGGTTGGGTGTAAGTCTGGCACAACTGGGACAGACCCAAGATGCCTGCGCGACATTAAGCGAGGTTGAGTTGCGCTACCCGACAGCGGTGGAAGTCAGTGATGCTAGAAGCGAAATGACAGCCTTGAGCTGTTCGTAAGTGTGTCCGATACGGGAAATCTAACAGCAGAGGTTAGTACGGTTTTAGAGGCTGTGCCAAAGGGTTCTTTGGGCGTTGCTGTATCTGGCGGTAGTGACTCTGTTGCGTTGTTGCGCTTACTTTGTGATTGGGGGCGTGAACATGGGCGAAAAATATATGCGGCAACGGTAAATCACAATCTGCGTGTAGAGGCACAGACAGAAGCAGAGTTTGTTGCAAACCTTTGTAAGGATTTAGAAGTGCCGCATTCAATTCTAAATTGGAATAACTGGGACGGGCGGGGGAACTTGCAAAATATGGCCCGCAATGCGCGAAAAGATTTACTTGCGGCATGGGCGCAGGAACTTGATCTAACCGCTATCGCTCTGGGGCATACCGAAGATGATCAGGCCGAAACATTTTTGTTGCGCCTTGCGCGTGGCTCCGGCGTGGACGGTCTTTCCTGTATGCAGAAAATCACTGGGAAAAACCCAGCTTGGGTGCGCCCGTTATTGAATATTTCACGTAGTAGTTTGCGTAGCTATTTATCTGATTTGGGGCAAGGTTGGATCGAAGACCCATCCAACAATGATACGCGATTTGATCGCGTGAAAATGCGTAACGCAATGCCTGTTTTGGCGGAGTTGGGCCTGACATCGGAGCGTCTGGCGACTACGGCATCCGGATTGCAATCTGCAAGAGGTGCATTGGAACAAGTTACGCAGGAAGCTGCCCATGAATGTTGTGAGCCAACCAAGTATGGAACGGTCACGATTGATCTGAACCGTTTGCAATCTTATCCGCTTGATATTCAATATCGCGTGCTTAGCCATTCAATGGGGTGGGTCACGGGCACTACTTACAGACCTCGATTTTCTGCTCTAAAATCAACTTATGAGCTGCTGAAGCAGGGAAAATCACAAACACTGGCAGGATGTTATATAAAAAATGGTTCAGATAAGCACCTGATTGTGATGCGCGAAGTGGCAAGTATGATGACAGAAGTGTTGAAAAATGGATATTTTGACGGCCGGTGGCAGATTTCAGCCAATGAAAACCTGAAAGGCGTGGATATACGCCCATTAGGGGAAAAGGGCCTTATGCAGCTGAAAGATTGGCGAAATTTAGGTGTTATTCGCGATATTTTGCTACAATCCCCGGCAGCATGGCAAAATGGTGTGGTTATTTCGGCACCTTTGGCAGGTTTTGCTGGGCCGATTAATATATCGCTGAAAATAGATACGGATCGGTTCCTTCAAGACATCGTTTCACATTGAATAACCTAGAAAGAAGATTATGTTGTCAAGGTACCGTATTAAACGGATTCGGCATCTGCCGATATAAATTAGGAGAAAACCTTTGGGTAACGCCAGAAACCTTATCATTTGGATTGCGCTGTTTATACTCGTGATCGGATTATTCAACGTCTTTAATTCAACCGACCAAACTCAAACGGGCGCTAAAATCAGTTTCTCTGAGTTTATGCAAAGAGTCGACAATGGCACAGTCAGCCGTGTCGTGCTGGATGGCGAAAAAGTATTCATCAAAGCTAGTGATGGTGGAAATTTCCAAACTGTGAAACCTATTGAAGTGGATGTAACGCGCGATTTGCTGAACGCAAATATTGAAGTTGTTGCAGCGCCACAGGAAAAAACTGCTTTTATGAGTACGGTTTCATTGATGTTGCCATTCCTTCTGCTGATCGGCGTATGGATATTCTTTATGAATCGTATGCAGGGCGGTGGTCGTGGCGGTGCGATGGGGTTTGGTAAATCCAAAGCGAAAATGCTGAACCAAAATGAAGACCGCAAAACTTTTGACGATGTAGCCGGCATTGATGAAGCCAAAGAAGAGCTTGAAGAGATTGTCGAGTTTTTGCGTAACCCGCAGAAATTTTCGCGCCTTGGCGGAATGATCCCCAAAGGTGCTTTGCTTGTGGGCTCTCCAGGTACTGGTAAAACCCTGCTGGCGCGCGCTATTGCAGGTGAAGCTGGTGTGCCGTTCTTCACCATTTCCGGTTCTGATTTTGTTGAAATGTTCGTGGGCGTTGGCGCAAGCCGGGTACGCGATATGTTCGAGCAAGCCAAAAAGAATGCGCCTTGCATTGTGTTCATCGACGAGATTGACGCGGTTGGCCGCCACCGTGGTGCCGGTTATGGCGGCGGTAATGACGAACGTGAACAAACTTTGAACCAGTTGCTGGTTGAAATGGACGGGTTTGAAGCCAATGAAGGTGTGATCCTTCTGGCGGCCACAAACCGTCCTGACGTTCTGGACCCGGCATTGCTGCGTCCGGGTCGTTTTGACCGTCAGGTGCAGGTGCCGTTGCCCGACATTAAGGGCCGTGAAAAAATCCTGTTTGTGCATTCTCGCAAAACCCCGCTTGGCCCCGATGTTGATCTGCGTATTATTGCGCGCGGCACACCAGGATTTTCAGGTGCGGATTTGGCGAACCTTGTAAATGAGGCGGCCCTGATGGCGGCCCGCACTGGCAAAAGATTCTTGACCATGGAAGACTTTGAGTATTCCAAAGACAAGGTGATGATGGGTGCGGAGCGCCGTTCCATGGTGATGACCGAGGACGAGAAAAAGTTGACTGCCTACCATGAAGCAGGTCACGCGGTTGTTGGTATCAATGTGCCGCAACACGACCCGATCCATAAAGCAACAATTATTCCACGTGGCCGCGCATTGGGCTTGGTTTTGTCTTTGCCGGAACGTGATACTCTGTCTGTCACCTTGACAAAATACAAATCCAAAATAGCAATGGCAATGGGTGGTAAAGTTGCCGAAGAACTAACCTTTGGTGCGGAAAATGTGACCTCTGGTGCGTCTTCGGACATTCAACACGTTACCAATATTGCCCGTGCTATGGTTACACAATTCGGTATGTCTGATAAGCTGGGCAACATTAATTATTCCACTGAACAGCAAACATATCTGGGTGCGCAAGGCAATGGTACCAGCGCATCCCCTGATATGCAGGCGATTATTGATGAAGAAGTGCGTAAATTGGTTGATGAGGGCTATGCGACAGCAGTTTCTATTTTGACCAAGAAAAAACGCGATTTGAAACGATTGGCCGAAGGTCTTTTGGAATATGAAACTTTGACCGGTGACGAAATCAAAAAAGTCATTGCGGGCAAGCCGCTGAACCGGGGTCAAGATGACGACGAAGAAGACAACGGCTCTGCACCAAGTGTTACGGCGGTTCCAAAGACCAAGAAGAAGCCAAAAGCGAAACCTTCCGGTGGTTTGAAGCCAGAGCCGACTTAAAGGTTGGGATCAGAAAATATCAAAAAGGCCTGTGGTTTCATGGGCCTTTTTTGTTTAATGTTTGACTTGCTCACATAAATTTCACTGGACGGCGAAAAAGACATTGATAGTGTCGGTTTTCTTATCATGTGGCGTTGCCGTTTTACGCCATAACGGTAAAGAAGAAACATCCACGTTGTGGTCCTTATGAAAGTTTAATTACATGTCTTACAAGACCGATATCGAAATTGCCCGCGAAGCCAAAAAACGCCCTATTCAGGAAATAGGTGCGAAGCTTGGTATTCCGACAGATGATTTGCTACCATTTGGCCACGATAAAGCAAAAGTATCAGCCGCGTTTATCAAAGCCCAAGCGGGCAAAAAAGATGGTAAACTGATTCTGGTGACTGCGATCAACCCGACCCCTGCGGGCGAAGGCAAGACAACAACAACGGTTGGTTTGGCTGATGGCCTGAATGCTATCGGCAAAAATGCGGCGATCTGTATTCGCGAAGCATCTCTTGGTCCGTGTTTCGGTATGAAGGGTGGTGCTGCGGGTGGCGGTTACGCACAAGTCGTGCCAATGGAAGATATGAACTTGCATTTCACAGGCGATTTCCACGCCATAACATCTGCCCACAACCTGTTGTCTGCGATGATCGACAACCACATTTATTGGGGCAACGAGCTTGAAATAGATCAGCGCCGTGTTGTCTGGCGCCGTGTGGTTGACATGAACGACCGCGCTTTACGCGATATTGTGACATCTTTGGGCGGCGTGTCCAACGGCTTCCCGCGTCAGGCCGGGTTTGACATTACGGTAGCCTCTGAAGTGATGGCGATCTTGTGCCTGTCCGACGATATTAAAGATCTACAAAAGCGTCTTGGTGATATTATTGTGGCTTACCGTCGTGACCGTTCGCCAATTTATTGCCGTGACATCAAAGCAGATGGTGCGATGACGGTTTTGTTGGAACAGGCAATGCAGCCAAATCTGGTGCAAACCTTGGAAAACAATCCGGCATTTGTGCATGGCGGCCCGTTTGCCAATATTGCACACGGTTGTAATTCCGTTGTATCGACAAAGACGGCCCTGAAACTGGCGGATTACGTGGTTACAGAAGCCGGCTTTGGTGCTGACCTTGGTGCCGAGAAATTCATGAACATCAAATGTCGCAAAGCGGGTCTTGCACCTGATTGCGTTGTTCTCGTTGCTACAGTTCGTGCAATGAAAATGAATGGTGGTGTTGCACGTGCAGATCTGGGACCAGAGAATATCGAAGCGGTCAAAGAAGGCTGCGCCAACCTAGGGCGCCACATTGGCAACCTGAAATCCTTTGGTGTGCCTGTTGTGGTAGCGATCAACCATTTTGTGACAGACACAGATGCTGAAGTGCAGGCGGTCAAAGATTATGTGCTAACCCAAGGGTCGGAAGCAATCCTGTCACAGCATTGGGAATTCGGTTCAAAGGGCGCACTGGATCTGGCAACACGTGTGGCAGAGATTGCTGACAGCGGTGTCAGCCAGTTTGCACCATTATATCGCGATGATATGCCATTGATGGAGAAAATAGAAACTATCGCCAAACGTATTTATCGTGCTGATGATGTCATTGCGGATAAAAAAATTCGGGATCAACTACGTCAGTGGGAAGATCAGGGTTTCGGCCATTTACCGATCTGTATGGCAAAAACCCAATACAGCTTCAGCACTGATCCAAGTTTGCGCGGTGCGCCAACAGGCCACTCTGTACCGGTCCGTGAAGTGCGTTTAAGTGCAGGTGCCGGTTTTATCGTGGCGATCTGCGGTGAGATTATGACTATGCCTGGTCTGCCAAGGGTTCCAAGTGCTGAAACCATCTTTATCAATGATGAAGGCCAGATCGACGGCTTGTTCTAAAGCCGCCTTTACAAATCAAGCATAGGGCCATCTTATTGCAGGTGGCCCTCATGTCGTAGATATGACGAAAAAGGATATAAAATGACCGCCAAGATCATCGATGGAAAAGAATTCGCCGCAAACGTTCGTGCTAAAGTCGCAGTTCATGTTGCCCGTTTGAAAGAAGAACACGGGATTACACCCGGTTTGGCCGTGGTGTTGGTTGGGGCAGACCCAGCAAGTGAAGTTTATGTTCGCAACAAAAACAAATCGACGGTTGAAGTGGGTATGAACAGCTTTGAACATAAACTACCTGCGGATACTTCCGAGGCTGATCTGCTGACTTTGATCGACGAACTTAATACTGACCCCGCAGTGCATGGTATCTTGTGCCAACTACCCTTGCCTGATCATTTGAATGAAGAACTGGTGATCAATTCTATTATTCCTGAAAAAGATGTCGATGGGTTTCATATTTCCAACGTTGGGCTGCTTGCTACAGGCCAAAAATCAATGGTGCCGTGTACGCCGCTTGGTTGTTTGATGATGTTGCGTGATCATTTGGGCAGTCTGTCCGGTTTGAACGCTGTTGTGGTTGGTCGTTCAAATATCGTGGGCAAACCTATGGCCGCTCTGCTGTTGAAAGACAGTTGCACTGTCACTATCGCCCATAGCCGTACCAAAAATATAGAAACCCTATGCCGTGGTGCTGACATTCTAGTAGCCGCTGTAGGGCGCCCAGAAATGATTACAGGCGACTGGGTTGGGGAAGGTACCACTGTTATCGATGTTGGCATCAATCGTATTCCTGCCCCCGAAAAGGGAGAAGGCAAGAACCGACTTGTGGGGGACGTTCATTTCGCAAGCGCGGTGGAAAAAGCAGGTGCAATCACACCTGTGCCGGGTGGTGTCGGACCAATGACGATTGCCTGTCTATTGGCCAATACAGTGACGGCTTGCAGTCGGGCAAATGGGTTGGCGGAACCGGAAGGTTTAACAGCCTGATTTGCGGCCTTAATGGCTTTGAAGTTCGTGTGACCTAGTGCGGTAACAAGAGTGAAGCTGATAGTCACCAATACGCAAAAAAGAACTTATTTAAGCGGCTAACTATCAGCCAGGGTGGTAACACGCTCTTATAAGGATCGTGTTATTTACTATTTCATAGCAGCTTAAGATTATTTCAAGTCTAAATATCAACTTTAGATTTGGAATATTTTATAGATTTTAGAATTATTTTTACGCTTGGAAATTTAATTTTGGAAATACTTATGATTACGGGGGATATTGCAAATAAATGCACAGAATAGATAGTAAAATAAGATAAGAATAGTGTTAGCTTTCTCATCGGCTGCAAATAATAAGTTTATACAACCAAAAGTGGCAATCGACATATTTAAATGAGATCACTTGGTTTTACGCTTATATTTGCGCTGTTGCAGTATCGTTTGCCTGTATGAATAGACTGATAAGTACGTTGTGCTTTTGTTTTAAAACCCGATGTTGGACCCTATGGTCATAGTGTTACACTGTGTTGTTCTAACTTTCAATATCACTGTCCTCAACGAACATGTTGGCCCATGCCTGATCAATCAGGTCAGGTGTCATAACGCGCGGTAGGCCCTGATATTCGCAAATAGCACCCATTTGATCGATTATAAACGGGGCTTGATAGGCTGCATATTTATGATCCACTTCATCATATTTAGCACCAAACAAGTAAATAAGAGCTTCTTTATCCAAATTGAATTTCTTTGCCTTGGCAACAAGCATGAAGATTTGAAGCATGTCTTCGCGGCTTGGGGCCTCGATCAGGATTTTAAAGAAAATCCGGCGTAAAGCTGCGCCATCAAAAATCTTATTTGGATGAAAGTTAGTGGAAAAGATTACCAGAGTATCAAATGGCACTGTGAATTTTTCGCCTGATTGCAAACTTAAAATATCTTCGCCGCCCTCCATTGGAACGATCCAACGGTTGATCAAGGTTTGCGGTGTTTCTTGTTGGCGACCTAAGTCGTCCACAATGAATACGCCACCTGCCGCTTTTAATTGCAACGGAGCCTGATATGTTTTCGAGTTTGGATTGTATTTCAGTTCCAGCATATCAAGGGTAAGTTCACCACCCGTGATAACAGATGGGCGGTCACATTGAACATAACGTTTGTCAAAGTTGCCGCCAACACGGCGCAGGCTGTTTTCGTCTTCTAACGTATCTTGTGCTGATGTGTGGATAATCGGGTCATAAACGGAAATGACCTGGCCTGCATATTCTAAAACCCGTGGCATGAATATTTGGTCACCCATCGCATTCCGGATACCGTTCGAAATAGATGATTTACCGTTGCCCGGAGGGCCGTACATTAAAATTGACTTGCCGGAATTTACGGCAGGGCCAATTTGGTTCAGCAAATCATCGGGGATGATCAACTGGGTCATTGCATCTTCCAACTTGGTTTTGGTGATGCCGACATTCCGGATTGTTTGGCGTTCAACTTGTGCTGCGAAATCGGCCATTGGAACGGGCAAGGCGCCAAAATATTCGGATTGTTGCAAGGCTAACAAGGCGCGTTTTTTGCCGGTTTCGGTCATTTGGTAACGCATTTCAGTCGCCACACTCCCCCCGCCATTGCCCAAAGTTTCAATCAAGTTCTGTGCCCGACACATTGCGATTAGTTCATTTATGATGGGAACGGTTACGCATAGCTCTTTGGCCATATCACTAACCAGTTCCAGATTCTTGCGAAATATGGTTTTTATGAAGATTTCGCGGGCGAATACCGGCGGTAGACCTGTCGCTTTAAGCGTGCCTGGCTCAATGGGGGCAAGTGCTATTCTGGAGTGCATATTCATGTTATTCGCCTTTATTTAATGCGGAGTTGCTCCGTCTTGGCTATACAAGTCAATATTGCGAGCATAATTAAGGCTGAATTCGGGCTTTTTTAGGAATACCAGAGAAGATATGCAAGTAAGCTTCCCGCTAACGTTACACCAAATGGAAACATGCCATGTTCATTCCATGAATCCCAGTCTTTGATGTAGCCTTTAAGCCCTGGAGTGATGCCGACCAGTTTGTGTAAGGCAATGGAAACAAACGACATTATACCAACAATGAAAACAAACGGTATAACGTGGACAAGTGCGATAAAGGGTGCCATGGCTGCCGTGAACTTGGCATCTCCCCCGCCAATCAAGCCAATGCTTGTTGCAAAAAAGCCGGCAATCAACATGATAATACCTTGTAGTATGCGAATGCCATATTCGTGCATACCAAATATAAGCGGTCCCATTAGCAAAAAACTAATAAATAAGGCGTAACATGCAACATTGGGGATGCGCATGAATTTCATATCGCTCCAAGCGACCCAAATACTAATAGGAATAGCCGGTATAAGTAGGATATAGTTTGATAGGTGCAGCACTTTTACTGCCCTTAACCCAATGCTTCTAGGCTGCGAACAGCGGCTTCGAAATGGCGTGGGTGTGTTTCAATGGCATCTTCTATCAAACCGCGCCCAATTGCTTTATCGCCCTTTTTAACGGCGGTTAGCCCCAAGGTATATAAAAGCTGCGCCCGTTCCAGTTGGGTTAACTGGATTAAGGGAAGCTTATAGTTTCTTTGTGATCCCCGTGCTAAAGCCAAGTTGTTTTTGGCGGTGAACAGCTTTTGATCATAGGAAACTGCTTCCATGAACAAAGCTTCCGCAGCCTTGTAGTCGCCGCGTGTTAATTTTGAATATCCCCAGTTGTTCAGAACGCTTGCAGGTTGCGTTGTCAGTTCACTGGCAGTTTCATAGAAACTATCGGCCTTTTTCCACTTCTTTTGCGAGTCTGCGATCATTGCCTCTAAGCGGTAACGTTTAAAGGTTTCCACAGTTGGGGGTACTTTATTCAATTCCGCTTCAGCCGCCTTCCAGTCATTGGATCTGATTAAAGCATCCGCATAATTGACACGATCCTCATCTGTTGCTTCTTCGTGCTCAAGTAATTTTTTGTATACGGGAAGGGCCTCTGTCGCGCGTTTCGCACGGACTAAGGATGTGGCAAGACCGCGCCGAAATTCAATCCGCGTAGGATCTTTTTCCAAGGCGGTTTTGAAATAATTCACAGCCTCATTCGGGTCAGCAATTGTCAACATTATATCATTCAAGTTGGTCGCATCCACGACGTTCATTGCTTTTTCGGGATTCTTTTTCGCAAATGGTCCACCTGTTTGACTGCAGGCCACTAGTCCGACTGCACCAAATAGACAAACCACATTTAAAAGTGGGGTTCGCATTGCCTGTTTCCTGTTTCTGCTCTAGCTCGAATTGGCTGTCTTCAACAGTAAATATCTACCGTTTCCGCGCCTGACCAAATCGAATTCATTATTATTATTCTCTACAGTATAGCTGGAATTTTCAATCTTTGCGATAATTTTGGTAAGATTTGTACGAATTTCTTCAGAATTTCCATTATCTAGGCCATATGCGAGCTGAAAGACACGTTTTGCTTCGCGTAAATTACCTTCGCTGGACAAAACAATGCCTAAATTGTTCCAGGCAGGCACAAATCGGTCGTCTTTCTCAACCGCGCTTTTAAGTAATTTTTTGGCTTGGCCAAGGCGGCCTAGCTTTAGGTTTGCAGAACCAAGGGCGCTTAAAACATCTGCATTTAACCCCTGTTCAGCCGCTGCGCGCGTATATGCGCGCAAAGCGACCTCATACTCGCCGGCAGCCATCAATCTGTGGCCGACAATCAACCCATCTACAGCTTCGGAAATATGGGCCGCATCGGTTGGCATATTGGGGCCTTGTCCAAGGGCGGCAATAGGGGTGTTTGTTTGTGTGCAGGCACTTACTGTGAAGCTAACGAGCACCGCAAGAAGTAGGTATTTTTGCAGCGCATCTATCATCGTGCCGGCCGATCGCGTTGGTTATCCAAGAACCTGTATAATTTGATACACAGATGGGCCGACCAAAAGAACCATTAGCGGTGGCACCGTAAATCCCATTGTACAAAGAGTCATCTTTGTAGGCAACTTGTTTGCTTTTTCTTCTGCCCGCATGATCCGTTTATCACGCATTTCAGAGGCGTAGACCCGTAAACTATCCCCAATAGATGTACCAAATTGGGCGGATTGCACCAAGACGGTCACAAAAGATTTGATGTCAGGGACACCGGCACGCTCGGAAAAATCTTTCAAAACATTTGATTTCTCTTTACCTGCACGCATTTCGTTAGCAACGATTATGTATTCATCAGACAGTTGAGGATACGAATGAACCAGTTCTTTACCGACACGCGCAATACTTTGATCCAGTGATTGCCCAGCTTCAATACACACCAGCATCAAATCCAAACTGTCGGGGAAGCCCCCTTCAAGTTCTTCTTCGCGTTTTGCGGCACGACTATTGACCCAGTAAATTGGCAGGTAATATCCAAGGCCGGCCGGAGCGGCACCTTTTATCAATTGCATTGTCAAATCAGTTTCATGTGAGAAAATCAAAATATAGATAGCCCCGGCAATGATACCGATAAAGGCCAGTGCGAATTGAATAAACTGAAAGTTGCGAACAGCTTCTTTTGAACGGTAGCCCGCCCTTAGAAGATTCATCTTACGTTTTGAAAACTCATCCATATCTTGGGGCTCAAGAAAGGATGCAAATTTATCCAGATTCGGGCCTTTTTTGGCATGTCGCAAACTGATTGCCGGAGTGTTGGATGATTTTGGCACAACATCATGTTGGGTTGGCGCATGTATCCGATCAAATGGATCTTTCTTTTTTACAAGAATAAAGGGCAAGGTCAGCGTGACCAGTAAAAAGCCAACTGCACCCAGTGCAATAATCGGGCCTGCAGGGCCTAATGTTGCGGTTAAAGTATCTACCAGTCCATTCATCACATCATACCTTAATATCAACCATAGCGTTCATAATGATAACATTAAGGATCATCATCACCGCAACACCTATGCAGGCAGGGATAAAGGCAGCTGTCTCCATCACGTCATCATAGTAGTTCGGGCTGATGAACAGGATGGCCAATAGTGCGACAACAGGGAATGCAGATAAAAAGTACCCTGAAAACTTGGCTTCGGATGTAATCGCTTTTACACGCCTAAATAATCTGAAACGAGATCTGATCACTTTACCGAGACCGTCTAAAACTTCTGCAAGATTACCGCCTGATTGTGCCTGAATGCCCACAGCAACTGTAAGGAAACGCAGATCCTGAATGTCAACGCGATCAGCCATATCTTCCAGCGCCACAACCAGATCGCGCCCGTATGTAGCCTCATCTGCAAGCATACCGAATTCTGTACCAATCGGGTCAGACATCTCTTGTGCTACAACATTAATAGCACTTGAAAAAGGATGCCCAACCCGCAAGGAACGAACGATAAGTTCGACAGCGTCAGGAAGTTGTTCTTCGAATAATTCCAAACGTGCTTTTGCTTTCTTGTTTAACCAAAAAAATACGCTACCGACGCCCATTATTGTTGCAATGATCATAGAAATAAGGAGCGAAAGACTTGTCATAAGGAATATGACCGAAAAGCTTGTTATAGAGATAAAGATCATAATTATAATCAAAGCTTTCGGAGAAAACGCAATATTGGCCTGTGTTGCTTTGTTCCCCAAAATAGAAAGCAGTGGTACTTTTTTCGATTTAGCATGTTGTTCACGTTCTTTGCGAAGTGTGTTCAACACTTCTTCGTGGCCCTTACCTTGCTCAAGTAGGGCAAGCCTGCGATTGACGCGGGAGTTCAGCTTGATGCTTTTACCAAAAACAACAAGATACAACCCTTCGATGATCAGGATCACACCGAAGAAAAGAATAACAAGAAGTATGGCGATTGACATTGGTTACCCTTTTTACTGTGCTGCTACTTTTGTATAAATGCTTGCGGGTAAGTCGTATCCCCACTGTTTGAACCTGTCAGCATAGAAAGAACGCATGCCTGTGGGGGTAAAGTCCCCGATAATCTTGCCGCCTTCACCTGTACCGTGGATTTCATATTTGAAAATCTCCTGCATTGAGATAATGCCACCTTCCATTCCAACGATTTCGGTAATGGATGTCATTCGACGAGACCCGTCTTGCAGGCGTTTGACCTGAACGATTAAATTCACAGCAGATGCGATTTGCGACCGCGAAGCCGAGATAGGCAGATCTACACCTGTCATGGCAATCATATTTTCCAGACGCGCAATGGCATCCCGTGCGTTATTGGCGTGAATTGTCGTCATGGAACCATCGTGACCCGTATTCATTGCCTGAAGCATATCCAGAACTTCGGCGCCACGGGTTTCACCTACGATGATACGATCCGGACGCATCCGCAAAGCGTTACGCAAACAATCTTCCTGGGTCACAGCACCTGTACCCTCGACGTTGGCAGGACGGCTTTCCATACGTGCCAAGTGGGTTTGCTGTAATTGTAATTCTGCCGTGTCTTCGATTGTTGCAATACGTTCGTCGTTGGCGATGAAACCGGACAGTGCGTTCAATGTCGTTGTTTTACCAGAGCCGGTACCGCCTGAGACGATAATGTTCAGTCGCGTTGCAACCGCTGATTGTAAATAAGCCGCCATTTCCTCGGTGAATGCACCAAAAGCAGCTAGTTGATCTATACTTAGTTTTTCTTTTTTAAACTTACGAATAGATACCAACGCACCGTCTACCGCGATCGGGGGAACTATAGCGTTGAAACGTGACCCGTCTTTCAGCCGCGCATCCACGTATGGATTACTTTCATCCACACGGCGCCCAACTGCTGACACGATTTTATCAATCACCCGCAAAAGGTGTTTTTCATCGGCGAAACGAACATCTGACAATGTCAACTTACCGCTTTGTTCTATGAAAATCTGTTTATGTCCGTTGATCAAAATATCGGCGATGCTATCATCACGCAGCAATACTTCTAATGGACCGAGGCCTGTAACTTCGTCCACCAGTTCCTGAACAAGTTGATCGCGTTCAGCTTTGTTTAAAACAATACCAATTTCCTGCAAGCCATCATGGGTGACCGCAGCAATTTCGCGGCGTAAGTCAGACTCTGTGGCCTTATCAATTGCAGCTAAATTCAAAGTTTCCAGCAAACGCTTGTGCATTTGCATACGCACATCTATTAACCGATCTTTGCGCTTTTGATCTTTTGTATTTTCCTCACTGGTTGTAGGAACAGCCGCTGGTGCCATTGCGGGAACAACCGCGTCGGGTTTTTCGATGGAAACCGGGGCCGACTTTGACGATTTCGCGTCAGGTTCTGCAGTTGGTTTTGGATCGTTTGGTTTTTGGTATCGTTTGAACATTTAATATACTCTACTGAATATCTAATTTATTCCGCTGCTGCGGAAAGTTGCTGCTCTTCGCAAAGCTCGGCAAATGTCTCCGCAATTTTAACAATGTCCTTGCGAAGCGGGTTCTTTGCGACCATTTCTGCCAATGGAACACCGTGATCGCCCGTTGAGCTAACATGTTTCCCGCCATCCGCCATCTGCCAACGCAATTCTATCCCCAACGATTCCGTCATGCTTTTAACGCGAGATTTTCCACTTAAATCTGTCCTTTTGGGTGTGTAGTTCAGAATAAATTGAACTTTTTCAAAAGGCAGGTCTTCTGATTTTAATGCACGCATGAAACGTTGCGTATTTTGCGCGGACCGCATATCAAGACCAACCACTGCCAAAAACAGCTCGCATTCATTTAGAACGACTTCAGACCAGGTGACCAGCGTACGTGGCACGTCAATAATGACGACATCATAACAGGCTCGGGCGAGATCAATAAGTTTCTTTACATCCTCTGGGCCGATAAATTCTAAAGGTACCGCATCTTGTGGAGATGGCAGAACCGCTAGTTTTTCTTTGTACAGGGACACAACCTGTTTGAACGACTCGTTATCCGCATTGTTGGCATCAGAGACCATTTCGAACGCCGCTTCATTTTTAGCTACGTCCAAATAGGTGGCGACTGATCCAAATTGAAAATCAAAATCCATGATACAGACCGTCTTACCTTTTTGGGATAAAACGGTTTGCATCTCCCAGGCCAGATTGGTTGCAAATGTTGTAGCGCCTACGCCGCCTGCCATTCCGTAAACAGGCAGAAGAACACCTTTTTTTTCAGGTTTGGACGCAGTCAGATTTGCAACGGACCCGTCTTCCGGTTGAATGAATACTTCTTTGATAACCACTTTTTCTTCTGGTTCCGTCAAAACGCGATCGATTGAATCGTTCAAAGCATTTTCAGGGATTGGATAAGGGACAAAATCGTCTGCACCCATGCGCATCAACTGGTGTAATGACATGGCATTCAGATCATTCGTTACCAAAATAACTTTAATGTTACGCGTTTTGGCTGCAGCAATGATGTTCGAAACAAAGCTCAGATCATTTTCGTCGCTTTTGTCCAGCGCTATCACGATAAATTTCAGGGTATCGGCATGTGAACTACGCAGAATATCTTCTGCATTGTTAAAATCCAGTCCACCCCAACTTGCACCAAGCTTACCTTCAAGATCTTCGATCAACAGGTCAAATTCTTCAAGATCACGTGCAATCGCACATGCTTCAATTGTTTCTACTTCGTGTTCTTCATCTATTACAGTTACAGTCATTTTTTTGCCCAATCTGTCTGTGTCTCCACCACTTATGGTGAAAGAAACAAATTTCCTCTTATATTCAGTAATCGCGAAATGTGGCAATTTTGGGGGTAAAATGGGAAATTGTTCATATTTTCTGGGCCTATAGGGCACAAATTGAAATGGCTCCATCGATATGATGGAGCCATTTCAAATAACACAACTATAAGCTGTTTCAACACTATTGCACCGTGCTTTCAGCAACAGCCCCTTGGCCTTTTTCTGTCAAAATCTTTTGGTTTTCCATCGTGATGTAACGATTGTAGACTTCCAACGCATATCTTCCATCCAATGTGCCGCCATTTTTGGAACGCCCGAAGCCGGAAACTTCAGTCACGGTGCGGCGATTTTGGCGGTTCGGACCTTCGGTCAGGACAAGTGGGCGCGTTTCGCCAAATGATGCAACCGCACGAACCTTCGCGCGACTTACGCCGAGAGAAATCATATAGTTAACGGCAGTCTGCGCACGTCTTTTGCCTAAAGATTTATTATATGCGGGTCCACCAACTTTGTCAGTGTGGCCAAAGACCGTAAATGTGATCTGCGGACGTGCTTTGATCCAATCCGCCTGTTGTTGAAGGGCAAGACGTGCCTGATCATCAAGTTGCGACGAATTGAATGCAAAGTTAATTGTTGCAGGTGTCTCGCTTGCAAATTTACGTGTAAGGTTTGCAAGCATTGCGCCAGTTTGCTGGCCGGACTGAATTGCAACATTGTTTGCATTCGCATACCCGAATGGGCCGTTGCGCACTTCCGGTTGCACTTCGTGATCGGGGAATGGCGCCCAATTGAAGACGGTTATATCATCGCACGCTGTAAGTAATGTTGCGCATAGTGACAAAGTTAGGGTGGAAATTTTCATCATATCACTCCATCACATAGCCGTAGGAACCGCTGAAATCTTGTGCAGCGACTGTTCCACGTTTTACTGTTTTCTTGCCGCCTTCAACCTTGCCGCGTAAGAAAAGATCGTTTTCGCTTGGTAGTTTGACCCGATCAGTTGGTAGTGCCAGAGCATCGCCATCCACAGGATTAACCAAATGCGGTGTAACGATAACAACAAGTTCGGTCTGTTCGCGCGAATAGTCGGCACTTCTGAACAGTGCGCCTAATATTGGGACATCGCCCAACCAGGGAACTTGCCCAGCTAAATCCTTAAAGTCATCTTGCAAGAGGCCTGCAATTGCCAGACTTTGGCCATCACGAATTTCTACAACTGTAGAGGCCTGACGCTTACTAAATGCGGGTATGGCTATACCATTTGGACCTGAACTGAATGAATTTGTTGGATCTACTGCACTGACTGATGTGTCAATAACAAGGTTGATAAGATCGTGGTTCAATACTGTTGGAATAAACTTCATTTCAATACCAAACGGCTTGAATTCAACAGTTATGGTATTGGTGTTGTTGTTTTGTGCAACAGGTATCGGGAATTCCCCGCCTGCTAAAAAGTTTGCTTCTGCACCGGATAATGCAACCAGATTTGGTTCAGCCAGTGTGCGCACCAGACCTTTGCTTTCCAGTGCTTCCAAAAGCACCGAGATTGCTAGCCCGCCTGATGTAAAGCCTACATTCAATGCCCCATTCCGAGTGCCATTGATGGCTGTGCCAGTATTTATTCCGCCGCTTACCTTTGAAGTATTCGTAATACCAATTGTCGTACTTAAGCTTTTCGCCACACTACGCCGCATTTCAGCAAAACGAACCTTCAGCATAACTTGCTGAGAGCCACCAACGGAAAGTAAATTGGTTAACTTGTACTCGCCTGAATTTGCGTCAAACGGTGCATAACGCCTTGCCAAATCCAATGCCAAGGCCACTTTGGGGGCGCCTGATACCGTGCCACTAAGAACGATGCCGTCATTGGCGGTCCGCACTTGAACATTTTCTTTTGGAAGAATTTCTTTTAAGAGCTCTTTCAGTTCCGCCAGATCCGGCGTCACTTTAACGTCCACATTTGTGATCAGCTTTCCATCTGGCCCAAGAAGTGTCAAAACGGTACGGCCGGGGGACTTACCCAAGACGTATATTGTTTGATCCGAAAGGGTCGCGATATCCGCAATGCTGGGGTTCGCAACGGAAAGTTCTGCAAAGGGTTGTTCTGACTCCATTACAATCGCACGGTTCAACTTTACCGAGATTGCATTGGTCGTTGAACCACGCATAATTTTGAGTGTATTTTGTGCGAATGATACGTGTGCAGGTAGAGCTGCACTTAGCATCAACCCGGTTAAAACCGTGCCTAGTACTTTTATAATTCTCATGTGATCTGCCTCTCTGACCACTGTTTTCATTTTTTTATTATTATTAATATCACCATGCGGCATTTCTTCTCTTAGTGCAAGAATCAATACTTTAATAGTTTTCCTTACTGTGGATAACTGGCAACAGTTGCCGTAATTCTTTGAAAGAAAACAATTATTTTTGAAAACGCCAGGCAAAAAAAAGGGCGCGTAATGCGCCCTTTTTCAAAAATATTGTGTATTTTATTCTGTGCAAGGGATGGGAACTTCAATAACATCCGCACCTTTGCGTGTTTTAATCGTGCATATTTTTTCAACTTCTGTAGCTTTGACGACTTCATCCTGGCGGCCCAAAAGGTCGTTCTGTGTGACTTCGATCGCTTCTGAAGTTGTATCGTCATTCACACCGCGCAAGGACAGCAAAAGTTTGCCGGTTGATTGTGCTTGCGCCAATGATGCTACCGTTTTAGGTGATACAGCGACGGTCACGGTTTTTGCGACTGTAGGCTCAGATGTTGCCGTTCCTGATGTCTGATCAATTGCGATCAACGAAATACCGTCCATAATTAACTTCGTAACTTTATCGCCACGATCAACTTCACCTGTCCAGTAGATATCCACTTTATCCCCCGGGCGCAAAAAGCCAGAAACGCCGGATGCCACGTCTACGCGAAGTGTGAATGCTCGCATGCCTTTTTCCAGGCGTGATGCAACACCGGCATCTTCACCCAGGTTTGTGACTTTTGTTGACAACAGGATTTCACCCGGGTCAACAACACGGATAACGACACGACTATCAGTTTCTTGTTCGTCTCCAAAAAGATCTTCAACCTTCGTAAATGCCGTTTCAGGAATACTGTTTATAGGCCATTCAATGGTTTTGACATCATCTTTTGTTAGAATCTGACCGTACTTAAGTTCAGCGGCTGCGATATAGACATCGACCAATTCGACATTTTTCGAAACACGTTTCTTCAGCTCTGCAATCCTTGATTGATTAGCATTAAACTGTTGCGACGCAAAATAAACAGCGCCACCTGCAAGCGCGATCCCCAGTATAAGTACCAGTGCAAAAACAATACGCATAATAACCCCTTAAGTTAGCTAGTAATCTATGATGGCCCGCAAATTTGTTTGCAATCAGACTTATGCGGGACAAAAAAAAGGATAGCTACTATGCAGCTATCCCTTTGATTTTTGATGGATGGGAAATCCCATCACGCTCTTATTAAAGAGAGATAGCAGAGATTGCTGATGTCACTTTAGTTGCAAGTGCTGAACCAACACCAACCGCGATCAAAACAGCACCAGCTGTAAGAACTACGAAGTCAACTGTTACAGCACCAGATTCGTCATTTAAAAACTTTTTCATTTGTGTACCCTCCAAGGTCTCTAAGTTATAGAAAGCTTTGTTTGTATGTTGTGGGATATGTCCCCGTGCTTTCGAGACCTAATAAGCCGTCTAAATGCGGCAACAGTTTGGCTGGCCCCAAAAAAAGTAAAAAAAATGATAAGATAATTGCATTTTATATTTTTATTATATTTAAAACAAAGGCATAGGGCTTTATTTATTTTTCCACTTTTTCCTATAAGCTTATGGAAGGTATTGGACTATGTCCGTATTGCCACAGTCTTTGCGCAAATATGACCAGATTTGCACTGTTCTTGGTGAAATCGCGTATATAGGTCGAAAAAAACAGGCAGTATTTATGGAATATGCACGGCTACAACGTATTGGTTTATTAAGTTGCCTGATATTTACAGGCCTTATAACATCTATTGGAGATACAAAAGCTGGCAATGAGCATACGTTTAAGCGCGTAAAGGTCGGGCAGAACCCGCTTGGGTCGCGAATTAACATTCAGATTAAACCGGAAGAATCTTATTATCACCGGAAACGACCCACCGTTACTTCAGTTCCTGTTCCTGCGGATGTCGCAAAGCTGGCACCGGAACCGTCTGATCAATATGGTTGGTTTTGGTCCGGGTTTTCGCATGATTTACCCAATGCCTCGTTGTTACGCCTGAATAATGCAGAACTTCAGCTTTCCAAAGCACCTTCACAATCCAAAGGTTTGGCGCCCAGTTTGGCTGCAATGCGTAAACTGGTCAGTGCTTACGGCCCAGAGATATTATTGGCAACTATAGGCAAAGATGTATCGCCTGCATTGGTTCTCGCGGTTATTGGGGTAGAGTCTGCCGGGAAAACGGATGCAGTAAGCTCGGCCGGTGCGGTGGGGCTGATGCAGCTTATTCCAGCAACGGCAAAACGCTTCAATGTAACTGACAGTACTGACCCGAAGCAGAATATTGCAGGTGGCGTGGCTTACCTTGACTGGCTGATTAAAGAGTTCGGTCACGATCCTGTTCTAGCTTTGGCTGGATATAATGCGGGCGAAAACGCAGTGAAGAAACATAAAGGCGTGCCGCCATTCGCAGAAACCCGTGGGTATGTTCCTAAAGTTGTGGCAGCCTGGCAAGTGGCCAAAGCACTTTGTATTACACCCCCCAAGTATGCGACTGACGGGTGCGTGTTTGATTTTAATCCAAAAACAAGCCAACAGTAAAAATACGGTCTGGTACTCGCTTTGAAAATTTGTCAAATTGCCGCCAAATAAAGGGGGCGATATGTCTGAAAATTTGCAAGCAATGTGGACACCATCACAAGAGCGCGTTGAGGCCAGCCTGCTGGCCAAGTTCATCGCTGCAACATCTGCGCAATCGGGCAATACATCTATAGATTACGATGCCACATGGAAATGGTCAGTATCATCTCCTGAACAGTTCTGGGATGCGCTTTGGGATTTTTGCGGCGTTGTTGGTGACAAGACCGGCCCTGTACTGGCAAATAAAGAGACTCTTATCGACGCACAATTTTTTCCCAAGGCAAAAATCAATTTCGCGGAAAACCTTTTGGCGCATGCGGGTGATGGCCCATGCATTATTTTTCAAAGTGAAAATGGAACCCGACAGGAATGGTCCTGGACTGATCTGAAAGAAACCGTTTCAAAGTTGCAGCAGGCATTAATTGCCGAAGGTGTGACACAAGGCGACCGTGTTGCAGGGTTCGTTCCCAATTTGCCGCAGACTATCGCTGCAATGTTGGCAGCCACTAGTCTGGGCGCGGTCTGGTCATCCTGTTCCCCTGATTTTGGCCTGAACGGTGTTAAAGATCGCTTTGGTCAGATTGAGCCTAAAATCCTGTTCACTGCTGATGCATATCATTATAACGGCAAAGTGCATTCCTGTCTGGATGTGGCCGCGCAACTGACAGATGAAATGCCATCCGTTCAGAAAGTCATTGTTATCCCTTATGTCGAAACATCCGCGGATATTTCCGTATTAGGGGAAAAAGGTGCGCATTTAACTGACGTGTTGGTCAAATATGAAACCAAAGACATCGTCTATACACGCGTCGACTTTAACGCTCCATTATATATCATGTTTTCATCAGGTACGACTGGCCTACCCAAATGTATCATCCATTCCGTCGGTGGTGTGCTGTTACAACACCTTAAAGAACATCAGTTACAATGTGATATTCAACCAAATGACCGTTTCTTTTATTTCACGACATGCGGTTGGATGATGTGGAACTGGCTGGTTACTGGTCTTGCATCCGGCGCGACATTGGTTCTGTTCGATGGTTCACCGTTCTATCCGGACGGCAATATACTCGCAGATATTGCGGCGGCCGAAGGTGTGTCCCATTTCGGCACTTCAGCCAAGTATATTGACGCTTGCGCCAAAGCGGGTGTGAAACCGGCCCAAACTCATGATTTGTCAAGGTTGCGCACAATCATGTCTACCGGATCACCGCTGGCACCTGAAGGGTTTGACTATATATATAATGATTGGAAAGCGGACGTCTGTCTATCCTCTGTCGCCGGTGGGACGGATATTGTTGCCTGTTTTGTTGGCGGCAGCCCGATCAGTCCGGTTTATCGCGGGCAATGCCAGAAACGACATTTGGGAATGAATACCCAAGTGTTTGACGAAAACGGTGAAGCTTTGCAGGGTGAACCGGGTGAGCTGGTCTGCACATCCCCGCATCCTTCAATGCCGATCGGCTTTTGGAATGATCTGGATCGTAAAAAATATAGCGCAGCTTATTTTGAGAAGTTCGACAATGTCTGGCGCCACGGTGACTGGGTGGAGCTGACCGCACAAAATGGTATGACATTCTTTGGTCGCTCTGACGCAGTGCTAAATCCGGGTGGTGTGCGTATCGGAACGGCTGAAATTTACCGCCAAGTTGAACGTATAGAAGAGGTGCTGGAAGGTTTGGTGATCGGCCAGCAATGGGACAATGACGTGCGCGTGGTGTTATTTGTGCGTTTGCGTGAAGGTGTGATACTTGATGAGACCCTGATCAAACGTATCAAGACCGAAATTCGCCAAAACGCCACCCCGCGCCACGTGCCTGCGAAAGTTATCCCTGTTGCGGATATTCCGCGCACCAAATCAGGCAAAATCACTGAATTGGCCGTGCGCGATGTTGTGCATGGGCGTGTGGTAAAAAATACTGAAGCGATGGCAAATCCGGAAGCATTGGAATTGTTCAAGGGCTTGAAAGAGCTACAGGTTTAAAATCCAAATAGCTCTACGTAATCGTCAATAAGACTGGAATAAAACACCTGTACGCGTGCATTCGGTTGGCGGATTTCAAACGTTTCGGCAAAAGGATCTTCGGCCTCTATATCACTGCCGGACATTTGTGTCAGCACTGCGTGGCCGCAAAACGGGACATACACTTCGGAATATCCACCTTCATGGGCCATCACCAACCGCCCGTCACACAGTTCTTCGGCCGCCCCCATAGCCATACCAGTCATATCCTGAAACGTTTGTGCCGTTGCCATCATCCGCCCCAATGGGTCAACTGCAGCGGCATCATAGCCGCAGGCGATAATGATCACATCGGGGATAAAGTTTTCCAAGGCAGGTAATACTAGACGCTGCATTACCTCTAAATACGTCGCGTGCCCTGCACCGGGTGGTAACGGTATATTCATATTATACCCCACACCTGCGCCTGACCCATGATCGACCGCGGCACCCGTATCCAGCGGGTAGTTATTCTCTTGATGGATAGAAATTGTCAGCACATCATCACGATCATAAAACACAGCTTCTGTGCCATTGCCGTGATGCACATCCCAGTCAATGATCGCTACACGGGATGTCAGGTCCTGAGCAAAAGCGGCCTCTACCGCAATCGCGATATTGGCAAGCAAGCAAAACCCGTTGGGATCATCAGGCAAGCAATGATGGCCAGGCGGGCGCGATAAGGCATAGGCGTTTTGCACCTCTCCCACTAAAACACTAAATAATGCGCCCTTTACCAATCCAGCTGACTGGGCCGCAATTTCAAACCCGCCCAGCCCAAATGGGGCGTGCAAGCCCATCTCACCACCACCATTATCCGACATTTCTTTGAAAGCGGTTAAATAACTGTCAGGATGTATTCGCTGCAAATCCTGCAAGTTGGCAGGTTCTGCAGATTGGCAAACCAGCTCTTTAGCAAGACCGGTGACATCAATCAGGTTCTTTAATCGCCGTTTTGTTTCAGGGTCTTCGGGTAAGCCGCCACTGGCAAAAGGTTGCACATTGCCACCAACAGGTATGGTCAGCGCATAATTTCCACCACTGTGCCAAAAACATTTCTCATCCCAGAAAAACCCTGTCTTCATCTGCTTTTTCCCTTAGGTTGTCTAGAAAAGCTATGGCATGGCTTAGTGCGATCACAAAGCAACTTTTTAGGGTAGGGGTATGACTAAAGATGATCTATATAATATAGCCCACCAGAGAAAACCCTTTGAAGTGATTGTTACACCAAAGGCTGAGCGTAATCATATCAGGTACGATGATGATAATATCAGTGTTTATGTAACTACAGTTCCTGAAAACGGTAAGGCAACGATAGCCGTCATAAAACTTCTGGCAAAGGTGATCGGTACGCCGAAAAGCAAGCTGAAGCTGTTGTGTGGTGTAGCGTCAAAACGCAAACTGTTTCAAATAGAAGATTATGGGAACCATGCTGAAATACATTAAACGTGAAGGGCCACGCCTGATAAACCGCACAATCCTGACTTTGGTGGGAATAAGAATCACATGGCTGGAAGAGGCCAGTTTTCCGCAATGGGTCGTGGCCAATATCATCTCGGCGTCATTGACGTTTGCTTTTGATATGGCACCAGTTGAACGCGCAGTAATCATCGGATTCGGAATGCTGGTACTGGTGGTGGAATTGTTGAATACTGGGATTGAGGCGGCTATTGACCGGATTTCACCGGATATTCACCCCTTGTCCAAGAAAGCAAAAGATGTCGCTTGTGCCGCCGTTGGGTTGATGGCAGCCACAACACTTATTGTTTGGCTGATTATTTTGTTGCCGAAGTTACTATAGCCATAGTGGCTATAACTTGATTTTGTAACTGCCTTCGGGCAAATCCAGCGCGGCCTCTAATTCACGTAATTGCGACAAGGAAAAAGTGACTTTTTGCACACTGTCTGTGCGCGTATCCAATTGTTCGATATTCACTTGGCCTGCAAAAACAGTGATTGTTACGTCCTCGATAAGCGGGGTATTGCCCTCATCGATCAAGGTGACAACAGTGGCATCAAATTCGTGTTCTATTGTAAACATGGATGAAGCCTAGCGGGGAAGATGTTTTCTGGCAATGCGCTAAACTTGTCCTTAGTACCTGCCCACGTTTTTGATTTATCAAAGCAACATTTACGGGCATAACTATTATTATGGATCGGTTCCGCTAAATTCTGTTGCATGGATGTAACTATTTTGTGATCATTTGTGATCAATACTGCATAAAAGCCCCGGGCGACTTGTTTGTGAAACCATAATATGTGTTTTTAGGTGCAACGGATTTGGCCTCTGTGGCTTCGTCTGTGACTAAACACTCTGATTTCAAGGTACAGGCACTAATCTGAATTACCGAAAAATCAGAAAAACGAATACGCTAACTTTTAGCAACACGATCATAAAGGATTGGGATAATGAAGAACACACTACTATGCACAACAGCATTGGCACTAACAGGCCTTGCTGGCGCGGCAAATGCAGCAGAAGTTTCTGCTGGTGCTGTAAACATGGGTTTTAGCGGTTACTACACAACTAACATCGCTATTACTTCAGTCGATACCGGTACTGGACTTGCACTTGCAGATTTCGACGGTCTCGACGTTCAGACAAACGCTGAAATCTTTTTCAAACCATCTATCACTTTGGACAACGGCATCAAAATCGGTGTTGATATCCAGCTTGAAGCCGGTTCAAACACAAACGGCGACCAAATCGACGAAGCATACATGACTGTTTCCGGTGATTTCGGTAAATTCATCATTGGTTCAGAAAACTCAGCTGGCTACAAAATGACTGTTGCCGCACCTGATCATTCATTGATCTTTGCACAATCAAGCTCTTTGACAGCATTCGTACCTTACTCAAGTGCTGTATCCGGTGCTGACTTGTTCCGTGGTACATTGGGTTCAACATACATTGAAAACGCACGCAACAATGACGCGGCACGTATCAGCTACTTCTCACCACGCTTTGCTGGTCTGCAGTTGGGCGCGTCTTATGCACGCGACGCTGGTCAAACAAACGGTCCTGTCAACAACAACACAACATTGACAGACATCGTTGACATTGCTGCAAACTACGGCGGTTCATTCGGCGGCATGGATGTAGACGCATCTGCACGTTGGGGCACAGCCTCTGCACCTGCAGGCGGCGTTGACCCAGAAGTTTGGGGCTTTGGTCTGAACTTGGGCTTTGGTGGTTTCACAATCGGTGGTTCATTTGCTGAACAAGACGGTACTGCAGCGCAAGACGGTCATTCATTTGATGTTGGTATTGGCTACTCAGACGGCCCAATGAGCTACTCATTGACCTTCTTCAGCGGCGAAAACATCGACAATGAAAATGTAGCATTGGGTGGTGCAGCTAAAGAAGAGCTGGAAACAATCGTTCTTGCTGTTAAATATACTGTGAACTCTAACTTTAAAGTCGGTGCTTTCATTGCAAATACAGACTTTACAGAAACCTTTGACAACGCCGGTACTGCTCTTGGTGCTGAAAACGTTGAAGGTACAGTTCTGGGTGTAGGCGCTTCTTTCAGCTTCTAATCTGAACTGACTATAAAATTAAAAAAAGGGGGGACTTTGGTTCCCCCTTTTTGCTATGTAGAACGCGCAATAGAATCAAAAGAAACGTCGTTCCATGAAATCCATCGTCTGGCTTGCATCCTACCCTAAATCCGGAAACACGTGGTTGCGGGTGTTTTTGGCGAATTATGTATATAATTCTGAAAAACCGGTTCCGATAAATCAGATACATCGGGTTGGCATCGGTGATTCCAATTCAAAAGCTTACCGAATGGTCACAAAAGAAGTGTTTGATCCGACAAACCCAATGCAAGGTGCGCGCATACGACCTGCTGTTTTGCAGGGGATCGTAAACAACAAGGCCGACATAAATCTGGTCAAGACCCATTGCGAAAACGGGATTGCTTATGGTGTGAAACTGATCCCGCCAGAATTAACGCGCTCTGCTGTCTATATCATGCGTAATCCACTGGATATGATTGTGTCTTATGCCAGCCACTACGGGAATACGATTGATGAAGCCATCCACGGGATCGCCCGAAATGACAACTCGTTACTAGGTGTCGGCGATACCGTTTATCAATTTCTGGGAACTTGGTCCAATCATGTTATTGGCTGGTCAAAGGCGCGTAAATTTCCGGTTTTAATGCTGCGATATGAAGATATGCTGAAAGACCCCCACGAAGCATTTGATCGTGTTGTGCATCATATCGGCCTGCCGATTGATCGTGACCGTCTGGAACGATCTGTGCGGTTCTCTGATTTTAAGCTACTGCAGGAACAGGAAAAGAAAACCAGTTTTGTTGAAAATTCCGATAATCAAAAACAGTTCTTCCGCTCAGGCAAAGCCGAACAATGGAAAACCGAACTGACCGAAGATCAGGTGGCGCAGATATTGCAGGATCACGGGCGGGTCATGAAAAAATTTGGATATGTAGTATGAATGTGCCGCGCAATATTATCTGGGTTGGCTCCTTTCCAAAATCGGGCAACACATGGGTACGGGCTTTTCTGGGGAATTATTTCCAGCCTACAGGAAAAAATCTATCGATCAATGAACTGTCTTCGATAACTACATCGGATGTGCGCCAGGATTGGTTCGACAAAGCGGCCGGTAAGCCGTTTGTCGGAAAGGATTTCGATGACTGGCTTAAGGTGCGTTCAAAGGTTTTACAGATGATTGCGCAGTCAAGTGCGGGAAACAGATTTGTGAAAACCCACTCTAAAATAGACCGCGTGGGTGATATAGAACTTATTATGCCGCAGTTCACGGCGGCGGCGATTTGTATATTGCGCAACCCCTTTGATGTTGTCGTCTCTTTTGCGCGCCATTCAAGCATATCCATTGATGTGGCGATTGACCGGATGTGTGACCCCAAGAACATTTCAATGGCTAATAACGGTATTATGGAAGTGCTGGGGCGTTGGGATGATCATATTCAAAGCTGGACAAAAGCACCCGGCCTACCACGCCATATTATGCGTTATGAAGACATGGTCGATAACCCCAAGGTCGCATTTAAAGGTCTGTTGGGGTTTTTGCAGGTGCCTGTCGATTACACGACATTGCAAAAAACCCTGAAAGAAACCTCATTCAGCGCATTGCAAAAGCAAGAAAGTACACAAGGGTTTCGTGAAAAACCACCCGGTATGGATAAATTTTTTTCCACGGGTAAATATGGTGGATGGATGGATAGTTTGACCCCTGAACAGGTCATGCGTATTCACGAAGAATTTAAACCGACAATAGACGAGTATTTTCCGGAAGTCGGTGCGCAGGCATTGTCTTTTATTTCACGGGAAAAGTGATGGTATAGGCCCGTTGCCCTTAACTGGGGAATGCGTGTCAGTATAATTTTGTTGCTGCTATTTTGTAATGTAAAACCACAAAAGAGATTCGCTTCTTTGTGGTCTTTTGTATGACAATCATGAAATACAAAGCCCCTTTCTTTCGGCGTGTCACCGAATGCGGGTCAAAACACCTACATTAATCCGTAGTAATACTTATAAAATTGCCGAGATTTGTAGATTTTGGGTGAAAAATTATAACCTTGCGAATTTGCTCAAATCTGGTTAGATTTTCTTACCAAATACGTGATTAGTGAAATATAGCATCAATCTGGGAGGAAAATGATGACTGATAAATTGAACCGCAGAAAGTTTCTTAAGGGAAGTGCACTCGCCGCAACTGCAACGGCTGGTACATTGGCTGCACCATCTATTGCAAATGCAGAACCAACTGTCTTGAAAATGCAAGCTGCATGGGGTGGCGGTATTTTTCTGGAAAACGCACAGTCTTATGTTGAACGTGTGCACGCGATGGCAGGGAAGGATCTGAAAATTGATCTTCTGCCGGTTAATTCGGTTGTAAAAACCAGCCAGATGCAAGACGCGGTTCACCGCGGCGTTCTGGATGCCTGTCACTATGTGCCTGCTTACTGGTACTCAAAATCAAAATCCGCTTCATTGTTCGGTACTGGCCCATGTTTTGGCTGGTCTTCACAAGAGGTTTTGGGCTGGGTCAACTATGGTGGCGGTCAGGAACTGTTTGACGAACTGATGGGCTCACTTGGCCTGAATGTTGTATCATTCTTTAACTCTCCTATGCCGGCACAGCCACTTGGCTGGTTCAAAGAGCAAATCAAAGATGCATCACAAATGAAGGGCCTGAAATATCGGACTGTTGGTCTTGCGGCTGACGTTCTATTGGAAATGGGCATGTCCGTTGTGCAACTTCCTGGCGGCGAAATTCAGCCGGCAATGAAATCAGGCTTGATTGATGCGGCCGAGTTTAACAATCCGACATCAGACCGTGACTTTGGTATGCAAGATGTGTCCAAGGACTATCATTTGGCATCATTCCACCAATCACAGGAATTTTTCGAAATTAGCTTCAACAAGAAACGCTATGATGGCCTGTCTGCTGAATTGCAAGCGATCCTGAAATACGCGTCTGAAGCAGAAAACTCTAACTTCTACTGGCATAACACGAAACGTTATTCCGACGACTTGAAAACCTTGCGGGATGAACAGGGTGTAAATGTTCACCGCACGCCAGACTCTGTAATGCAAGGACAGTTGGATGCGTGGGACATTGTGGTTGATCGGCTTTCCGGCGAAGATGCATTCTTTGCGAAAGTGATCGCATCACAAAAAGCCTATGCTAAAGATGTGATGAACTATCTGAACTTGAACCAGCCAGACTACAAATTGGCCTATAAGCACCACTTCGGGTAAGTTTAATACACTGACAAAGATAAAGCTGGGGGCTGATTTACGGCCCCCAGTTTACATAAAACCGTTGCAGGAGATACGGAATTGACCAAGTTCATCCATTCAATAGAAGGTCTAAGCATTTGGGTCGGGCGCGCATTTGGCTGGTGCATCCTGATCTTGACCTTTTCGGTCTCTTATGAGGTTTTTGTAAGATATGTACTGAACGCACCCACCGTTTGGGCGTTTGATATGATGGTGCAAATGTACGGTGCTTTGTTCTTGATGGCCGGTCCCTATGCGCTCGCGCAAGACAGCCATGTGCGTGGTGACGTGATTTACCGTTTATTCTCCGTGCGCTGGCAGGCCCGTATCGATTTTACACTTTACCTGTTGTTCTTCTTCCCCGGCATGATGGCGCTATTCTGGTACGGTTGGGAAATCGCATCCGATAGCTGGCGCTATAAAGAAGTTAGCTGGAACAGCCCCGCCCGAATCCAAATCTATTTCTTCAAGACACTGATACCTGTCGCAGGCGGTTTGTTGATGCTGCAAGGTTTAGCTGAACTGATGCGCTGCTGGAAAGCGATGAAAACCGGCGTCTGGTTGCAACGACTTGATGACGTTCATGAAACCGAAGACATGCTGATGCATGAAAGCGATATACCGCAATAAACCGACACAAACGCGAAACGAAAGAATAAGACGATGACAAACCCCGAAGTCGCAATATTAATGCTGTGCCTGTTTATTTTCTTGGTACTGCTTGGATTCCCGATCGCTTTTACCTTGCTCGCAATGGGCGTGGGCTTTGGCTATTACGCCTATTACCAAGGCGGATTTGAAAGCATATCGGATGTGTTTAACAACAACATCTTCTATCTGCTGAACCAAAACACATATTCAGTGATGGAAAATGACATTCTGGTCGCCATCCCGTTATTCTTGTTTATGGGCTATGTGGTGGAACGTGCAAATATTGTTGATAAGCTGTTTTACTCACTTTATATGGCAGCCCGAAACTTACCCGGTTCCTTAGCGATTGCCGCACTTGTGACCTGTGCCGTCTTTTCGACCGCATCTGGTATTGTGGGGGCAGTTGTAACCTTGATGGGTCTGCTGGCCTATCCTGCGATGGCTAATGCCAACTACGACAAAAGCTTTGCATCCGGTGTGATTTGTGCTGGTGGTACCTTGGGTATTCTTATCCCACCATCGATTATGCTGATCGTTTATGCCGCAATCGCCGAATTGTCGCCGCTACGGCTTTATGCAGCTGCCGTGTTCCCGGGCCTTATTTTGGCGGGTCTTTATATCGTCTATGTTATTGTTCGTGTTTGGATCAATCCGTCTTTGGCCCCGAAACCAAATCTGGAAGATGTACCACCGCCACGGGAAGTTTACCTTGACTTGCTGGTGTCATTTGTACCGCTAACCGTCCTTATCATGCTGGTTCTGGGCTCGATCCTTGGTGGTCTTGCAACACCTGCCGAAGCGGCTGCTATGGGTGCATTGGGTGGCTTGATTCTGGCATTCCTTTACCGTTCTCTGACATGGGAAAAGGTCAAGGAAAGCGTGTTTCTGACGGCCAAAGCAACCGCGATGGTTTGTTGGCTGTTTGTCGGGTCATGGACCTTTGCCTCTGTATTCTCATATCTTGGCGGACACGACCTGATCTCAGAATGGGTATTGGGAATGGATTTGAAGCCTTGGCAGTTTCTGGTTATGGCGCAGTTGATTATCTTCTTCCTTGGCTGGCCTTTGGAATGGTCGGAAATCCTGATTATCTTCGTGCCGATCTTCCTGCCGCTGCTGGATCAATTCGGCGTGAACCCGTATTTCTTTGCCATGCTTGTTGCGTTGAACTTGCAAACCTCTTTCCTGACACCACCTATGGCGATGTCGGCATACTACCTGAAGGGGGTGCTCAAGAAACAGATTGAGTTGATGGATATCTTCAAAGGGATCATGCCGTATCTGGGTATTGTGGTTCTGTCGATGGTGCTGATGTACCAGTTCCCCGGCATTGCACTTTGGTTCCCGGATTATCTGTTTGGTGAGTATATTCCATAAACGGATATAAGTGAGGTCAATTAAATGCCCAATGCACTGTCTGCCACAGAAGCAGCACGCAAAATCCGTGAAGGTAAGCTGACATCGGTTGCACTGGTGAAAGCTTGCTTGAAACGGATCGAAGACACCGACGGCCAACTACACGCGTGGGCGTATCTGGACCCCGAACTTGCGCTTGCCCAAGCCGCAGACCTAGACCAGATACGCCTGAATGGCCGCCCTTTAGGCCCGCTTCACGGGGTTCCAGTGGGCCTAAAGGATATTATTGATACCAAAGACATGCCAACCGAACGCGGTACGGAGATTTTCAAAGATCGCCAACCAGGTGCGGATGCAGGTATTGTCGAGCGATTACGCGAAGCTGGTGCTGTTATACTAGGTAAAACCGCTACGACCGAATTTGCATTCGTGCATCCGGCCAAAACCCGGAATCCCCATAATGTAGAACACTCGCCGGGTGGTTCATCCAGCGGTTCTGCAGCGGCGGTTGCAGCTTTCCAGGTGCAACTTGCCATTGGCACACAAACCAACGGGTCTGTCATCCGGCCGGCTTCATTTTGTGGTACATACGGATTTAAGCCAACACGCGGCGTCATCCCCCGGCGCGGCGTGTTGCAAACCTCAAACTCATTGGATCAGGTCGGCGTTTTTGCCCGCACACTTGAAGATGCAGCCCTTTTGACCGATGCGATTGGTTTTTACGACCCGACTGACACGAAAAGCTATGCGCGACCCCGCCCCAAAATGGTTGCCGGTTGTGCCGCCGATGCCCCCGTAGATCCGAATTTTGTCTACTTGGACATGCCCTATCATGACTTGATGGCAAGCGACACGGTTGAAGGCTTTGACGAGATTATCGATGTGCTTGGCGGGCAGGTCGAACGCATTGAAGCGTCACCGAACCTGGCAGATCTGATCGGTGTTCAGCATATTATCCATGAATACGAAATCATCCAACATCAGGACGAAATTTTCGCCAAACATTGGGACGCGCTTAGCACAACATTGCAACCGGTTCTGGAACGGGCGCGAAAAATAACGGCTACGCAATATGAAGATGCGCTTGCGGTTATGAACTCGGCTGCGGCATTTTTCGAAGAGTTCTTCCATGATTATGATGCGGTTCTGGCCCCAAGTGCGGCAGGTGTTGCCCCGAAGTTCAGTGATGGGGGCACTGGGGATCCAATCTTCAGTACAATCTGGACTTTGGCCGGTTTGCCCTGTTTGACAATACCGCTTATGGTGGGGGGCAATGGCCTGCCTGTCGGCGTGCAGTTGATCGGAGCGGTTGAGGAAGATGACCGCCTGTTTAGAACTGCAAACTGGATGCTCAAAAAGCTTGAAAGCGTATAAGGCGCGAAAAAGGAGAATATTAATGTTAAATAGACAAACAAAAATCATCGTTGGCCTGATTGCGACAGCACTGATGTCTGTGTTTATCATTGGACTTGCGCACAGTATCTCAACCGGGTTTGCCGGTTTTTGGGGCGGATTGCCATTCTGGGTTATCTCAATCACGGTATTGATGATGGCGGTTTATAATTTTTGGGAAGAGTGCTTCAATAAGAAAGATTAAGATGTCAGCTAAACCTGTTTTGTGGATTACGCGCCGACTGTCTGATGCAACCCTTAAACGGGCAACGCGCGACTATGACGTGATTATAAATCACGCTGATGGTACATTTATCTCTGACGAAATCATTGCGATGTCGGCGCAAGTGGATGCAATCCTACCATGCCATTCAGAACTGTTTAACGCGGATGTCGCTGCAAAGCTTAATAACCGTGTAAAGATCATTGCTAACCACTCTGTCGGTGTTGATCACTGTGATTTACCGGCACTGAAAGCACGCGGTATAACCGTGACGAACACCCCCGATGTTTTGTCTGACGCTACCGCAGAAATAGCCATGCTGCTGTTACTGGGGGCTGCACGCCGTGCAGTTGAAGGCGATCGTTTGATGCGCACAGGTGCTTGGGATTTCTGGTCGCCATCCTTTATGGTCGGCAAACAGGTCAGCGGTGCGCGTCTGGGGATCGTTGGCATGGGCCGTGTGGGTCAGGTAATGGCGCGCCGTGCACGTGGGTTCGACATGGAGGTGCATTATTATAACCGCAATCGTGTCCCGCCTGAGTTGGAGCAGGGCGCAACCTATCACGACACAATAGAAAGCCTGATGGGCGTATCTGACTTTTTGTCACTGCATTGCCCTGCAACACCCCAAACTACTGGTTTTATAGATAAAGATATGCTGTCCCTTATGCCGGACGGTGCCGTATTGGTGAATACGGCACGCGGTGCGCTGGTTAATGAGAGTGCATTGTTGGATGCCATAACCGTGGGCAAATTATCTGCCGCAGGTCTGGATTGCTTTCAAATTGAGCCGGGCGGCAATCCCGCTTTTGCGGCATATGAAAATATCTTTATGTTGCCCCATATAGGTAGTGCCACTACTAAAACCCGCGATGCAATGGGGTTCCGCGCACTTGATAATCTTGACGCATTTTTTGCAGGCGACAAGCCTAATGATCAGCTTTAAGCTGGATTTAACAATTGAAAATAATACGCAGCATGTTGGCTGCATGAGAGGAAAATAGAATGGCAAAAGTAGCATTTTTAGGTTTAGGCGTCATGGGATATCCAATGGCAGGACATTTGCAGGCCGCAGGTCATGATGTCACCGTTTATAACCGTACTACAGCAAAAGCCGAAGCGTGGGCATCCGAGCATGGTGGGACTGCTGCTGCAACACCTGCGCTGGCCGCAAAAGGTGCAGAATTTGTCTTGTGCTGCGTTGGCAATGATGACGATTTACGCTCAGTCTGCTTGGGTGATGACGGTGCCTTTATAGGAATGGATGCCGACACGATTTTTGTGGATCACACAACTGTTTCTGCCGCTGTGACACGTGAATTGTTTGCCGCCTCTGATGCTAAGGATATCGCATTTGTTGATGCCCCTGTTTCAGGTGGTCAGGCAGGTGCTGAAAACGGTGTACTTTCGGTGATGTGCGGTGGTGAGCAATCCGCCTATGATAAGGCTGAACCGATTATTGCGGCTTATGCGCGTATCTGCAAACGCATTGGCGACAGTGGTGCGGGGCAAATGACTAAAATGTGCAACCAAATCGCCATTGCAGGGCTGGTTCAGGGCTTGTCAGAAGCCCTGCATTTCGCCGAAAAAGCAGGGCTTGATGGTCGTGCTGTCGTCGAAGTGATCAGTCAGGGTGCTGCGGGCAGTTGGCAGATGTCCAACCGTTACGAAACCATGCTGGACGATCATTTTGAACATGGTTTTGCGGTTGATTGGATGCGCAAAGATTTGGGTATTTGTCTTGCGACAGCTAATGAAAATGGTGCCAGCCTGCCTGTCACGGCCCTTGTGGATCAATTCTATAAAGATGTGCAGAAAATGGGCGGCAGCCGCTGGGATACATCATCCTTGATCAAACGGTTACGCGATGTGTGATTTAAATGGTGCCCGAGGGTGGCATTGAAAGCTTAGTTCAGCATGTATCTCTGTGTAATAAAATAGTGTTATATCAATAGAATATGAGCATATGTTAGTTTCATGCTATTGTATTATGTCCCATAGCATACCACATATAGGGGTGGATAATAAGGTGGACAGAATGACACATGCATTGAACAAACTCACGGCTGCTTTTGTTAAATCCGCACCAATAGGTAAATTCTCTGATGGCGGAGGTTTGTGGCTACACAAACGCGCTGATGGTGGTGCGCAATGGTTTCTCCGTGTTACGGTTCATGGTAGGCGACGTGAGATGGGGTTGGGTTCATTACCTGTCACCACATTAAAGGATGCTCGCAATCAAGCAGATAAATGGCGCACGGTATCACGTAAAGGTAATGATCCTATTAAGGTAAGGGAATGCGAGCGCCGCGATGCACAACGCAATATGCATTTACTTCAGGACATTGCTGTTGATTGTTATGAGGCACGAAAAGCTGAACTAAAAGGCGATGGTCAAGCCGGTCGTTGGTTTTCACCTATTGAATTGCATATTCTACCTAAGCTCGGTCGCATACCCATTGCTGAAATTGATCAAAGGGATATCCGCGACACTCTTGCGCCAATTTGGCATAGCAAGGCTGCAACAGCAAAGAAGGCAATGAACCGTTTGGCTATTTGCATAAGACATGGCGCGGCATTGGGGCTTGATGTAGATATGCAAGCCACTGAAAAAGCTAAGGCGCTATTAGGAGCGCAACGTCACAAGGTTAAGCACACGGCCTTTGTGCCATGGGAAGAGGTTCCGGACTTCTATGCTTCTTTGAATGAAGGGACGACAACCCATCTGGCTTTACGGTTCCTAATATTGACAATTGGCACTCGGTCGCGACCTCTTCGGTTCTTATGTGAAGATGATATACAAAATCACATTTGGACTATTACAGGTGATAAAATGAAGGGCCGCAAAGATAAAACACCTGATTTCAGAGTGCCATTATCCCGTCAAGCAGTGGAGATAATCGAACAAGCTAAACCTATGGCGCGAGACGGGTTTCTTTTCCCAAGCTATCGTAAAGGCGTGATTTCGGATGCGACTATGTCTCGCCTAATGGAAAGGCGTGGTATGGATGCCCGGCCACATGGATTCAGATCAAGCTTTCGTACGTGGTGCGCAGAAGCCACAGATACCCCGCGAGAGATTGCAGAGGCATGTTTGGCACATATTACAGGTGGCGCCGTTGAACGTGCCTATCGGAGAACGGATTACTTGGAACAAAGGCGTGCGCTGATGCAGCGTTGGGCGGATTACGTAACTAACGGGGCGAAAAAAAATGGGTGAGTTAAGTAAAGCCCTAGCTCAAGAAGTAAAAACGCAGGAATCGAAATTGAGGCATGAGATGGCCACTATGAGCTACGATGAGGTAGTCGATTATATTCGACATTTTCATACCCGTGAGAGCCACAAACTTGATAGTGATACTTTTAACAGAAAAACGATAATCACGTTTATCCTCAACAAAGAACAACCAGAAAATATTATAAAGTTCGCCAAAGACAGTCAAATTGCATTTGACGCTCTTAAAACCATTGTGAAGCAGAGCTTTAAAGAAGATGAAGCGTTGGTTCCGCAACGCTTGAGGGACTTACTTTTGCTTGAACTTCTGTCAGACAATCCAGGTCCAAAAAAGAATATTGGTCGCCCTTCAAAGTCAACACGCGACATGCAAATTGCAAATTACATCAGAATATTCTCGTCCTTAGCGCCACTTAGGAAAGGTACAGGCGAAAACACATCGAATGAAGATACATTAGTTGATGTTCTCTCCGAAGTTTTTAGAGTGGAGACAGGAGTAATTCGAGATGCTTGGAAACGATATGGCAAGAATTGACTTAAAAAGTAGGGGTAAAAAGAATTTTAATTTTACCTCTAAAGGTCAGCGGTAAAATTTCGCTAACCACTTGGTCATCAGAAACCATGAGGCTTTAACATGACCCAATACCTATCAAGCAACCAAGTCCAAGAGCATTATAAAATTAGCCGCTCATCACTCTACAGGTGGCAAGATGATCCTACTATAAGGTTCCCGCGCCCTCTGAAAATTGGTCATCGCATCTTGTGGCGTGATATCGACCTAGAGGACTTTGACGCCCGCATGGCTGAGCTGTCTCATTCTAACACTCAAATCCATCCAGCAGCATAACAAAAGCCCGAACCATGCGTTAGTAGGCTGGGTTCGGGCTTTTGTAGCTAAGTTCGCAAGGAACATAAATTATGTTACATCTCAATACTAATACACCGCAAACCGGATCCACTGTAAAACTCTTGTCGAACCAAGAACTGCAAGACAACTGGTTTGCGCATACTTGGCAAGAAAGTCCCTCTAAAACTGTAGTCTTCCATTATGAAGGTGCTGTTTTCATTGGTTTCGAAAATTGCATAACTGGCAAGCGTTTTGGCGTAGCTTTGCCAATTTCAGATGCAGAAAGACTAGCAAGATCATTGGTTGGACATGCCCATGTGGCGACTTCTAAGAATGAGGTATAAAAATGAATTTACCGCCACGCTTTATCCTTTATCTTCGTACATTGGACACCCTCAAACAAAAATGGCAAAAAATTCCATGTGACCAAAATGGCCGAAAAATAAACGCACATGACGTTAATCATTGGCGATCCATTGCAGATATCATGCCTTTCGCCACTTGGGACGAAAAGCAACCGAATGCACCGTATGGCGTCGGGTGGGTTTTGAACGGGGACGGTTATTTTTTCGTAGATATCGACGATGGGCGTGACGCCGGCGGTTCATGGAAGTCAGATGCCGAACGCCTCTTTCTATCATTCACGGGGGCTCTAGGCGAAGTTTCTACTAGCGGTAATGGGCTTCATATTATTGGCCGCTGTGAAGTTGCTAAGATTTCCAACAGTCAAAACAAATGGAACGGCGACCGTGAATTTTACTGGGATAAGCGCTTTGTAGCACTATCTCAGCAAGGGCTCACACCCATAAATGGCCAAGCATCAGACCTCGATTGGACAGAGCATCTTCTAAATGTCATCCCGCAACGTAAGCCAGTTGGTAAATTACAAATTGGGCGCGATGAAACCTACACCGGTCCAGATAACGATGACGAACTTATTCAGAAGATGTGTAAATCCTACTCAGCTTCTGGCGCTTTTGGTGGAATAGTATTCCGTGATTTGTGGGAGGCCAACGCGACAAAACTCGGCCAAAAATACCTCGACTCAAAACGCGCATTCGACCACAGTTCGGCGGACGCTGCTTTAATGATGCATCTCGCTTTTTGGACTGGAAAAGACGTGCAGCGCATGGATCGGTTGTTTAGGCGATCCATGCTCATGCGAGATAAGTGGGAAAAACGCTCTGACTACAGACAAAGTACAATACAAAATGCCATTAAGCTGTGCAAAAAAGTTTACTCTCAGTCCGATACATCCGTTGGGGGTCATGGTAATTGTCACGCCGACATGAGCCAAGATGATCTTGCCCATCATCTTTTCAACGAACAATGGTCAGGAAAGAAACTTTATATTCCAGAAAAAAACCGTTGGGCGACCTGGGATGGAAAAAGATGGAAGTTAGCCTCCAACAAAAACGATCAAATTACACAGCTTCGCAAAGATTTACGTAATGTGCCCGGTTCCGAGGATCCAGCGAAACGCAAACGCCTTGGTGAAAATAAAAATATAATGGCAATCGACACACTAATGAAAACGAATGAAGGCGCAGCCCGCAGCATCTGCGACTGGGATAATGATCCGTTTATTTTGGGGACACCAACATGTTTGGTTGATCTTAAAACAGGTGAGTGTAGGCCACGTAAAGCCACTGACTATTTGTTAAACGCGACTGTTTTTGATCCTGCCGAGAAAAGTGCTAAACCCAATAGGTGGCTATCGTTTCTTGATAAGATCACAGACGGTGATGCAGATTTAGTTGAGTTTCTTCAGCTGCTGAGTGGGTATGCAGCCACAGGATCCGCAAAAGAACATAAGGTGTTTTTTGCGTATGGCGCGGGCAGGAATGGTAAAAGCACTTGGCTCAATACTCTGGCGGCGATTTTGTCTGACGATTATGCGAAGGTCATTCCGCCAAAATTGCTTCTAGATAAAAAGACAGAGCAACATGCAACTGATTTAGCACACCTTGCAAACGCTCGTCTGGCGCGTGCATCAGAGTTACCTGTTGGCAAAGTTTGGGATGAAGCTTTGCTTAAGCAAATTACAGGAGGTGATCCGATAACGGCGCGTTTAATGCGGCAAGATAACTTTACGTTCATTCCACAATGTACGTTAATCGTTGACGCAAATAATGCCCCATCAATCCGAGGCGTTGATGAAGCTATTCGACGTCGGATGTGTGTTATCCCATTCAAAGTGACGATCAAAGCTGAAGATGTTGATTTAGATTTAAGCGCAAAATTGCTTAATGAAGGTCCAGAAATTTTACGTTGGATCATTGAAGGCGCTGTGAAGTGGAACACTTGTGGCTTAAAGGCACCCGATGCCGTGAATGAGGCCTCATACGAATACCTGGATGCAGAAGATACCTTAGGAAACTTTCTACAAGAGCGTTTCATTCGTAATTCCGAAGCAAAAATCAGCAACAATCAGTTGCATGAAATGTTTCAGACTTTCTTAGCAACGCAGGGTTTAGGATCTTGGACTGCCAACTCACTAAGCAAAGAAATGCGTAAACGCGGTTATCTATCTTACAAATCAGGGAGCGAACGAGGATTTAAAGGACTGCAAATCAAATGCAGATTGCCAAGCGGGTCTTTAGGTTAACTCACAGGGGTATTGTGGGACAGGTGGGGCGGCATTTCTATTATTAAGCACATAGGGGATTTAGTCGAATTTTCACCATGTGCTCTATAATCATACAGCTGTCCCAGGTGCCTCAAAAGCGAATGATTGTATTATATTGAATTATATATAGTGAAAATTTCTGTCGCTAGAAATGGTGTGAGCTTCCGCGTTACCCGCGAGGGTTTTGGGCGCTCACAGTACCTTTTATGCTCATGGTGATAAGATGAGCCGGATTAGCACCACGACTATCAGCTTGCTCGATAGAGCTGAAGATCATCCAAGTCCATTGGCATTGGCTGAACATTTCAAACTCAAATAACGAACGCGTGCCTGTCGCCGAAAGCAGCCATTCAATGGTGGATGCAGCGAAAGTCGGCTTTCCTCCCTTTTCAACCAAGTCTGCTTCCGGCCCATAGCCGACCTTAACTTACAACGTCGATGTCGCGCCGCAACTTTTCCTTACCTGACACTCAGCAGGCTTTCAGAATGATTGTGTGCGGGCTGGGAAACTTGTCACTGTTGACCAACAACGCAATATCAAAGAAGTATTAGTCGATTGTCGGCAGCAATGCGCCTGGTAGGCCTCGCAGTTTACCGTCTCATTGTATCGTGAGCCGACTAAAAAATGTGCAGTATTCGTAAAAGGTAACTTACTGTTACGTAAACAATTAGGAAAACAGGTGCCACAATGAGCTTAAGTCGGTGGGTTGCAAAAAGGATTGAAAAGCGCGTTATTCAAAAGCGTGCACCCGATTTTGTCATAGGCAGAGATTCTGAACCGGTTCTCCAGCGTTGGCGGGTGCTAAAAGCAGGGCCGTTAGCTCTCTACATCCATCGGTTTTTGCGTGACGACCCCGATCAGGACCTGCATGACCACCCATGGGACTCGCTCAGTTGGTTGGTAAGTGGGAGCTATATCGAATTGACCGAAAGTGGATCGACAGTATTTCGTCCTGGAAAAATCACACTAAGGCGTGCCGAATACCGCCACAGGATATGCGTTCCGGATCAACAACTTGAAGCAGTGGTTTCAGTGTTTCTTGTCGGTCCAAAAAGAAGATCGTGGGGTTTTTGGAAGAACGGTTCATTTACACCATTCCAGGAAATGGAACGCACAGAAGTGTCTGACCGCAACGAATTTCAGGAACCTAAATGATTCGTTGACGCATTGGCTATGGAAAAGCTAACCTTAACAAGTAGAAATGGACAAACTGCTACCGGGAGTTGACATGAACATCCACGGCCATCCGCCACAAAAAGCCAATTATGAAAACTTAATTGAACGATTTGGAAGGGGTAATAGTGTTGGTGAATGTGACCGCATTTTGTTAGAAACTGAACACTATTACGTAACACCGTCGCTTGGCTCGATAGTACCAAACTGGCTTCTGGTGTGGCCACGCTCCTATTTCCTGAATTGCCTGGACTGGCGCGGCTCTTTTCAAGGCATCAACCAGCTTTCTGAAGACGTCTTGCAGCGACTAACAGGCTCAGGACAAACTGAACACATTTGGTTTGAACACGGGTGTGGCGCTGCGGGGTCTGATGTCGGCTGTGGTGTGAATTTTGCGCACCTACACATTCTGGTCAAACCCGAATTTGACTTTGATTGCTTTAACAGCACGGTTGAAACGCGAAGTGGAATGGGTTGGAAATCTGGGGCAGAGCCTAATCCAAACAATTTCGAAAGTACGTCAGATTATCATTTGTTCGGGAATTCGACCGACCGAAAACACGTCTGTAACTCAACACGTTTAGGATCTCAATTTTTCCGTCGTGCCATAGCCGAAATGACCGGTAAGAATGATAACTGGAATTACAGGACCCACCCTTTTCAAGAAAATGCGGCGAGAACCGTTCGTAATTTTGCGGCCTAAGGCGACCAAATATTGATTAGCGATGAAAGTCCCGTATGAAAATTTTACATATTAGCGATCTCCATATTGTAAGCGACGACACTTTGGCCCACGCCCTCGAATTCCAAAAAAGCCTAAAAAATATTGGGATAGATTTTCCGCTATCGGTGTCAACCATCGAAGACAGAAACCGGCTTCTTGCATATTTGCAAACAAATCACACAGAGGATGCTAGTAGATTTGATGCAATAGTCTTCTCTGGCGATGCAACCTCTATCGGCGATACATCCTCTATGAAAGAGGCCAAGGCGTTTATAACGCAGATTGCGGAAATGGTATTGCCCGCGAATCAACATTCTAAGTGCATTGTAATCCCCGGAAATCATGATGCTCTTGCCTATGGGATAAAGGCTCTGTTGGATCAGTTCAATTCTAAGGCCGGCCCTGCAGGCGGGTTTCTGATGAAGGCTGTGGGATTTGTAACGGATAAAGTAGAGAAAGCTAACAGGTTCAAGGCCGCTTTGGAAACATTACTGGGCCAATTGAAAATTTCGGAGGTTGACCAAGACGAAGAGATCTTCCGGAATCTCGTCCGCCAGGAATTTATGACCATCTTTAGTCCTTATACCTGCTATCCGATCGGCGACGAAACCATTTTAAAGCACATAGACGGGGAATGTGCCAATGGTGATAAAGTGAGGCTGAATATCTGCACCCTTAACACTTCGGCAACCCACCCAATATTCGTCAACATGGGCACGGTAGCAGATGAACATCTTGTTAACATAGTCAACCATGAGAATCTGATGAAGGAAGCACCTGAGGACCGTGAAGTGGTGAACTTTGCTGTTAGCCATCATGGGCTAATGGCGTTATCCTCTGATTCGGTAGTGGCGTCGGGGACCAGTGAGATCAATCTGACCGCATTTTTAGAACATGCGATAACGTCGCAATTAAACGGCTTCAAATTAGGCCAAGCACTACAAAGGGCTGGTTATGATATTCACCTGCATGGGCACGAACACCAAACCACGTTAATCCGGTATGATTTCGATGTAGACCACTACGGAAGTATCTATTCTTCCGGCGTTAAAGCCGCGTTTGGTTCTGATATTTCCTTTTCTGTCATAGAACTACCAAGTCCGCATTGTATGACTATCGAGAATTTTTCATATTCTGGAACCGCCTTTACATCTACAAAATCAGATGTCGTTTTTGATCACCTGAAGAGTCCTAAGAATACAGAGTTGGCCAAAGCGGAAATCCGTGAATTTTACTATCCCACTGATAACGTTCGCCCCAACGTAGAAGGCGATGACAGAAATTTTATGTCGGCTTGTAATAAACTTCTGCTTGAATCAACAAAGGGAATATTCATTTTCGGAGCCAGTCTCGAAAAACTACGTGAGTATATGCTGAAAATTACGCGGTTACATGAGTATGAAGCCGAGGGTGAACAGCTAAAGAACAGGCTCGGGGGAAAGGGGATTGATATACTTATTGTGAAGCCAAACGCTGGTGATCAAATATCTAAACTATATACTGAAAAGCGACTCATCAGTGATGTAGACGACTTAGAAAAGGTTTGGACGAATTTTGTTATTGAGCTGAACAAAAACATGCGCTTAGATGAAGATCTCGTAAGGAAAAATATACGAGTCCACTACACCAATACGCCGCTGGGCCACGCCGGTCACTGCGAGTATATAGGAGAGATCAATGGCGGCATGTCGCCGAAATTCACTAAGGCACTTATCCAGACAATCAAGATAGTGGAGGCCTACGACACCGAGGTCTACCTTGAATTGGACAATAGAACCAATAATGGCCTACTCAGGTATTTTGCGGGAAGTGCATGGAATTTGATGGAAGAGGCCCAAAGCGACAAAAGGCGGTTCTATGACGTCTAAAATTGCAAATCAGAAAAACTTGCAACTGGTTGCCCACGAGCTTTCCAGACAAATATTCGTTGCCAACGATCCTACTGTTTTAGTTGGTGCTGGTATAGATGATGCCGCTGTCATTGCGGCTATAGGAAAAAAACTGATCGTATCTGCAGATTATGCGAACTCTAAACGAATATCCGACACATATGGAAAAAGAGACCTTGAAGATCTGGGCACGTATACAGTCCGCCAGAATATTGCGGATATACTATGCACTGGCGGTATACCGCGGTGGTTCGTTTTCTCAGCGGTCCTAGATTTAGAGTGCACAAAAGAGGATATTGAGGTCCTTTTTAGGGCCGTTCAAAACGAGTGCGCACACCACAACATCACGGTCATCGGCGGAGATACAAAAGAGGGGCCGTCAATCGTCGTGCACGGCACTATCCTTGGCGAATTAGCCAATACAGCTTGGGGGAAATGTGTTGGGCCTCCCGAAGCAGACATATACGTTTCTGGAGAGCTGAGCGGGGTGACGGCCGCCTTATGTCTACTTGAGTATTCAGATTCTACTGAATTGCGTAAACGCGCGTTCCAGACACTTTCCGAGGCTGATCTACCTGTTGAAACTGTCGGTAACATCAGAGCGCTAGGATTGCCAATCGCGGCTACAGATATCAGTGATGGGCTTGGATACTCCTTATGCGAATTTATCCGATCCACCAGCAACATGAGAATAACGATTGATCTGGATCGAGTGCCTTTACACCCGCTGGCTAAACTTGCGGCCGAGCGTCTGGGAATTCCACTAAGCGCATTTTGCTTCGCATTCGGTGGGGATTTTCAAGTTGTATTTGCGGCCCCTAAAGAGATCAGAAACCTTTTTGAAGAAACAGGTGCGGTGCGTATCGGGCATGCTGTATCTGAGCATGGGGAATCGCGGTTTTATAAAGGCGAGATGTTCGGAAAATTACCGGATTTCGGGCATTTAGATTTTGAGCACAAACGTCCTGTAGAACGTTTTTTTGAACATGCCACACACTTTGAACGGTTTGTCTGACAAACTAAACGCACTTCTCTTGTGCGACTTGAATTCTAAAAAAACAAGCATTAGATTTATGTTGGTGATCAAACAAGGTCGATGCGGGATCGATGCAACGGCTATGCTTTGTACTATTTCCTTGCTCGCAATCAAAGTTACCTTTTGTGAATGCAATGAATGTCTGAAATCCGCCCATAGTTACCAAGTCTGCTTACAGCCCAAATCGGACCTTCGACGGGCATCCCGTCGCAACAATGCGTCACCCACAAAGCTGACATTCGATGTTGCGCATTCCTGGGCCAATATCGGTGGTCTTACCGGGTACCGTAGTTTATGCTGGTGCAATGAGTAATGCTGATTTAATTGAGTTTATCGAGAACAAGTTGCGACTGGTTTTTGTGGCTACAATATTGAAAGTAAACCAAAAGGTGGTCTGCGATTGATTGCAAAAAAAATTCAGAAAATCAGACGTAGTCGCACAGCAGGGCTTTTCCTACGTTTACTTGGTCAAAGCACATACGGCGCGCAACTAAACGATGCGGGAATAACACTGCTCGCAAAGTCTCCTGAACAAGTGCCACTTTCGCAAATCGCAGCGCCAGCTCAGGTAACAAAATACTTATGGTTTCATTCGGTCGCGTTGTCTCTAAATGACGGATCAAACATCCATGTTGTGGGCGTTAGCGGTAGTGAAGCCTCAGCTTTTGTTGAAAATGTGAACACGGCCTGGCGTCGTTCCTTCGCGGAGGTGCTCGCCGCGGTAGAGAATGAATTAGCAGCTCTTTCGGAAGCTATTGAACGCCTTGGTCGACCCCGGCGCTACCCTTCTGCATGCCTTCTCGAGCCATTCACTAAACGAGCTGATGCGCTTATTGCTCAACTTCCCAAATCGTTCCCAGAAGAGGTCATTGACCCTGAGCAGCGATTGAATCTTGAAGCAGTCTCAAGATTTCAGAAGACTCCCGAACGTGCCCGTGACCACGCAATCAAGACCTTCATCAATGTCGAGTTGGCTGCGATGAAAGATTTCTTCGATGAGATTGAGTCAAACCCGCTTACGCCCGAGCAACGGCTCTCCGTCGTAACAGATGAAGATGCCACCTTGGTACTGGCTGGTGCCGGGTCTGGGAAGACAAGTGTTATCGTCGCCAAGGCGGCCTATTTGATCCAGAGGGGCATTCGGCAACCGAGCGAAATCCTACTTATGGCCTTTGGAGCAAAAGCCGCCGAAGAGATGGCTGCCAGGATTAAGGAACGAAGCGGTGCATCGGTTGATGCACTGACGTTCCATGCCCTGGGGTACGGGATAATTAGGGAAGTAGAAGGAGGAGCACCTGCTCTGGCGCCACATGCGAGCGATGATGCTCAATTCCGAGCCTTACTCCGCGAAATATTAATTGACGACGTTGCAAAACAGGACGGTTTGGCAGCGGTTATCTTGAAATGGTTCTCGGAATTCTACTGGCCCTATAAAAGTGAGTGGGATTTCAAAACCAAAGATGAATACTATCAATACGTAGAGGCGCACGAGCTCAGAACCCTGCAAGGCGATCTTGTCAAAAGTTTTGAGGAATTGGAGATCGCTAACTGGCTATATCTTAATGGCATCGCATACGAATACGAACCTGATTATGAGCACGATCTTCCTGAGAACAAACGGACTGCTTACACGCCAGATTTTCGTTTAACTGAAAGCGGCGTCTATATTGAACATTTTGGCGTTCGAAAATCACATGGACAAGACGGATCGAGCCACTTAACAACGGCACCATATGTTGACCGGAAAAGTTATCTAGAGGGCATGGCGTGGAAGCGAAAGGTCCATAAGGAACATGACACAACGCTCATTGAAACCTTCAGCTACGAACGTGTAGAAGGCCGCCTAACGGAATCTCTTGCGGAGAAACTGGTACCATATGCGACGACGGATCCGATCCCTTCTGACCAAATATTCGATACGCTTTCTGAAATGGGCCAGGTCGATGCCTTTACGCAGATCCTCAGCACGTTCCTACGCCATTTCAAGAGCTCTGGGGTGACCGTCGGGAAATGCCGGACACGCGGCGAAATGGTTAAAGACAAAGCACGTAACCTTGCCTTTTTGCAAATCTTTGAACCGCTCATAGAGGCTTATCAGAAGCGACTAGAGAATAGGATTGATTTCGAAGACATGATAGCTCGCGCGACTGAGCATGTGAAAGCCGGACGCTACCAGAGCCCTTATCGTCACTTACTAATAGATGAATTCCAGGACATCTCGGATGGGCGAGCACAACTACTACTAGCTCTAAAAGCGCAGCATTCAGATGCGCGGATATTCGCAGTGGGCGATGATTGGCAGTCAATTTATCGCTTTGCAGGATCGGACATCCACCTCATGCGAAACTTTGGGCGGGAATTCGGTGGAATCTTTGCGGGCTCCACAGGTGTGCACAGCACTGTGGACCTCGGACGAACGTTTCGGAGTGTGGATAAGATCGCGCTCGCAGCAAGGAGCTTTGTTCTTAAGAACCCATATCAAATTGAAAAGAGAGTGGTTACGGCCAGCACCACTGATGAGCCAGTTATCAGAGTTGCCTACTATGCCCGAGGCAAAGAGGGCACATCGCTTTCGTCAGCGTTAGGGACTATTGAGCCGACCAACAATAGTACCAAAAAGACCAGCGTTTTACTGCTAGGACGCTATCATTTTGTGAAGCCTGACAATCTATCGCAATTGACCAGGACATTTCCCAAGCTGTCGATCCGTTTTATGACGGTGCATGCTTCCAAAGGGCTCGAGGCCGACCACGTGGTGATCTTGCGTGCCGCGGCTGACCGCATGGGTTTTCCTTCAGAAATTGTTGACGATCCTTTGTTGGACATGGTTCTGCCAGAGCCTGAAAACTTTGATCATGCTGAGGAGCGCCGGCTCTTTTATGTGGCTTTAACCCGCGCGCGGAAATCCGTCACGGTTTCAGCGGATCGACAAAGACCCTCGGTATTCGTGCGAGAGCTGATCGAAGATGAGGAATACGGCGTTATCGAGCTTGGCGATTCAGGTGTTGCGGAGCATCGATGCGGCGCATGTGGTGGACGTATGCTCGCCAAAAAATCCAAGAAGGGCAGCCCCTATTTCGCGTGCGAGCATCGGTTTCTTTGCGGAGAGACACTTAGGCCATGTAGTGTTTGCAGCAACGACCTACCCGTTGCTGATAAGTCCGACCCAGGAACAATGGCATGTAGCTGTGGAGCCCAATTTTCGTCGTGCCCGGAGTGCGGCGATGGCTGGCTCGTTGAGCGCAGAGGTAGATACGGTATTTTCCTAGGGTGCGTGAAATATCCGAACTGCAAGGGAAAGAAGCAACCGAGTAAGCCCAAGAAAAAGAGGTAGAAGCGCTTCAACGGGTAAGCCGGGTCGCGGTAGGGCTTCCCCATCCCAAAGTAAGCGATGATTTAGAGTTGTCCTATTTTTGGCATGGGGGGGGTCAACTTTAGTCGCCAACTCCTGTGTACCGGGATAGCATCCAATACAGCCCTGCGCTGCAAACTTGTTTCAGTGTGATTTCGCGGAGTTCTCCTTTTCCCGATACCACGCGGCACGCTTTCCCTCTATCTCTCGGTACCTAAGTTCGAAGATGCGCGACTCATGCACGACCTGCCGCCAACTGCTGCATCCATACTTCGCGGGTCGTTGCTCGGGGTGTCGCTCTGCAATCCACATGCCAGCCTCCGTGACGGGTGCCCACCCATCAACGGCCAACTCACCCTCTGCTTCTCGCAAAGCGCTCACGACGCCCGCGACAGGCCAATCCACTGTGCCATCTGGGGCAATGCCATTGACCACCAAGTCGCGGAAGGCATCTGACTGAACGAACTCTGCGGCCAGCCGCCGGCATTGCTGCATGTCTTCAGCCCAACCTCGGAGTTGCTCAAAATGTTGATCTATTCGGCTGTAGGCAGCGACCAATGCATCTTGCGCGCCACGACATCCATCCAAGCTCCAGAGGTCGTGCTGGTCGATGAAGTGGTGAACCAAGTCGTTCCGCAGGAGTACCAATTCTTTTAGTTCATTTTCTGTTCGGGCGAAATCCGCGTCCGAAAGCTCCAGATGCATCCTCATGGCAAACGACGTGACATCCTCAGGAGAATTGGTCGCCGTTTCGACGGGAGGGTCGATCTTGTTGGAAACAACATACGATCCGAGAAGGTTGCCGACCAAGGTGCCAAGCGTCTTGCCAGCGGTGTCGGATATACGCCTAGCTTGGAGCGTCTCCAAGGTTTGAGCCGTCCCTGAGATTTCGTGACTCGCCATAATGGCCTTGATCAGACACTCATACTGTTGCAGCCGCAGCAAACATCGACCCAGCAATCTCTGGACTTCATGTTGAGGCTTCCGCAGTGCGTCGTCAGGTAATGTCGTCATAGCGCAATCCGGCCTCTGCTTCACTTACGTCAACGTATGTCGGCCCAAGCCTCTATGCCACCCTATTATTTGCCATCCCGGAACTCAATCCCCAACCCCTCATGGCCCAAAGCTGCATCGCGGCGTCCTGTTGCACGATGAACGGCAGGACTGTGCCGGTCTTGCCCGGTGGCGCGCTCGCGAGCCGTAACTTTGCAAATGTCGCTAACAGCGCACAGCCGACCTTGGTGCAGGACGCAGCGAAGATGCCAAGGTGTCTAACGTCAGCACTTGTGGGACAAAATTGAATTTAGGATTATCTTGGAACTAGGTTCCGCTGAGGTTTGCATTGAAAAACCTATACCGTTGAGGATTGTTTGTAATATCAACACCGAACAAGTTGGCTCTTATAATGGGCTGAGACCCTATTCCGACAAAGGGCATTAATGTATTACGACCAATATTAGGAGGTTGCCAGATGTATGGAAGGGTTTGAGAAGGTTGAAACGTTTGTAGATGAGCTAATTATTTTATTTCATTACGATTTAGGTTGCGCATGTCTTGTTTATGGTAAATAGTTGTATAAAGTAATGTGGAGTTTATTACATGGATCAGAAACAATTTGTCCTTCCTGAATCTGAATTTCGATCAGAGATACTACAGTCAGTAGGTTTCGAGAGTGATGAACCACTTTTGATAATTGTGGAAGCTATGGTTTCTCAAGCATTAAATGAGCACCCGACACATCCAGTTTGGTACCCTCTCGGCGCTAGAAATGCGGAAGGTATTAGTGCTGCTCGCCGAGTTTTAGAGGGGACGGGATGGGCCAGAGATACCTCAAAAAATAAGCTGGAAGGTGTCCGCCACCTTGAAAACGGCCATTTTTTGGCAATTCACAATACGTGTGAAAGAACAGGCTTAGAGAAAGGGTTACCACGGTTCGCCTCTGCTCGGAAAAGGACTGCTACAAAGTCGCTTCGAGATGACTTACAAGAAGATTTTTTTGATGTGATCGAAGACTCTAACTGTAGCGTTGATGAGGTAAGCTACGGTGATGAAACGGCACTTCATCTATGTGTATTTATCCTTCATGAAAAAACAAATACTGGTGAAAAGTTAATATTGATACGCGCTGAACTTATTGTTGGCGCGAGCTGCTCTGACTTCGGTATTGCAGCTTGCAAATATCGAATTCCTTTAAATGTTTCCGGTCTTGAGTTTGGTGGCGCAGCAGAATATGTTCCCCAATCACCAGAAGATGATGGGGCGATTGAAACCCCTGTTTCAATACGAAAACGATCGTGACTGATATATTTCGCCCCAGTAAATTCGAGATTGCTCGCCTAAGAAAGAAACTGACATACATAGAAATCGCTAAACGCACTGGAATCTCTACTCGGGAGCTTAAGCGTATTACTGATGGTGAAGTTCAGCCCAAATCTGAGACTGTAAAAGCAATTTCGTCGGCACTGGGGTTTCCGTTAGAATTTTTTCTCAATAGCGATCAGGAAATCCCTGTTGCAGCTACATTTCGAGCCCAAAGCAGTATGACTGAGCGTGAGCGTGGTGCTGGGCTTGCATCAGGTGCTATTGGCGGGATCCTTTCCGATTGGCTTGAAAAGGAATTCGATGTGCCTGATCCAGATGTTCCAGATTTAAGTGAATTCACACCACGAATTGCCGCCCAAACACTGCGAAATATTTGGGGATTGAGCGAAAGACCGATTGGTAACATGGTACAGCTATTGGAAAACCGGGGTGTTAGGGTTTTTTCTCTATCGGAAGAAAGTCTTAGATTGAATGCATTTGCTCTTTGGATGGGAGTGCGGCCGTTTGTATTTCTTAACAGTGCAAAAAGCTCTGAGAGTAGTCGTTTTGATGCCGCACATGAATTAGCTCACCTTTGCCTTCATCGTGATGGGCAGCAAGGCAAAGAAGTTGAGAAGGAGGCTAATGAATTTGCATCGGCCTTTTTAATGCCAGAGGGAGATATATTGGCCCGAAAGGTTTATCCAACATTGGAAAGGTTGATCCATATTAAGCACAGATGGAAGGTATCTCTGAGTGCGCTGGTCCATAGATATTGCGATCTTGGCCTCATCAAAAAAGACCGCGCCAAATGGCTATACATCGAAATGTCACGCAAAGGTTTCTTGAAAAATGAGCCTAGCCCAATTCCACGAGAGCCGAGCGATATCTGGACACAGGTTATCCAAGATTTATGGAAAAATCGAAAATCTATAGAAACTCTGGCTAATGAGCTGGTTTTGCCGCCAGATGAGATAAAGTCTTTAGTTTTTCTTAACCGCATTGGGCGTATTCCGGAGGGTCCCGGTGCAAGAAAGATAGTTGGCGATAAATTACGCCTAGTGAATTAGGTAGCGTTAAATCTAGTTAATCGCACCGATCTATATCCTGTCAAATAAAACGCCAAATGTAGAAAGCCTTCCTTCTATCCATGCAAGTGATCATCCAGAAGCCCCAAACCCGTGAATTGCGCATACCTATAGCATTTCTGGATCTTCTGCGGATACTCAATTTGAGATGTTTGATAATGCAGGCACGGCATAATTATGGGCCCTATTCTTGACCGCAAATCCATCGGTCTACCTTACTTAGCGGGAGCGTTGGTTGGTTCTCCCTTGATAGCTCCCTGCTTCCTAGTCAACGGATTCAGTCGTCAAATTGGAACAAAATTCTGAAATTTCACCATCTGTTTGATCAGAACAAATTGCTGTTTTCATCTGATTCAGTTCTTTGAGCAATCGGGCACGCTCCTCTTCCGATGCTAACAACCTGGCATTCATCTCTTGACGATCAGTGCGTTCCGTTTCCATTTGGTTGGTCAAAACAGCTAGGCTTTGACCAAAGTTTGTTACCGTTTCCGATAGAGTGAGAGCGGATGCTCGGGCGTATGTCTCACTCTGAACAGCAGTATCCAAACGATCGGTATGTTCGTTAAACTGTTCAGTCAATTTTTCAATTGACGGGCGAATCTCATCATACTGTGCGTTCATATCGGAGTAGTAAAAGGCTGTGAGCGCAAAAACCGAAATGACAACAGCGGTCAACGATGTGCCGCCAGCTAGTGCACCCCAAAACGAAATCTTCTCGACCTTATCGGCCGCTTTCTGCGCTACACCACCAAAAGTTTCCATTTTTTTCTTGGCGTCTTCCGAATCCTTTAATGCTTGCGAAATACCACTTCGAATACCAACTCGATCTTTCTTCTTGTCAACTTGCTTAGTCGCCCGGTCGATAAATTCTCGAATATCCCATTTCCCATCACCCGTAGGGAGTCTTCCAGTTTGCGAGCTTGCGGTTGTTTTAGTAAACTCAATATATATCAGACCATCATTGTCCTCAATTTCGTAAGGCTCGTCAGTCAGATTGTGAATTGGGATACACAATTTCCCCCAGAACCCCGGGTCGACCAATGGGCCAGTTCCAAGCAATAGGCCTCGATGTACGTGGCTAATACTCAGGTTGAAACGAAGGGCAATAAACGACGGCAATCTAAACTCAAGATCGCACTCAACGAACACAATTGAATTCGGTGGAAGAACCAGATTATTTTCTGAATTCCGCTGTACTAGCTTAGGATCAACCCCACTTGTTCTAGGACTAGCTCCAACAACCTCAAAGTAGTATGCGTCCTTTCCAAGGCGCGCTTCATATGACGCCTTTTTTAGTCTGCTTCCTTTGCTCGTATCCGCATTGAATGGTGCTATAAGACCAGTTTCTTTTACATAGGCAATAATGTGTTCTGCTGATAAAAGTGATGGTGCTATCTCTTTGAAAGGGTCCGGTGCGATATCAGGACACTCTTTGGTCGGACGGAATTTTTGAGCAAGCATCTTGGCATCATCAATTGATAGCTCGAAAGGTTCGTCATTAGAAACGTTGCTGCTCACACGGAAGGACCTTTAATTTATCTAAAACATCAAATTCAGAAAAGCCGAACCAGTCTATGGAACGATCTAGGTTTGTTTGCACTCCTGCGACAAACTGGAAAAGTTGACTTGATTGATCTGAAAAGTCTTCAGGTGATCCGACGTAATCAAGGTGGTTCATAACCAATCGATCAGGACTATTCGATTGAATGGCGCGTCTTACAACTTCCGCATCGAACTTGCCAACACGCCGCAACTTCTTAGTTACTGTTGTGTACTCACGAAGGTCATCGCCATACCGAGATTTACTCGCCACATCCTGCCAATTCATCTCACCGACAAGCGGGCCTGAATTGCCAGCCACACGTATTGGGAATGATCGAATAACCAGGGTTACGTCATCAACATCGCGCGGGCTCAATCCAGCTTCGGCAAGAGCGGCGGCAGCTGTCGTCGACCTAGCGGTCGCTTTGTTGCCAAACCCACCCTCAAGTAACGAAAGACCAAAGCCCTGTGTTCCTTCCACGATAATGCGGCCCTTCTTTTGCAAGGACACACGCATCATTTCGGTTGTGTCATGTGGAACCTTAGTCTTTTTATTATACACATATCGCGCAAGTGGAACCCAGTCCTGCGCAAGTACCGAATGGAGCTCGAAATTTGTCGCTCCTCTAGCGACCGAGGCCATTACAGCAGCACCAACACCGCTGCCTGTTGAGCCGATCGCACCAGTTAACCCTGAAGCGTTCTCCCAAGCTTTGTGTTCAAGTGTCACAACTCTAGCGAATGGGCTGATAAAAATGCGTTCTTTAGGATAGTTAAGTTCGGCAATTTCGCTGAATAGAACCTCTACATCGATATACGATCCAGCTGGGAAAATCACATCTACATTGCGATCGATGCATCCCGCAGGAAGCTGTCGCAGTGCAAATTTTCGTCTGTGCTTATTGTATCCTGTGTGGCCGGAATTTGGTCCACCGACCCTCACAAGAGTCACCGAGGTCTCCTGAGACCTTCGTGCAATTTCTAGTGCGACTTTGCCTTTTCCTTCGGATCCAAATTGACCCCCAACGACCAGTGAGACTGGCATTTTACTCTCCGATGATCTGCTCAAGTTCTTTGATTATGCGACTTTCAACGTCACTTAGCCTGATATTATTGCAAAAATGTAGATTTGCCAACACATTTAGTTCGCCCACACGGCTCTCAACTTCTGAACTTGAAGCTGCATCGAACTCTTCAGCCCCTTTGAGTTCTGTTTTTCCATGACGTCCAATATACCTTTGTCTTCGTTCTGAGTCATCCGCCGAAACAAAGAGATGCGTATAGTTCAATCCAAAGGTTTCAATTAAGAATGAGTGGTCTTCGGGGAACCTCAAGCCATCAACTACAATTTTTTCCGCACTATGCACTTTGCTGAGGGTTCGTTCAGCGAGCTCCCTCTGGCGACCAGTGCTGTTCAGTTCTGTGCCGACAGATTGACGATTGAAACGATTTTGTTCCAATCCGCGCTCATTAAGTATATCATCAATAACCATGCTGAAGCGCGTGTATGCATAACCCTTGCTCTCTAAGTGCCTAGCGATAGTTGTTTTGCCTGCGGCAAGCGGTCCGCTTATCCCGATAACTTTAGGTTTTTGCTCTGCTGTCATGTCAGGGATGATGAGTGGCGCCTCATGTTCCGTGCCAAGCGATTCAGAGAGCCCAGCCAAATGAAAGGTTCCCACTAGCGCTGAAGTTATCGCATCCAGCTCATCATGCGTAACACTTTCTGAAAGATAGTTACCAGTTACTCCAAAATCCGACAGGCCTAGCTTAAGCCATTCTACACCAGCACCCTTTCGAGGAATGCGCATGATATCTTGAGCGGCACCCGGGTAACTTTCAATAACAGGGATACCCATTTTTCGAAGAACTAGTGCAAGCCTGATGCCGCGTGCTGTTAGCTTCTGCATAGTTGGAAGAAGGCTCGGATAGACATTTACCCCCCGGCGTTTGAGCTCTCGCTCGCATTGCCTCATGATGCCGAACTCTTCTCGATTTGGGTCGTCATCTTCTACTGTCACTCGACCAAATGGTAAACAAAGAGGGGAGTCTATGGAAACCAAGTTCGGCTTTGCATTGATCGTTTCACTAATAAGATCGTCGTCAGTCGAAATTGTTTTCGTATCAGCCAAAGAACCATCAAGCAAACACCATCCAGTGGGTCTAGCTTCAGACCCTGTCAGATCGATTCCAATTATTCTAGTTTCCCTTGCCGACGATGTAGAAAAGACATCGTAAAAACGTAGCGCTTTCGTTAGCTCCATGGATGCCGGTTTCAAGTCTTGGGGTGGGATCTGCCAATTTTGAGGAGCTGACCAGTCAACGAAGTTTACGTGGGTCGAGAACAAGCCGTGCTCATACTTCAGCCTTTCCAAGGTTGCGTCAAGAATTGCTCCCATCGCAGCTATGTCGGCTCGATTGTAGCGAATTAATTTTTCTAGCGAAGTCGTATCTCCTCGTAGGTACTTGTGCCAAAGGAGAACCGCCGCGAAGCCATCCACGTCTTTGAGAGTTTCGCGAAAACTAAGGGAAAGTTCATTCTCAATGTTTTTTTGCCCACCGGTCAAACCAACCCTGCGACAAAGGTACATGAGGTCGATGTGAATTGGGGGGATGCGGACTTCTGGATACTCCTGTTTCAAGAAACGTTGATCAAATCTGATTCCATTGAAGGTTATTATGGCATTTGCGCTTTTTAGAGAGCGTTTCAATTCCGAAGGGTCATCACCTTTGATCAGAGTGTATGACGTTCCGCCAATTGACCATCCAACAATCGTGATTTCGTCGTAGTAGTGGCTCAAGCCCGTTGTTTCGATGTCCAAGAATACAACCCGTTCAGGATGCTCAAAACAGATCGATAGTTCTGCATCTAATTTTGATGAGATGAAAGGCCGCGACCTGCTTGTTGTTGATTTTTTCACATCGGTCATGGTGTATTCTTTAGATGAAGTTCTGGACTGTTCAGGCGGAGCTGTCTATCAGAGCCAAGACAACTATTTTGACCTATACCAAGAATTGGAAGGGTCGTAAGAAATATTTTGTTGTTAATACGACCTTTTGAGAAGAAGACCATGCAAAACAGATATGTCGGGGACATTGGTGACTTTGCTAAATACACCCTCTTGAATGCTCTATCGGAAGAGAGAACGTTGGGAGTTGCTTGGTATCTTTATCCAGATGAGAACCACAATGATGATGGCAAACATACTTCATATCTTGATCACCCGGCAATTTGGCGGGATCGGTCACCGGAAGTTTTCGACGGCCTAAAACAAATGGTGCGCAGTAATTGCAGAGATGTGGGAGAAGTCGTTCATAGAAAGATCATTTCACCAACCGCTGTTGCCGACGAGTGTCTCAATTCTCCGAGCCGTCGCTTAGAAGACAAGGCGCGTTGGCGAGAGAGATGGTTTGAGCGGGTGCAAAAGACTCTAAAAAACTGCGATATGGTATTCATCGATCCAGACAACGGTTTATGCCAAAATGATCGATTTAATCCTGGTGTTTCAAAGAATTGGAAGCGATTACCACTCGACGAGGCTAAGCGCCTTTCGGAAGGGCGGATGGCTGTAATCTATCATCACAACTCTCGTTTCAAAGGAGGGCACGCCGTCGAAAATATGTTTTGGTCTGAACAATTGGCGACCTGCTCTTTTGCAGTACGTTTTAGAGCTTATTCAGCGCGGACATTTTTCGTCATGAATGCAGACGCCAAAGCAATATATGCCGCAAAAGAATGGGCAAGAAACATGGGTGAAAAAGCCGAATTTGTATCGGGTACGAACGGGTTGCTAGGTTCGCGCTTCAGCTAATCTAGCGACAAAACCCGGTCGGTTATTTGACGCTAACTAAAATTGTACAATAGATAATGAATGATGGAGGTTTTGGCTTTGGGTTTTACATAAATTGTATCAACCTTGATTTAAAAGGTGGTTAATAAGGTGGATAATATTATACTACTTAAGGTTAGCTTATTGATTTATAATGTAATTATTAATTTAAGTGGTGCCCGAGGGTAGATTTGAACTACCGACACGAGGATTTTCAGTCCACTGCTCTACCCCTGAGCTACTCGGGCACTTGTTTGCATAAGCGTATACCTACACTGGGTCGGGGCGTTTTAGGATAGGGGGGGCATGCTGGCAAGAGGGAATATGACATGTCAGTATAATTTCTGATCTTGGTGCATGGATGGGACGGAATACTGTCGCAAGCATCTGTTTTTGTGGTATGCCCCAGATAGTACCAGCTTCATTTTGCTGAAGGGGGTTTTTTGTTTTTGCTGGCTTTGGCATCCAAGGGTAGCACATTTTTGTTAAACTCAAGACATTCCCGTATACCTTCAAAGTCCAAAGTTTCGGCGACTTCCAGCTTCTTGATCAGGTGTTCAAGTCCGGATTTGTGATCAGTTAAAATATTGGTTGCTTTGGTTTCGGCATTTTTGAGAATTACCATTACGGCACGATCAACACGCGCAGCGGTTTCATCGGCATACTCGCGAGGTTGGGCGATAGACTGGCCAAGAAACGGATGATCTTCGCTTTGGCGCAGGTCAACAGGGCCAATATCTTCGTCCATACCCCATCTGGAGACCATTGACCGGGCTATTGATGTTGCGCGTTTGATATCGTCATCTGCACCGGAACTGGCAGTGCCCAACAGTAATTTCTCAGCGGCCCTGCCAGCCAGTAATGTAATCAATTGACCATGCAGATATTCCTCTGACAAGGTATGGCGTTCTTCGGTGCTCAGCATATGGGTGCCGCCCAAACTACGGCCCCGGGGAATGATCGTGACTTTGAAAAGCGGGTCGGCTTCAGGCGTGTAAAAGGCAGCTGTGGTGTGTCCGGCTTCATGGATTGCAAGCCGGTGCTTCTCATCCGGTTGGATCGCCAACGTGCGCACTGTGCCCATCAACACCTTGTCCCGCGCCTCTTCCAGATCGGGTTTTAGAATGAAAGCACCTTTGCGCCGTGCAGCACCGATTGCAGCTTCGTTCAGCAGGTTTTTCAAATCGGCGCCGGAAAAGCCGGGCGTTCCGGCTGCGATCATATCTAGATCGCTGTTATCTTCCAGCGGCAAGCCCTTTGCATGAATGTCCAAAATAGCACGGCGGGCCGATTTGTCCGGCAAGTTCAGTGTGACGTGACGGTCAAAGCGCCCAGGGCGCAATAGTGCCGGGTCCAGAACATCGGGCCGGTTGGTTGCGGCAAGAACCACAACGGCTTCTCGCCCGTCAAACCCGTCCAGTTCCGCCAGTATCTGGTTCAGGGTCTGTTCGCGTTCGTCATTGCCTCCGCCAAGCCCCGTGCCGCGTGTGCGCCCGATACTGTCCAACTCATCTATGAAAATGATCGCCGGGGCGACTTTGCGCGCAGCTTCGAACATCTTGCGCACCCGACCGGCGCCGACGCCGACAAAGACCTCGATAAACTCTGATCCCGTGGTCGAAAAAAACGGCACATCCGCTTCACCTGCCAGTGCTTTGGCCAGTAGGGTTTTACCTGTGCCGGGTGGCCCCATCAGCAACACGCCGTGGGGAACCGACGCGCCAACACGGCTGAAACGTTCGGGCTCGCGCAGAAACTCTACCAGTTCGGAAACTTCGCGTTTGGCTTGATCCTGCCCGGCAACATCATCAAAGGTGATGTGTTGTTTTTTCTCGGCCGGTTTGGAAAAACGACCTTTGAACAAGCCTCCCAAACCACCACTGCCCAATTGGCCGCCCATGCTACCCATCATCCGGCGTTGCAACCAGATATAGACACCAAGGATTAAAACCCAAGGCAGAATGTAGCTGATAATGGATACGCCTTTTGGTGCGCGTGCGGTTATTTCCACGTTTTGCTGTTCAAGCATGGGTAGAAGTGTCGGGTCTTCCTGCGTTGGGGTCACCGCACGAAACTGTTGGCTGTCAGATGTGTCTTTGTCACCGACAACAATGGTAATGGAATGTTCTTCCAATAATGCCGATGACACATCGCCGTCACGGATCATTGTTTTAATCTCGCTGTAAGTGACTGTTTGAACTTCGGTTTCGGTTTTAGGCCCTAATAAGGACATCATCACGAATATTAGAAGAAACCCAAGTGCAACCACGTTCCATCCACCGGGCGAAAAAGGGGCGGTTCCTTTAGGGTCTGTGGATTTTTCTGACATAGATGTCCCTATTTCATACGTCGGATAAACCACCGTAAAGCGGCTATCCGCTTGCTTTAAACAATATCATATCCAACAATCGCAGCAAAGCCACTATCATGACCATGCTTGGAGTTTGGACTGAAATGAATATTGTGTCCTTGACGCATATCAAATTTCATCTAAGCCAGATTTGTCGGGGTCGGATTTGAACATTTGGCTGTGAATATGTAGTTTTCCCATCGCTATGATTGGTGGGTTTGTTGAATGAAATATGGATGGGGCGTTTCAAAATCGTTTTCTTGTGATTGCGGAAATATTGTGGAAGAGGCAATGGCTGCTGTGTCTTACCGGTCAATTTTATCAACAATTTCGAAAAATATTGAAGTATAATCTACGAATGCAATTTCTGATTTTGCGGATTATCTACGGCTGGAACGCTGTCTTCTTCATCTGTATCTACCGCTGGAATGGCGTAACTGCCTGTTAACCATTTACCCAGATCAAGGTCGGCGCAGCGTTTTGAACAAAACGGGCGATAGGTAGCGCTGGTCTGTTTTTTGCAAATTGGGCAGCTCATGTTTGTAGAACCTCTGACAAGGGTAAGCGTTCGCGTTTTCGTTGCAATTCATAATGCCCCAAAGATGTCCACCCCACAAGAATTGTGTCGATGCTGTCGGCCTTGAACGCGCGGCGTAGTTGGTTTTCGATGGTGCGCCGTTCTGCCTTGGGGCTGGGGGCGAAGTCCACCACGATCTGACCGCCAAGGCCGCGTAGACGCAATTGGCGCGGCAGATCTTTGGCCGTTGCTATGTTGGCCTTAAGTCCTGCGGAAAGTGAAAAATCCGCACCCGTGTTGACGTCGACCGCAACTAGCGCTCGGGTCGGTTCGATCACCATAGAAGCACCACCGGATAAAGTACATTCGGGGCGTTCCAGCGCGTGGATATGATCCCAGACGCCTAAACCCTCAAAGCAACCGTCATCGCTGATAACTTCATCGATATCGCCCCAATTGGTCCATGCTTGTTCGGCGGCATCTGGGGAGTCCAATAATAGCTCTGGTGCGCCTGCTGTGTCATTTAGCACGGCAGTTGCACTTTGCAGCATTGCGGCGATATTTGCGTAAATATCACCGCCATCAGCACCTTCGCAGGCAGAGCGCAGGATGAGACCACAGTCTTCTGGCGCATCTTCAAAAGCTTCATGGGCAATTTCATGCAAACGCAGGCGTTCGTCTTCGTCGCGAATACTGCGTGCGATGTTAATGCCAGGGGCGTTTGGTGTGACGATAGCGTAACGGCTTTTGAATAACAGTTTGTTAACAACGGGCGTGGCTTTGCCTGTCTCTGCGTGCGTGCTGACTTGAACCAGTAGTGTGGTGCCTGATGCGATTCCCTTTGCCTGTTTTAAAAATCCTTTTTGGCCGTGGCCCAGATCAAGGATAATGCCGTTTTGACCTTTCATGGGATGTGTCGCTTTTGCACGGTAGATCGCATGCGGGCGCGGGCGGTCATTGATCGGATCAACCAACAGGTCGTACAATATACCATCTTGTAGCAACGCAGCAGCTTTGCGTCCGTCAATAGTGTCTATGGCAACGATGCGGCCCTTTCTCATGGTGCTTCCAATTCAAAATCAAGCGGGTAATTTGCACCTGTTAACAAACCCGCAGTTTCGGCTAATGGCAAGCCAACAACGTTGCTGTAAGAGCCGTTAATCCACGGAATAAAGGCGGCTGCGATGCCCTGAATGGCATAACCGCCTGCTTTGCCTTGCCATTCTCCAGACCGAATGTATGCTGACAGTTCAGCGTCTGATAAATACTTGAATTTCACCATCGTAGTGACTTGTTTTTCCAGTAAACGGCCACCTGTTTTCACTGCAATTGCTGTGATAACGCGGTGACGTCTACCTGATAAAAGGTTCAAAAAATCAATGGCTTGGGTTGCATTATAGGGCTTTCCTAGAATACGGCGCCCGACTGCAACAACGGTATCCGCGCAAAGTACAATCCCGTCTTTGGCGAGGGTGACGGCACGTGCTTTATTGGCTGCCATGCGACGCGCGTATATCAAGGGTAGCTCTGCCTTTAACGGGGTTTCGTCAATATCGGCAGGACGTACGGCATCGGGTACAACACCGATCTGGCCCAGCAGTTCAAGCCTGCGCGGGCTGGCGGAACCCAGAACCAGTCTCATGGCTTATTTGTAGCGGTAGTTGATGCGGCCCTTGGACAAATCGTAAGGTGTCATTTCCACCTGAACTTTGTCACCTGCAAGCACACGAATGCGATTTTTACGCATTTTGCCCGCAGTGTGGGCGATTATTTCATGGCCGTTCTCTAACTCTACCCGAAATGTCGCATTCGGCAAAAGCTCGACAACGACACCATCGAATTCGAGAAGTTCTTCTTTAGCCATGTTTACTCCTAATTTGTTAGTTTACAGGGGTTTTCACCCTCGTGCGGGGCTTACATGATGCTCTTTAAAGGAAAACACAAGTAAAAAGGACGTTTAGAGGGCGTTTTGGATTGTTAACATAGGTTAATTGCCACAGGTTTTTGATGGAATTGGGGTGTGATTGGTGTGCACTATGTGTATGATTAGCGTATGTCTGGTGTCTGAAATGGTTATAGAAATATTTTTGGTTAATGTTCGTGAATTTTGCAGCAATGGGCTTAACTACATAACCCGTTGCTTAAGCTATCGCGCAACCATGAAATAACGGATTTTACCCGCCCTTCTTCTAACATATCGTAGCTTGTATGGATGAATAAAGTTCGCGATAGGGATGGGGTGTCACCATTAACTTTGTTCAGTGCAGGGTCGACATCGCCCAAGGCGCATGGCAATAATGCTTTGCCAAGTCCGGTGCGTACGGTTCTCTGAACCAAACCTGCATCACTTGCAGTTGCAAGTATCGCCGGACGCTCTTTTTGCCGTTCGTTTGATATCCACCTCCAAGGAGCGCGATGTGCGTTAGGGTCGCGAAATGATATCCATGGCAAATGTTCGACATCTTGTCCTATAGCGACGTAAGTAGCATAAGCAACATTTCCGACAGGAATTGCGAATTCGCCGTCGCCAGGCGATATTTCAAACCAGAGCGCAAGCTCGGCATCTCCTTTGGTAAGGGGCCAATGCCGTGGTGATGCATTAAAGTGCAGTTGTATATTTGTTCCTTTCGACTGAAAGCTGGCCAAATGATTTTGAATCAACCACCCCAACATCCAATGGTTTCCTATTATTGTGACCGGACCACTTTGCTGAGATTGTGATTGGGTTAATTCTTCACTAAGTTTTTGAATGCTCGCTTCCATGTCGACAGCGCGTGCAATTACAACCCTTCCGGCAGCTGTTGGGAAAAGCCCGGAATAGGTACGAACAAAAAGGATACAGCCCAACTCGGCTTCAAACGCACTTAATTGACGGCCAACTGTTGATTGATCAATCCCGAGGGCATCTGCTGCAGTTGATTGCGTTCCGCATCTTGATATTGCTAAAATAATGCGTAATTTATCCCAATCCATTCTGCGCCCTTTTCCTATATCTGAATGCATAAACGCATTTATTCTAGTGATGTATTTATATATTCTTGAAAGTAGAGATTAATTTTCTATTTAATATATGAAAATAACATTTAATGGTCAAAGGTTTTGGGAAAATTTATTTGTTATTGTGAACTTAAAAATGCACTTGCTATGCGTTTTTGCATAATCCTATTTTTGAAACACTCTTCTACTAGTATGGCTTACGCGGTTGAAATATGTAGTGCGGACATAAATAGTAACCAAACCACAAAGTGAGGAAGATACATGGTACATGTGAAACTTTGTTCATACTTATGTTTAGCGTCAATTCTTTCGGCCTGCGCGCAGCAGTCGGCACCTGAAATCATCCCTGAAATAACATATAATAAATTGGGTGAGGCAATCGGCGGCGGTTGTGTTGGCGGTGGCGGCACCGCTGGCACAGGGCAAGGAAATCCTTGCATCCCACCAGATGATGGGGGATGCACTCAAACCGCTGGTACGGCCAATTGTTTACCGCCTCCTGGCAACCAAGCCGGCAGGATCCCAACACAAACCGGTGGTGGGCAAGGTGGGCGCGGGCAAGGTGCCCAAGGTGGAGGCGGGCAAGGCGCAGGTGCAGGTGCTGGTGGGGCAGCCGGTGGGACAGGTGGTAATCCTTAAAATGAACTGATTGCGCTTAAAGCCTTAGGCGCAATCATTCCGCAATCAGTGCTATCGTGTAATTCTGTCCTTAGGTGCTTTTGTTTGCAAATCGTTGTTTGATATTGGCAATAAGGTCGTCGCGTACCGCGCGATATGCGGCCAGTTTATCTGTTCGGTTATCACCCGCGCCCGTTGGATCGGCGGTTTCCCAATATTCCACATCCACCGCGTGGCCCTTAGTCAGTTCTGTGATCCGCCTGTGCGATGTCGGTGACAGGGCTACCACCAAGTCGAAACTGTCCAGACGTTCGCCCCAGTCTTCGAGATCTTCAAAGGAACGTACCTTGTGTTTGGATAGCTCAATATCCAGTTCCTGACACACGGCCACAGCGAAACCATCAATGTCGTGATCACTTTTGACGCCTGCGGATTGCACAAAAACCTGGGTGCCGACCAGTTTTTTCATCAATGCTTCAGCCATGGGCGAACGGATGGAATTGTGATCACAACAAAACAGCACGGCGGATGGGGTATCGGTTGTCATCTCTACCCCCTGAAATGCAAAACACAGATCAAGGTAAACAAACGCCTTGCCGTGGTTTTGTCGGTTTCGATTTTGCCCTCTAAGCGTTCCTGCACCAAACGCCCGCCTTCATCGTGGATACCGCGCCGCCCCATATCAATGGCTTCGATTTGGGCGGCGGGCATGGATTTGACGGCGTCGAAATAAGCTTCGCAAATTTGGAAGTAATCTTTGATGGTTTCGCGAAACGGTGACAGGGAAAGATGAAACTCGGCAGCTTTTTCGCCTTGTTCGGTTAACACGTCAAATACCAGACGTTTGTCCTTAATTGACAGTGTTAATTTATAGGGGCCGGCGGGCGAGGGTGCGTCGCCTTTGTCCGGCAGGCCAAAAATATTGTCTTCCAACAAGTCATAAATCGCAATTTTACGTTCCTGATCCACTTCAGGTGTTGGGGCAGGCAAGCCGGTGTCATCCAGTTCGATATGGGTAAGGTACGAAATATCAGCCATTGTTGCCTTCGTTCAGTTTGTCCAGCCGCGCCCTAACCGACAGGCCGTGGGCTTGAAGGCTTTCGGAGTTGGCCAATGTTTCTGCAGCCGGTCCGATTGCGGCCAGTGCGTTTGGGGTCATCTTGGCTAAAGTTGTTCGTTTCATAAAGTCCAAAACCGACAATCCGGATGAAAATCTGGCAGAACGTGCTGTGGGCAACACATGGTTGGGGCCGCCGATATAGTCGCCAATTGCTTCTGGTGTCCATGCGCCGATGAAAATTGCACCTGCATGACGGGTTTTTTTGGCGTAGTTTTCAGCGTCTGCAACACATAGTTCCAAATGTTCGGGGGCAATGCGATCAGATAATTGTGCGGCTTCTTCGAGATCATCTACGATGATTACGGCCCCATATTTCTGCCAGCTTTTGGCAGCAATTTCGCGGCGTTCCAGTGTTTCCAGCTGCTTTTTAATGGCCGCAATTACTTTGTCACTAAAGTCTGCGTCATCGGTGATCAATATTGCTTGCGCATTTTCATCGTGTTCAGCCTGAGAAAGCATATCAAGGGCAATCCAGTCAGGATTATTATCTTTGTCGGCGATCACCAAGATTTCGGAAGGGCCTGCAATCATGTCGATACCAACAGTGCCGTAAACCCGGCGTTTGGCGGCCGCAACATAGGCGTTTCCTGGGCCAGTGATGGTATCAACTTTTGGGATCGTTTCGGTACCATAAGCCATGGCTGCAATCGCTTGTGCACCGCCGATGCGAAAGACGGTTTCGACGCCAGCCAAACGGGCAGCCAGCAGAACCAGCGGATTATATTGACCGTTCGGGGTGGGGGCGCAAATGCTTAGGCGGTCGACGCCTGCAACTTTGGCGGGGATGGCGTTCATCAACACCGATGACGGGTAAGAGGCAAGACCGCCCGGCACATATAGTCCGGCAGCTTCTACCGCTGACCAACGCCAGCCAAGTTGCGCACCTGTGGCGTCTTGCCACCATGCGTTTTCTGGAAGCTGTTTTTCGTGGTAGGCGCGAATGCGGTCAGCCGACAGTTGCAGGGCTTCAGCCTCTTTTATCGGGACTTCAGCAATAGCGACATCAATTTCAGCGGGTGTGAAAGCCAGTGTTTCGGCGGTTAAAGCGAAGTGGTCGAACTTCGCAGTCAAATCTATTACGGCGGCATCACCACGCGTGCGCACGTCTGTGATAATGGCGGCAACAGTATCGTCCACTTCAACCGTAGTTTCACGTTTGTTGGATAAAAATGCGGTGAATGACGCATCAAAGTCTGCGTCTTTGGTGTTTAGAAAAACGGGCATCGGCTAATCCAGTGGGTGATTGGGGGCTGATTTGGAAATGGCGGCATAAGGTTTGGTGACGTCTTTAACCGTTATGTCCAAACACTCAACATCCAAAGCTAATGCGCCATCACCTGCAAGGGTGAAAATCACTTTGTCAGCTTCATAACTAACCGCTAGTATTGAGATGATTTGTTCTTTATTTGCGTGATCAATACCCATTGAAGATACGTTTTGCACGCAGTCGATTACCAGCATGGATTGGACGCGTTCATAGGGACGTTTGCCGGTTTCCGCGTGGGTTTTATCTTCCCAGCGAAATCTGTTCACCAACATACCAAAACGCTTTGCATCCGGTTGCCACGAGGTTTCTTTCATTGGCAGAATTGCGTCTTGTAGTACAGCCGAGACAACAGCCAGATCCTCTGCATCATGTACTTTCAGGCGTAGGGGCAGCTTTTCTGCGTCTTCAAATCTTGCATCCTGAACCATTATGCGGAAATCCTTTCGATGTTGGCCCCGCAGGCTGACAATTTTCTGACCAGCTGCTCATAGCCGCGATCAAGGTGGTAAACCCGCGATACAATGGTTTCACCTTCCGCCGCAAGCCCTGCCAGAATAAGTGATACGGATGCGCGCAGATCAGTGGCCATAACCGGCGCACCTTTCAGCTTGTCCACACCTGTAACCGTTGCAGTGCCACCGTGCACGTCAATACTGGCCCCCATGCGGATCAGTTCGGGGGCGTGCATAAAGCGGTTTTCAAAGATGGTTTCTTCCAGCACAGAGATACCGTCGGCCGTACAAAGGGCTGCCATCATCTGGGCCTGCAAATCAGTTGGAAAACCGGGGAAAGGTTTGGTAACGACGTTCACACCGGAGATGCGCCCATTGCGACTGGCGACTGTCAAGCCGCGTTTTGTTTCGGTAACCGAAATGCCAGCCTCATCAAGTTTTTCGCAAAAAGCTGACAACAGGTTGATGCGCCCGCCTAAAAGTTCCACTTCGCCGCCTGCGATTACGGGGGCTAACATATATGTACCCAGTTCAATACGATCGGTGACGACGGGGTGGGTGGCGCCATATAGTTTTTCAACACCTTGAACGGTGATCGTGGGGCTGCCGTCACCGCGGATTTCCGCACCCATTTTGCGCAGGCAATCGGCCAGATCAACGATTTCAGGTTCGCGGGCCGCGTTGTTTATCTGGGTGGTGCCTTTGGCTAAAGTTGCAGCCATCAGAATATTTTCTGTCGCCCCGACAGAAGCGAAAGGAAAGTCTATCGTGGCCCCTTTTAGTCCGTTTTTGGCCGTGGCGTAAATGTAGCCCTCTTTGAGCTCAATCGTGCCCCCCATAGCTTCCAGCCCCTTGAGGTGCAAATCAACGGGACGCGCACCAATGGCACAACCGCCCGGCAGTGAGACAATGGCTTTACCGTCGCGGGCCAACATCGGGCCAAGTACCAGAATGGATGCCCGCATTTTGCGCACGATGTCATAATCGGCGGTATGATTAGTGATCTGGTTGGTGTCCAGGACGATGATCTGACCGTCCTGCATGACAGCCACTTCGGTGCCTAAAGACGACAGCAATTCATTGGTTGTTTTGATGTCGGAAAGACGCGGCACATTGGTCAACGTCAGCGGTTCATCCGTCAGTAATGTTGCAGGCATCAAAGTTAGGGCGGCATTCTTTGCCCCTGCTATTGCGATTTCCCCGCTTAAAGGGCCGTTGCCCCGCACCAATATCGAATCCATTTTGCCTTACCCCTTGGTTTCGGTCGCTTTGCGCGACCGTAATTGCGCTTTACGACGGCGCAAATTTTCACGCAACTGCTTACGCAATCGTTCCGCGCGTTCCGCTACGGCCTTTTCCTTATCCGTCATCTGGCTTTGATCTTTGCTCATTGCAACCCCATACAATAAGCTTTGCGCGGGGTCTAGTTATCCCTTGCGTTTCGTGTTTATTGCGATAAAACGCGGCCCATCCAGTGTGCTGCAGTAGCTCAGTGGTAGAGCACACCCTTGGTAAGGGTGAGGTCGGGAGTTCAATCCTCCCTTGCAGCACCACTAAATCACCATTTTGATGCAGACCTTTGTCTTTATCGCTAAATGATTGGGAAAGTAGTCATTTTGCGATAATTGACAGAAGCCTATTCTGAGCCCTTTTAGGCATTCGAAATCACATTCCAATGGCTGTTCACGGCCCTAAGCGGATTTTGGTTGGGGTGTCCGCCGCTGCATTACAGCTTCCCCGTAGCGGTCATTCGTGATTTTTGCAGCATCTTGTTGGATTGTTGCGGCTCTCCGGGGTTTTCCGCTTCTTCATTGGATGAATGTTTTGGTCGAGTAAATGCAAAGGGCGTCCAAACGACGAGTCTCGCGCCAAGATCAGTTCAGGGTCGGCCCCCAGTTCCATTAACTTTAGGCTAAGAGCGCTTGTTGGCATCGCCACTTTTACGGTCGTTCTTGGAGGCCATAAGAGGCCGCATCAGGCTTGCGATTATAGCTTCTTTGCAGTTGCTGCCTTTCGCAGGGCAAGGAAGGTACCGGAAGGGCCGAGCAGCTCAAATACCACGGTGGTGCCTATGGTGACGGTCAAGATGGCTTCGGCGTAGGTTGGAAATTCCTCGGCAGCAATCAAGGCCATGCCCAACGCAACACCTGCCTGCGGCAGCAAGGCGATACCGAACCACGGGCGCTGCTTCCGTGGCGCACCACCGATGACCGCTCCGATCCAACCACCGATGATCCGCGAGAGGATCCGTAGGACGACATAGCCCAGTCCAATCAGCCCGACATTGCCCAGCGCGCTGACATCAAGCGACGCCCCCGCGAGGATAAAAAACAAGATCATGAACGGCCATTGAAAATGTTTGATCTCGTGAAATGCGCGGGAATGATGCCGTGCAACGTTCACGATCACTGCCCCGGCGGTCATGCCTGCGATTAGGAACGATACGTCCAACCACAATGCCAGACCGGCACATAGGAACACGACGCCCAGCGCTTCGGTCTGTTGCGGCTCTCCCTTTGCTAAACGTCCGGTTAGATAGGCCCCGGGCCAGCCCAGAGCCAACCCCAGAGCCAACGCGCCACAGATTTCCCATGCAGCATCAAGCAGGTCACCGTTCGACTCTCCACCGTTCAGCAGGCCGACGAGGATCAGTATCAACGAAAATGATAGTACACCCCAAGCGTCATCGATTGCGACGATACCAGTCAGGGTTTTGGTGAATCCTCCCTTGGCCTTGGCTTGATGGATCACATCCTGCGTGGCTGCGGGATCGGTCGCCGTGGCAATCGCGCCCAATAGCAGGGCTAGACCCAAATCGATGCCAATAGCCCAAAGCCCAGCGCCGACAACCACAATCGTCACGATCACAACTGACAGCGAGATCGCCATGATCGTCACCCCATGCTTGCGCAGGTTTTTCAACGATAGCGAGCTGCCCAGCAGAAAGGCGACCATAGTCAAGGCGGCAATGGTCAGGAACTCGTACCAATATTTCGCCTCTAAGGGCAGCAAGTTCAGGCCTGAACTGCCAACCGCGACACCGCAGAGCAGCAGTAGAGTGACCCGGGGCAGTCGGGTGCGCCGCCCGAACTGATCCGCGAACAATCCAAGCAAGAAGAGTCCGCCGAGGGTCAGAAAGATCAGATGCAATTCCATAACTCACCTTAACCGAACGCCCAGCAGATGCCTTGTTCTAGATCAAACCTGCATGAGTGTCGCTAGTGCCTGTACGCTGATATGCGACCGGCGGCTTCGTCCGCATAGCTACCATTCATAGGGTTCTTGAAGTTTTAACACGCTCATTTGCAGATGAAAGTGTTTCCATTGCATTATGTATGCCTATTGTTAGATAGTAAAATCACTCAAATCACTCAAATCACTCAAATTAGCGATATTATTCCAAGGTCACTTTGGGCTTAAAGCGGAAGTTCAGCGCTGCGGCCTTTCATTTACCATTGGCCGCTGTTATCCGGCAACAACCCATCCCATATCTCCATATCGGGGTCGTTTCGTGTGGGCTGGACCAGCAGGTCCATCAGTAGCATATAAAATTTATCGTCTTGCGGATGCGGTGCGCCGATCAGTAAATAGACCATCACCTATGCGCAAGTTTCGGGTGGCAATGTTTAACCCAAAATGTAAACAGATATCTAAGTGTTCATTAGGGGCTATTAAATGAATAAAAAACACTCACCAACGATTGATCTCGTATCTGGCCTGATGTTGCTGGCTTTGGCCGCTGTATGGGGCGGTTCGTTTTTCTTTGCGGCGGTTGCGCTGGAAGAGGTGCCGCCCTTAACTGTGACGCTTCATAGGGTAACCTGGGCGGTTCCTGCTCTCTTTATATTTGTACTTTGGAGAGGGGCCACCATTCCGACATCAATGCGTATCTGGGGCGCTTATCTTGTCATGGGTGCATTGAACAATGCCATCCCATTCTCATTGATCTTTTGGGGGCAGACAACAATAGAAAGCGGTTTGGCGTCTATTTTGAATGGCACAACGGCGGTATTTGGCGCGGTGGTCTCTGGTTTATTGCTGGTTGATGAGCCGTTAACGCCCCGAAAGATTGTTGGGGCACTCTTTGGTGTGTTCGGTGTGGCAGTGATTATGGGCCTTGATGCGTTGACAACTCTTGATCCCCGAAATTTGGCACAGCTTGCTGTTCTGGCTGCGGCCCTGTCCTATGCTTTCGCAAGCGTATGGGGAAAGTTGAAACTTGGTGGAATTGCACCGGAAATGAATGCATTGGGTATGCTTATTGGTAGCACTATTCTTATGATCCCGATTGCGATTTTGTCAGACGGTCTGCCGGTTTTTAATCTTTCCGGTGGCGTTTGGGCCTCTCTTATAGCAGTAGCGATCCTGTCTACGGCGGTGGCTTATCTTCTCTATTTTGCTATTCTTGCGCGCGCGGGCTCAGCCAATTTAATGTTGGTCACACTGTTGATCCCACCTTTTGCCATTGGTCTAGGCGTTTTATTCCTTGGTGAGAAACTTGGACTGGAAGCTTGGATCGGGTTTGGCCTGATCGCAATCGGCCTTATGATTACTGATGGCCGTGTTTTGGCTAAACTTACGGCAAACCGGAATAGGTGAATCTTTTGTTCACAGCAATGCCGATTTCCTAGGATATGCGAATACGATTAAGGTCATTAAGGGCTTAAAGCAGTCATTGGTTACCAACAGATCATCAAACACAAAGTGAACGGCAGCTAGGCGGACAGTGCTGACACTTGGTTCACGTGTTTAATGTATCTGCACGCGCATAGCATAAGCGACACCGTTGGACTAAAATCCACGCCATTTGCTATGTTTTCGAACCTGCGACAGTATGTGGGCTCAGCTATCATTAAAAAAGAGTAAGCCGCAGAGGAAGATGTTGGCGTCTTGATGCATCCCCATCAGAACATAACCGTCACGGCAGACATGGGTCGGTGTCCCATCGACCGGTACAGGATAAAGCGCCTGAGTGCCACCCGGGCCATCGACGTAGACCTCAGACAGCGGCTGCCAGTTCGGATCGGGCGAAGGATTGCGGGCAAATGGAAGCTCTTTTCCGATTTCGACGCAAGTGAAGGTATTGTTTGGAACGTCATAGGCCGTCATGTAGGCATTTGGGCCACACCAATGCATCGACGGGCCAGTATAACCGGGTACGCGCAGACTTTCATCCGCACCGCTCGGCCATTGACGCGCGGGCAGCTGCCCGCCTGACCGAGGCGCGCTGACGAAAATGTTCTTAACCTCAAAGTAAGTTGAGAGCACTGGGATACAAATTGTGAAGCCGTTGTCGTAACGGAGACCCATCACCGCATAGGCGTCAGAGCCAAGCGACAGACAAGCCCGTTGGTCATATGGTGTATAATATGGGTCTTCGTCAGGCATGAACACCTGAGGTCCGGCAGCAGCAATGCCGGGCAGGATGCTGAAAGTTAACATGAGGGCAAAAAGTAAACGAAATATAAGCATAAGTATCTCCCAATAGTTGTTGCGGAGACAACCCTGTTCAACACTTTCATCGCAAAATTTGGTCATTTGGCCAGTGCAGATAAAGAAGGTGATATTGTTGAGCATCTGGGTGTTTGCAAAAGTCCCCATTAGTTTGAGTCTACACTATTTTGCGCGCCTGACCAAATATATTTTACCCGGCTTGTATCAACTCTAATTGGCTGTCATAAATTTTCGACATGGATGTGGAAAATGCATGCTAGCTGAAAACCAGCGCGTTCGGGAAGTATTCTCGGTCTACTCTGAGCGTCGGTTTCCCCCGATTTTGATGTCTGACGCGCCTCATACAATGTCTCAGATGGGACTGAAGTACGTGATGTCGCTTCTACCACCAACTCTTGGATCAGAACACCGTGGAACAATATGAATGTAGTGTCGCGATCGATGTCTCTTGTCGTTTTTGACGAAGTTTAGAATATCTTTTTGGGCCAATCTACACATAGCGGATAGTTAGGAGTTGCCATGCCAAGGATCGCGCGTCGACGCAAAACGCATCGAAAACCGAGAACGCCAGAACCTTTTCTAATCACAGGCGTACAACGTGAGATTCCCACCTATAATTTGATGCACGAAGAGGGGCTGGAGTTGATTGAGGCCCGATCCGAACAGCTGTTGCAGGAGATTGGTGTCCGTTTTCTCGAAGATCCTGAAGCTTTAACGCTCTGGCGCGACGCAGGGGCGGACGTGGTGGGCGACCGGGTACGTTTTCCACCAGGCCTATTGCAAAAGCTGCTTGAGACCGCTCCTAAGATATTTCACCAGCACGCTCGCAACCCTGCTCGTACGATCGAACTGGGCGGTAACAACGTGGTCTTTGCTCCGGCCTATGGAATGCCCTTTGTGAGTGACCTTGATAATGGGCGCAGATACGGCACAATCCAGGATTTCGAGAACCTGACGAAACTCGTCTACATGTCCCCTTGGCTACACCATTCAGGTGGCACAACATGCGAGCCAACCGATTTGCCGGTGAATAAACGGCATCTGGACATGGTTTATGCCCATCTAAAGTGGAGCGACAAACCATTCATGGGGTCGGTGACCGCGCCCGAACGCGCGGCGGACAGTATTGAGATGACACGCATCGCTTTTGGGCACGATTTTGTGGACGAAAACTGCGTGATTATGGCAAACATTAACATGAACTCCCCACTTGTGTTTGACTACGCAATGTCGGGAGCAATCCGCACCTATGCAGCGGCCGGGCAATGTCCGGTCATCGTTCCATTCGTGCTGGGCGGTGCTACGGCGCCGGTGTCGATGGTTGCTGCAGTTACACAGGCCTATTCCGAAGTGCTTGTCGGCTGTGCCCTTTCGCAACTTGTCCGACCCGGTGCGCCTGTGATCTTTGGCAATTTTGTTACTTCTGTTGATTTGAAATCCGGCTCACCTTCATTTGGCACCCCAGAGTCAGCGCTGGCTTCATATGTGGCTGGGCAGCTTGCGCGACGCGTCGGCCTGCCAGTCCGATGTTCAGGCGCATTCACCAGTTCCAAACTACCGGACGCGCAAGCGATGATGGAGAGCGTGACCGCGCTACATGCCTCTGTGTTGAGCGGTGCGAATTTTGTTCTGCAATCGGCCGGTTGGTTGGAAGGCGCCCTAACACTTTCCTATGAAAAGCTGGTGATGGATGCAGATTATCTCGGTGCCATGCACAGGTTCCTGAAAGGGCTGCCTCTGAATGACGATGCCTTTGCCATGGATGCCTTTGCCGAGGTTGGCCCAGGCGGTCATTTTTTTGGCTGCGCCCATACGCTTAGGCATTATGAAAGCGCTTTCTATGATGCGAAATTGTCAGACACTCAGTCATTCGAAACCTGGTCTGAAAAAGGTGGCCTCGATATGGCGAGGCGAGCCAATACCAAGTGGAAGCAAGATTTGAGAGCTTACCAAGCGCCTTCTTTGGATGAAGGAATTGACGAAGGCTTACGCGAGTTCATTGCGCGAAAAAAGGAGGTGCTGCCGGACATTTGGCACTAAAGACCCGTACTGTCGGCAAGTTAAACGCATCCACAATCTCTGACGGTGAAAATTTGCGCGATGCTAAAATGTAAGATTTAGGTAGGCCACAACGCAGCATGCGCATTAGTTGTCAAATGAAGACTTTGCCAAGATGCGTTCTTTTGAACGCTTCATCCGAAACGAAAACAATGTTTTACTAGGTTGTGTGGTGAAGTCTGAAATCGATTGGGTCTTGCCTGAATCAGACATTTTTCTATACCGCATGTCTATTCAAAAATCAGTTTACCCAGTTTCCGTGCTAAATTCAGGGATACCTCATTAATGATGCCTAGGGCCAATTTAGGTTCATAGACAGCAAGTAGTATGATGGGTGTGGCTAACTGGCATTCTATGTACTTTTGCCCTTGGTTGCGATAAGGTTACCTAAGGGAAATTGAAATGGGAGTATAAAGATATGCAAGATATTTACGATGACTGTAATTTTACCGATTATTCCCGCAGAAAAGCTTTGGTAGCTGGTGTCGCTTTATTTTCGGTAGGCTTCTCGGGACAAGCAAGTTTTGCCAGCGGCGGCGGCGGTGATTTAAAGCTTGGTATTATTTATGACGATAGCGATGAGGATGATACCGACAAGCCTATGGTGACATATACGCAGGTCAGGTTTGGCGGGCTAAGCCAGAAGGCAATAAACAATCTGTTCCATGATTATGAAGATAAAAAGATTTCTTTTGGATTGCGCGGCTTTTCCCCGAGTCGGGCCCCGATCATTCTTAGAATGGGATATAATGATCGCCTATCAACACGTAACTTACTAAGAGATATGCGTAGGATAAAACCGGAAAAGCCCAGAAAAGCCCGCTTAAAATATGAACTGCAATATAGCACTAAACTGGAAAGCGATTTGAAGGTTTCTGTCAGATACCTCAGATCGATAAAAAGCCCCGATTTGGAAACAGAAAAAGGCCGATTAAAGCACGCGCGCGGTTACAGGAACGGTGTCAGATTATGGTATAGATACCCACTAGAGGGGTCATTCTAGAGGTGTCCGAATATGTGTTGCAAACGAACAATCAATATTCGGTTACTGTGCATGTACTTTAATCTTTGATCGTGGTTAAATCCTTTAACAAACCATAGGGGCCGTATAGCTATGTCAAACATTACCGATCGCCGTAAATTCTTAATGTCTGGAACCGCCTTTGGGGGGTTATGTTTTACCGCAGGCGCCGGTTTGGCCGGTAGTGTAGGTAGCGAAAGTGACCGTTCCAGTCATGAGCATGCAAAACAGTATGATGCAACAAGGTTTTCACAGGCCGCGTTTCTTAAACTGACACATGAAGAATTAACTTATCTGCATAATTATAAAATCGACGGTTTTATGGATGCGATGGCATCAACTGTTGTTAAAATGATGCTAAGTGATCCTGCATCTACACGTCGATTAATGCAGGATATGGCCGGCACGGAAGGCAATGATGCCCGTAAGGAACGCTTGAGTGCAGAAGTGCGGCGTGCAAATGAATTGGAACAGGCCGCCAAAACCTCTGCCGCAGATCAAATGCATGCATTAAGGCGTGCAAGGATTTATAAAAGGGGCGTGAAAACGTGGCATAAATACCCGCGTGAAGGTGCATTAACCGTTTCGAAACCGATTGTGTATCAATTGAAACTCTAACACCAACCGCGCTCAACAGAATACAACAGCTTGCCGAAGGTAATTCTTTGCCCTAAGCCAGCCTTTATGATCCATCCGACAACATATCGCGGGCACGCCAAAGCGGTGCTATTATTGGGGCTGCCTTTGATCGGCAGCCACATTGCACAGATTGCCATTGGCATGACTGATACGTTGATGATGGGTTGGTATGGCGTGCCTGAACTGGCTGGAATTGTTTTGGCCAGTTCGATGTTTTTTCTGTTGTTCATTGTAGGGTCGGGGTTTGCCTTTGCTGTTATGCCTATGGTGGCCAATGCAGTGGGTGCAGACGACCATGTACAGGTGCGTCGCGTGACGCGCATGGGATTGTGGGCCTCGGGGCTTTATGTGATCTTTATACTGCCGATCATGTGGTGGTCGGAAACCTTGTTACTGATGCTTGGTCAGGAACCCGTAGTGGCCGGTTTTGCACAGGATTATTTGCGTATCACTGCCATAGGATTATATCCCAGCCTATTTGTTATGGTGATCAAAAGCTATCTGGCGGCATTGGAGCGTACAAATGTTGTACTATGGGTGACAATCGCAGGGGCGGTTGTGAACGGGGTTTTGAATTATGCCCTGATTTTCGGCAATTGGGGCGCGCCTGAACTTGGGATACAGGGTGCGGCGATTGCATCCGTGATGATGCCGATCGCAAGCATTCCGCTGTTGTTGGCATATATTGCGCACAACACGCCGGAACATGCGTTGTTTCAACGCATATGGGGCTTTGATCGCGTGGCCTTCGGGCAGGTGTTTCGCTTGGGCTTGCCCATCGGGCTGACCAATCTGGCAGAAACCGCATTGTTCAGTGCCACGGCGATTATGATGGGCTGGGTCGGCACGCTGGAACTGGCCGCCCACGGCATTGCGCTGCAATGGACGGCGGTGGCGTTTATGGTGCATGTGGGCCTTAGCAATGCGGCAACGGTACGGGCAGGGCGCGCTGTGGGCCGTATCGATGAGACAGGTTTGCGCCGTGGTGGTATTACGACACTCGTAATGGCATTGATGTTTTCCTGTGTGTTCGTTTTGTTGTTTCTAAGCGTACCCGATCTGTTGATCGGGGTGTTTTTGGATAAAGCGGAACCGGCGCGCGACCAGATTATGACGATTGGCATCGGCCTGTTGGTAATGGCCGCCCTTTTCCACGTGGCTGACAGTGCACAAGTCATCGCACTGGGCCTGTTGCGCGGGGTGCAAGACGCGCGCGTGCCGTTGATTATGGCTGTGGTCAGCTATTGGCTGGTTGGCATTCCTGCGGGCTATCTGTTTGGGTTTATCTGGGGTTACGGTGCTGTTGGCATCTGGATGGGTCTGGTCTGCGGGTTGACATTGGCAGCTGTGCTGCTGAATTATCGTTTTTGGACACGACGGTGGGTGCAGGTATGAAAAACAACATTTCGATTTCCGTCATCAATGCACATGCCGAAGGCGAGGTCGGCAATGTGGTTGTAGACGGCGTAGAGACACCCCCGGGGGATACGCTTTGGCAACAAATGGAATGGCTGCACAATGACCAGAAACTGCGCAACCTGTTGTTGAATGAACCGCGCGGCGGGGTGTTTAACCATTTCAATCTGCTGGTGCCAGCCAAAGATCCGCGCGCAGCCTGCGGGTTTCTGACCATGGAACCTGAACATACACCACCAATGTCTGGGTCCAATTCCATGTGCGTGGCAACCGTATTGCTGGACACCGGACGTATTGCGATGGTGGAACCCGTCACCGAATTCTATTTGGAAGCCGCCGCAGGCTTGGTGCATGTGCGTGCACAATGCAAGAATGGCAAGGCCACATCGGTGCGGATTACCAATGTGGCCTCTTTCGTTCACCGCCTTGATGCACCGTTGGAAGTTGCAGGCTTGGGCACGTTGAACGTGGATATTGCTTTTGGCGGCGATAGTTTTGTGATTGTGCCCGCACGTGATCTGGGCTTTTCGATTGTGCCGGATGAGGCGCGGGAATTGGCTGAAGCAGGCGCGCGAATTACGCGGTCGGCAAATGAACAAATCGGGCTCAGCCATCCGCTAAACGATTGGTCTATCATATCTTTTTGCCAGTTCATCTTGCCAGTAACCCGTGAAGACGGGGTCATGGCGGGTAAAAGCGCGGTTGTGATAGACCCCGGAAAATTGGACAGATCACCTTGTGGTACAGGTTGTTCTGCACGTATGGCGACATTGGTGGCGCGTGGCGAGCTGGCTGTTGGCGATGCCTATATCGGACACTCTATCATCAATTCGCGGTTTGATTGCAGGGTTGAAAGCCTGACGGATTTAAACGGCACACCTGCGATCATTCCCAGCCTTGAAGGGCGGGCGTGGATTTGCGGGGAAACTACGGTGTTGCGTGACCCGAACGACCCGTGGCCGCAAGGGTATCGGTTGGCAGATACTTGGCCGAATATGCCGTAGGGTGCGCGTTAAATTACCGAAGCGTATAGTAGGCCAATCCATTTTTCTGTGGTGAACAAACCGCCGCCCCATTTCGCATCATAATCCACCATCGGGTCAGCCGCGATTGCCTGCTCCACTGTTTTACCCGCTTTTTTAAGGTCACGCATACTGGCGTTGGCAAAAGTCAGCATATCTTGATAGGCGATCAGGTCGGCGCGGGTGGCCAGCGGGCCGTGTCCGGGGATGATTTTGGTGTTGTCATCAGTGGTGGCAATCAGTTTTTGCACTGCTGCGATTGTGCCAACTAAGCTGCCACCATTTTCAGTGTCGATAAACGGATAAAGCCCGTTGAAAAAGATGTCGCCCGTATGCACGATATTGGATTCTTCAAAATAAACTGCACTGTCGCCATCCGTATGGGCGCGTGGAAAATGGACCGTGCGCAATGTTTCGCCATTCAAATGGAAGTGCATCGATTGGGAAAAGGTAACGACAGGCAAGGCACTGGCGGGCGCGGGCGGTGTTTTAGCGTCAAACGCGGAAATCGTGCTGCCGTTTTTCAGTCTTTTGCGCACGTTACCATGGCTGACAATGGCTGTATCGGCATTGCCGATAGCCTCATTCCCGCCGGTGTGGTCGAAATGATAATGCGTATTCAGCAAAAACCGCGGTTGTTCGCCGCCCAGATTTTTGATGGTTTCTTTCAGAAGAGGGCCGACCGGGGCCATTTGGTCGTCGATCAAAAATGTGCCGTCCGGCCCTGTCATCAAACCGATATTGCCGCCGTTTCCTGACAGCATATGCAAGTTTTCGGTCAGTTTCGTGACATCAAGTTTCTGTTCTTGCGCTGTGGAAATACCGGGGATTGCAAGGGCAATAGTGAGGGTGGCGAATAAGTTCTTCATCAGGTATTTCCTTTGGTTGGCATATTCATTGCTAGGTTAATATACACAGAAAATATAGTTAAGGGGCAGGTGCTCACCCGAAATTGATCGATATTACGAAAAAGGGTCGTTTGGGTATGTGACTTTGGCTAGATATAACCCGTGTGGCGGGCAAACCGTGCCACAGGCGGCGCGATCGGTGGCTTCCAATGCGTATTTGACGTCAATCGGATCCCAACGGCCGGCACCCACATGTTCCAAACTGCCGACAAAGCTGCGCACCTGATTGTGTAAAAAACTGCGAGCGCGAATGCTAAATTTGTATTCCGTGCCATAACCCACTGGAATTGCTTCAATATCCAGCACATCAAGGGTTTTGACGGGGGATAGTGCTTGACAGACGGTCGATCGAAAGGTTGTGAAATCGTGTTTGCCAATCAGGTGCGTGGCACCTTCGCGCATGGCGTCCAGATCAAGCGGATGGTTGATTTGCCAGACAAGGCCTGCTTCATGGGTGGCTGGCGCGCGGCGTGACAGCAGACGGAAAGTGTATTCGCGTTCAATTGCGTCAAAGCGAGCGTGAAAATCATCACTTACCTCAGCCGCTTGCAGGATTGAAACAGGCTGTGGTTTCAAGTGGTAGTTCAGGGCCTCTGACAGGCGAAATGGTTCCCAGTTTTTCAGCAAATCAACATGCGCCACCTGCGCGTAGGCGTGAACCCCTGCATCGGTGCGGCCAGCACCTTGAATGCCTTCACAGTTCGGCTCTATTTTCAGCAAAGCGTCTTCAATAGCTTGCTGAACAGACGGGACATCCCGCTGTTTTTGCCAGCCCGCAAAGGGCTTGCCGTGGTATTCAATTTTCAAAGCAAATCTGGGCATGTGGCAGCGTTACCCTTTAAGGGTGATTTTGCCAAGGCCCCCTGTAAATGAACGCATTTTGTGCTTAAGTGGTTGGATAAGCAAAAAAGGCACGAATTTGGTACTTGGAACGATTATTGATGGTATTTCACGTAATGCCGAACGGATGGTGGACGGTGTTTCGGAACGGCTGTTCGAACCTGTTATTCGCTTGGGTGTGACGGGGCTGTCGCGGTCGGGCAAGACGGTGTTTATCACTTCACTGGTGGCAAACCTGCTGGACACTGGACGAATGTCGCAATTCACGGGCGCGCTGCATGGGCGGATTGTGTCAGTGTTTTTGCAACCGCAGCCTGACGATACAGTGCCGCGTTTCGACTATGAGACACATTTAGCCGCGATGACGGGGGCAAAACCTTTTTGGCCGCAATCGACCCGTTCTGTCAGTCAGCTGCGCCTGTCGTTTAGAATACAACCAACAGGGATTATTTCGGGGTTGCGGGGGCCGCGTACGGTGCATCTGGATATTGTCGATTATCCGGGCGAATGGTTACTTGATCTGCCTTTGATGGATTTTAGCTTTACCGAATGGTCGGCACAGGCTTTGAAATTGGCCAAGGGGCGCAAGGCCCATGCCAAAGATTTTTTGAAACTTTTGTCAGATGTTGATACATCGGCAAAGCTGAATGAGCCTTTGGCGCAGAAATTGGCACAAAGCTTCACTAGATATTTGTCTGCCAGCCGTGACGCGGGCTATTCGGCCTGTGCACCGGGGCGGTTTTTGATGCCGGGTGATCTGGAAGGTTCGCCTGCACTGACATTTTGCCCTTTGCCCGAAGGGGCAAATGTGCGTGGATCGCTTTATCGCGAATTTTCCCGGCGGTATGAGGCCTATAAATCCAAAATAATCAAACCGTTTTTCCGCGATCATTTTGCGCGGATTGATCGCCAGATTGTACTGGTGGATGTGCTGGGTGCCGTGCATCACGGGCCACAGGCAGTGGCAGATTTACGCCTTGCTATGGTGAACGTGCTAAAGGCATTCAGACCCGGCCGCAATTCGTGGTTGGGTGCAATTCTGGGAAGGCGGCGCGTGGAAAAGATATTGTTTGCGGCAACCAAGGCGGATCATTTGCATCACTCGCAACACCGTAAACTAAGTGGTTTGATGCAGGCCTTGCTACGTGAGGCAAAGGACCGTGCGGAATTTTCTGGGGCACAGACCGGTAGTGTGGCATTAGCCAGTTTGCGCACCACGGTTGAAGAAACCTTTGATCATGATGGGCAGACTTTGGATTGCGTGCGTGGCACATTACTTGATACGGGAAACGAAGTGGCGATGTATGCGGGTGAGCTACCTGATGACCCTGCTCAAATTTTGAATGCGGCGCGAAACGGTGATGAAAAATGGTTGGGTGCGGATTATGCGGTAATGAGTTTTGCGCCTGCAAAAGTCGTGCTGAAACAAGGTATGGGCCCGCCGCATATCCGATTGGATAAAGCGGTTGCGTTTTTACTGGGGGACAAATTGTCATGAACAAGAAACCCGTGGTGATTGATTTGGAAACGGCAGTCAAAGGGGCGCGACCTACGCCGGCGGATGTGCCGCCTGTGCCCGAGGTTATGATAGAAGACAGTGCAGTGCAGACTGTAGCGCGGATGGCAGCACGTAAACCATCGAAGATCGGGCGGCTTTTCTGGTGGGTGGTTGTTACTTTGCTTGGATTTGTTGTCTCAATCGCGTTTTGGGATTTCGTGATGGGGATGATGGCGCGCAATTTGTGGCTGGGGCGCGCGGCATTGGTCCTGACGGTTTTGCTCGCACTGGGGTTGGCATTCTTTGCTCTACGCGAATTGGCGGCGTTCGCACGGTTACGACGGATGGATGAACTTCGGGTGACGGCGATAGCGGTTTATGCAGATGATGATTTGCAAAACGCGCGGGGGTATTCAATGCGCTTGGAACAGCTTTATCGCGGGCGACGTGACTTGCGTTGGGGGTTTGCGAAATTATCCGAAGGGGCCGAAGATATTCTTGATGCGGATGCGCATATGGATTTGGTGGAAAATACTGTTGTGGCGCAGTTAGACGGCATGGCGGTAAAAGAGATTGAGGCGGCAGCCCGGCAAGTGGCCACGGCCACGGCAATAATCCCGTTGGCGCTTGCCGATGTGGCGGTTGCTTTGACGGCCAATATCCGCATGATCCGCCGTATTGCACAGGTGTATGGAGGACGTTCCGGTCTGTTTGGTTCGTGGCGTTTGATGAAAGTCGTTGCAGCGCATTTGGTGGCGACAGGGGCAGTGGCCATTGGCGACGACATGATTGGGTCGATCGCGGGGGGCAGTGTCCTATCAAAATTGTCGCGCCGTTTTGGCGAGGGGATTATCAATGGTGCTCTGACCGCGCGCGTCGGTGTGGCCGCAATGGATGTGTGCCGCCCGATGCCGTTTCGCGCAGTTAAAAAACCGTCCGTTACGGGTATAATGAAACAGGCGTTGATTGGGTTTGTCGGGAAGAAAAGCTAAATTAGATTTGGTGGGCGGTCAGGTGCTGCACGTTGAAAGGTTAACCCCATCTGTAATCCCCTGCCAATGCGCCGTGCCAATGCGTTGAAACTGTCCGCTTGATCGGGGCGTAATGTGTCACGCAACGATGTTTCGAACAAATCCAACCATATCGGAAAATGATCGGTATGCACATGGGGTTTGGACATATGCACGGCCATTGGATTGCCCGAATAACTGCGTTCATACAGGATGGCATTGGCCCAGAAATTGGCGATCTTTGCTTCGTGTGGCACCCACGCTTCGGATGTGTTGGGGATGCTTTGGGCAAACACCGGGCCAAGGGTCGGATGGCTGCGAATACGTTTGTAGAACAGGGTAACAACCCGTTCTATATCTGTGCGGGTGACGTCAAAACGTGGTGGGAGTGTATCAGACAAAAGCGAAAGCCACTATCAAGCCGATGGGCAACCAGATCAAGAAGTTAAAGAAAGACCGCATCAGGCCCATGTCGGACTCGGGGTCTATATTGAATTGCTTGCACAATAATGTTCCCGGCCACAAAAAGGCGTTTACAAGTTTTATCAGCATGTACGATTTCCTAATCCGTATTTGAATTGCGGAATATATAAAGTTTTAATTTTGCATTGTAAATGCTAATATAAGCGGATGCAGTTAAGTAAATTCACAGATTATGGCTTGCGCCTGTTGATGCAATTAATGGCCATGGGGCCTGAACGGGTATCGGTAAAGCGGATTGCCGCAACTTTTGATATCTCTGAACATCATGTGGCCAAGGTCGCGTCAGAACTGGTAAAAGGCGGGTTTGTCCTGTCTGACCGGGGCCGCGCAGGTGGGCTGACTTTGGCAAAAGATCCAAGCGAAATCCTGATCGGGGATGTGGTTCGCCACCTGACGGGTGATGTGCCTGCGGCAGAATGTTTTAACCGCGGCAGCAACAGCCAAAATTGCCGCGCTTTCGCGCAATGTGGTCTTCGCGGGCCGCTGATTGAAGCACAACAGGCATTCTTTAACGTTCTGGACAATTATTCACTGAATGATGTGGTGGCACGGCCGATGATGATGCGAGAGTTGCTGAAACACTCTTAGTCTGTACGATCTATCTGCGATGCGGCAATATTTTTGCTCCAAAGTATAGGCATACAACAATGCCATATTTGCCCCTTGCCCCAGTTGCGGTCTGGCACGTTGCATGCAAAGGCCAAAGTCGGGGCTATCCTTTGGGCCATAAGAAACATCCAACAATTGCAATTTTTATTTCAAAGCTCGAAATTTCGGTGGTCGTAATTTAGGGCAATGCAACCTATTTGGCACTGGTCATTTGGGCGCAGATACTTTGGCTGGACGTATCGTGCGCCCTGACCTATAAGCACATTCATGGCATGTATATTGAACAATATTATACGAATTACCGGCCCGGCACTTTAAACCTTAAGTGACCGGGGATAAGCGTATGGAATAATCGCGCTGACCAAGAAAATGCCACCGAAATTCAATGATACTGGAATAGACACATGTGCGCCGACACGCCTGAATATAAAGACACCTTAAACCTGCCGAAAACCGATTTCCCGATGCGGGCGGGACTGCCGAAACGTGAACCTGAATGGTTGGAACGCTGGGCCGAAATCGGCATCTATGACCGCTTGCGTGAAAAGCAGAGGCGGGAAAGCTTCGTTTTGCATGATGGCCCTCCTTATGCCAACGGGCATTTGCATATCGGTCATGCACTGAATAAGATTTTGAAAGACATGGTCGTGCGCTCACAACAAATGATGGGTAAAGACAGCCGTTATGTTCCGGGTTGGGATTGCCACGGTCTGCCGATCGAATGGAAGATCGAAGAACAATACCGCCAAAAAGGCAAGAACAAGGATGATGTGCCCGTGATCGAACTGCGCCAGGAATGCCGCAAGTTTGCCGAAGGCTGGATCGACATTCAGCGTGATGAGTTCAAACGTCTTGGTATCACCGGCAACTGGGCCGATCCCTATTTGACGATGGATTATCACGCCGAAGCGGTGATTGCGGGCGAGTTTTTGAAGTTTGTGATGAACGGTTCGGTTTATCAAGGATCGAAACCCGTGATGTGGTCACCGGTTGAAAAAACCGCACTGGCCGAGGCCGAGATCGAGTATCACGATATAAAATCGCACACGATCTGGGTGCCGTTTCAGGTGGAAAGCGTTACTGCTGACGATGATCGTGCCGCGCAACTGAAGCAAGCACGTGTCGTGATCTGGACAACAACCCCTTGGACGATCCCGCAAAATAAAGCGATCTGTTATAACCCAACGCTGAAGTATGCACTATATGAAGTGACCGATGCGCATGACGGTAATTGGGCCAAGCAGGGTGATCTGTATATAATGGAGCATAAGCTTGCGTTGGCATCTTTTGCCGCGGCCAATGTTGAAGAAGACGGGTTTAAGTATCTAGGTGATGTGACCAATGAAGAATTGAACAGCATGGTCTGTGCGCACCCGTTCAAAGGTATCGCAGAAGCAGACGGTTACTGGGACTACGATGTGCCGATGCTGGACGGCGATCATGTGACGAATGAGGCTGGTACGGGTTTTGTCCATACGGCCCCATCCCACGGTGCCGATGACTACGAAGTCTTTATGAAACGCAACTGGCTGGATCGCTTGACCCATCATGTGGGTGAAGAAAGTGAATTTTTACCGCATGTGCCGTTGTTTGCGGGCCTTCAGGTATTTGATCGCAAGGGCAAAGAAAGTAAAGCCAACACTGCGATCATCGCCAAGCTGGTGGAAGCTGGCGGGATCATTGCGCGTGGCCATGTGAAACACAGCTACCCGCATTCATGGCGGTCAAAAGCACCGGTGATTTTCCGTAATACACCGCAGTGGTTTGCCGCGATCGACAAAGACCTGAACGATGGGATGGACGATTACGGCAAAACCATTCGCGCGCGCGCGATGACTTCTATCGACAAGCTGGTGAAATGGACCCCGAAAACCGGGCGCAACCGTCTGTATTCCATGATCGAAGCGCGCCCAGACTGGGTGTTGTCACGCCAACGCGCATGGGGTGTGCCGCTGACGTGTTTTACTAAAAAAGATGCCTTGCCGACCGACCCTGATTTCATTCTGCGTGATGACGCGGTCAACGCACGCATCGTTGCGGCATTTGAGGCGGAAAGTGCCGATTGCTGGTTTGAAGACGGTGCCAAGGAACGCTTCTTGGGCAGTGACTACAATGCCGATGACTGGGATCAGGTAATGGACGTTCTGGATGTTTGGTTCGACAGTGGCTCGACCCATGCGTTTGTTTTGCGTGATCGGGCGGACGGCCCCGAAGATGGGCTTGCGGACTTGTATCTGGAAGGTACCGATCAGCATCGCGGTTGGTTCCATTCCTCGATGCTGCAATCTTGCGGCACCAAGGGCCGTGCGCCCTACAAAGGTGTTTTGACCCACGGGTTTACACTGGATGCCAAGGGCATGAAAATGTCGAAATCTGTCGGTAATACGATCGCGCCCGAAAAGGTGATCAAGCAATATGGTGCCGATATTCTGCGGCTTTGGGTGGCGCAGGCGGATTATACCTCTGATCTGCGTATCGGTGACGAAATCCTGAAAAATGTTGCCGACAGTTACCGTCGGTTGCGCAATACCATGCGGTTTTTGCTGGGTAATCTGAACGGGTTTACGGATGTGGAAAAAGTTGATGTGGCCGATATGCCGGAATTGGAACAATGGGTATTACTCCGCTTAGCGGAATTGGATGAAGTGGTGCGTGACGGCTATGCCGCTTACGATTTCCAGAATGTTTTCCAACAACTATTCCAATTTTGCACGGTCGATTTATCATCTGTCTATTTCGATATTCGCAAAGATGCGCTGTATTGTGATGCCGATGACAGTATCACGCGGCGCGCCGCACGGACAGTGTTGGATATGTTGTTTACACGTCTTACAACATGGCTGGCACCGATGTTGACGTTTACCATGGAAGATGTTTGGCTGGAGCGGCATTCGGGCGATGATGCGTCCGTGCATCTGGAAGACTTTCCTGAAACGCCAAGCAGTTGGTTGAACGCGGAATTGGCTGCAAAATGGGGTAAGATCCGCGATGTACGCCGTGTGGTGACGGGTGCGATTGAAATTGAACGCCAGGAAAAGAATATCGGTGCGTCACTGGAAGCAGCCCCTGTGGTTTATGTCACTGATGCCGCATTGCGCGAGCTTCTAGCGTCGGTTGATTTCGCCGATGCCTGCATCACTTCAGCTATTAAGGTTACCGGTGATGCGGCACCTGACGGGGCATTCACACTTGAGGATGTTTCGGGCGTTGCGGTTATCTTTGCCAAGGCATCTGGTGAAAAATGCGGACGTTGCTGGAAAATCCTGCCGGATGTGGGCAATCACAAACATGCGCAAACTTGTCAGCGGTGCTCTGACGCGCTGGGTTAAATTCAGATGTTTTAACAAAGCATAAGTCACCCCCGTTGATTTACTTACGGGGGTGGATTTCGTTTGCGCTTGTAAATACGGATAGCTTGCATAAAGCTGCCGGGTATGAATGTTGCCTCATTACATAATTCATTTGGATGGTTCAGCCTGGTCGAAGAAAATGATCAGATTACGCAACTATTGTGGGAAGATCGTACAGAGGGATTTCGCAGTGACGTGTTGAAAGAGGGGCTGAACCAACTGGAAGCTTACTTTGCAGGCAAGCTTACCAAGTTCGACCTGCCATTAGCACCCAAGGGAACTGATTTCCAACAGCAGGTTTACCGCGTAATGCTAGATATTCCGTTTGGCGAAGTTTTGACCTACGGCGAAGTGGCGAAAAAACTGAACGTGCCTGCGCAAACTGTGGGGCAGGCCTGCGGCAGTAACCCCATCCCCGTTATTATCCCGTGTCATCGCATTGTTGGCACAGGGCATCTTGGTGGGTTTTCCGGTATGGGCGGTGTGGAAACCAAAGTGCAATTGCTGCGTCATGAGGGCGCGAATGCGCAGTTGATCTGATGGTTTTTTCGGTTTTTCTGGCGGTTTTGTTCGCCGCCTTTTTACATGCTGCATGGAATGCCATTATCAAGTTTGGCACCGATAAGCTGCAAGGCATGTTTCTGTTATCTGTGGCACATGCAACGATTGGCCTGGCGATGGTTGTTGCGTTTCCTTTACCAAATAGCAACTCGTTTATCTGGTTGGCAGCATCGGTGATTTTGCACCTGATTTATAAAACATTCCTAACATTGGCCTATCAAAAAGGCGACCTTAGTCGCGTTTATCCGATTTCACGCGGCACGGCACCTGTAATGGTGTTGATCATCAGTCTGTTGTTTTTGAACGATGAATTTAATGTATGGCAAGTTGCGGGCGTGGTTCTGGTGGGCTTTGGTATTCTTATGATGGCGCGCGGCGTTTTTGCCCATGGTGAACGACGTGACTTGCTGCCCTATGCACTAATCGCTGCGACGGGAACTGCTGGTTATACCTTGGCGGACGGTATTGGTGCGCGCGTATCCATATATCCTTCAGCCTATATCGGGTGGGTTTTCTTGCTGGATTCCGTTTTGTTCACATCGTGGGTTTTGGCATTTAAAGGTACAAGAGTTATACCAAAAGAGCCGCGTGTATGGGTGTTGGGGCTTATTGCCGGCAGCGCTTCGGTTGCGGCATACTGGATTGCGGTGTGGGCAATGACTGTGGCCCCGATTGCGCTGGTTGCGACATTGCGTGAAACATCCGTGTTATTCGCGGTTTTGATCGGGGTTATTTTTCTAAAGGAAAAATCGGACAAGGGTAAGGTTTTTGCTGCAATGATCATTGTTTCCGGTGTTATTCTAATGCGCATATAATCGATATATCAATGTTTTAGCTTTAAATTGCAGCATAATTTTGTAATGCTGTATTCAAGTATATTTAGGAAAGTTATCCCATGAAAAATTTGATGATAGCTATAATATCTGGTTGTCTACTAAACGGGCAGGCGCAAGCGGCACCGATTGAGTTTCGCTATGGTGTAGATGTGTTCGCGGAATCGCAAGGTACGTTGGATGCGCTGCAATCCATCAGTGTTATGCGTGAAATCAGACCAGGCTTGCATTTTGGGCAAACATTGTATTCGGCAGCAGCGGGGGATGCGGGTGGTTTGTTTCTGGGTGGTTTTGAACTGCTGAAACGCTTGCCAGTTGGACAAGGTACACAATTAGAATTCGGAGGCTTTATCGGTGGCGGGGGTGGGGCTGCTTTGGTATCGGGTGACGGGTTGATGACACGGGCACATATTACCTTGCGACACCATTTGTTTGCCGGGATTTCGGGAACCTTGGGTCTGTCTTATATCGACATATCCGGTTCGCCGGTGTCTACGCCGGCCCTGAGTTTTGGGCTTTCACGAGATACTGATTTTGCCTTTGCTTCTGGCAAGGACGCAAATAATGTGACATCAGGTCGGGTCATCCGTGCGATCAAACCCTTGGTCAAACAGTTTGATCCGCAAAATAATCTGAAACGCGATGGCACTGCTTTGGGGACTATGACACTTGTCGGATTTGAAGCGTCATTTGCGGCCTCTCCCGAGGCCCGCAATGAGACCTTTATCCAAGCCACTGGCGCTGTTTCGGGGGATGGTGAAGGTTATGCGGATATACAGGTTGGATATCGTTGGAAAACGGCCCCCAGCGGGCTGCGTGCCTTTGCCGAGGTTGCTACGGGGTTTGGTGGCGGTGGCGGTGTTGACACGGGTGGTGGGTTTCTGGTGACTGCCGGTGCTGGCGTGGCCATTCCACTGTTTCGCGGCTTTGAAGCAGAAATAGGGGCGCAGGCAACAACAGCACTGGACGGTGATCTGGATGCGCTTTCACCGTATGTACGCGCATCATTGAACTTTGGGGATCGTAAGCGGCCCTATGGTGATGCGCGGCACTGGCAGTTGACACTGGGCGCGACACAACAAGAACCGAACAACGGATTTCGCAAGCCAGGGGTGACCGCGACTGCATCCCCTGTTTTGTTCGAAAGTTCGCTTGATTTGTTCCTGACGGATAAAATCTATTTCACCGGTAATGCGCAAACAGTAGTTCAAGGTGATGCTGGCGGATATGCCGTTGGGTTACTGGGTTTTGGCTATGCCATGCCATTGAATAACACATGGACAGTATCGGTTGAGGGCCATATCGGGGCGGCAGGTGGTGGCGGTATTGATACAGGCGGCGGTCTGGTTGGCGCGGCGCGGGTCGAATTGGATTATGCATTACAAGACAATTTGGCGATTTCTGCGGGTGTTGGTACGATGCAGTCGTTAAGGGGCAGCGGTGGTGCGGGGCCTTTGACATTGCATTTAGGATTGAAAACGGCGTTTACGACCTTTCACTAGGTTTTCCTGATACAGGAATAATTTCCTGTATGATGCCTGCGAACATCAGATACAGGCTAGCTGCGGAAAGAACTACAATCGTTGTGTGCCCTATATTGAAATCTTGCCAAGCGGCATAACCGCTAAGAGCTGTCCACAGGGCGGTCACGGGCAAGCTGATCATGCGCCAACGTTCAGTGCGTACCGGATGGATAAATTTTAATGGGACAAACATGGTGATTGAGATGCTTACAACAAGGCCCAGAATGACCAACCAATGCGGCGTTGTTGCAAACATCACCAGAACAAACATATTCCAACAACCCGGAAAGCCTGAAAAACTGTTGTCTTTGGTTTTCATCCGTGTGTCTGCAAAATAAACTACGGATGTAAACGTAATGACAATCAGGCAAAGCCAACCGGTCCAGCCGTTTAGTAAACCGCTTTTGAACAGGGCAAAGGCCGGGATGAAGACATAGGTCAGATAGTCGATGATCAGATCAAGTAAGACACCGTCATATTCGGGCGCGTTCCTTTTGACGTGATAGTGACGCGCAAGCGGGCCATCAACACCATCCACGATAAAGGCAACCACTAGCCAAAGGAACATCAGACTCCATTTTTCATCCACAGCTGCAAGCATAGCAAGCATGGCAAAGACTGCACCTGTGGCGGTAAAAAAATGGACTGACAGAGCTTTTATGCGAATAGACATGTGCCCCCTTTACAGGAAACCGTGTGCAAGAAACAAGCTTTTAGGCGTTCACTTTTGGCCCGATCTGGCAATTTTTTAACTGCCTTTTGGATGTGCCTTTTTATATACTTCCATCAAACGAGCCTGATCTACGGCTGTATAAGTTTGGGTTGTGGAAAGTGATGCATGGCCCAGTAATTCTTGAATGGTGCGCAGGTCCCCACCTGCTTCTAACAAATGCGTGGCAAAGGAATGCCGCAGGGCGTGGGGGGTTGCGGAAGACGGCAGGCCTAACTGTAGACGCACCTGTTCCATAACCTTCTGTATCTGGCGTGGGTTCAGACGTTTGCCGCGCACGCCCAAGAAAAGCGGTGTGTCAGGTTCATGGATGTGGGGGCTAAGGTGTAAATATTCCGCAACCGCTGCGCGTGCGGCGGGGATCACGGGTACGATGCGTTCCTTGTTACCTTTGCCGCGAATTTTCAAAACTTCGGGCAGGGGTGTTTGGCGAAATGTCAGATCAAGAGCTTCGGAGATACGTAAACCGCAGCCGTAAAGCAAGGTTAACACGGCCGTATCTCTGGCGCTTACCCAAGCTTCGGTAGATTGAAAACTTGCGGTTTTTATCATTGTTTTTGCGTCGTTTGAGGCCACTGGATGTGGCAGGCCTACTTTAAACTTGGGTGCGCGCGTTGCCAGAACGGATGTGACTTCCAGCCCGTGCGTTTCCGATAGCCAACGGTAAAAACTTTTGACGGCGGATAAAGAACGCGCCAAAGAGCGTGCCGCTATACCGCGTCTGCGTTCATGGGCCATCCATGCGCGCATATCGATGATTGTGATCGCTGTCAGTGCCGATTTACCAAGTGAGTTTCCTTTGTAATTGGTCAGAAAACCCAGATAACCAGACACATCGCGGCGATATGCGTCTATTGTTTTGTCGGATTGTCCACGAATGGCTGTTACATGGCTTAGCCAGTGTTCCATCAGGTCATGTGCGCCTGTGGATACAGACATTTATGCCAACCAGCGGCGCATGATACGGGAAAAAATACCACCCAAAAACAGCAATAAATCGCTGCCTTGTGCGGGGGCAAACTGGTCTGCATTTTTAGAACCAAGAACCAACATACCTGGCAGATTGCCCGATCCCAGATCAAGTTTCAGCAATGCCTCTGACAAAATGGGTTCAGAACTGTCCGCGAATAAATGAACCCCGTCCGGTCTTACAGAACGCATGGTTACAGGGCGGCTGCTCATGTTGCGGCCATGGGTTATGTAATCTTCAACCTCGCCTATGGCCATGAATGTGACACCTGTGCCAAACTCCTTGGACAAGGACGGGCCTTGCCCCGTGGAAACGGCTTGGGTTTCCAGACAAAGACTGGCCGCTTCAATCCCCAGGGTTGGGGCAAGATCGTGTTCAACATAGCGCAAAAACCCGTTGAAATCATCGGGTTCCAACACCGATAAAACCGCGCGATGGATTTGATTCATGCTGGATACATTATCATAAGCCGCTGCAATTACGGTGCGATGGGTGTCTTCCAGCTTGTTTAGCCGATCTTCCATCCGGTCCATTGCGATGGAGCGCAGATCAATCACGTTGCTGGGCTGTTGTTGACGGTCAGCCGCGATTAATGCGCGCATGACCTCATGGTCTTCAAGAAAGGCTTTCGGGTTCGAAAGGATTTCCTCTCGAACCTCGTTGAACTTATTAGCGGCTTCTGTCATTTCTCTGCCCTTACAGGATATTTTGACCCGTTTTTGCCCAGTCTTTCATAAAGGCATCAAGGCCTTTATCTGTCAGCACATGGTTGGCCATCTTTTTGATGATCTCTGGTGGTGCAGTCATTACGTCTGCGCCGATCATAGCACATTCTTTCGCGTGATTAACAGACCGAATAGAGGCGGCCAGAATTTGGGTGTCAAAACCGTAGTTGTCATAGATCGTGCGAATTTCATCAATCACGTCTAAACCATCAAGGTTTATATCGTCCAAACGACCGATAAAGGGGGAAATGAAAGTGGCGCCGGCTTTTGCCGCCAGTAGGGCTTGGTTAGCAGAAAAACATAAGGTGACATTGACCATGGTGCCTTCGGCAGACAGGGTTTTGCAGGTCTTCAGACCGTCCCACGTCAAGGGCACTTTCACTGCAATATTGTCGGCAATTTTCGCCAGCTTGCGACCCTCTGCAATCATATCTTCGGCATTCAGGGCAACCACTTCGGCACTGACAGGGCCATCGACCATTTCGGCAATCTCTTTGGTCACTTCAAGAATATCGCGGCCTGATTTCAGGATTAAAGATGGATTGGTTGTGACCCCGTCACACATTCCCAAATCGTTCAGTTCTGCGATTGCATCAACCTCTGCGGTGTCTACGAAAAATTTCATGAAGCATCCCTTGTTGGTTCAAGTTTCTTACTGTGTTTGGAAATGTATTACAGTATGCTTCGCTTGTGCGAAACAAAAGAATGCAAAGAAGTTTGAACAAAGTGACACAAACCGGGGACACATCTTATTTTGCAGTAAACAGCTTGGTTTCAGTGCTGACGGACCAGCCCTTGGATAGGTTACTGGATTATAAAGCCCCTGTGGGCGGCGTGTTTCAAGGTGCATTTGTCGAAGTACCCTTAGGGCCGCGTAAAGTGATTGGGGTTGTCTGGGGCATGGGGCAAGGCGGTTACGACCTAGCCAAAACCCGCGCCATATCGCGTGTTTTGGATCTGCCACCCATGCGGGCTGAAATGCGGCAGTTTTTAACCCGTGTGGCAGATTATACGCTGACGCCATTGTCCGCGATATTGCGGTTAGCAACGCGCGCACCGGGCCTGGCTGATCCGCCCTCTATGCGTAAGGTCTATGCTTTGGGGGATGCGGAACCAGATCGGGCGACCGAAGCGCGTACCCGTGTTTTGGATATTTTGCAGGGCCATAACGGGTTGCGGTTTACCAAGAAAGAACTGGCAGATATTGCGGGGGTAACGGGGCCTGTTGTGGATGGGTTGGTGAAATTGGGCGCAGTATTGGAAGTGGAAACACCGCGCGATATACCCTACTTGAAGCTTGATCCAATGATGGCAGGTTTATCATTAAGTGACAGTCAAAAAGCTGGTAGCGAAGCGTTGCGGGCATCGATTGCGACACAAAAGTATTCTACAACTTTACTCAAAGGTGTCACAGGGTCGGGTAAGACAGAAGTTTATTTAGAAGCAGTAGCGGAATGTCTGGCGCAAGGCCGCCAAGCCTTGGTTTTATTACCCGAAATTGCCCTGACTGTAGCTTTTCTGGACCGCGTTGAGAAACGCTTTGGGGCGCGTCCTGCCGAATGGCATTCAGGTGTGACCATGACTGAACGCCGCCGTTGTTGGCGTATGGTGGGGCAGGGTAATGCACAGCTGGTGGTGGGTGCCCGTTCGGCATTGTTTTTGCCGTTTCAAAACCTTGGGCTGATCGTGGTCGATGAAGAACATGATACTTCTTACAAGCAAGAAGAGGGCGTATTTTACTCCGCTCGCGATATGGCGGTGTTGCGGGCATCGATTAACGGTGCGTCCGTGGTTTTGGCGTCTGCCACGCCATCGTTGGAAACATGGGTGAACGCTGACACCGGCAAATATAAACGCGTTGATCTGGAAGGGCGGTTCGGCGCGGCTGAATTGCCCGATATGAAAGCGATCGACCTGCGCGCTGAGGATATGGAAGCCCAAAGCTGGATTTCGCCAACATTGGTGCATGAGGTTGAAAAGCGTTTTGAAAGAAACGAGCAATCCTTGTTATTCCTGAACCGTCGCGGGTATGCACCTGTCACAGTATGTCGTGCTTGTGGTTATCAGGTTGCCTGTGATGATTGCGATGCACGTATGGTTGAACATAGGTTTCATGGGCAGTTGATTTGCCATCAGTGTGGTGAGACGAAACCTGTACCCACGACTTGTCCCAATTGCGATGTAGAAGGGCGTATGACAGCGGTTGGCCCCGGTGTGGAGCGTCTGGAAGAAGAGGCCAAACGACGTTTTCCGGACGCACGTGTCGCGGTGTTGTCGTCGGATATGGCAATGACGGCACGAGTGTTAAAAGAGCGTATCCATGCGATTGCCAGCGGTGAAGCAGACATCATTATCGGTACGCAGATGGTGGCAAAAGGTCATAACTTCCCTTTGCTGACCTGTGTGGGTGTTATTGACGCCGACCTTGGACTTCAGGGCGGTGATTTACGTGCTGCGGAACGGACGTTTCAGTTGATCCGCCAAGTGGCTGGCCGCGCTGGGCGGGCTGAAAAGCGCGGGATTGCCTATATTCAGACCCATCAACCTGAGCATCCAGTGATGCAGGCGATTTTGCGTGGTGAAGAAGAGGCGTTTTGGCAGGCGGAAGCAGATCAACGCCGCATTGCAGAAGTGCCGCCTTATGGGCGTTTGGTTGGAATTATTTTATCGGGCCCTGATCTGAAAGTGGTGTTCGATGTGGCGTCATATCTTTCACGCAATGCGCAGGGTTTACAGAAATTGGGTGCAGAGGTTTTCGGGCCGGCCCCTGCACCGGTTGCCCGAGTGCGCGGCCGCCACCGCGTACGCTTGCTGGTAAAAGCCGCTAAGGGTACCCATATCCAACCCGCACTTGCTGCATGGCGCAAAGCGGTGAAATTACCACGTGATGTGCGTATGCAGATCGATATTGACCCGCAGAGCTTTTACTAATCTCTAGCCATTCCGAAACACCCCCGCTAGAAGGTTTCGGGAAAGGACATATGTAATGGGACTAAAACTGAATATTCAGCCGGGCATCATGGGGGTGAAACCCTATGTGGGTGGCGTCAGTAAAATCGCAGGCAATGACAATGCGATCAAGCTTAGCTCTAATGAAAACCCGCTGGGGCCAAGTGCGAAGGCAGTTGCGGCGTATCAGGCGGAAGCAACCCATATGCATCGTTACCCATCCGAAGACCATGCCGCATTGCGTGAATTGATTGCGCAAAGTTATAGGCTGGATGTGGATCGCATTCTGATGGGCTGTGGCTCGGATGAGATCATCAGTTTCCTGTGCCGTGCTTTCGCGGGTGCGGGGGATGAGGTTCTTTATACTGAACACGGGTTTGGTATGTATGAAATTAGTGCACGTTTATCAGGAGCAACACCTGTATCGGTGCCTGAAAAAAACCGCGTGACGGATGTCGATGCGCTACTGGTGGCGGTTAACGAAAGCACCCGTCTGGTATTTATCGCCAATCCAAACAATCCGACGGGTACAATGACCCCTGACTCGGAAATTGCACGTTTGGCTGATGGTTTGCCGGATGGGTGCCTGTTGGTGCTTGATGGAGCCTATGCCGAATATGTTTACGGCTTTGACGGCGGTGCCGCTTTTGTCGAAGCCCGCGATAACGTGGTCATGACCCGAACGTTTTCCAAAATCTTCGGTTTGGGCGGATTGCGTATCGGTTGGGGTTACGGTCCTGCATCTGTGATGGAAGTTCTTGGTCGTTTGAAGGGGCCGTTTAATGTTAGTGCGCCTGCGCTAGCTGCAGCAAAGGTCGCGTTGGAAGATGTTTCTTATACTGAACATTGCCGTGCTGAGAATGAGAAATGGCGCGGTTGGTTGGCAGCTGAGTTGGGTAAAATTGGTATACCGTCTGACCCTTCGTTTGCGAACTTTATCCTTGCGCGTTTTACCACTGCGGATGAAGCCCAAGCGGCGAATATGCATTTACAGGACAATGGGTTAATTGTGCGTATGGTGGCGAATTACAATTTACCGCAAGCTTTGCGGATCACTATCGGGGATGAAGCAGCCTGTCGTCAGGTCGTGGCGGCGCTTGCAGAATTTAAGGCAGGGCTATGACAGTTATTTACAAAAAAGTAGCCCTTATCGGGCTGGGACTAATTGCAGGTTCCTTGGCTCATGCCATACGTCGTGCCGGTTTGGCGGAAGTGATCAGCGGTTATGCACGCTCTGAAGAAACCCGCGATATAGCGCGCGAAATTGGCTTGTGTGATGTGGTGTGCGACAGTGCACAGGATGCCGTAAAGGATGCCGATTTGGTCATTCTGGCGGTTCCCGTGGGTGCAATGGCCGCTGTTGCAAAAGAAATTGGGCCGCATTTAAAAGCGGGGGCGACATTAAGTGATGTGGGGTCCGTAAAGGCCTCTGTAATAAAAAACGTTTCACCCTTTGTGCCTGAAAACGTTCATTTTATTCCGGCGCATCCATTGGCGGGGACTGAACATTCGGGTCCGCGTTCCGGGTTTGCTGAACTTTTTGATCATCGCTGGTGCATCCTTGTGCCAGTGGAAAATACCGATGCAGCCGCATTGGCAAATTTATGTAGCTTCTGGGAAGCGGTTGGATCGAACGTAGAGGTGATGGATGCACAACACCACGATTTGGTGCTGGCGGTCACATCACACGCACCACACTTGATTGCATACACGATGGTCGGCGTGGCAGATGATCTGCGCCGCGTCACTGACAAAGAAGTGATCAACTTTTCTGCCGCTGGTTTTCGGGATTTTACCCGAATTGCTGCCTCTGACCCGACGATGTGGCGGGATGTGTTTTTGAACAATAAAGAGGCGACATTGGAGATTTTGGGCCGTTTTACCGAAGAACTGTTCGATTTGCAGCGTGCAATTCGCAGCGGTGACGGTGATTACCTGCATGATTATTTTACGCGGACACGGGCGATCAGACGTGGTATCATCGAAGCAGGGCAAGATACGGATGCGCCGAATTTTGGGCGGAATCTAACCAAGGAGAGCTGATCGTAATGATCAAAGGCTGCGCAGGTTTGGCTGTGTTAATGTTGTTGGCAACAACAGCTGAAGCCAGCTTTGCGCCAACAACATCACCAATGCCAAAGTTTAGGGATGGCGGGCAGGTTATTGCGCGTACTACCCCAAATGCTTTGAAAAGCTCGCCTATCCCGCGATTGCGTATCGATAAAAATGCAGGTGTGGCGGCGCAAGCTCGTCAGGAAATAATCACGCTGATGCAAATTGCAGAATTGGAACGTCAGGAAGAGGCTTTTCAGGTTGCAAGGACAAAATCTGTGGATCAGTCGCGTGTGTCCATAGGGATTGTGGCCCTTAGAAAATCACTGATCCCGCGTTTGCGGCCCAATGATCTGGCACGGAGACGCATAGTGCCGCGTGTTATTGCCAGAACAACGACAACAAAAAAACCCGAAGCCCGCATTCAGTCACGCAGAGGCTCGGTCTGCGGGGTGCGCAGTATCAGAGGTGCGAATGCAACACGGATCAGCGGGCGTGGTGGGTGTGGAATTGCCAATCCTGTCAAGGTGACTGAAGTGGCCGGTATTCCATTGACGCGTGAGTTGGTGGTAAATTGCACGACGGCCAAGCGTTTGGATAAATGGGTGTCGCGGTCAGTGAAGCCCACATTAGCGCGCAAAGGCGGGGGATTGGCATCAATACAGATTATTGGCGGTTATGCTTGCCGCACGCGCAACAGTAGAAGTGGTGCCAAATTATCGGAACATGCAAAAGGCAATGCGGTTGATATTGCGGGTTTCAAGTTGCGCGATGGAACGATTTACAGCGTGAAACGGGATTGGCGCCGGGGGCGGGGTAAATCAAGTTTGCGCCGTATTCATAAATCAGCATGCGGGCCGTTTGGCACCGTTCTTGGCCCCAATGCGGATCGGCACCACAAGGACCATTTCCATGTGGATGTTGCCAGACATCGCAGTGGATCTTATTGTCGTTAACGTTTCAGGCGCGGGGCGGGGCCGATGGGGATCGGACCAATGCTCATAACCCTATTGGCGAAGCTTAACGGCACATCCAGTGTATTCTTGTTGCCCGAAAGCATGGCGATTAGCCCTAACCCCGTTTCCAAAGATTGTCCTGTAGTTGCATCCAACGCGCCAGAGGCCATTGCCAGTTGGATCATTTCACGCCAGTTTTTGGCCCGTACAGACAGCTTGCCCGTTGGATAGCCGTTTGCATTGACATCTACACTGCCGGTGGCTTGTATCTGCACCTCGCCCCATTTGGCATCAAATTGTGAGACGTCAAGGCGGGTCAGGTTAGGTTTAGCGGCCTCAATCGCAATACGGTCCCAAGGGGCATCAAAATGAGCGGTGGTTTCAATTGCCACAGTTTCAAAATCAGCGGGTAAAAGCGATGTGGGATCAATCTGTGCTTTTAGTGATTTTGATGGCACAAAACCTTTGCCGTCAAATGCAATGTCATGGGCGTATTGCGATGTCTCTGATTGGCGGGTTGCCAATATCGCAGAAGTAATTGAGCTGGCCTCTTCGGGACCAGTTCTGATCGTCAGGTTTGCAAGTGTCATGGTTGCACGATCCAGTGCCAATGTCGTGTTTGGTTCAAATATAAGACTGGCACGCATATCATCACTGGTGATGTTATATTTATGGTGTGGGGTGGAAACCACTTGGCTATCAGGCCATGCTGCGATGAAATGATTTGGCTTGTAACTGAGTGACAGCACCTGAAATTTGGGCGCTTGCCATGCCCAGCCATATTTTGGGTCAGCCAGATTGAAATCCATGATTGTGCTGTCAAATCGGTTCGGGAAGCCCTGTACATCCAAGGCGGAATATTCCGTAATCCAACCCTGTTCCTGACGATCTTGCAGCCAGGTTTTGGTCGCTGTTTCAAGTGTACTGGAACCGATAAACCAATAGCCGAACCATGCCAATATTGCAAAAAATAGGATACCGATAATAGTGCGCATGAATTTGCCCTGTTTTCATCTAAATTCATCCGCGTTATAGCAGCTATGAAAACAAGGGCCAGTGCAATGGTGGAAAACGGGTTTTGGGTGTTTGGATACGGCTCGCTGATTTGGCAGCCGGACATTATATATGCAAAAAAGCACATTGCGCGGTTGGATGGATATACCCGCAGTTTTTGCATGTGGTCGATCCATCATCGCGGTACCCATGATGATCCCGGTCTGGTTTTGGCACTGGACGAACATGAAGGCAGCGAATGCCATGGGGTGGCATTTTATGTTGGGCCCGATCATGCAACAAATGCGATTGCGGACTTGCGCGCACGAGAGTTGATCTCATCGGCCTATTTGGAAGTGACCCGACCCGTTGAGCTGGAAACTGGCGAACAGGTAGATGCGGTGTGTTATGTGATCGACCCTGAGCATGTGCAATATTGCGGCGGGATGGATTTGGAACGACAGGCGCAAATCATCGCCACGGCCGTCGGTGGTCGTGGCCCGAACACCGAATACCTATACAACACCTGCAAAGGCATTGATGCGCTGGGGTTAGCGGATGATGATTTGGCATTTTTGCAACGACGCGTGGCGGAACTTGCTGGGTAAGTACCTATCAGCATATGTTATGCTACAGATTAAATTCAGGTGATTCCATGCCCGAAAAGACCGTTGTTTCGCATATTCTAACCGAAGCAAAAAAACTGATAGCGCAAAACCTCGCATTGTCGAAATATACCAATATGCCGGAAAATCCCCTGCCATATACCGTGCAAAAACCCCGCACATTGCCGGTTGTAACTTTGCTTGCGAATATGGCAGGTCAATGTAGCCCCGATACAGAGCCTTTGACGCAGGCAATCATTGACGGGGCAGACTGTCTGTACTGGCAACAAAGCTATAGTGCCGATCAGGTTGGTGATGCCTATCTGGATAAATACGGCTGGTTCAATTTAATTTCACCCGATGGCCCTTTTGTCAGTTCGGAACTTCGCTTGTCTATCGGCATGTGGGGGCAGGGATTATACTATCCCGAACACTGGCATGAACCCGAAGAGAAATATTGTGTTTTGGCTGGCGGGGCTAAATTCATGGCAAAAGGGCGGTTGCCAATGGTGGTGAAAGCGGGCGGGATTGTGCATCACGAAAGTAATCAGCCCCATGCAATGGATATGCAGGATTCGCCTCTGCTTGCGCTGGCTATTTGGCGCGGAGGCGCATTGACACGCCCTTCACATATTTAACAAATTTAGGCAGCGCGTAGCAAAGCTAACCGCGAAGCGTATTTAAAACCTGAGTTTTAACCGGCTCGAAACTTTCAGGATCACTGACCCCGCGCGAAAGTACTTGTAAACCGACAATCAATGAGCGCAGCACATGGGCTGTGGTTTGCGGGTTGATATGTGCGGGAATGGAACCGTCACGTTGACCGCGCCTGATATTTTGCTCAAAGAAATCCTTTAAGTTATCAAGCGATTTTGTGACCATTTTTTGGATATCTGTATCATGGTGCGGCAATTCCAAAGCGGTATTTACCAGCAAGCACCCCTTATTATTGGGATTGCTGCAATTATGGTTAATTACATGATCAAACAGACCGTTGATTGCATCCAGCGGTGCTTCCATTGCATCCATCTTTTTCAGGGTGCGTTGTGTGCGGTTGCGGTCGTATTGCTGCAAAGCGTGCATAAACAATTTTTTCTTCGATCCAAAAGCATTATATAGGCTGCCCTTGTTGATCCCCATGGCCTTAGTTAGTTCAGCTATTGAAGTTGCTTCATAGCCTTTTTTCCAGAAAACCGCGATTGCGTGTGCAACCACATCTTCCGTATCAAAGGTTTTTTCCCAGGGCATTGTCAGTACTTTCATTGTTTCTGGTGGCTTTATAACAGTTTTATACCGATCGTTCAATATGTGTATTGACCGATCGGTATAAATAAATTAAGCAAAGATTATACCAACCGGTTTAAATAGGGCCGATTTCATCAATCACAAAGGAAAATCTAATGACACAATTCGAAACACACACAATCGAAACAGCCCCCGAGGGTAGCAAAAAAATTCTTGAAGGGGCGACGGCTAAATATACATTTTTGCCAAACCTTCTGGGTAAAATGGCAGAAGCTCCCGCTACGCTGGAAGCATATGTGACACTGGCTGGTATTTTTGACAAAGCTAATCTGTCTGTCACGGAACGTCAGGTCATTATGATGACTGTGAACCGTCTGAATGGGTGTACATATTGTATGGCGGCGCATTCAAAGATCTCGAAAATGACGGGTGTTGCTGATGACGTGATTGAGGCTTTGCGAAATAACACGGCTATCGCTGACCCGAAACTTGAAGCCTTACGGCAGTTCACCATTGCAATGAATGAAAAACGCGGTTGGCCATCTGATGGTGATGTGCAAGCATTCCTAGCCGCCGGTTATACAAAACAAACCATGTTAGAGGTGGTTCTGGGGATCAGCTATAAGACGATTTCAAACTTCACCAATCATCTGGCACAGACGCCTGTTGATGAAGCGTTCAGTGCGGATGCCTGGGAAGCGGCATAATCATAATCTACCATTAAAAAGAGCGCACCCTGTAGTTAATCAAGGTGCGCTCGAAATGTATATTCTGCTTATGGCGACAGTCTTATGCTGGGACTTCTACATACAATAATAATGGCTCAGCCTGTGTAATGCGAACGCTTTGCCCTGGGGTTGATATCTGATCTGCAACCCATTGGGCGCGCCAACGCATACCTTCGACCTCAACCACGCCGGTACCGCCGTCAAATTCCAATACTTTTGCAGACCGGCCGATCAAATAGGCCGAGCGTTTGTTCAATGTTTCGCCGCCATCGCCTGCGCCATCACCGTATTTATTCAACAAATAACGACCTGCAAAGGTCAGGATAACGGATATGATGGCAAAAAGTGCAATTTGCATCGTTCCCGACATATTAGGGGCAAGTGCCAATATCCCCGCCATACACAGGGCTGCTAAGCCGGGCCAGATTAGGAAAAACGTCATTGTTGCCATTTCGATTGATCCAAAGGCAAAAGCCAGAATGACCCACCACCACGGCGACATACCTGTTAACATTTGCAGAATATCCATATTGAAATCCTTTCTAACTGGCTACTTACCGTCTTTATCGACAACTGCCTTGGCAATGTCCGCAATACCACCGATAGATCCGATCAGGCTGGATGCTTCCAGCGGGATCATTACAGTCTTGGCAGACGGCGATGAAGCAATGTCGCGCAATGCGTCTGTATACTTCTGCGCCACAAAATAGTTAACAGCTTGAATATCACCTTTGGCGATCGCTTCGGATACCATTTGGGTGGCTTTGGCTTCGGCTTCTGCCGCCCGTTCACGGGCCTCCGCATCCAGAAATGCGGCTTCCTTGCGACCCTCGGCCTCTCGGATTTGGCTTTCGCGTTCCCCTTCGGCCTTCAAAATAGCAGCTTGTTTCAAACCTTCGGCTTGCAGAATTTCAGCGCGCTTGGTGCGTTCTGCTTTCATCTGCCGTGCCATTGCTTCATTGATGTCAGGCGGTGGTGCCAAATCCTTAATTTCAACGCGGGTCACTTTCAAACCCCACGGATGTGCAGCTTCATCGATTACACTCAAAAGTTTGGCGTTGATCATTTCGCGATTGGACAGGGATTGGTCAAGATCCATGGAGCCCAGAACGGAACGGATGTTGGTCTGGCTTAAGTTCGATAAGGCACGCCGAAGATCAAGCACTTCATATGCAGCACGCGCGGCATCAACGACTTGGTAAAACGTTACCGCATCGGCCATGATCATGGCATTATCCTTGGTAATCACTTCTTGGGTTTCAATGTCCAGAACGGTTTCCATCATGTTGATTTTGGCGCCGACCTTATCCATGATTGGGATCAGGAAACGCAGGCCCGGTTTCAGGGTGCGGGTGTAGCGGCCAAAACGTTCAACAGTCCATTCGTCGCCCTGCGGAACGGATTTGACCATCATTATGATCAAGATAAACGCAAAAACTAATAAAAATATTGCAGAACCTGCACTTGCGCCAAAGCCTGTAAGCTGATCCATATTAAATCTCCCTTTTGGTTAATACTTCCGTACATACTTGGTGAATTATTTGGAAAATTCAATGATTAAGCGTCTAATGCTGTTTTAAAACTTAGCAATTGGCATATCGATAAGCCCAAGCTATTCTTTGGCACAGAACCATAGGCCAAAAGAGCAGGCACATATAATGTTACAGGCAGACGCAACCATATCCCCGCAGTTCACCCAACCGGTGAAGCAGATCACTTGGATGCTTTGTGTCGTTATGCTGACCGCAATGGGGGGGTATGCTGTATACCCGGCAGTTGCACCTATATTTCTGTCGTCGCCCTATTTAAACGGATTTATCCTGCTAGTGTTTTTTCTGGGCTTGCTGTCTTGCATTTGGCAGATGACCACATTGGTTCAGTCGGTCAGTTGGATAGAAGGCTTTGCACTGGATCGACCCCGCAATGAATACGTGCAGGCACCTGGGCTTTTGGCGTCGTTGGCAGCCTTGTTGAAAAAACGTTCTGCGCGTCTGATGCTGACCTCGACTTCGACGCGCACGATCCTGGACTCGGTTGCGACGCGGCTGGACGAAGGCCGTGAAATTACGCGCTACATTATCAATTTACTGATCTTTCTTGGGCTGTTGGGGACGTTTTACGGCCTTGCGACGACAGTGCCTGCCGTCGTTGATACCATACGACATCTTGCCCCCAAAGAAGGGCAGGATGCGATGAGCGTCTTTGACAACCTGATGACGGGGCTTGAAACTCAATTGGGTGGCATGGGCACGGCTTTTGGGTCATCCCTGATCGGTCTTGCCGGATCATTAGTTGTTGGTTTGCTGGATTTGTTTGCGGGGCACGGACAAAACAGGTTTTTCCGGGAACTGGAAGAATGGTTGTCGTCAATCACGCGCCTTGGCATATCTGCGGATGGTGATAGTGACGATGGTTCACCAAACGCGCTGATCGCCGAATTGCTGACACAAACTACGGTGCAAATTGAAAACCAACAGACGATTTTGGGGCAATTGCAAGAGAAACGCTCTGTAACCGATCAACGGATAGAAGCTTTGGGTGTTTCCGTAACGCAAATGGTCGATGCGCAATTGGCATCACACGAACACTCCCAACGCATATTGGATCAAGTTTCAACCAGTCATGAACATATATCTGACGCGCTTGCGACCCAGGCCTATAAAGAAGATATCGCGATTTCCGAACGCATGTCGGAGCATTTGCAGAATATTAGCAGCCAAATGGCACGCCTGATTGATGAAACGCAGGCAGGGCGCAGGGATTCTATTGCCGAATTACGCGGTGACTTGGCAGCACTGGCCAAAGCCCTGCGCGAAAGGGGCTAGCCCGTGGCCATATTGCGACGTAATGGCGGACAGGTTTCAGGCAGTATCTGGCCCGGGTTCGTTGACGCGATGACAGCTCTTCTAATGATCCTGATGTTCGTGCTGACCATCTTTATGGTGGTGCAATTTGTGTTGCGTGAAACCATTACAGGGCAGGACGTAGAGTTGGATAACCTGTCGACACAAGTAGCCGTGCAAGATGCTGAGCTGAATAATCTATCCCAACAAATCGCAGGCCTGGCAAAGGCTTTGGGGTTGGAAGAGGTGCGCAGTAAAGGTTTGGAAGGTGAATTAAGAGGTGTGCAGGGGGATTTACAAACAGCCGAAGCGCAAATCGCCCAGCAAACCGCATTGATTGGAACGCTTTCAATCGAAACGGAAAATCAAAAAACCAAAATTACATCCTTTGAACAACAAGTTGCAGGGTTGTTGGGTGAACGGGACGATTTGACCGTGCGTTTAAACAATACGCAGACTTCTTTGGAAGAATTGCAAGTGGTGCAAGAAAATACACTTAGCGAAAAACAAGCGGTGCAGCTGGCCTTGGCGCAGGCACGCAGTGAGATTGACCTGCAAGCGGAACAAGCCCGTTTGGCGGCTGCCAAACGCGAAGCTTTACAGGCATTAATCGCTGATCTGAAGGCTGATGTAACGGCAAAAGACTCCAAGTTAGTATCTATTGCAAATGAGCTGGATCAAACTGAAAAACAAAGGTTGGCAGAAGTTGCCGCCGTGCTGGCATTACAGGAACGCTTGAAGGAAAATCAGGATGAACTGGGTGACCTTCAAGCTGATATTACCGCAAAAGAGGCGCAATTATCGCAAGCGCAAAACACGCTTACCGAAGCTGAAAAACTACGCTTGATTGAACTGGCTGCAACCAAAGCCCTAAGAGTACGGTTGCAAAATTCGCAAGATGAACTGACTGCAATGACCTTGGCCTTGGAAACCAAGCGCAAACAGGCCGAGGATACACTGACGTTGCTGGCAGCAGCTCAGGCGGCAAAAACCGCAGCCGCCGATTTGGCTGACAAGCATTTGAATGCCCGCGAAAAAGATGCGGCCCTATTGGCGCAGGCAAATGCTTTGTTGAAAGATGAACAAGCTTTGTCGGTAGAAAGCCAACGTAAAGTTGCGCTGCTGAATCAGCAAACCAATGCCTTGCGCGGGCAGTTGAATGCCTTGCAAGGCCTGCTTGACGCTGCCAAAGAACAAGATGTTGAGGCGCAAATTCAAATTGAAAGCCTTGGGGCGAACCTGAACAGTGCTTTGGCAAAGGTTGCGGTGGAACAAAAACGCCGTGCGCAATTGGAAGAGATTGAGCGCAAACGTCTGGAAGCAGAGGCAACCGACCTTAAAAAATTCAAATCAGAGTTTTTCGGGCGATTGCGTGATGTTTTAGGCGCGCAAGAGGGTATTCGTATTGTCGGTGATCGTTTCGTGTTTTCATCGGAAGTCCTGTTTTCCGCAGGATCTGCAGACCTAGGCGATGGCGGCAAGGTGGAAATTCGCAAAGTTGCCAACATTATTCAGGATGTGGCGAACCAGATACCACCGGAAATTGACTGGATTTTGCGTGTTGACGGGCATACTGATAACACTCAGCTAAGTGGCTTTGGTGAATTTAGTGATAATTGGGAGCTTAGTCAGGCGCGTGCGCTGGCAGTGGTGCGGTATTTAGTTGATGATTTGGGCATACCTGCAAACAGGTTGGCTGCGAACGGTTTTGGTGAATTTCAACCGGTTGCGCAGGGTGACAGCCCTGAGGCATTGGCCGCAAACCGTCGGATAGAGCTGAAATTTACCGAGAAATAAAGTAGCTACCGTATCTTTGTCAGATACCAAGTGTCCAGTTTACCTTTGCCCTTGATCTCAACCTTACCACGTTTTTTGAACATAAATATCTTATCCAATAACGCCTTGGTGCTGTCTGTTACCTGAATTTTGCCATTCGTCCCGGAGCTTTCCAATCGGGATGCGGTATTCACAGTATCCCCCCAAACATCATAAAGCGGCTTTCGTGTACCGATAACACCAGCGACTGCGGGCCCCGTGTGCAGACCGATGCGCAGTTCCACTGCTTCGCCCGTTTCCATAGCATACTTGTGGGTTTCATTCATCATGTCCAAGGCCATATATGCTACTTGGATTGCATGATTAGGCTGTGGGTTAGGCATGCCACCTGCTACCATGAATGCATCCCCAATAGTTTTGATTTTTTCCAACCCGTGTTTCTCGGCAAGCAGATCAAACCGGGTGAACAGGTTGTTCAGAAATTGCACCAGCTCAGTGGCGTTTTGGTTCTCTGCACGTGGCGTAAAATCCACAATGTCGGCAAATAGAATAGTTACATCATCATGGCTTTCGGCAATGGTTTCGCCCTGATTGTGTTTCAGCTTAGCCGCAATGGGGGCCGGCATCATATTACTGAGTAGCTTTTCGGAATACTCATATTCACGCTGAAGTGCATCTTCGGCAAGTTGCGCTTGGTAAAATGCATAGTAAATCATGCAAAATATGAACAACATGGAAAGCAGGATAGATGCAAAATGAAGGCTGTTATAGAAAACAGGTGCCAGATGTAAGAATTCGGCGGGGGGGATTTGTGTGCGGTCAAAATAAATGAATAATCCGATCTGTAGTGTGATCGACAGAACCGATAACAGGTTGTGATAGACGCCTACGATCAAAATCGCACTTGCGGCTCCCGCCAGAAAGTAAAAATAAACAGCACTTTCAGTGCCGAAGATATAGGTAAGTGAACAGCCATAGCCGAGCCACAAAGATAGGTTGAAAACCGATCCTAAATAGGGGTGTTTTTTGTTTAAAAAAGGAGTGGCAAGAAGTGCGGTTCCAATAATCAGTAAAAGCGCGAAAGGGACTTTGAGTTGGTTGATATCGTATAATGCAAACATTATGGCATGCAGATATGACAATAGCGCGGTGACTGTGATCATTACGTTGGTTAAAACAATACGTTGTGCTTGCCTTTTAGGGCGATTATTTGCCCCGATATTCAACCATACATAAAGCGTGGTTTTAATATTTGATACACGTAAAAAATCCAACATACACACTGCCCCATAAATTAAGGCTTTAGTGGTTTACGTTGTTGATGCAAGAAAAAACGCCCTAAAGTATGATTATCAGAGCGTTTTGTGTGATTTATTTAGCTGTAAGCAGTGGTGGTCTGTTCTTTGATATTTTCCGTTTTTCGGGCTCTTCGATCCCCAATACCAATGCGCCGTCTTTTGTATCGACCTTAACAATACCGCCTTTGGATAGTTTGCCAAACAGTAATTCTTCGGCCAGCGGTTTTTTGATATGCTCCTGAATAACACGCGCCAGAGGGCGTGCACCCATCTTATCATCATAGCCTTTTTCCGCCAACCACTGTGCTGCGCGTCTGGATAACTCAATCGACACATTACGATCCATCAATTGTGCTTCCAATTGCACCACGAACTTGTCGACTACTTTGATGATGGTTTCAGGCCCCAAGGGAGCAAAGCTGATTGTGGCATCCAGACGGTTGCGGAATTCCGGGCTGAAGGTGCGTTCAATCGCGGCCGTATCTTCGCCCTCGCGCCGGTTGCGGCCAAAACCAATGGCTTCTTTCGCCATTTCGGATGCACCCGCATTGGTTGTCATGATCAGCACCACATTGCGAAAATCCGTAGTGCGTCCATTGTGGTCGGTTAATTTACCGTGGTCCATGACCTGCAACAGAATATTGAATACATCCGGATGGGCTTTTTCAATTTCGTCCAGTAATAGCACACAATGCGGATTTTGATCGACTTGATCGGTTAACTGTCCACCCTGATCAAAACCGACATAACCGGGGGGGGCACCGATCAGGCGGCTGATCGCGTGTTTTTCCATATATTCGGACATATCGAATCGCAGCAATTCCACGCCCAAAGTATCGGACAATTGTTTGGCAACCTCGGTTTTCCCAACCCCTGTTGGCCCTGCAAACAGGTAATTGCCGATAGGTTTTTCCGGTTCGCGCAGGCCTGCACGCGATAGTTTGATGGCTGAGGCCAAAGCTTCAATCGCCGTGTCTTGGCCAAAGACTACACGTTTCAGTGATCTTTCCAAATCTTTCAGCAATTCAGTATCGTCTTTGGACACGTTTTTCGGCGGGATGCGCGCGATCTTGGCCACAACAGTTTCAATCTCTTTCACACCAATGGACTTGCGCCGTTTACTTTCGGGTATAACATGCTGATACGCACCTGCTTCGTCGATCACGTCAATGGCTTTATCGGGTAATTTGCGCCCGTGGATGTATCGCGCGGATAACTCGACCGCTGCTTTCAAGCCATCCAGTGTGTATTTAACGCCGTGGTGTTCTTCAAAATAGGGTTTTAAACCCTTCAGGATTTTAATCGCATCTTCGGTCGATGGTTCATTCACATCTATTTTCTGGAACCGTCGCGCCAATGCATGGTCTTTTTCGAAATGTTGGCGGAATTCTTTGTAGGTTGTTGATCCCATGCAGCGCAGTTTGCCACCCTGCAGTGCAGGTTTCAGCAAATTGGATGCGTCCATTGCGCCACCCGATGTTGCACCTGCACCAATAACTGTGTGTATTTCATCAATGAACAAAACGGCATCAGGATGCTCTTCGAGTTCGGTCATTACCGCTTTCAGGCGTTCCTCAAAATCGCCGCGATAGCGTGTGCCGGCCAGAAGTGCACCCATATCAAGCGAATAAATCGTGCTGTCTGCCAGAACGGCAGGAATATCACCGATTACGATTTTATGGGCCAGACCTTCGGCAATGGCGGTTTTGCCAACGCCGGGGTCGCCAACCAGTATAGGGTTGTTTTTGCGGCGGCGGCATAGCACTTGAATGCACCGTTCTACCTCATGCTCCCGTCCGATCAACGGGTCAATGTCACCTGTTGATGATTTCGCGTTTAAATCAACGCAATATTTCCCAAGCGCACTTTCATCTTCTGCAGGCTTTCCATCGGCTTCGGCGTGTTCAATCTGATCATCCGCACCTGTAATTTCACGGGGTTCACCAAATGCGGCATCTTTTGCAATCCCATGAGAGATGAAATTGACTGCGTCATAGCGGGTCATATCCTGTTCTTGCAGAAAATAGGCTGCATGGCTTTCACGTTCAGCAAAAATGGCTACCAGCACATTTGCCCCCGTGACCTCATTTCGACCGGAACTTTGCACGTGGATAGCGGCCCGTTGAATGACACGTTGAAAAGCAGTGGTGGGTGACGCATCTACCCCCTCAACATCCGTCACCAGGCTGTCCAGCTGCGTATCCAGGAATTCAATCAGATTATTGCGTAAAATGCCGGTATCAACTTCGCAAGCGCGCATCACACGCACGGCGTCTTGTTCGTCTACCAAGGCAAGCAATAAGTGTTCCAATGTCGCCAGTTCGTGACGGCGCGCAGTGGCCAGGGCCAAGGCCGTGTGAATGGCGGTTTCCAGGCTGCTCGAGAATGAGGGCATTTGTTGCTCCTTTTGATCTTGCAGAGGGATTATGTAGAACCTCTGACATGTATACCCTTAGACTTCGTTCATATTTGGGAAGCTTCAAGGCTTTTCTGTCCAATTTTATGCCACAACCCCCAAAATTATCTGAAAATTGCGAATTTGTGGTTATTTTCGCACCATAGGTGTTAACAAAACCTTTGGCCTGACAAGCTCTGCGTCTTTGAAAAGTGAAAAAGTCTGGCTGACATAGTTCACTGATGCTGCAATATGTTCAAGGTACTTTGCCAGTTCGGGCGTATTTTCGGCCTTAACCATTGACACCGTGCGATCTTGCGGCAGAGTTTCGAATTGCACGTAAAACCACGGATCACCACGCTTCAGGATCAAGTCTTGCGATGTGTCGTGCCACTCAAGGGCCCACATCAACGGGCGCGGCCAGTTTCGGATTGCAAAACGTCCACCAAAAATTGTGCCGGGCAGGGGTGTTTTTGTGTAATGCATGAACGCATCTAATTGCGTCATATACACAGGCTCATCCGTAATAAACAGATAGGGCAGGGACACCTGTATAGTGGGGCGGTCTTTGTAACGCCATTCGCTTTCGGACGTGACATGCAGCACTTTGTTCAGAACATTACTGCGCACGGGGCTGGTGTCACCCAGCATATTGCGCAGGCCCGCTTTGCCGGATTTATCGCGTATAAACCGTATATGCAGATCGAACGGCATGCGGATCATGAAATAACGGCTTTCCATGTTAATGATTGCGGGACAACGTGATGCGGATTTTGCATGCTTGCGGTTGACTTCTGCCGAGCGAACCCGTTCCGGCGGGTAGTAAACTACGCCTGATTTCGGCTCGCTTAACAGCCAACCAATTTGAACTGGGCCAGACCGTTGCGGTGTAGCGTTTTGATCTTCTTCTTTGAACCAATCAGATAGTGCCATGTATCCCCCTTAAAACCGATCTTTACGTATTCGAATTTCACCAAAGACGGCAGCGTCGTTTGCTTCTGCCATATCCACCAAAGCTTTAACCTTGGGCAGGTCAGCCCGCATGAAAGGATTGGTGGCCTTTTCCATGCCGATACTGGCCGGAACAGTTGGAATGTTGTTTGCGCGCTTGTCTTCGATATCAGCAATACGGGTTTTCAAGTCTGCATTGTCAGGTTCGATTGTCAGGGCAAATTTAGCATTACTCATGGTGTATTCATGCCCTGAATAGACCAGCGTATCATCGGGCAAGGCCTTGAATTTCAGCATTGTGCCCCACATCATTGCAAAGTCGCCCTCAAAGACGCGTCCGCAGCCCAAAGCCATCAGGCTGTCGGCAGAAAATACGGCGTTGGCATTTTTAAACAGGAATGCAATGTGGCCTATAGTATGGCCTGACACATCCATTATATCGCAGACTTCATTGCCCAATTTGAAAGTGTCGCCCTCAGTCAATGCCTCATCCAGCTTTGGTAAGCGGTGGCTATCTACGGTCGCACCGTAAACTTTAGCACCTGTCGTAGTGCGCAGTTCCTCCAGACCGCCGATATGGTCGTAATGGTGGTGGGTGATCAAGATTTGGTGCAATGGCCAATCCAGATCATTCAGCGCACCCAGTATAGGGCCCGCTTCGGGAACATCGACCACTGCTACCTGACCTGTATCGGTTTCACGGATCAGGTATGCGTAGTTATCGGCAAGACACGGGATGGTTATAATCTGTAGAGGCATAGAATTCTCGTTCAGTTATTGTTAGCTTGATATGATTCTGACTGATCTGACCGTGGGATGCAATGCACTTAGATGTCATAAAATTACGGGCGTTTTACTATCGCACTAAATTGGGACGGATTGTCCAACGTGCTTTGCGTGAAGAAATCGTGCGACTTTGGCCTGATGTCAAAGGTCAAACGGTGGCGGGTTTTGGCTTTGCCGCACCGATGTTGCGCCCCTTTTTGAAAACTGCACGCCGTGTTACTTGTTTTATGCCCGGTCCCCAAGGTGTGATGGCGTGGCCTGAAGGCAAAGACAATCACTCGGTTCTGATGGATGAAACCATGTGGCCCGTCGCAACGGGGCATATCGATCGCCTGATTGTCCTGCACGGTTTAGAAACCAGCGTAGATTCGGCCGCACTTCTGGATGAGGCTTGGCGAGTGTTAGGCCCGGGTGGGCGCGTATTGTTTATCGTACCGAACCGGTCGGGTCTGTGGGCGCGCAGTGATGCGACACCGTTTGGCTATGGCCGTCCCTACAGTTTGAAACAACTGGAAACGCAATTGCAAAAACACCGTTTTTTACCGGAACGCCATATTGCTGCACTTTATGCAATCCCTTCGCATCGGCCAATGGGATTGAAAGTCGCCCAAATGTTGGAGGGTTTTAGTTTGAAAGTCGCTTTGCCGTTTGCTGCGGGCGTGGTGATGGTCGAAGCAACAAAGCAGGTTTATGCGCCAATGCAATCCGGGCTTGGTGAAGCGGTGCGCCGCCCGTTGGAAGCGTTGGAAGGTATTGCGAAACCGCCAAGTAAACCGGTGTCGGGGCGCAATGCCCGAAAATCTGAAATATAGTGTAAAAACGACCCTTAATCACAAGAGTCGTCGCTAATTGGCATCGAAATTCACGAGATTTTTGGGTTTATTTGGCGCGGTTTGTCGCAGATTTTCCTTAAGCTGTTGTTTTTAAACAATTACGTCTTTTGCGCTAACGTAACCATAAGTGTTGCAGAGTCATAACTGCTTTGGTATCACCGCCAAGATTTCGGGGGATTTTGCTTCCTCGACAATGTGCTGCCCTCAGGTTTCCCTATGGGTCAATAACTTCGAAAGGTTCTAAGTGTCTGACACTGGTTCAATATCGTCAGGAATTGCCGCGCGTTATGCGACCGCAATTTTTGAATTGGCAAAAGATGCCAAAAAACTGCCTGCCGTTGAAAAAGATTTCGACGCACTGGCAGTAGCACTGGATGAAAGCGATGCGTTAAGCGATTTAATCTCATCCCCTGTGTATGCGCGTGATGACATGGTTTCTGCCATTGCCGCCGTCGCGCAGAAAATGAAATTATCAAAGGATGTTGCAAACACGTTGGGCCTGATGGCCGCAAAACGCCGTTTGTTCGTCCTGCCTTCACTGATTTCCACAGTGAAACAGATGATTGCCGAGGAAAAGGGTGAAGTAACTGCGGAAGTGACCGCAGCAAAAGCCTTGACCAAAGCGCAACAAGACAAACTTGCCAAGACGCTTGCCGCGACTGTGGGTAAGGATGTGAAAGTCACGGTCAGCGTTGATGAAACACTCATCGGCGGACTGATCGTTAAAGTGGGCTCGAAAATGATTGACAGTTCAATCCGCTCGAAGCTCTCCAATCTTCAAAATGCAATGAAAGAGGTCGGATAATGGGTATCCAAGCTGCAGAAATCTCTGCGATCCTCAAGGACCAGATTAAAAACTTTGGCAAAGAAGCTGAAGTGGCCGAAGTTGGCCGTGTTCTGTCCGTGGGTGATGGTATCGCACGTGTGCACGGGTTGGACAATGTCCAAGCCGGTGAAATGGTTGAATTCCCGGGTGGTATCCGCGGAATGGCCTTGAACCTTGAGGCGGACAATGTTGGTGTTGTTATCTTCGGTTCTGACCGTGATATTAAAGAAGGCGACACAGTTAAGCGTACAAACGCGATTGTGGATGTGCCGGTTGGCCCCGAGTTGCTGGGCCGTGTGGTGGACGGTCTTGGTAATCCGATTGACGGCAAGGGCCCGATCAAATCCAAGAAACGTTCAACTGCGGATGTGAAAGCGCCGGGCATTATCCCGCGTAAATCAGTACACGAGCCTATGGCGACGGGTCTGAAATCAGTAGATGCTTTGATCCCTGTTGGCCGTGGCCAGCGCGAATTGATCATTGGTGACCGCCAAACAGGTAAAACAGCGATTGCGCTGGATACGATCCTGAACCAAAAAGCCTATAACGATGCGGCCGGCAAAGATGACAGCAAGAAATTATTCTGCATCTATGTGGCGATCGGTCAAAAACGTTCAACTGTAGCACAGTTGGTGAAGAAACTGGAAGAAACCGGCGCGATTGAATATACCATCGTGGTTGCCGCTACGGCTTCTGACCCTGCACCGATGCAATTCTTGGCGCCATATGCCGCGACATCGATGGGCGAGTATTTCCGTGATAACGGTATGCACGGTTTGATGATTTATGATGATTTGACCAAACAAGCTGTTGCTTATCGTCAAATGTCATTGCTTCTGCGCCGCCCACCGGGACGCGAAGCTTACCCCGGTGACGTTTTCTACCTTCACTCCAGACTTCTTGAACGTTCGGCGAAACTGAACGAAGATAATGGTGCCGGCTCTTTGACAGCTTTGCCTGTGATCGAAACCCAAGGTGGTGACGTGTCTGCGTTTATTCCGACAAACGTGATTTCGATCACCGACGGTCAGATTTTCCTTGAAACAGAATTGTTCTACCAAGGTATCCGTCCTGCGTTAAATACAGGTTTGTCTGTGTCGCGTGTGGGGTCATCTGCGCAAACAAACGCGATGAAATCAGTTGCGGGTTCTATCAAGCTGGAATTGGCACAGTACCGTGAAATGGCAGCGTTTGCCCAGTTCGGCTCTGATCTGGATGCGTCAACACAAGCCTTGTTGGCCCGTGGTGCGCGTTTGACAGAGTTGCTGAAACAACCTCAGTACAGCCCGCAAACAACGGCTGAACAAGTGATCGTGCTTTATGCTGGTACCAAAGGCTATTTGGATAATGTTGACGTAAAAGATGTTGGCCGTTTCGAAGCTGATTTGTTGGTGTTTGTGCGTAACAATCATGCCGATTTACTGGATTGGATCACAAAAGAAGATCCAAAGATCAAAGGCGAAGCCGAAGACAAGATCAAAGCCGCTGTAGAATCTTTCACTAAAGATTTTGCGTAACCCGAGGCCTTTTTGGAATAGGAGTTTGGATAGATGCCAAACCTCAAGGACCTAAAAACACGGATCGAAAGCGTAAAGAATACGCGTAAGATCACCAAGGCCATGCAGATGGTATCGGCAGCTAAATTGCGCCGTGCACAAGAGGCGGCTGAAGCTGGCCGCCCTTATGCAGACCGCATGAATGCGGTTATGGCTAATTTGGCCGGTGCCTCTGCGGGTGCTGAAGGTGCGCCAAAGCTGTTGGCAGGATCAGGGGATGACAAAGTACATCTTTTGGTTGTTGCAACAGCGGAACGCGGGCTTTGCGGTGGTTTCAACTCTTCGATCGTGAAATTGGCGCGTGCCAAGGCGGCAGAATTGCTGGCCGCGGGCAAGACAGTTAAAATGTTGACTGTCGGCAAAAAAGGCCGCGAACAATTGAAACGTGAATATGAAGACATAATGATCGACCATGTTGATCTGTCTGATGTGAAGCGTATCGGTTATGTCAATGCGCAATCTATTGCGAAAGACGTTGTGGATCGCTTCAATGCTGGTGAATTTGATGTGGCAACGATTTTCTACAATAAATTCGAAAGCGTGATGAGCCAAGTGCCGACAGAACTGCAACTGATCCCCGCTAAATTTGAAGCAGAAACAGGCGCGGAAGCTCCGTTCTATGAATATGAGCCGGGCGAAGATGAAATACTGGCCGATCTATTGCCCCGTGCATTGTCGACCCAAGTATTTACAGCCCTGTTGGAAAACGGCGCGTCAGAACAAGGTGCGCGGATGTCCGCAATGGACAACGCAACCCGTAATGCTGGCGAAATGATCGACAAGCTGACCATTGTGTACAACCGTTCACGCCAAGCCGCGATTACAAACGAATTGATCGAGATTATCTCGGGCGCGGAAGCGCTTTAAGAAACTGGAGAAACCAAAATGGCGAAAGCTAAAGCAAAAAGCGCAACTGGCAAGATCACGCAGATCATTGGCGCGGTTGTGGACGTACAGTTCGATGGCGAGTTGCCAGCGATTTTGAACGCGCTTACAACAGACAACAATGGCAGTAATCTGGTGTTGGAAGTGGCCCAACATTTGGGCGAAAACACAGTGCGCGCCATTGCGATGGACGCGACCGAAGGCTTGGTGCGTGGTCAGGGTGTGACAGATACGGATGAGCCTATTATGGTTCCGGTGGGCAACGCTACATTGGGCCGTATCATGAACGTTGTGGGTGAACCCGTTGACGAAAAAGGCCCTGTAAAAGCTGAAGATAGGCGTTCAATCCACCAAGATGCGCCAGAATTTGCAGAACAGGCCACAGAAAGCCTGATCTTGGAAACCGGTATCAAAGTTGTTGACCTTCTGGCACCTTATTCAAAAGGTGGTAAAATTGGTCTTTTCGGTGGTGCGGGTGTTGGTAAAACGGTTTTGATCATGGAATTGATCAATAACATCGCCAAAGTACACTCCGGCTTCTCTGTTTTTGCAGGTGTGGGCGAGCGTACACGTGAAGGTAATGACCTTTACCACGAAATGATCGAAAGTGGCGTTATCGTTCCGGACGATCTGGAAAAATCAAAAGTGGCTCTGGTTTACGGCCAAATGAACGAGCCTCCGGGTGCGCGTATGCGTGTGGCCCTGACAGGTCTGACTGTTGCAGAACAATTCCGCGATCAATCGGGTACCGACGTTCTGTTTTTCGTCGACAACATCTTCCGCTTTACCCAAGCGGGCGCCGAGGTGTCAGCGCTATTGGGTCGTATCCCGTCTGCGGTGGGCTATCAGCCAACATTGGCAACTGATATGGGTTCGATGCAGGAACGTATTACATCAACAAAAGCCGGTTCAATTACATCTGTGCAAGCCGTTTACGTGCCTGCGGATGACTTGACCGACCCGGCCCCTGCGACATCATTTGCCCACTTGGACGCGACAACAGTTCTGTCGCGCGCAATCTCAGAGCTTGGTATTTACCCAGCTGTGGATCCCTTGGACAGTAATAGCCGTATCATGGACCCATTGGTTGTTGGTGACGAGCATTACAACGTGGCACGTGACGTGCAAGGTATCTTGCAACGCTACAAATCATTGCAAGACATCATTGCGATTTTGGGCATGGACGAGCTGTCAGAAGAAGACAAACTGACAGTGACACGCGCACGTAAAATCCAACGTTTCTTGTCACAACCGTTCGACGTGGCCAAAGTGTTCACGGGTTCCGACGGCATTCAGGTTCCATTGGCTGAAACAATTGCATCGTTCAAAGCGGTTGTTGCAGGCGAATATGACCATCTGCCAGAGGCTGCTTTCTACATGGTTGGCGGCATTGAAGATGTGATTGCGAAAGCTGAAAAAATGGCGGCTGCAGCCGCTTAATCGAAAGAAGGGGCCAAAAACATGGCTACTATTCAATTCGACCTTGTGTCACCAGAGCGTAAATTGGCCTCAGTTGCGGCATCCGAGATACATATCCCGGGTTCCGAAGGCGACTTTACCGCAATGGCTGAACACGCTTCGTTACTGACAACCCTGCGCCCCGGCATTGTTAAAGTGGTCGCAGGCAGTGATGTTACCGAATATGTTGTAACAGGCGGTTTCGTGGAAGTTTCAGGCACTGCAGCTTCTGTTCTGGCAGAACATGCAGTCCCGAAAGCGGAAGTGACCACTGACATTGTTAACGCATTGGTTGCAGACGCAGAAGAAGCGGCCAAAGGCACAGCCGGCGCTGAAAAAGACGTTGCAGACAAGCGCGTTGCAGATACAAAAGCACTGTTAGAACTGATCTAACGCCCATAAATATGCCTTATTATTTGACTAAGCCCTGCATCTTGCGGGGCTTTTTTATTGCTTTTTATCGGTAATCTTCTTTAAGTAAGCTTTATAAAAGGCATGAGCATGAAACGCATATACGCAAGTACCATAGGCATTGATCATGGGTCAGAGATGTTGTTCTCTGACTTCGATAATGGCGGTGATATGTGGACAGGTGAAGGCGAACGCGAACGACGTATCGCAGTTTCATTTTCTGAAAAATTTAAAAGCCATCCCAATGTTATGGTCACGCTGGAAATGTTCGATGTCGATTGCAATGCCAACCAGCGCGCTGAAACTGTGGCTGAGAATGTGACCGAGGCGGGTTTTGACATCGTATTTCGTACTTGGGGCGATACTAAATTTGCCCGCGCCCGTGCATCATGGATGGCCATAGGCGGTGTTGATGCGGATGATAACTGGGATGAGATGTATTAGGGCATACGCCTAAATCACGCTGTGCGCTATTAATGGCAAGGAACCATTGCTATGCATTTTGATTAAGAGGGCAAGCACCACAATCCACCCTTTCCCTAACCATCTCCACCGGAGAGCTTACACGCCCACCCAATATCTGGCGCGACCATGATGCGGTTTGTAGCGGTTAAGGTGGTGGTTAGGCGCGGGATTTACGCCTCAATACGCTTGCAACGCCTGCACTTCAATCTCGCCTTCGGCCATATTGCGAATGGCTTTGGCGGCGGCGTTGGATGCGGCGGCTGTCGTGTAATAGGCGATTTTTCCGTATAGGGCGGCGGCGCGGATGTCTTTGCTGTCGCTTAGGGATTGGGTGCCTTCGGTGGTGTTGAAGATCAGATCAACCTGCCCGTCTGTCAGCATATCGGCGATATTCGGGCGGCCTTCATAGACTTTCAGAACCTTGGTGTTGGCAACACCATTATCGGCCAACCATGTCGATGTGCCGCCTGTAGCGATGATGGTAAAATCAAGGCCCGACAAGATTTTGGCGGCTTCCAGAATCAGGTCTGATTTATCGGCAGGTTTGACGGATATGAAAGCCGTACCCGATTGCGGTAGCGGGGTACCGGCACCTAGTTGCGATTTCAAAAATGCGCGGGCGAATGTTTTATCAAGTCCCATGACCTCACCCGTTGAGCGCATTTCAGGGCCCAACAGCGGGTCGACGCCAGGGAAGCGGTTGAAGGGTAGAACGGCCTCTTTCACCGCAAAATGTTCGGTATGGGGCGATTTCAGATCGAAATTGCTAAGCTTTTCACCTGCCATGATGCGTGCGGCAATAGCAGCGATAGGGCTGTTCACGGCTTTGGCCACAAACGGCACGGTGCGCGATGCACGCGGATTGACCTCAAGTATAAAGATCACGCCGTCTTTGATGGCAAATTGTACGTTCATCAGACCAACCACATTCAGGCCAATGGCCATGGCTTCAGTCTGGCGTTTCATTTCAGCGATCAGGTCGTCTGACAGGGAATAGGGTGGTAGGGAACAGGCACTGTCACCGGAATGTACGCCCGCCTCTTCGATGTGTTGCATGATACCCGCTACGTGAACGGTTTCGCCATCGCAAAGCGCATCGACATCGACCTCGATGGCACCCACTAAGTAGCTGTCCAGCAATACGGGGCTGTCGCCCGATACTTTGACGGCCTCATTGATGTAGCGTTTTAGCTGTGCATCGTCGCGGATGATTTCCATGGCGCGGCCACCCAGCACATAGGACGGGCGGATCACCAGCGGATAGCCCACGTCTTGCGCGATCGTAAAGGCTTCTTCGGGGGAATGCGCGATACCGTTGTAGGGTTGTTTCAGGTCTAGGTCTTCCAGCAGTTTCTGGAAACGTTCGCGGTCTTCGGCCAGATCGATGGCATCCGGTGTGGTGCCCAAAATCGGGATACCTTCGGCTTCTAGATCGTTGGCCAGTTTCAGTGGCGTCTGGCCGCCGAATTGAACGATGACGCCGTGCAATGTGCCGTTTTCCTGCTCGACCCGCAGAATTTCCATGACGTTTTCCATGGTCAGCGGCTCGAAGTACAAGCGATCGGACGTATCGTAGTCCGTGGAAACGGTTTCCGGGTTGCAGTTGATCATGATGGTTTCATAACCGGCACCTGTCAGCGCATAACAAGCGTGGCAGCAACAGTAATCAAACTCGATACCTTGTCCGATACGGTTGGGGCCACCGCCCAGGATGACGACTTTCTTGCGATCTGATGGCCGTGCTTCGCATTCCACTTCACCCATCGCATCCGCTTCATATGTGGAATACATATAGGGTGTCTGGGCTTCGAATTCTGCAGCGCATGTGTCGATGCGTTTAAAGGCGGCGACCACGCCCATTTTGGTACGCGATATGCGAATGTCGCGTTCTTTAACCCCAGTCAATATAGCAAGGCGTGCGTCAGAGAAGCCGAACATTTTCAGGCGGCGCATGGCGCTTTTATCAGCGGGTAGTCCGTTTGTGCGGATGTCTTGTTCGATAGCGATAATTTCACGGATACGGGCCAGAAACCACGGGTCGAATTTGGTGATCTCGAATATCTCGTCATCGGAAAAACCAAAACGCATGGAATGCGCGATAATCAATAAGCGGTCGGGGGTTTGTTCCGACATGGCCCGCGTTAGGTTTTTATCGATGGCTTCTTGTGCCGCAGCATTGGCGCCGATCAGGATATAGGGCAGGGTGCCAGACGGGTCATCTGTGTGGATGATGTCAGCCTCAAATGGCATGCCGTCAATGGCGATTTCGTCAAAACCGGTTAGTCCGGTTTCCATGGATGATAGCGCTTTTTGTAAGCTTTCATGGATGGTACGGCCCACGGACATAACCTCGCCCACGGATTTCATTGCGGTGGTCAGGTTGTTTTCGGCACCCGGGAATTTTTCAAAGGCAAACCGCGGAATTTTGGTGACGACATAGTCGATTGTAGGTTCAAAACTGGCGGGTGTAACGCGGGTTATATCATTGTCTAATTCGTCCAATGTGTATCCGACGGCCAGCTTGGCGGCGATTTTAGCGATGGGAAAGCCTGTGGCTTTTGATGCAAGTGCTGAGGAACGTGATACGCGCGGGTTCATTTCGATCACCACCATACGTCCATCCGCAGGGTTCACGGCCCATTGCACGTTGGAACCACCGGTTTCCACACCGATTTCGCGCAGCACATTGATCGAATGGGTGCGCATCATCTGGTATTCTTTATCCGTAAGCGTCAGGGCCGGGGCCACGGTGATACTGTCGCCTGTATGCACACCCATAGGGTCGATGTTTTCGATGGCGCAAATGATAATAGCGTTGTCTGCTTTGTCGCGGACAACTTCCATTTCAAACTCTTTCCAGCCAAGTAGAGATTCATCAATCAGGATTTGGTTGACGGGCGAGGCATCTAGCCCCGTAGCGCAGATTTTTTCATAATCGGCCCGATTGTAGGCAATGCCACCGCCTGTGCCACCCATGGTGAAAGCGGGGCGGATAATGGCGGGCAGGCCAACATCTTCAATTGCAGCCATAGCCTCGGCCATGCTTTCGGCGATAGTGGCGCGGGGGTTTTCGATGCCAAGTCGATCCATCGCTTCACGAAACAATTTGCGATCTTCGGCCATTTCAATGGCCTTGCGGTCTGCGCCAATCAGCGCGACGTTGTATTTTTCCAAAGTGCCGTCATCATCCAAAGCAAGGGCTGTGTTCAGGCCAGTTTGTCCGCCCATAGTGGGCAAAAGCGCGTCCGGGCGTTCATGCGCGATGATTTTGGCAACAATTTCTGGCGTAATCGGCTCGATATAAGTTGCATCAGCCATATCGGGGTCGGTCATGATGGTCGCGGGGTTGGAGTTGACCAGAATGACCCGGTAACCTTCTTCGCGCAGCGCCTTGCAGGCTTGTGCGCCCGAGTAATCGAATTCGCAGGCCTGTCCGATGATGATGGGCCCGGCCCCGATGATCATAATGGATGAAATATCGGTTCTTTTTGGCATGATGCGCTAGGCCCCTGAAGTGGTGCAGACGTGGATTCGTCAGCGATGTAGCAAATTGTTGTGGGTGTAATATTTTGGGGGCTTAGGTGCAAGGGGGGAATTGGGAAGATGGTTTCCCGTTTCGGGTACAGGCAGAACATTTTGATGCAGCATCAATGAAAATACATTTAGCGGCCAGAGAGCCGGGCAAATGGTATAAATAGGTTGAGTGTACAGTCGGTAGTCTTTAGACTTTTCCCAAATGACTTGTGATGTGAACTCTTTGTTATCTTGTCTGGATGTTTTTGAGGATAATATGCCTAAGGCTTTGTTTACTGCAGCGCTAGTTTTTGCACTTGTATCGGTTTTTCTTTTTGTTGCAGCATATATCAAATTTCTTCGTGAAATGGCCGATGCAGATCAATTGGCGCAGGAATTTCTGGTGCATGGTGATGCACCAGAGGAAACCACGCTGAAATCCGCTGGCGACAAAGTATTTTATATGCTTAAAACCCGGCTTGATGAGGCATCCAAGGAACGTGACGATGCCCGTTTTGCAATGGATGGAATTTCCAAAGACAAGACTGCTTTGGAAAGAACAATCAATGATCTTGAAAGCCAGATATTGCAGGCGCAGGAACAGACAATCGAGTTTGCCGGAAAAGAAGCGGAATTATTGGTTCTGAAGAAAAGTTCGGCTGAACTTGAACAACAACGATCGGCATTATCCCGAAGTGTCGAAAAATTCGGAGCAGATAAAAAAACACAGATGTCCGACATGCAGACATTGACTGCACAAAGAGATGAATTGAAGGCAGAGTTTGAAGCCAAATCCGCTGAGGTTTCCGTGTTATCCGCCGAAATCGCTTCATTGAAGCAGAGCTTGGAAAAAGAAGAAACACAACAGGCATCTGTTGTGGCTGAATTGGGCGACCTTGCAAAAGAAAAATCCGGTCTTGAGCAAAGGGTGGATGAACTTGAAGGCCAAATTTCCATAGCACAGGATTTGACCGACGCATTTGCGAAGAAAGAGACGGAATTACTGGTTCTGAAGAAAAGCTCGACTGAACTTGAACACCAACGATTGGCATTATCCCGAAGTGTCGAAAAATTAGAGTCAGATAAAAAAACACAGATGTCCGACATGCAGACATTGACTGCACAAAGAGATGAATTGAAGGCAGAGTTTGAAGCCAAATCCGCTGAGGTTTCCGTGTTATCCGCCGAAATCGCTTCATTGAAGCAAAGTTTGGAAAAAGAAGAAATACAACAGGCATCTATTATGGCTGAAATGGGCGGCCTTGCAAAAGAAAAAACCGGACTTGAGCAAAGGGTGGATGAACTTGAAGGTCAAATTTCCATAGCGCAGGATTTGACCGATGCATTTACGAGGAAAGAAGCAGAATTATTGGATTTGAAGAAAAGTTCGACTGAACTTGAACACCAGCAATCTGAACTATCGGAAAAAATCAACCAAAACGAAGAGGAAAAAGAAGTGCTGTTGGCGGATTTGCAAACCCTGACTGCGGAAAGAGATGATTTGAAATCCGGGTTTGCCGCAAAAGCGCAGGAAATATCCGACTTGACCACTCAAATTGCGTCCCTCAATCAGGCTTTGGCACAAGAAGAAAGCAATAAAGCTATGGTGTTAGACGGGCAGAATGCGAAAAACGAGACGATACGATCACTTGAAATGCGCCTTGAACATATGGCTTTAGAGCGGGATAATTCGCGCAACAGTGTGTCCAAGCTTGAAGCGCAACAGGCAAATCTTACAGGTGAAATTGAAGCTCTATACGGTGAAATAGCAAAGTATAGTTCCTTTCAATCGGCCATGGATGAAAAAGCGGCAATGGTCCCAAGCGGCGGCCTGTTTCTGAAGCGAAAGGGTGAAATATTCGGGTTCAGCTATGAAAACGATCAAGATTTGGATGTGAAATATAACATCCGTTTCACAACTGAAGCCGCAGGCGAAGCCCAGCTTAGGGACCGCCCAGAACAAAGAACGAAAGGCCGTATGTTTATCACCTTTTCCGATGAAATGCGAAATTTAGTGAAGACAGGCGAGGCGATCAGCTTCGAGTTAAAGATGTATAATGTCGCAAACGAGGATAATCTGGCAAGTTGGCACGGTAAATTCAAACTGGATATTTCAACGAATAAGTTGGTTTGGTTGGGCCCCTGAATTAATGGAAAATTCTGGGTTGAAGTTTGTATTTACTGCACGAACAGGTTGTTCCAACTACCGCTAAATTGTTTTAATTTCCGCAGGGGTGGCTTCCCTAAGCTCTGTCGGACTGGCAAGGTGTTTATGCACGCTCATCCTTGGGTGAAGACATGACGATATATGATGTGATGGCGTTGACCTGCGGCAAGGTACCCAGAACTTCGGTGTGGAAGTATTTATAAGCTGTAAGGTCTGCCACTTCGATACGTAAAAGATATTCGATAGTGCCTGTTACATTGTGGCATTCGCGCACTTGTGGGGCAGCCCAGATCGAGCGTTCGAATGCTGCTTGAGAAGTTTTGGAATGATCATTCAGACCAACGGTGATATAGGCCACGAAACCAGCATCCATAGCGGCACGATTCAAAACAGCACGGTAACCCGATATGATTTTGGTGCGTTCCAACTCTTGCACGCGTCGCAGACAAGCTGATGGGGATAAGCCAACGCGCTCTGCCAGTTCAAGGTTGCTGATACGACCATCGCGGGATAGTTCGCGCAATATCTTTTCGTTTATATGATCAATATTCGTCATTAGTTGCTATTTTTGTGATATTTCACATTAAATAGCAACTTAATTCAGTAATATTTATGAAATTATTGCTAAATGATATATGAAACAATCCTGCCCTTGATTATGTTTGCTTTGGTGTCTTCGATTACGCCGGGGCCGAATAACCTGATGCTGTTGGCTTCAGGTGCTAATTTCGGGTTTCGCCGCAGTTTACCCCATATGTTGGGCATTTCTCTGGGTTTTGCATTCATGGCCCTTCTGGTTGGTCTTGGTCTGGCGCAGATGTTTGAGCTTTATCCGGTATTGAAGTTTGTCCTGAAGGTGCTGGCGGTGATATATATGCTGTATCTGGCTTGGAAGATTGCCAATGCGGCGGCGCCAAAGGCGGCTGCAGAGGCAGGTAAGCCATTTACGTTTTTACAGGCAGCGGCGTTTCAATGGGTCAACCCCAAGGCTTGGGCGATGGCCCTGACGGCGGTCACGGTTTATGCACCCAATCAGGAACTGGTTGTGATTGTGCTTGTGGCCGGGGTGTTTTCTGCGGTGAACCTGCCGTCGGTGACGGTTTGGACGGTTTTGGGGCAACAGATGCAACGCTTCTTGGTCAATAACATGCGCTTACGGTTGTTTAACATCGTAATGGCATTGTTGTTGGTGGGATCACTTTATTCGGTGGTGATGTTTTAAACCCCACTTGTTACATTTTCCAAAAATCAGACTATATTTGCAGCACATCTAACCGTTCCCGCATCCGCAAGGATCTGAGGAAGGATGCCCAATTCCATCGTGTGCATTAAGCTTTTTTTTGTCACCAATCGGATGGTGCGATCCGGTTCGGGGGCAGCCAACCGCAAAAGCTTGACCGGAAGAGAGGCAAGTCCTGCGTCCACGGCAATTTCAGGCAATAGCGTAACTCCGTAACCACCCGCAGTAAGGCCCAGAAGGGTTTGCAGGGAACTGGCGCCGATCTGGTTCAGGGTTTCGGTTGTGGCATAACGGCAAATACCGATGGTCTGATCCCGAAAACAGTGACCTTCGGACAAAAGCAGCAGCTTTAAGGTAGAAACGTCGCGCAGGCTGATATGACCGCTTTGCATATGCAACGCTTCGGCCTGATCTGCGTGGATGGCCAACAGGAAGCGGTCTTTGAACAAAGGCTGGTCGATCAGATAATCATTATCCGGGTCAGTGGCCAAGATGCAGGCGTCAAGTTTGCCTGCCTCAAGCTCTGCCAGCAGTTCGTCCGTGGTAGCCTCGCGGATGCGCAGATCAAGTGCGGGCAGTTGCGACTGGATAAGCGGCAGGGCTGCGGGCAAAAGGTATGGTGCAATTGTCGGGATGACACCCAAATTGAATCGCCCTTCCAGACCACGCTGTAACCGTGCGGCATTTTCCAATGCGCTGACTTGCCCCAGAATACTGTTGGCGTGTTCCAGAATATCCAGGCCAAAAGGGGTGGGGGCATAGGGGCGGATGGTGCGATCTATCAGGGGGCTGCCCAGAATATCTTCTAACTCTTTGATTTTTACTGACAGTGCGGGTTGTGAGACATTGGCAGCATTCGCGGCTTGCCCGAAGTGGCCGTATTGGCAAAGTGTCTGGAAGTATTGTAAATGGCGCAAGGAAATATTCATAACTTAAAGTTATCAAAAATACATAAAAATGCAATTTATAATTATTGCTTTTTCGCGCTAAACTGTCCTTAGAATCATTCTAAACCAAAGGGAGATATTCATGTCCGATAAAACCAAACGTTTAACCACCACGGCGGGTGCACCGATTGCCGACAATCAGAATTCGTTGACCTCAGGGCCGCGGGGGCCGATTTTGATGCAAGATTATCAATTGCTGGAAAAGCTGGCGCATCAGAACCGTGAACGCATCCCCGAACGTGTGGTGCATGCCAAGGGTTGGGGTGCGCATGGCACTTTGACCGTAACCAATGACATTACCAAATATACAAAGGCCAAGGTTTTTTCCGAAGTGGGTAAGCAAACCCCGATGATTTGCCGTTTTTCCACTGTGGCCGGTGAAGCGGGGGCCGCCGACAATGAACGTGATGTGCGCGGCTTTGCACTGAAATTCTATACAGAAGAGGGCAATTGGGATTTGGTGGGCAACAACACGCCTGTGTTCTTTATTCGTGACCCGTATAAATTCCCTGATTTCATCCATACTCAAAAACGCCATCCACGCACCAACCTGCGGTCTGCCACCGCGATGTGGGATTACTGGTCGCAAAGCCCTGAAGCATTACATCAGGTAACGATCCTGATGTCTGATCGTGGTTGCCCGCGCTCGCCCACGGAAATGAACGGTTATGGTTCTCATACATTTAGCATGATCAATGATGATGGTGCGCGCGTTTGGGTGAAATTCCACTTTAAAACGCAGCAAGGTCATACGTTTTATACAGACGCTGAATCGGGTGAAAAGATCGGTCAAACCCGTGAGGGTTTCCAAGAAGACTTGTTCGGGCGCATTGAAGCTGGAAAGTTCCCGAAATGGGACGTGAAAATTCAGGTAATGACAGAAGATGAGGCCGAAAAAACGCCATATAATCCGTTTGATCTGACAAAGGTCTGGCCGCATGGCGATTTCCCGTTGATCGACGTCGGTGTGTTGGAATTGAACCGCAATGCGGATAATTATTTCGCCGAGATTGAAAACTGTGCCTACAGCCCTTCAAATATCGTGCCGGGTGTCGGTTTCAGCCCTGATAAAGTGCTGCAGGCGCGCATATTCTCATATGCGGATGCGCATCGCTATCGGTTGGGCACACATTACGAACAATTACCGGTGAACCAGCCGAAGTGCCCTATGAACCACTATCATAAAGACGGCACCATGAACCATATGGGGCAGTTGACGGGTGCGACTGACGCGTATTACGAACCGAATACGATGGGTGGCGTGGTGCAATCGTCGGATGTTGCCGACCCGCCACTGGGGATTTGCGGTGATGTGGATCGATTTAATCACCGTGACGGCAATGACGATTACGGGCAACCGCGTGCTTTGCACGATCTGATGAATGCGGATCAACAGGGGCGTTTATATGCGAATACAGCGCGTTCCATGGTCGGTGTGCCTGACGCGATCATTGATCTGGCGCTTAGCCATTATGCCAAGATCAGCCAGCAATATGCCGACGGTATTCGGTCAGCCCTGAAGGGGATGGGTTAGGCCTATTCCATATAAATAAACAAAGCGGCGTCCTTTGGGGCGCCGTTTCCTTGTTTTCACGTGCTATCCCTTGACAATTCGCTGTCAAAATTGTGTACCCACTCAAGTTAATTAACCCCTGAAGGGACACTGATAATGCACGCTTACCGTAGCCATACTTGCGCTGATCTAAACGCCTCAAATGTGGGTGATACTGTTCGTCTTTCAGGATGGGTGCACCGTGTCCGCGATCATGGTGGTATTCTGTTTATCGATTTGCGCGATCATTACGGTATTACACAAGTTTTGGCTGACCCTGACAGTGCCGCATTTTCCGCGTTGGAAAAGGTGCGCTCTGAATGGTGTATCCGTATTGATGGTGAGGTTAAGGCGCGTGACCCGGAGTTAGTGAACAAGAATATTCCGACAGGTGAGATTGAGATTTTCATTCGTGAAATGGAAGTTCTGGGTGCATCCGAAGAACTACCATTGCAAGTGTTCGGCGAACCGGAGTTCCCCGAGGAAACCCGTCTGAAATACCGTTTTCTGGATTTGCGCCGCGAGACATTGCACAACAACATCATCCTGCGTTCAAACGTAGTAAAATCCATTCGCCAGCGCATGGATGCGCAGGGCTTCAACGAATTCCAGACACCGATCATCACTGCCAGCAGCCCCGAAGGTGCGCGCGATTTTCTGGTGCCGTCGCGCCAGCATCCCGGCAAGTTCTACGCGCTGCCGCAAGCCCCACAACAGTTCAAACAAATGATCATGGTGGCGGGCTTTGACAAGTATTTCCAAATTGCACCGTGTTTTCGCGATGAAGACCCGCGTGCCGACCGCTCGCCCACCGATTTTTATCAGCTGGATTTAGAGATGTCTTTCGTCGATCAACAGGACGTGTTCGACACGATCGAACCTGTGATGAAAGGCGTATTCGAAGAATTCGGCAAAGGGCGGCCAGTGGCGCAAGATTGGCCACAGATATCATTTAAAGATGCAGCCCTTTGGTACGGTACTGACAAGCCCGACTTGCGCAATCCGATCAAGATGCAGGTTGTATCTGAACATTTTGCGGGGTCCGGTTTTAAAATCTTCGCCTCTATTCTGGAAAATGAAGGTACGGAAATCCGTGCAATTCCTGCACCCAAAGGCGGGTCGCGAAAATTCTGTGACCGCATGAACGCGTTTGCGCAAAAAGAGGGCCTGCCGGGAATGGGCTATATTTTCTGGCGTGATCAGGGTGAAGGCATGGAAGCGGCCGGGCCATTGGCCAAAAACATCGGGCCGGAACGCACCGAAGCCATTCGTCAACAATTGGGATTGGAAGTCGGTGACGCGGCATTTTTCCTTGGCGGCAAGCCCAAGGCTTTCGAAGGGGTAGCAGGGCGTGCACGTGTTGAGATCGGCGAGCAATTGGACCTGACCAATCCCGATAGTTTCGAATTTGCATGGATCGTCGATTTTCCGATGTATGAACGCGATACGGAAAGCGGCAAGATCGATTTCAGTCACAACCCGTTTTCGATGCCACAAGGTGGCATGGATGCATTGGATGCGGACGACCCTGAAACCATTTTAGGCTACCAATACGATCTGGCTTGTAACGGTTACGAGCTGATTTCGGGCGCGATCCGAAATCACCGCCCAGAAATTATGTACAAGGCATTCGGTATTGCGGGCTACCCGAAAGAAGAAGTCACCAAACGCTTTGGCGGAATGGTCAACGCTTTCACTTTCGGCGCCCCACCCCACGGCGGTTGTGCGGCCGGTATTGACCGTATGGTGATGCTGTTGGCAGATGAACATAATATCCGTCAGGTCATCATGTTCCCGATGAACCAACGCGCAGAAGACCTGATGCTGGACGGGCCAAGTGACCCGACCAATGAGCAACTGCGTGAGTTGGGATTACGGGTTATTCCGCAAGAGGATTAGGTAGGTTGGCAGGGTGTGTGCTTTGCGCGCACCTCACAATTTATTCATGGCGTACGGGTAGCTGTAATCTTTTTTGGTAGATTATAAGTAACATTGCCTTCATGTATTTTTATATAACCTTTATTTTGTAAGCGGTTCAAAATGTTTTGAAGCTCTGTCTTGTTCGGGGCTTTTTCCATGAGAGAGGTTATTGTGTTTGATAATGTCGTTTCTGTCTTGGGTTTTGAGGTACCCCGGCCAATAAGATTTTTTACAATACTTTTTATTTTCTCTTCGATGTTAATAGTATCTGATATGCGCAAGATCGGGATTTCCGCAATGTCAGGTAATCTGTGTGATCTTATTTTCTTTAATCGAAGATGTTCTATTAGCGGGTCAAAGCCCGTATCTTTTGATATGATATGGAAAACTGCTTTTGGTTCTCTATCCGCCAACGTACCAATATAAAAAGCGATATGAAAGTCCAATGCATTTTTACCGTTGCCAGAGATTTTTATATATTCTGCGGTAGTTCCAAGGGCCTGTATTGCTTGGGCAATATCAATCGGGATGGTTTTCTGGTTTGCGCCAACGAAAATAAGAACTTGAAAACGGGGGGCTGATAAGAGATCCAAATTTTTTGGCTGCACATTTTCGTAATCAATTAATACATAATTTTTTGCCATAATCTTACGGCTCGTTTTTGGCAAACTAGGTGTGGGCAATATATCCATGTCAGTAAATAAGATTTTCGTCATATTGTTTGCCTTAATTCTTGATAAACTTCGCCCCGGACGTAGTTTTTCCACTACCCACAGACATCATTCGGACAGTTGACCGTTTGCCTTGCGATGCAGACGTCAGGTCATGTTTTAACCGCGCAACGATTCTGGGTAATTCCATACCAAAAGAAACAGTCTTGCCATCGGCCTTTCCGCCGCTGGAAATCAACGATAAAATTCTGTTTTGGTTGCCTTCTTTGGCAAATACCGGTGCGCCTGATGATCCGAACGTAACATCGCAATTGAACGCCATCAGGCCGCTGTCACGGGCCAGAACGTTACATGCACGTTGCATGGATAAAACCTTATCGCGACCTTGGCCATAGGATAGAACGCTGACCTGTTTGCCCTTGGTTGCGCCGGAATGCAAGGCAAAGGGGGTTGCATTAAAGGTGGCAATCGGGGTTTTCAACTGTATCAGGGCGACATCATGGCGGATGTTTTTGGGGCTGCTGCCATAGCGCGGTAGATAGGTTTTATCGACGGCAACGCGCCGCCCCTGAACGGATTTAATGGCTCTGCCATTATGCAACCCCGCTTTGAACGTAAAATCTTTAGCGGCAAGTCGCCCACCTGTGCGGGGGTCAAATACGCAATGTGCTGCCGTTAAAACCAGATCATTCGCTATCAGCACACCGGTGCAATACCCGCCTTTGGCCATGTCGATACGCCCCACGGCTTCCCATCCTGACAGGTCCTTGCGGTCAGTCAGGCGCACCAACATGCTGGTCTCGGCAACACTTGCATGGGGGGCAAGCAATAAAAGGATGCACGCCAATTTGATAATCCGTTGTAACATTGGGATGTTTTAGCGGGTGAAATGGGCGGAAATATGGTGATTGGTCGGTTTTGCTTGCTAACCCATAATTTCCAGTGCACGCTTGACCGCAGAACGTCGGTTCATCCGATTAAAATGGGCCGCGACATTGGGCAGTTTGGACAGCGATACGCCGTCACCTTCCAGCCAGCTTTCAACGATGTAGAGATGTGCGTCCGCGATGGTATATTGATCGCCGATAATCCACGGTCCTGTCTTTAGCGTGTCTTCGATCAGACCAAAGCAATCCATCATGTTTGCTGCAACTCTAGCCGTCATATCATCCCATGAACTTTGCTGATCTGCCCATCGATGCCCGCGTATTTTATGGGCGTGATTGACGTGAACGGTAGACGCCAGATAGCTGATAACCTCATTCATTTTGGCGCGTTTGAACGGATCGGTTGGCGTTAGATTTGCGGTAGGGTTGGATTCGGCAATATAGGTCAGAACGGCGGCGGTTTCGGTGATGACACCGTCATGCGTGATCAATGCGGGCACGCGGCCTTTGGGATTGATCGCAAGGTATTCCGCCTTGGTTTGTTGCTTATCTGCAAAGTTCAGGCGAACAGGCTCGAATGCGACATTGGTTTCGCAAAGGGCGATAAGGCTGGCAGCGGCAACGGTTCCGGGGGCGTAGAAAAGTTTCATGAATTTGACCTGACTATAGAATACTGAATTTATGTGCAGGCTGCATGTTTGTAGCGGGCTTGGCAAGATATGTAGCAGTAACTGTTTGTTGTCTTTGGGTTGTTGTTACGTGCATTTCACCTTAGATAAACCTTATGATTTTTGATGCGTTCCTAAAGGCCTTGAGCCAAATGAGCGATCCGCGTTTTCGGCGGATTTTGCTGACTGGCGTGGGGGTGACCGTCGCCTTGTTGTCAGGGGCCACGTGGGGTGTACAATTGTTGTTGCCCGATACGGTTAGCTTACCTTGGTTCGGTGAAATCGGCTGGTTGTCATCCTTGTTGTCGGGCTTTGTTTTGGTATCGATGATCGGGCTGTCCGTATTTTTGATGGTGCCGGTTGCATCGCTGTTTACGGGTTTGTTTCTGGAACAGGTCGCGGATGCGGTAGAAGCCAAGCATTATGCTGACTTACCGCAAGCCAATAAGGTTAGTTTCAGTGATGCTTTGATCGATAGCTTGAAATTTTTCGGGTTGTTGATTGTGGTCAACCTGTTGGCCATTGTGATTTATCTGCTGTCTACGGTATTGGCGCCGGTGATTTTTTGGATTGTGAACGGGATATTGCTGGGGCGCGAGTATTTTCAACTGGTCGCAATGCGTAGATTAGGGCGTAAAGGTGCCAATGCCCTGAGAAAGAAGCACCGCCCTACGATTTGGCTGGCAGGTTTTTTGATGGCGGTGCCATTGTCCATACCCTTGGTCAATTTGTTTATTCCCGTGTTGGGTGTGGCAGTGTTTACCCACATCTTCCACAAACTGAACAAAAGCGGATAATATATTATTCTGCGTTTTTTTTGCGCGATCGGCAGCCGCTTTGGCACGGTGATCGCGCTGTCCACCCTAAGCTGCTATTAACCCACTAAGATGTGCGTCACGCGTCTTCAAAAAAGCTAAAAGCAAGGTGTTATAGTCCGGGTCCACAGCATTGATGACCGACTTGCGGTTTGCCAGCGCTTTGCGCCAAGCCTGTACCTTTGGTTTATCTGCAAGAATGCCGAAATCCTTGATCTGGTCAAATACGTCAAAATAACGAAAAACCGGGCCAAAGACAGTATCGACAAGCGTGAATTCCGCACCGTTAAAAAACGGGCCGTCCCCAAGCTCAGTTTCCAGCCGTGCGAACTTATCCGACAGGGCCTTGCGCTTTGCCGCGAAATTGCCTGCGTCCTTTGCATTGTAAAACCCGCCGATGTCATTCAGGATTGCAGTGCCGAATTCCATCCATGCACGATTTATTGCGCGCTCCATTGGATCGTTCGGGTGTAGTGGGCTTGGTTGAGTTTCTTCCAGATATTCCAAAATTACGGACGATTCGAAAATAGCGGTGTCATCCTCTTTCAACACAGGTGTCTTGCCCAAGGGTGATATTGCATTGAACCAATCGGGCTTATTGGCCAGATCAATCATGGTACGTTTGTATGGTACGCCTTTTTCTGTCAGCGAAATTACGGCACGTTGCACGTAGGGGCAAAGGCTATGGCTTATAAGATGTAGCGTCATTGTTTGTTCTCCTTCAAAGTAGATGCATTTGCATGTATATAAGGCGCAATATTCCAAGAGTCAATCTTGATGCAATTGCATCTATATGCTTTAACAACCGTATGGAAAATAGAACCCGAAGAAATACCGTTGCAGTCTGGACGGAACTAATCCGCGCCAGTGAACGTGCCTTGTTACAAATTGAGGCGGCATTGTCTGATGCAAATCTACCTACGCTTATCTGGTATGATGCGTTGCTTGAAATCGAAAAAACCGGAACAGACGGGATACGCCCCTATGCGCTGAAGGAACGTTTGCTGATGCCGCAATACGGCACATCGCGATTACTGGGGCGGATTGAACGGGCGGGATATATCCGCCGTGTTGCCTGTGACGGGGATGGGCGCGGCCATGTGGTGCAAATTACGGACGCGGGTAAAGCGGTGCGCAAACGTATGTGGCCGGTCTATCAAAGGTGTCTGGTTGATATATTTGAAGGGCAGATTAGTGTAGATGAGGCGGATATGCTAAAAGACCTTTTGGGGCGTATTGGGCGCAAGGTTTAATAGAAAGCGATACATGACTGATCTGTTATTCGTCTGGATGCCTGTTATTGCCGCATCGCTTATCACCGCTTTCGGGGTCTTCCTACTTTTTCTGGGTTCAAAGACATATGTGCAAGCGGTTTGGTTGCGCCGCGATGGTGTGGCAGGGAATGCCACCATAACGCGGCACTATGAAAAGAAAATCTATGTTAACCCCAAGGAAAGGCATGGCACAACAGCGCGTTACACAAAGCATTTCGATTATGAAATTCGCCATGATGGAAAAACCTATGAAATAATAGGTAAGCAACCGTCGGATGCATTGTGGGAAAGCCTGTCAGTTGGCGATAATGTTGATGTGATCTATCTGCCGCGCAATCCTAAAAACAGCCAGTTGGCCGAAACTTATGCCCATGCCGGAACCGTGGGTGGGGTTATCCAGATGATTGCAGGGACTGTTATGACCACAGGTGGTGTGGTTTTTGTGCTGTCAGGCCTGTGGGCGGCTGCCATGCCACCTGAGAAGATGCTTTCGGGGGATGATTGGGTGCGTGATCAGGCGATTGTGTTCTCGATTCGCAAAAGTGACGATGCCTTTATACGCATGATGCGGCCCAATACACGCCAAGTGCGGTTGGTTGTTGGTGATGATGATGGCGGGCGCGAAATAACCGGACAGGCGGATTTTTCGCTTGGCCCGAATGAATACCCCGAATTGCGGGTCGGGGATGTGCTATCGGTTTGGCGAGCCCCTGATAACAAGGATCAAGCGGCCTTACATAAGTAAAGCAGGGGTTAGCCCTGAATTTTATCTGCACGTAGCGGGCAAGATAGATAAACCCCGAACTCATTCCCTATATCGCAGCTAACTCGGGCATGTACCTTGCCTTGGCGGTCTAAGAAACGCTGGTTATCTTCCACGGGAAAGATACCTTCGTGCCAGATGTTGGGGTGGATATAAAGGCCCTTGCTGCCATCACACCAAAATGCCACAACCTGTTCGGGCTTCAGATCATCGCCGGGCAAGGCCACGGGTACGATGAAAGGTTTGTTATCCAGCGGAAAGAACATTTGTCCGCCGTCAGGGTGGTAGTTCATATGCCATAACAGCACCTGATCACGCGGTGCCGTTTGTTCGGTGGCAAGGGCTGTTTGCGGATCGCTAGACCAGCCCAGCACATAATTGCCTTTCACCGCTTCATTGGCACCGTAAAGAATATCGCCCTGCCAGTCGCACTGAAAAATCCCTTCAACAAAGCCGCCCTCATCACCGGTGCCTTCATCGATCGGCCGCCAGCCCTGTGCCGGCCAGCGGGCGATTTCAATGTTAAAACCGTCAGGGTCATCCACAAGACAACCGTATTCTTTGACGCTTTCAGATGTTGCGCGGATCAGTGGTACTTGATGCAAAGGCAGCGAGGGTTTCTCGCTGGCTTCAAAGATGTATTCTGGCGCGCTCATGAAGCGGCTGCCGCATGGGCATCCACTATACGTTGCACCATGGGTGCATAATATGAGAACGATTTGGTTTTAATGTCCGCGCGTTTTCCCGCTTCGTCATAGTAACGGACTTTGACGATGTCTTTCAGGTTCGGGTTCTTTTCAAACGCTGCCACCTCATCCGCATCCATCGGCCCGCCTTGCAAGTTCAGTGAATGGATTGAAGCCTCTGACAGGCGTTTGAAATAAGATGGCTTGGCCGCACACAGATAACGCTTTGCCGCTACATGGTAGCGCACGCAATCGGTGACAAGGGTGGGAAAGAACGGTTCTAGCACTTCGGCACCGGCGTCTTCGTGGTACTTGTCTTCCACATCATCCATAGAAAACGTACCAAACTCGGATGTGAAATGGCCGATGTCGTGCAACAGGGCTGACACGATGATCACTTCCGGCTCATTCGCTTCTTCTGCGAAATGCGCGCCTTGCAACATATGTTCGGCCATAGTGACAGGCTCGCCCAAATATTCTTCGCCACCGCGGCGATCAAATATGTCGCCCAGAAAAGCGACAATGGTGTCAGGGGTCAGGGTGTCGGGGTTAGGTTTTACCATTCCGATTGCTCCTTACACAAGTTTCACTGGAAGTTTTAATCAAATCAATCATAATCGCAATTAATAAATAATAGGCCTAAGAGGTGGTTTTGTTTATGGTTAAGAATAAAATTGAAAACCTGCCATTGGAATGGGTGCGGGTGTTTGAAGCCGCAGGTCGTTTGGGTAATTTTACCGCAGCCGCCGCCGAGATAGGGCTGACACAAGCCGCCGTCAGCCAGCGTATCCGTAATCTGGAAGGTCAGATCGGGACGGATTTGTTTACCCGTCAACCGCGCGGTGTGATCCTGACCGTTGAAGGTGAGGCGTGGTTGCCCTATGTTTCCAACGCATTGCAGGGCCTGAACAGAAGTGCAGAGGATCTATTTGGCAAGCCATTGAAAAAGGTGGTTATCTCTGCGCCGGTGTCGGTCATGCAATTGTGGATCGCATCACGTATCCATGCCTTAAGCCATAAGACTAAATATCAGATTTCCTTAAGAACGATGAATGTCGAAGGTGATTTTTCTAAAACCAAAGCAATGATTGAGGTTAGATACGGCACTGGAAACTGGTCGGATTTACGCAAATCCCTTTTGTTTAACGAGGTGCTTACGCCGATGGTGGCACCGCGCTTGTTGCAAGCTGGCGTTAACTGGCAGGAATTGCCCTGTATCGCGGTCTCCGGCCCACGCCCCGGCTGGCAGGAATGGGCGGTGCAATCAGGGCAAGTGGCCCCACCTGTACCCATCTTGCGGCTTGACAGTTTCGTGTCTGCCTATGCCGCCGCCATTGCGGGGGCTGGTGTGTTGCTGGGTTCTGTGCCGCTTTGCGGGGGGGCGCTGGCGGACAAGTCTTTGACCTTGTTGTCGCCCCATAGGCTTGAACATGGCGCGGGGTATTGGATAACTTCCAAAGAAGGGAAACTGCCGCATAAACAGTGGAATGATCTGGTGGAGTGTCTTTGCACCGAACCCAGAAGTGATCTATGATCGGATTTGCGCAAAGCTTAACCGCAATGAAAAGGACACTAAACATTGCAAGAGATTGACCTTCTTATACGCGGTGCCGTCATGGGCTGTGCTTTGCTTGTTGCGGTTGGACTGATTGTGGGCACTGCACCGCCAAGAAAGGCGTTTGCACTTATTACGCTTTACCTCTTTATATCTTGTTACCTTTTGCTTTCGGCCCCTGGCCTTGCGCTGATAATCGGAAAGTACAGATATGTACTGCTGATCGGTGCGATATTAGCACCAGCCGCTTTTACCTGGGCGGTTTTGGAAATCCTGTTTGACGAAATACGAGATAAATGGATTTGGTTGGTCGCTTCTTTGTTCATCGCAAGCTTGGCATTTTTCATCGACATTTTACCGATACTTGGTGTCGTGCGCGGTGTTGCAACACTGTTGCTTTATACTGGGTTGCTTATTTTTGTGATTGTGACCGGGCCTGATGATCTGGTTGAAAAAAGGCGCAGCTTCAGACGCTGGTTCGTTGCTTCTATGGCTCTTTTGGGGGTCGTTATTTCCGGTGTCGAAATCGGTTTTGATGATACGGGCTTGCCACAGTCTATCTTTGTGCTTCAGGCGGCTGCATTTTTTATACTGTCAATGGTGTTCGGGTTTTGGATATTTACCTTAAGCCCTGAAATATGGCCTTTGGAAGCGACTGTAAAAGTTGAAAGCCAATCTAAAATCACAGCCAAAGACAACCACCTTATCGGTAAACTGACAGACCTAATGGATGCTGGTGTCTGGCGTGAAGAAGGCTTGACAATCAGCCGGTTGGCAGAACGTTTGGGCGTACCTGAACATAAGCTGCGCGCGGTAATTAACCGCGATCTGAATTTTCGCAATTTTTCAACCTTTATCAATGGCCACCGCATTCAGGCCGCGATGCGGGCGTTTGATGATCCTGAACAGTCAGGCCGCACGATCCTTGAAATTGCTTATGACACTGGCTTTTCTTCACTGGGGCCGTTCAACAAAGCATTTCGCAGCCATACAGGGCAAAGCCCGCGGGAATATCGCACTCGCGCCCGTTAAAACCCGTCATTTCTGAAAAATACCCGTTGATTTCTATCATTACGCTTCGATTTTGAAAATCAAAGCGAACTGCATCTGTGTGCCTGTCATCAAATCGTGGTCACTTCAAAAAGGAGTTAACGATGACACGCTCAATACTAAAACCTTTCATAGCCGCCCTGATTTTGGCTGCGTCTGTTCCACAGATGGTACAGGCGGGCGGGGCTCTTAGCTTTCCATCAATCCAATGGCCAAAGGAAGGCGTATTCCCAACGCGTATCCCTGTTGAACAACCAACGCAGACATCGACCCCGGAGTCTCAAAATGAATGATCTTTGCATAACGGATATCTTCCTAAGCATTTTCACAGGTGATTTACTGCGCTATGTCGTCGGGGCAGGCGGGGTTTACCTGCTGATCAACATTGGCTTGGCCATACGGCTGCAATCCCGAAAAATACGCAAGACAACACCACCCTTGATACAGCTTCGTAATGAGGTTCTTGCAAGCCTGCGTACCGTTTTGATCTTTAGTCTGGTTGGGGTGTCCATTGTCTTGGGCATGAAAGTTGGTGTGATGAAGGTATACGAGGATGTTCAAATTTACGGATGGGCTTACTTATGGGGCTCAACGGCCCTGACAATCATTATCCATGATACGTATTTCTATTGGGCGCACAGGATCATGCATCGCCCAAGGTTGTTTCGAATACTGCATCGGTTACACCACAAATCGTATAATCCCAGCCCGTTCACATCCTATAGTTTCAATACGGGTGAGGCCATTGTGAATGCGTTGTTCTTACCGCTTATTCTGTTGATTTTGCCGTTGCACCCAATTGCTTTGCTGATTTTTACCAGCCACATGATGTTGCGTAATGCGATCGGGCATTGCGGGTATGAGGTGTTTCCTGCAAGCAAGTCCGGTAAACCGCTTTTTGACTGGCTGACAACGGTAACCCACCACGATATTCACCACGCCCATGCCGGTTACAACATGGGATTATATTTCAGTTGGTGGGATCGTTGGATGGGAACGGAACACCCGAACTACCATGCCAAGTTTGCCCGTGTTGTGTCCCGCCATAATGAAATTGCAGAAAATCCATAGGCAAGAAATCGCAGCCAAGGCAGGTGTTTTCGTGTTTTTGTGAAGTTTTGCTCCGTTTTCCGCCGATAGAATCACCGCCTATGGGCAAACCCAAGCTTGTTTTGGGTTGTTCGACGAAAGGTGATTTCGATATAAAACGTGCCGGCCTATCGTCTGGGAACCTTAAATATTACCCAACAGAGGAGCAGAAAAATGAAACGATTAACCATCACGACAATTGCCCTTTCTACGGTTTTCACAGCTAACGCTTTTGCTCAAGATACAAAAAATTGTGACGTGAAATCTTTTGTGGCGGTTTTGGCTGAAATGGATAATGCCACTGCTGAAGGGAAAGAATTGGTGATAACTGAACTTAAGATGGCCAAAGATAAAATGATTGCAGATGATGCGGAAGCTTGCGCAATACATCTGACCAAGGCGTCTAATGCTGCAACGGCCCAATAGGCTGGTTTAGATGCAACCTTTAGCGCTTCCCCACCGCGCTAAAGGCCCCCTGCGGGCTTATACGTTTTTTGCTGTGCGCAAGCTTGCTTCAAACCCCTTACGATCTTTTTCAATTTTTCCCAACACATCGCGCAGGGCAAAATCCCTGGCGTCATGTGCCCCGCTCCAGATCACGATTTCCAGAATGATCGGCGCAAGGTCAAAGCCCTTTTTGGTTAACGTATAAAGAAAACTGCGGCGGTTTTCGGGGTCACGCGCCTTATTTATAATACCTTCCGCTTCCAGATGTTTCAGCCGGTCAACAAGGATATTGGTTGCAATGCCTTCTTCGGCTTCAAGGAATTCGCTGTAGGTTTTATGACCCCTAAGCATGATTTCGCGGATGATCAGCAAACTCCATCTGTCCCCGAATATATCAAGGCCAAAAGTGATCGGACAACCCGAAGGGCGCAGCTTGGTTTTTTCTTTCATCATGGGTTTATAAAAAAAAGACTTGCAAAATGCAATAGGTAAGCTTAAGGAAACACGTATTGCAAAATGCAAGTTAACTTAAAAAGGACAAAAAATGAAAAAAATGACCTTGGGATCAATTGCAACTATCGCCATGTTTGCAGGCAGCTTTGCGGCGCAAGCACAAAGCTGCCTGCCAATGGGCGGTGTCGCTGTCGCCAATTTCTTTGCCGAAGGCGATGGGCAACCATTGATTATTTCGGCTGCCCTTACGGGTACGGTTAATAACGCCGCAGGCAAGATTACGGCGCAACGCGAAACCCCTACGGGGCTGGAAATGGATCTGGAACATTATTTTGGACGCAATGATGGCGGTGCCGTTTTTACCAAAGATTTGGCAGTTTTGACTGCGGTTCCGGGCAAACCGGGCCGTTTTATGATCGAGATCAGCTACGATATTCAGGCAGACACGACCCGCGGCACGTTGAAAGGCTACAAAGGTTCTTTCAAAAGCTACGGTTTGGTCGATTTGCGTGACGCTGACAACATGAAGGGTCTTGTCCGCTACGATGGCGAAATCTGCAAATAGTACCCCCCAAACAGCTATCCGCACACCGTCTCAATCGGCGCGTGGCCTCTAACCCAAACAGGAGAATTACAATGCCCCTTATCCATATTTCACATGCAGCGGATAAGTCTGAAGATTATGTCTCGGCCCTATCAAAAGGGGTTCATAGCGCCCTTGTTGAAGCGTTCGGTATCCCGTTCGACGATTACTTTCAGACCCTCACCCAACACGTCCCTAAAGTAGGGTTGCGCTTCCCAAACTCTTTTCTTGGGGTCGAGCATGGCTCGGAAATGGTTTTCGTGCAGATCACTGCCGCTGAAGGCCGTTCCACCGCGCAGAAAAAGGCACTTTATAAGGCCATTGTCGATCAACTTGAAACCAATGCGGGCGTGCCGCGCAGTGACGTGTTGATCAATATAATCGAAACGAAGCGTGAAAACTGGTCATTCGGCAACGCAGATGCGCCATTCGCCTAGTTACGTTCCCTAAAACTAAAACCAACCATGAAGGAAAACAATCATGACTATATACTTTAAACATATCAAAGCAGTCGCTTTGGCAACAGCAGTAGCTTTCACAGGGGCTGCAAATGCGGAACCTGCGAACACGGTTAAATTGCTTAGCGCAAATTTCGAAACCCGTGACGTGGTGAAAATCGAAGCGGGCGATTTCCATTTCGTACCGGGCCAAGATGCCCCAATTCATACCCATGCGGCCCCCGCTATCGGTTATGTGGCCAAAGGTTCGATCATTTATCAGGTTGAAGGTGAAAAACCGCAGATTTTGCGCACGGGCGATGCGTTTTACGAACCCGTCGGCCCACGCATCGTACAATTCGACAACGCATCAGCCACGGAAGAAGCAGTCTTTCTGGATTTCAACCTGCAACAGGAAGGTGAGCCTTTTATCGTTTTTGAAAAACCGCTGACAGAAAACATTGACCGCCGCACTTTACCGACTATTGAGCCCGGTGAAGTTACGATTGATAGCGCGGAAATTTTTACAACCGATCTGGCGAATGGCGGCAAGTACGAACTGAAGAATGAAGCCCCCACATTTGGTCTTGTGGCCGAAGGTGTTGTCGACCTTCTGATAGAGGGTCAATCGCCGCAACATATCGTAGCAGGGGCCAGCTTTTCCGTTCCGGTAAACGCTTCAAAAGCCACGTTTGTGAACGCTTCATCAGAAGTGCCTGCTAAAGTGATCACGTTCGTTATTCGTTAATGTGCAAGCGAAAATTATGTCGGGCTGCCAAGGTGGCCCGACGTAAAACGGTTATGTAAAATATTTATGTGTGCATGCGAATTTAATATACAGATGGCTCCAATCTTGGCATGGTTTTTCAATCGCTATTGCTTAAACGGACCTAAACGATGCTGACAGTTCTTATCCTTGAATCGAACACCCCGCAGATGGTTGATGTTGACCGTACAAGGGGTCAGACAATAAGTGCGGATCGTTATGCTGTGGCTTTAAAAGCCAATGCACCTGATCTGAAAATCCGTGTCGCTGAACCATATCGCAAGCCCCTTACAATGGTTGATCTAGATGGCGCTGATGGCGTCGTTTTCACAGGATCAGGCGTAAACTGGTCAACTGATGCGCCCGAAGCTGCAGTTTTGCGGGCTGCGGGTGAAATGGTGTTCAATACGGGCCTGCCCACCATCGGTTCGTGCAATGGTTTGCAACTTGCCACGATCCTTCTTGGCGGTGCAGTCGGTGCTTCGCCCAAGGGGATGGAAATGGGATTAGCGCGCAATATTGAATTGACGGCAGAGGGGCGTTTGCACCCGATGATGCAAGGGCGCCGTGATGGATTTTGTGTACCATGTGTGCACCGTGATGAGGTGCAGCGCCTGCCCGATGATGCAGTGCTTGTCGCTGGTAACGCGCATAGTCCCGTACAGGCTATGACATATAATGCGAACGGGGTGAGTTTTTGGGGTATGCAATACCATCCTGAACTGCCCACCGTTGCCATTGCAGATTATGTGCAGAATGAAGACAGTTTGTTTGCAAAAGGGGCGGATCTGGCTGCAGACCTGCTTGCGGCGGGAACTGATTTGAGTGCCGCCATGCGTTTAGGTTGTACGCCGGATGATCTGCGCGAATCCGTCAGAACCACAGAATTGGCCAATTGGCTGGCATATATTCGAAAATAAACCAACTGCCGCTTATCCTTTGATCTAGGTCAAGGATCGCAGAGGTTTGCGGGCATAGGCTGAACAGGTACTGGATTTATAAGGAGACTGCCATGTCTAACACCCCACACGAATTAGCCGAAGAATTCCCGGACCATCTGGATACAATCCACAAATTGAAAATAGAAAATGCCCATTTTGCCAAACTTTTTGATGAATATCATGATGTAAACGGTGCCATCCACCGCTCGGAAACCAATGTAGAGCCAACGGATGATCTGAATGAACAGGCAATGCGCAAACAGCGCATGGTATTAAAGGATGAACTGTGGAGCATGTTGCAGGCGGGGTAATGCGTGCAACTGTGATCGTCTAAATGGATCGGATCGTAACGTTCAGCCTGCCTTGGCGGCTTTTACAGCGATCTCGACCTTCCATCTGGGATCGGCAAGTCCGCAAACCAGCAGGGTGGAGGCACATGTGTGTTCACCCAGCATTTTATCACGCATTATGCGGTAGGTTGGAACCTGATCATGGTCAGTGACAATCCCCAACACGTCAACAATGTCTGTTCTGTCCATGCCATCGGCGGCCAGAATGGCAAAGATATTTTCCCATGCCAATTCATGCTGTTTGGCGGGATCATCGGGTAAATCACCTGATGGTGTAATTCCGACCTGACCAGACACATACAGACAGCGCGCATTTTCGGGTGTGGCAACGCCTTGCGCGTAATTGGAAAAGGGTGCCGGGGCTTTTTCGGTTTTAACTTCTTTATTCATCGTATAACCCTAATATCTTTTGCGTATCATAGTAAGGTAAATGTTTGCATAGAAAGCCCAAGATGTGCTTTTTGTGAACGCATGACCAGACAGGAATTCGGTAAGCCATGACAACTCGACCTTTTTGCATGCTTGCGTGCCAAATAGACATCCCTGCAATGACAACAGCGAAAGAACGCAATGCTCATCTTGAAGTATCTGCCTCTAAGGTAAGTGCTGCATTGCGCGAAAAATCCACCGATCTGGTGGTGCTGCCCGAGCTGTCCAGCATTGACTATTCCCGCGCGGCTTTTGACAATCTTGATGCCTTGGCTGAACCGCTTGATGGCCCGTCATTTGCTTGCTGGCGACAGGTGGCACAGGAATTCAACTGCCATATTGCCTATAGTTTTGCGCGGCGCGATGGCGACGCGCACTATATATGTCTGGCCGTTGTGAACTCTGAAGGCACACTTGTCGGGCATTACGATAAATTGCATCTGGCGCAATACGGGGCCTCGATGGAAAAAGAGTATTTCAGGCGTGGCGATCATGTGTTCACGTTCACAATCAACGGCCTGACCTTCGCCCCGATCATTTGTTACGATCTGCGTATACCGGAACTGTCTCGCAGCCTTGTGCTGGATCACGGTGTTGATGTTATCTTGCATTGTGGTGCTTATTATCGCGATGCGTCTTTTGCCACATGGCACGATTTCGCCACCACGCGTGCGTTGGAAAATCAGGTATTCTTCTTATCCCTGAACAGGGCAGGTGCAAATTATGGCAACTCGCGGTTTTGTTATCCGTGGATGGATGAAAACCTGCTGCCTGTTTCATTTGCGCAGCATGATGAACAGCTTATGCTGCTTGAAATCGATATGGGCGAAATCACAACGGCACGTGAAACCTATTCGTTTTTAAAAGATCGCCTGCCGGATTATGGAAAGCTTAAGAGCTAGGAATATCTTCGGCCTTGGTAATTGCTATCCGTTTACCGTCAGCATTCAACTCCACTACGCCTGTGTCATCTGCAAACACCACCGAAATTGGCCCACCCCATGCAGCGCCCGTGTCAATATTGATACGGTTACCGTAGTCTGTGATCTGATCAATTACCGTGTGGCCGTGGATCACGATCTTGCCGAAGCTTTCCGTATGTTCAAAAAACGGGCCGCGGATCCAGACCAGATCATCTTCAACTTGCTGATCCATGGGTACATTGGGGCGGATGCCTGCATGGGCAAAGATATATTTGTCGGTTTCAATGTATGTCGGCAGGTTGCGGATGAATTCCAGATGCGCTGGCGGAATGGCGGCAAGGGCCATCTTTTGGACTTCGTATATGTCGAACTCTTCAGCGTAAGTAACACCATAAGACGCCAATGTCTCACGCCCGCCGATGCGGTGATAAAGCCAACTGTAGCCGGGTTTCAGATGATCGTCGGGGCGATCCGGATCTTCCATAAACCACTGCATCATTCGGTCGTGATTGCCTTTTAGAACGACCCAAGGCTTGCCTGATGCAATCCCCGTCATAAGATGATCAATCACGCCCTTGCTGTCTTCGCGCCGATCCACCAGATCACCAATATGGATGATCGTGTAATCGCTGATGCCATGTTTGGCGGCGTCCGCAGTGATGCGGTTTTGCACTTCAACAAGCTTCACAAGGTCGCCGTGGATGTCACTGATAACATAGATGGGGGTTTTGATCATGGGTAAGGCCGTGGTTGGGTATGTTCGTTAAGGTTTTAAGCCAATCCCCGCCAAACGAAAAGCCCTGAGTGGGGGATTGCTGTCGGAAAGCTGCGTTAATCTTTCCAAAGGGGAAGTTGCGGCGATGGAAAACCGATTAAGTGATTGCCATGAACCCATATTGACTGACGCTGCATGACACGCATTTCGATGCGGTTGCAACAACGGCTAAGCAATAGTCGAACGCTGACATCCCATCGCGATGCCCAATGCTCGTCCAAGTTGCCTAACACGGGTTGAAACGGCTGTTGGCTTTGCTCTCAAGGTGTGAAATTGGCGGAACACTGCCGTTAACAGCACCAAAATTTTTTGGCTTTTGATCTGCGATTCGAAAAGTATATGCTGCTTGTAATTGAAACCAGAACCGTAAACCCGCCTTGTATTTTCAATAGAAGGACTACAATTATGGACTTAGAAAATAACCTTGCTCAAAAGCTTTCGACAGGCCACGTAATTCCAAAGATCCCGAATGCTTCGCGAACCAGTATGTTGCCAAACTTTCTGAAGGAACATGCTCTGGCATTTGGCCCAAGGCCAAAGAAATGCTTGGAAGCATTTGTAGATCTCGGGCTTTCAGATAAAGAAATTGCAGGATATTTCAATATACCGCAATCATGTGTCTCGAAGTTTTGTCTCATCTGGAACATAACTCAATTGAACCCCCAGAACAGCAACTAGCTTTCGGGCAAATCCCAAGCGAAGAACTCATGAGCGGGCTTTGTCCGCTTATCGTTTAATTTTTGAATGGCAACCAATGCTTGGTTTGAGCCTTCCATGATATTCATGGTGAACGGATCATCCGATATGAAGGGCGGGAAGCGAACATTTGCTATAAGTGATTAGTGCTAAGTCCATTGAATTTAGCACCCATATGGAGCCCAGATCGATTTTGTATTAGATGTTTATTGTGGGAGCAATTAGAGTTCTATTCTAAGTTTGCATTTTGGAACAACTATGGGACTAATTCGAATTCTCTTAGAGGCAGGGTAATACATAGGGTAAGGAAATGGTGTCATTCGACAAGGAATTTGATCTTATTGTGATCGGCGGCGGGCCTGCTGGTGTTATGGCTGCATATCATGCGGTTCAAGCAGGTCTTGATGTGTTGATCATGGATAAAAGCAATTTCCCGCGCCTGAAGCCCTGTGGCGGATGCATTGCGACGAAAGCACTGGCACTTCTCCCTTTTTCAATTGAAGAGGTTTTGGAAACCGCGACGGGTACTTTGAACATAGGGCTGCATTACGATGCGCCGCATGAGTTTACTACGAAAGGATATATTTGCGCCTTTGCCGTGCGTGAAAAATTTGATGCGTTTATGTTGAACAATACTATTGAGGCGGGGGTCAAGTTTCTGAAAATTGAGCGCTTGGATGCAGTTAAGGAAACAGATGACGCGGTGTGTGTCGCGATTGACGGGGGCACCCAGATCAAGGCCAGATATATGATCGCTGCGGATGGGGCCAACAGTCAGGTGCGTCGTTTGGTCGAACCCACTTTGAAATTCAGCCGTGGTTTTGCGTTGGAAGGGTTGGTTCCATATACGCGGTTATCGCATATTCCGAAAATGGAGTTTAACTTTGGTTGTGTGGATTATGGCTACGGCTGGATGTTCCCGAAGGCGGACCATGTTAATGTGGGCATCTACACCTGCAACAGTGATGTTTCCATACGCAAGGCAGATTTGCGCGAGTATTCGCAAAAGAAATTGGGAACGGATGAGATAGATGATGTCGTTGGCTTCCCGCTCGGATTTGGTGGCAACACCTATCGGCAAACGACTGAGCGGGTGTTATTTGCGGGGGATGCCGCTGGGTTTTGCGAGCCGATGTTTGGCGAAGGTATTCACAATGCTATTAAGTCGGGGACTTTTGCAGGCAAGGCGGTGGCAGCTGCTGTGAAGGGCAATCGTAAGATTGGTGAACGATATAATGAGATGTTACATGAAATTCGTCAGGATTTAGTGCGATGCAATCACGCCGCCTATCAGTTTTTTTATCCCAAGGTTGACGGTTTGGGATTTAAGACCCTAACCTCGCCGATTTCCAATATGGTTTTCCTGAAAGGGTTGGCGAGCGGGAAAACCCTGCACGAGATTATGAACGGGTTTTACAAGATGCCGTTTCAAAAGCCAATTTACCCGATATCTTATAAAAAACTCAACGATAAACCCACCGTAATGCCTTAGGTTTTGTTTGACAGTAAATTGTTTAACGTCAGCACTTTTATCTTCCGTAATAGTAATCATTTAATTCTAATCTTCCTATATTTCTTGTGATCGTTGGTGCCAAGAAGGTAGAAGATCAGGCCAATCCCTTACCTCCACCGTCTCTCCTGATTCAGGGTAATAAATATGGGATAGGGAACTAGAGATAGGAAGGGGGGGTACAGCGGGTGGGGTGGACTTTGGGCTGCTCTAGCAGGTTCTATGGAACAAACTTTTCGCAACTGAAACTACGATAATCGTTTGTCGAGCAGCCAATTTGTACCTTCGATGTAGCACCTCGATTCAAGGCCTACTTCAAGGATCACGCAGTAGTATGGCAATCCCTTGATTAATGCCTGCAAAGGGCTGAAATCGCCGATATGGGTTGATTATCTAATGGCAGCTTTATCTCGCAAAGCAGATACTTAATAGCATAGCACCAATGAAACAGCCCGGAATAAATCGGGCCACCACACATGTGAAAGCCAGTTAAAATTTCGTAGAGATTTCTGAAAACCCTAACATGCAGATGTGTAAATCATGCAATTTCAATAGGTTGAATGGGTGTCCTAATTGGGACATTCGGATTATTCAAACGCTCCTCGTATTGAATAGCCGTTCTAATCTTTACGATAAAATGGCTTTTCTTTGCGATCGTCAAACGTGCGGCCGGGCTTTTTATCGCCAAATGGTTTGCCGCCGCCTTTGCGATCACCACCCTTAAATCCGCCACGATCACCGCCACCTTTGAAACCGCCCCGGTCACCACCGCGATCACCGCCCTTGAAGCCACCGCGATCTTCGGACGCTTCAAACTTGCGCAGCAATGTGACGTTGAACGTGTCGCGGTTCACCTTGCCTTCGTTGATCCAGACAACGTTGATGTTTTTACCTTCAAAGCTTTCAACCGCCATACGCGGAGAGCCAGAGACTAATGTGACGATATCGCCTTCGGTAAGTGCAGACATGAGGTGTTTCCTTTTCTCGGTTGTGCGGCCCATACGCCCGTTACGGCGAAATGGAAAGGCTTAGTTTTCGATGCCGTTGTAAATATCAAACATATCAACAGTGATAACGCCTGAAATAATGACGCCACAAATCAGCGCCCAGAGCGGGATGGTCAGGATGGTGACCCATTTAACCTTTTTGCCCAGTTTGGGATCGTCAGGCGCGGAAAGGGGGGTGCCTTTGACGATTTTTCCGGTCTCGGATTGACTTTGCATTCGCATCGGTAAGATGATCAGCAGCAGCATGAACCAGATTACGGCAAACATAACAAAAGCAGGGCCAATACCCATGATGTATCCTTTCTAAACCTGTTCCAGCTCGATCAAGGTTCCGTTGAAATCTTTCGGGTGCAGGAATAATACGGGCTTTTTATGCGCCCCGATTTTGGGTTCGCCCCCGCCTAAAACGCGCGCACCTGATGCAACCAGATGGTCGCGTGCTGCAATAATATCGTCAACCTCATAACAAATATGATGAATGCCACCCGATGGGTTCTTTTCCAGAAATCCGCTGATTGGGGAATTTCCCCCCAAAGGATGCAGTAATTCGATTTTGGTGTTGGGTAGAGTAATAAAAACAACCGTAACACCATGATCAGGCTCGTCTTGCGGCGCGCCAACGGTTGCGCCCAATGTGTCGCGGTATAATGCGATGGCGGATTCCAGATCAGTGACGGCAATGGCAACGTGGTTTAGACGACCTATCATATTCATGTTCCTTTGTTTGGGGTCGTTCTAACGCTAATGAAATGAAAAGACAAAGGGTGCGACTTTTTATATATCTTTAATCTGTCATTGGGAATGATGGGTCTTGGTTATTTTATGAAAGAGACAAGATTTATGGGTGATCCCACCTGGAGTTGGCTGGGTACGGCCCAAAATAATCATGAACTACCCCCTTATTGATGATTGCAATTTGTTGGCTGAAGATAGTCGTAATTACACTAGACCCGGTAAGGAATATTGGCCAAACTGGGTTTTATGAAACGATTTATCAGTACGTTATACGACCCGGTACAGTCGGATGGTTGATTTCACTGTAGCTGAATTTGAAACGCGGATGACGTTGGCACAGGCCGCGATGGCACAAGCTGGGTTGGATGCCATATTGTTGTGCACTGAGGCGGAATTGCGTTATTTCAGCGGTTTTCGCACCCAGTTCTGGCAAAGCCCAACACGCCCATGGTTTTTGGTGCTGCCACGGGATGGCGCACCTATCGCCGTGATCCCGGAAATCGGTGCGGATTTGATGTTTCGCACTTGGGTGCGTGATATTCGTACATGGGCCTCACCGGATCCAACCGATGATGGTGTCAGCCTGTTGGTCGATGTTTTGTCTAAATACGGCAAAGTCGGTTTGCCGATGGGACAAGAAGCCAGCCTGCGCATGCCGCTGGGTGATTTTTATCGTGTGCATGAAAAATCAAATGTGGAATTCGTCGATTGTTCGGAATTGATCAAGATGATCCGGATTGTGAAATCCGATGCGGAAATTGCCATTTTGCGCAAAATTTGTGGCATTGGCAGCACAGCTTTCGATCAAGCATCTGACATTTTTCATACAGGCCTTTCTCTATCAGAAGCTTTTCGAGCCTTTAAAATAGCACTTTTACAAGCAGGCGCGGATGATGTGCCCTATCTTGTGGGCGCGGCAGGACAGGGCGGATACGGTGATGTTATTTCACCACCGGATGAAACGCCTTTGCAAGACGGTGATGTTCTGATGTTGGATACAGGCGCCAGTTTGCAGGGGTATTTCTGTGATTTTGACCGCAACTTTGCCATTGGCTCTGCGACTGATGCCACGAAACAAGCTTATGGGCTTCTGTGGCAAGCGACAGAGGTTGGTTTGCAAACTGCCCGTGCAGGGGTGACGTGTGCAGATTTGTTCCACGCAATGCACACATCACTTGGGGGTGGTTCTTCAAATGTGGGTCGATACGGTCACGGGCTTGGTATACAGTTGACAGAATACCCTTCGATCGCATCTTTTGACCATACGGTTTTGCAACCCGGGATGGTGATGACGTTGGAACCAAGCCTGACAATTTCAAAGGATAAAATGATGGTACATGAAGAGAATATTCTGATCACGGATGATGCGCCGATTTTGCTGACAAAACGTGCAGCCCCAGAACTGCCGGTGATCGGATGAAGTTGCCATTTATAAGTGATGGTGGGTATGGTGAAGGGCCCGCAATTGGTGTGGTTGTCTTGTCAACCGATGAAACCTTGGAACCGGAGTTGCGCCAGATTACTGCGCAAACGGGTACCAGCCTGTATCACAGCCGCATTCCGTTTGATCCTTGTGTCACACCGGAAACCCTTGCCCGTATGGAAATGGCATTGCCTGCATCCCTAGCGTTGTTTCCACGACATGCAAAGTTTGGTGCGATCGGATTTGGCTGTACGTCGGGGGCAACGGTTATCGGTGCGGGGCGTGTGGCGGAAATTGTGCAGGAACAATTCCCCGACACATCCGTGACCGACCCGATTTCGGCGGTGATTGCAGCCTGCCAAGCGCTGGGTGTGAAACGTTTGGGAATGTTAACACCTTATCGTATGGACGTGTCGGCTGCGATGTGTGAACTGTTGGAAAAAAATAGGATAAAAATCAGTGCATTCGGATCATTCGAGGAAGAACTGGATCATAAAGTCGCGCGAATTTCGGAAAGTTCTACCTTGGACGCAATGTTGCAGGTCGGGGCAGGTGATTGCGATGCAGTTTTTGCAGCCTGCACAAACCTGCGCGCATTTAGTGTGATAAAAGCCGCCGAAGCGGCCCTTGAAAAACCCGTTATATCCAGCAATTCGGCATTCGCATGGCATTTGCACAGGCTAGCAGGTATCGCGGGGCCACTGGGTGGTCCCGGCAAGTTGTTCAAGGTTTAAGCTTCTTTTTTAGCGGCTGTTTTCTTGGCAGCAGGTTTCTTTTTCGCTGTGGGCTTTTTGGCGGCTGGTTTTTTCTTTGGTGCAGGCTTCTTTTTTGGTGCGGCTTTGCGCTTGCCTTTGCTGGCCGCCTTGGCATTCACTAATTCAACGGCCTGTTCCAGCGTTATATCGGCAGGCTCGACATCTTTTGGTAGCGTTGCATTGATTTTGCCCCATTTTACATAAGGGCCGTAGCGGCCATCCATTACATTCAGATCACCGCCTTCATCAGGGTGTTCGCCCAATTCTTTCAGTGGTGTAGCCGCAGCACCACGCCCGGTTTTGTTGGCTTTTTCGGTGATCAATTCAATGGCGCGGTTCATGCCGATGACAAACACCTCTTCGGGGTCTTTGATATTGGCATATATTTTTTGCGCGGTTTTCTTGCCCTCTTCCAACGGTTTTTGCCACATTACATAAGGGCCATAACGTCCAATGGCTGCATCAATATGGCCACCTTCGGGATGATCGCCTACACGGCGGGGCAATGACAGTAGCTGCAAGGCGCGTTCCAGTGTCACGGCAGATAAATCGCTGCCTTTGGTAATTGATGCGCGTGGCGGTTTGGGGTTCTCTTCAGTTGCGTCGCCACGTTGAACATATGGCCCAAAGCGTCCTGTACGTAGGCTGATCGGTAAGCCATTTTCATCAACGCCCAATTGCTTGCCGTCAGGCCCGGCAACGTCACCCCCTTCAACTTCGCCTGCTATAGGGCGTGTGTAGCGACATTCAGGGTAGTTGGAACAGCCGATAAAGGCGCCACCTGAACGCGCGGTACGCATGGACAGACGCCCATTGCCACAGTTTTTGCAGATACGCGGGTCAGAGCCATCTTCGTTCGGTGGGAACAGATGTGGTTCAAGGAATTCGTTTATTTTTTCCAGAACTTCCGTGATCCGCAAATCGGCTGTTTCGGCTATTGCGGCAGAAAAATCACGCCAAAACCGCCCCAGAACATCTTTGTAATCCACGCGGCCACCGGATATGTCATCAAGTTCTTCTTCCAGCCCTGCAGTGAAGTCATAACCCACATATTGACGGAAATAGTTTTCGAGAAATGCAGTTACAAGACGTCCCTTATCTTCGGGGTGAAGGCGTTTGTTTTCTGATCGCACATATTCGCGAGTCTGGATGGTCGTGACGATAGAGGCATAGGTAGACGGGCGCCCAATGCCTAATTCTTCCATGCGTTTGACAAGAGATGCTTCGGTGTATCGCGGTGGTGGTTGGGTGAAATGCTGCTCCGGTATGACAGAATTTTTATCCACTGCATCGCCTGATGTCATTTGTGGCAAACGCTTATCGTCAGCGTCTATGACGGCGTCATCCCGGCCCTCTTCGTATACTTTTAAAAACCCTTCAAAAATAACAACTTGCCCAGTCGCCCGTAGACCGACCTGGCCGTCTTCAGATGCAATATCAACCGTGGTGCGTTCCATGCGGGCACTGGACATCTGGCTGGCGATTGTACGTTTCCAGATCAGGTCATAAAGCTTGCGTTGATCAGCCTCTAGCCGTGATAGACTGTCCGGTTTTGCAGTCATATCCGTAGGGCGAATACATTCATGGGCTTCCTGTGCATTTTTGGCTTTGTTTTTGTAGATGCGCGGTTCTTTGGACACAAAATCCGCACCGTAAAAATCTTTGATTGCCGCACGCGCCGCGGTGACCGCTTCGGGGGCCATGTCAATACCGTCGGTCCGCATATATGTGATGTAACCCGCTTCATACAGGCGCTGTGCTACCGACATGGTTTGCCGCGCGCCAAAGCCAAACTTACGGCTGGCTTCCTGTTGCAGGGTCGATGTCATGAAGGGTGCTGATGGGTTGCGGTTGGCGGGCTTGGCTTCAACAGTTGAAACCGCCAGATCACGTGATGTGATGGCCTGCACGGCCAAAGCGGCGGCAGCTCCATTTTCGATGTCGAATTTCTCAAGCTTCTTGCCTGCAAGTGTGCGCAAGCTGGCTTCAAAAGTCTGGCCGCGCGGTGTGGTCAGGGCGGATTTTACCGACCAGTATTCGCGGTTTTTAAACGCCTCGATTTCCATTTCGCGTTCAACAATCAGGCGCAAAGTTACCGATTGCACCCGGCCTGCGGATTTGGCACCCGGTAGTTTACGCCATAAAACCGGCGACAGATTAAAGCCCACCAGATAATCCAGTGCACGGCGTGCAAGGTAGGCTTCGACCAATTCCATATCAACTTCGCGCGGGTTTTTCATCGCCTCTGTGACATCGGATTTAGTGATCGCGTTGAACACAACACGGCTTACGGGGGTGGTTTTCTTGATCGCTTTGCGATTGCGCAAAGTTTCTTCCAAATGCCATGAAATCGCTTCGCCTTCGCGGTCGGGGTCGGTTGCAAGGATCAATTCATTGTCGTCTTTTAGCGCATCCACAATCGCCTTGATGTGTTTTTTGCTGTCGGAACCGACTTCCCATTTCATTGCAAAATCGTCGTCGGTATCAACAGAGCCGTTTTTGGGTGGTAGATCGCGCACGTGGCCGTAAGAGGCTAAAACTGTGAAGTCATCCCCTAGGTATTTATTGATGGTTTTGGCTTTGGCAGGGGACTCGACAACAACAACTGGCATACAATTTCCTTAGCGATTCACTGGCGTGCGTTGGGCGCAATAGATGTGTTGTCTTGGGGTGGATTGTCAATGGGGTGAATTCTGAAGTATGAACTTTACATTAAAACGCGATGTTTCTACCGCTATCCTGCAAGGGCCAACAAGCCGCCGGGCTGACGTTCAATACGGCCCTGCATTTCCAAATCCATTAAATGTTGTGCAACGGTTCGCGCAGGCAGGCCACTGTCACGAATGACAATATCTTCGGTGATAGCCGTTGCACTGAGTAGGGTCAGGATTTTCGCGTGCGCTTCAGCCGTGGGGGCGTCCATGACTTTATTATGCGCTATGACCATTGGTGGCGCATGTTGTTCAGGTAAAACAATTGCATCGATTACGTCCTTGGCAGAACGCACCAGTGTCGCCCCATCACGAATCAAAAAGTTGCACCCTGCGGCACGTCCGTCAAACGGATGACCGGGTACAGCCATTACTTCACGTCCAATATCCAGTGCATTGCGTGCCGTGATCAGGCTGCCGGAACGCGCTGCCCCTTCCATCACTACGACTGCTTGTGCCATGCCCGCAATAATACGGTTGCGAATGGGGAAATGGCGGGCTTGCGGGATCAATCCCGTCGGTTGCTCGGTCAGCAAAATACCGTTTTCAGGAATATCTTGATAAAGCTGTTGGTTTTCGCGCGGGTAATGCACATCCAACCCGCCTGCAACAACTGCAATAGTGCCTTGTTTCAGGGTGGCCTTGTGGGCTGCCGCATCAATACCGCGTGCAAGTCCTGACACAACACTGAAGCCGGCCTCTGCCAGGCCTTCGGCCATGATATGTGTCATGCGCCGCCCTAAACTGGATGCATTGCGCGCCCCCACAAGGGCAATGGTCGATTTGGCAAGGCAAGATAAATGACCCTTGACCCAAAGCAGGGGCGGGGCATCGGTCGTTTCCGCCAGAAGTGCCGGATAGTCATCAGCGCCATAGCAAAGTGGCTGATAACCCTTTTGTTGTGCATCAAGAAGTTCGGCTTCGGCAATGTCAAACGGGCAGACAGCGTAATTTTTGACGCCTGCCTGTTTTGCGATATGCGGCAATTCATCAAGAGCAGCCTGAACCGACCCATGTGTGCGCATCAAGCGGTGAAACGTGGCGGGGCCAACACGGCGTGAACGGATCAGGCGGATCCAGTTTATGTGGTCAGTCTGGCTTTTCGGCGGTTGGATCAAGGGCAGGGATGTCTGTGTCATGCCCTAACTCTGCCAGATCGTAGTTAACAGATGATGAATCGCCCTAAAGTTGTTTTGTCATAACCAGACAGGGCAGGGGATATGGCTCTGCCAAAGTATCCAACATAATGGTTTCCACGCCCTTTTGCTGCCATCCCATCTTTTCATAAAACGCGATGGCACGGGCATTTTCGGCATTCACATCCAGCTTGGCTATTTCGTGGCCGGCTTTGCCGATACGTTTCAAGCCATCGGTTATCAGAATGGCGGCAACCCCCGTGCCTTTGGCCGCAGGGGCGACGTATATCTGATAAATTTCGGGGCCTTTGGTGATGCAAAACCCCAAGGGTGTTCCGATTTCACCAATGACGCGGATGTCGTTGAAATGGTCTAACAGGCGGACTGCAAAACTTTCAAGTGTGCGGATGGCGGTCAGCGATGCAGGCACGTGTGCCGCATGTGCGACCTGCCAACCGTCATACCAAAGTTGGGCGAGGGCAGGCAGTTCGGATTTTTCGGTTTTACGGATGGTGTGTTGTGTCATTATCAAACTTGTGATCCCCCAACCGTTAACCCGCCAATCAGCAGCGTCGGTTGTCCAACTCCCACAGGCACCCATTGCCCTGCTTTACCGCAATTTCCCATGCCGGGGTCCAGTGCCATATCGTTGCCGATGGCGCGGATGTTTTTCAGCGCGGTGGCCCCATCACCGATCAGGGTGGCACCTTTGACGGGCGCGCCTATTTTACCGCCCGTGACACGGTATGCTTCAGTGCAGGAAAACACGAACTTGCCGTTGGTGATGTCAACCTGCCCGCCGCCAAAACCCACGGCGTAGATGCCGTCTTTGATCTGGGCCACAATATCCTCGGGCTGTGCTTCACCACCCAGCATATAGGTATTGGTCATACGCGGCATCGGTGTATGCGCATAGCTTTCACGCCGCCCGTTGCCTGTGGGGTCAACCCCCATCAGACGTGCGTTTTGGCGATCTTGCATCAGGCCCACCAGAATACCGTCTTCTATCAGAGTGTTTTTACCCGATTGCGTACCTTCGTCATCGAAACTGATCGAACCTCTACGGTCGGGAATAGTGCCATCATCCAGCACAGTCACGCCTTTGGCTGCCACACGCTGACCCATCAATCCGGCAAAGGCACTGGTTTTCTTGCGATTAAAGTCACCTTCCAGTCCATGCCCCACGGCCTCATGCAGCAATATGCCGGGCCAGCCGTTACCCAAAGCCACATCGAATACTCCGGCCGGAGCAGGTTCTGCATCAAGGTTTACCAATGCCACACGCAATGCTTCCTGCGCGGTTGTTTTCCAGTTGTCAGCCTGCATCAGGCCGGACAATCCGTAACGCCCGCCGCCGCCCGCGCTGCCGGTTTCGCGCCTGCCATTCTGTTCAACGATGATACTGACATTCAGGCGTGTTAACGGGCGGCTGTCGCGCACACGAGTACCTTCCGGGCGTAAAATTTCGACCTCTTGCAGGGAAGCGGTCAGGGATGCCGAGACTTGGATCACGCGTTTATCCAGACTGCGGGCGTAATCGTCGATTTCTTTCAGCGTTTCGATTTTCACCGAAAATTCCGCATCCGCCATCGGGTCGGCGTCGGTATATAGTCGCTGGTTGGTTGGCGTCGGGGCGTCGGCCCATATGCCGCCACCGCTGCCGACGGCCAATCGCGCGGTTTCTGCCGCACGTTTCAATGCGTGAATACTCATTTCTGTAGAATGGGCGTAACCTGCGGTTTCCCCGCGCACAGCGCGCAGCCCAAAGCCTTCGGATGCGTCATAAGAGGCGTTTTTCAGCTTTCCGTCATCAAAAACCAAAGCTTCGGATCGACGGCGTTCCAGAAACAATTCGCCGTCATCGGCCCCTGCAACCGCATCACGCAATAGCTTTAATGTGGCTTTTTCGTCAAAAGAGATTTCAAACGGTGAAAAAGGTTTTGTTTTACTGGTCAAAATCTGGCGTCCTTGATAGATGTCTATTGTATAAAGCGGCGCAATGCCGCAAAGGGAAAGCTTGTCCTTTGGCCTATATTATGGTTTTTCGGCGCAAGGACACAACAGGGGATTCTGTCGTTTATTACGATTGGGGTCTTAAGGGGGGCTTCATGCCCATAGCGAAAACAGGAATGGACGTATGTCAGTAGCAAAAACTTTCAATACAATTTCAATGGCTTTGACCGGCTTAATGGTTGCTGGCAGCGCATTGGCACAGGACGGTATGGAACGCATTGGCAAGCCGATCCCCGATGGTCTGAATTTTCAGCCGCCAGGTACTGAATTGGCGCGTGATCAAATTTGGGTGGATACGTTTATCCTTTATATTATCACTGGGATTTCGGTTTTTGTGACTGTTTTGCTGATTTACGTGATTTTGCGCTTCAACCGTAAGTCTAATCCAAAGCCTGCTACATTCACGCATAATACTGCACTTGAAGTGGGTTGGACGCTGGTGCCGATCATCATTCTGATCGCAATTATTCCGCCGTCATTAAGTCTGCTGTTCAAGCAACAGGAAATTCCAACTGCCGACATTACGATCAAGGCGACAGGCAACCAGTGGTACTGGACTTACAATTATGTTGATGAAGATTTTGAATTCGACAGCTACATGATTGGACATCCTGCTACCTTGGCTGATGCGGATGCGGAACAAGCTTTCAAAAAGACACCTGCCGTTTTGGCTGCTTTGAAAGAAGCAGGCTATAATGATGACGAATTTCTGCTGGCAACGGACACGGCAGTTGTCATTCCCGTCGGCAAAACCATCGTTATGCAGGTTACGGCTTCTGACGTGATCCACTCGTGGGCCATTCCGGCCTTTGGCGTGAAACAGGACGGTGTACCGGGGCGTTTGGCGCAATTGTGGTTCAAGGCCGAAAAAGAAGGCCTGTATTTCGGTCAATGTTCAGAACTGTGCGGCAAAGACCATTCCTATATGCCCATCACGGTTCAAGTGGTCAGTGAAGACGATTATGAAGTTTGGCTTGAAGAAGCGATTTCAGAGTATGCTGATGCAGGTACGCGACGCACAGTGCAAATTGCAAGCGCAGACTAATCGATCCCGGTGGGCCTAAGGGCCCGCTTCGCAATTCGGGTATAAGAATGACAGATACAAGCGTAATAAAGGCTGGGTATGAAGCCGACTTTGGCGACTATGTAACGCTGCTGAAGCCGCGTGTGATGTCGCTTGTGGTATTTACTGCCCTTGTTGGCCTGCTTGTCGCCCCTATTTCCGTTAACCCCGTTATCGGCTTTGCATCCATATTGTTCATTGCGATTGGCGGTGGGGCATCGGGTGCGCTGAATATGTGGTGGGATGCCGATATTGACGCGGTGATGAAACGCACCCAAGATCGCCCGATTCCTGCAGGACGTGTTAGCGGTAATAACGCAATGATATTCGGCTTGTGGCTGTCGGTTATCGCCGTGCTGATGCTGGGATTAACGGCCAATTATCTGGCCGCCGGGCTACTGGCCTTTACAATCTTTTTCTATGCAGTGATTTACACCATGTGGTTGAAACGCGCGACACCGCAGAATATTGTTATTGGTGGTGCTGCGGGTGCTTTCCCCCCGATGATTGGCTGGGCCGTGGCCACTGGCAGCATTGGTATTGAAAGCATCCTGATGTTCGCGCTTATTTTCATGTGGACGCCACCGCATTTCTGGGCACTTGCTCTGTTTATGAACCAGGATTACACTAAGGCCGGTGTGCCGATGCTAACAGTTACGCATGGGCGTCGCGCCACCCGCAATCATATTATTGTTTACACGGTTGCTTTGGTGCCCGTTGCCATTGCAGTGGCTTTCACCAGCATTGGCGGGCCGCTTTATTTTGCAACATCCGTGGCTTTGAACGCAATGTTCCTGAAAGGGGCCTATGATATCTGGCAACGTGATGAGGACCAGGCAGAAGCAGATAAATACGACACTGAACGCAAAGTTTTCCGTGTCTCTTTATATTATTTGTTCGGGCATTTCGCAGTTCTGTTAGTTGAAGCAACCGCCAAAGGATTTGGCCTGAACTGGGCCGCTTGGCCACAATGGATTTAACCGATGTCTGGTGCTGATAAAAATGCAAGCGGTCGCCGCAAACGCAATAACATCATGATTGGGCTTGTGCTATTCGGGTTTGTCGGTTTGGTCTTTGCCATCACGATTGCCAAAATGGCTTCGGGCCCCACCGATGTTGCCAATAGCCAACGGATCAGCACGGTTCAGGGACAAACGCAATGAACCGGGATAATAAAAATACCAAAACCCTGATCCGCCTTAGCAGTCTTGTGGTTGTCATGTTGGCACTGTCTTTTGCCGCTGTGCCGTTTTACAATTGGTTCTGTCGTGTCACAGGATTTGGCGGGGTGACCCAAGTGGCTGCAGACGCCAGCACCAAGGTTCTGGATCAAAAAATTGAAATCCGCTTTGATGGGTCGCTGGAAAAGGGCATGCCCTGGAAGTTCAAGCCGGTCGAAAACACCATGGAACTGAAAATCGGCGAAACCGGCCTTGCGTTTTATGAAGCGTATAATCCGACTGACAAAGTGATTGCAGGCACGGCCAGTTATAACGTATTCCCCTATTCCGCAGGGGCATATTTTACTAAGATCGACTGTTTCTGCTTTTCGATGCAGGTATTGCAACCGGGCGAACGGGTCATGATGCCTGTTACGTTCTATGTCGACCCTGATATGGTCGAAGATGAAGATGCCAAATACGCAAAAACCATCACACTAAGCTATACGTTCCACGTAACAGATTTGCCCGAGGACGAAGAAGACCTTGCCATGGGCGAACAAAACAACATAAAAATAAGACAATAAGTAAGGGGATTCCAAGATGGCGCATGAAAAAAGACATGACTACCACATTCTGCAACCCAGCATATGGCCGCTGATGGGCGCTTTGAGCGCGTTTGTTATGCTGTTTGGTGCAGTGTTATGGATGAGTGATGTCACACCATATATCTTATTAATCGGTTTTGTGGGGGTATTATACGTTATGTTCTCATGGTGGTCAGAGGTCGTGGATGAAGCCCATGAAGGTGACCACACACCGGTTGTCGTTATCGGTCTGCGCTACGGTGTTATTATGTTCATCATCTCGGAAGTGATGTTCTTCGCTGCCTGGTTCTGGACATTCTTCAAACATGCGATGTACCCGATGACAGAAGGCTCGCCGTTGATCGATGGTGTATGGCCACCTGCGGGTATTGAAACCTTTGATCCATGGCACCTACCATTGATCAATACACTGATCCTGTTGTGTTCAGGTTGTTTTTGTACATGGGCACACCATGCGATTGCGCATGACAACGATCGTGATGGCCTGAAAAAAGGCCTGATTGGCGCAGTTATTCTGGGCGTCCTGTTTACCGTGTTTCAAGCCTATGAATACAGCCACGCGGCCTTTGGTTTTTCCGGCAACATTTATGGCGCCACATTCTTTATGGCGACAGGCTTCCACGGCTTCCACGTTGTAATCGGAACCATCTTCCTGTTCGTTTGTTACCTACGCGCTCAGGCGGGCCACTTCACACCTGAAAAGCACGTCGGTCTGGAAGCAGCAGCGTGGTACTGGCACTTCGTTGACGTTGTATGGTTGTTCCTGTTCTTCGCGGTTTACATCTGGGGCGGCTGATCTGCGTTGATAAATAGATAAATCTCGAAAAGCGCGGACTTGTTCCGCGCTTTTCCTTTAAGCAGGTTCTTACCATGACCAAACGCATGATTTTTCCGATAATCCTTGGCATCACGGGCATCGCAATCCTGTTGTCACTTGGTACATGGCAAGTGAAACGCATGGGTTGGAAAAATACTGTTCTGGCTCAGATTGAAGCGCAAATCATTGCTGATCCTATTTCCCTGCCTGCCAAACCAAACCCCGAGTTCGACAACCGCCTGTCGGTGCGCGTCAAAGCTCTGATCGGCTTTGATGAGGCCCATGTGCTTTATTCCACCAAACGTGGCGGGCCGGGTTTTCTGGTAATTGCCCCTGCACTGACAAAACCCGAAGGCCGGCGCATTCTTATTGATATGGGGTATATCCCCGAAGCAGAAAAACAAAAGGTGCGCACCCCGCAAACTATGACCATCGTTGGCAATATCTTGTGGCCGAATGAAGTTGATGGCTACACGCCTGAACCGAATATGGACAAGAATATCTGGTTTGCCCGTGACGCCAATAAGATGGCAAATCAATTCGGTACGGAATCGTTTCTAATCGTTGCCCGCTCTATTGAGGTGGGGGATTACGGCACCACACCGCAACCGATTGGTATGAATATCCCGAACGACCACCTTGAATACGCAATCACGTGGTTTTCACTGGCTTTGGTATGGTTTGGGATGACACTCTATTTACTTTACCGTATCAAGCAGAAAACCGTCTAACCTAGGAAATGGACACATGAAATATATTTCAACCCGCGGGCAATCCCCGGCACTGACATTCGAGCAGGCAATGCTATCGGGTCTTGCACGTGATGGCGGGCTTTATGTACCTGAAGAATGGCCAACTTTGACGCAAGATCAAATTGCTGGCTTTGCGGGTAAATCCTACGAAGAGGTTGCTTTTGAAGTGATGAAACCCTTTGTTGGCGACACATTCACCGACATTGAGTTTCTGGAAATCATTCACAAAGCCTATGCCGGTTTTGCACACACGGCGCGCTGCCCTTTAGTGCAATTGGATGAAAACCATTTCTTGTTGGAACTGTTCCACGGCCCGACATTGGCGTTCAAAGACTTTGCCATGCAACTGATCGGCCAGATGTTTCAGGTCGCTTTAAAACGGCGTGGTGAACGGGTAACGATTGTGGGGGCGACATCCGGTGATACAGGTTCTGCTGCCATTGAAGCCTTCAAAGGCTTGGATGCGGTGGATGTGTTTATTATGTTCCCTGACGGGCGCGTATCAGAAGTGCAACGCCGCCAGATGTCTACACCACCCGAGTCTAATATCCATGCTTTGGCCGTAGCAGGTGACTTTGACGATTGTCAGGCGCGTTTGAAAGATATGTTCAACGATTTTGATTTCCGTGACGGTGTTAAACTGGCTGGCGTCAACAGCATCAACTGGGCCCGCGTGATGGCGCAGGTGGTGTATTACTTCACCTCGGCCGTGTCACTTGGCGCGCCACATCGCAAAGTATCCTTCACCGTGCCTACGGGTAACTTTGGTGATATTTTCGCAGGCTATGTGGCCAAACGAATGGGATTGCCGATCGACCGCTTGGTGATTGCCACCAACCAAAACGACATTTTACACCGCACCTTGCAAACCGGTGATCACACCAAAATGGGTGTCACCCCCTCGATCAGCCCGTCAATGGATATTGAGATCAGTTCTAACTTTGAACGCTTGGTATTTGACCTCTATGACCGTGAAGGTGAAGCGGTGATGCAATTGATGGATGCGCTGAAAAACGATGGCACGTTTACGCTGTCACAAGGGGCAACAACAAAGCTGCATGATGAATTTGACAGCGGCAGTTGTTCTGAAACTGAAACCTCGGCCCAGATCAAACGCTCTTATGCAGATGTCGGTGAAGTGTTGTGCCCGCATTCTGCCATTGCGGTAAAAGTTGCGAATTCTGTTGTGCGCGATGAAACCGTACCGATGATTACATTAGCAACCGCACACCCCGCTAAATTCCCCGCCGCGGTTGAAGCCGCTTGCGGGGTAACCCCTGAATTGCCCACACGTATGGGTGATTTGTTCAACAAAGCGGAACGTATCACCAAAGTGGATAACGAACTGGGTGCAATAGAAGCTATTATTCGCGAAAGGATCGGCGCGTGAGTGTTGAACTGACCACATTACCAAACGGCTTTCGCATCGTTTCGGAATATATGCCTGGCCTGCAATCCGCATCCCTTGGGGTATGGGTTTCCGCAGGTGGGCGCCATGAACGTAGCGATCAGAACGGTATTGCGCATTTTCTGGAACATATGGCGTTCAAAGGTACAAAACGGCGTAATGCGCTGCAAATTGCCGAAGCAATTGAAGATGTAGGCGGATTTATCAACGCATACACCAGCCGCGAAACCACCGCATACTATGTGCGCGTCTTGCAAAAAGACGTGCCAATGGCGTTTGATGTGATTTCAGACATCGTGTTGAATTCCACTTTTGATCCGCGTGAGGTTGATATCGAGCGCGGTGTGATTTTGCAGGAAATCGGCCAGTCGCAGGATACGCCCGACGATATTATTTTTGATTGGCTACAAGAGGTGTCATATCCAGATCAGCCTTTTGGCCGCACAATACTTGGGCCTGCGGAACGTGTCGAGAATTTCAACCGTGATAATTTGGCTGAATTCGTGGCACAAAATTATGTGCCTGACCAGATGATATTGGCCGCCGCCGGCGCAGTGGATCACGCGGAATTGGTGCGCATGGCGGAAAAGACTTTTGGGTATTTGCCGACCAGCAAGGGGTTGGTTGCGCAACCGGCACTTTACAAAGGTGGCGAACATCGCGTGGTCAAAGATCTTGAACAGGCCCATTTTGCCCTATCATTGGAAACCAATGGGTATATGAGCGACGATATATACACGGGCCAAGTTTATGCTGTGGCATTGGGTGGCGGTATGTCATCCCGTTTATTTCAGGAAGCCCGTGAAAAACGCGGCCTTTGCTACACGATTTACGCGCAGGCGGGGGCTTATTCCGACACAGGTTCGCTGACGATATATTCAGGCACCAGTGGTGAAGATGTGGCAGGCTTGTCGGAACTTTGTATAGACGAGTTGAAACGTTCGGCTGACGATATGACAGCGGCAGAATTGGATCGTGCACGTAACCAGATGAAAGCGGGTCTGTTGATGGGGCTTGAAAGCCCCGCGTCGCGGTGTGAACGTCTGGCGCGGATGGTCGGTATTTGGGGCCGCGTCCCCGATCTGGAAGAGGTTGTGGGTAAGATCGATGCGGTCACTGTGCAATCCGTGACGGATTATGCGCAACGCTTGTGCAAAAAATCGGCACCGTCGATGGCGCTTTACGGCCCCGTTGAACTAACGCCTGCAGTTGAAGCTCTTGCAGAAAGATTGGCGGCATAACCGATGTTTGGACGCAAATCGAAAGTTGCGATAGAAACAGAACGGCTGACTTTGCGCCTACCCGCAGCACCGGATCATCAACAATGGGTCGAGTTGCGTAAAATCAGCGCCGAGTATCTGACCCCATGGGAACCGGTTTGGGCAGAGGATCATTTTTCCAAACGTGCCTTTGGCAATCGGGTTTATTGGGCCAGAAAAACATTTGATACGGGGCGCGGTGTGCCTTTGTTTATGATCCGTAGGGCTGACAATGCTTTGGTTGGCGCAATCACATTGGACAATATCCGCCGCGGGCCCGCGCAAACGGGTACTTTAGGATATTGGACGGGGCAAGAATTCGCCCGCCAAGGTTATATGTCGGAAGCCATTCGGGGGTTGGTGCATTACGCATTTACCGATCTTGATTTATCACGGATAGAGGCCGCCTGTTTGCCGACAAACACTCCGTCACGCGGTGTATTGGAAAAGTCGGGTTTTAAATATGAAGGCGTTGCGCAAGCTTATTTGCAAATCAATGGCCGCTGGTGCAATCATGTACTTTATTCAAGTCTGCGCAGTGATCGGCGCGGCAAAACCGATGTGGGGTAGCAAATACCAATGACGTTATCACCGGCCACCCCGGAGTTTCTGAATACGCTGGAAGCGGCCCTGCCTGCAGGCGTTTTGTCTGAAGTCCCTGCACATTATTTGAAAGAGCCGCGCGATTTGCATCATGGCACGGCTGCAATATTGGCACGGCCCCGCACGGTGGAAGAGGTGGCGACGATCGTGTCGATGTGCAACCAGCACAATGTTGGGATCATTCCCTATGCGGGTGGTACGGGGCTGGTCAGCGGGCAAGTAGCAAACCTTGATCCTGCCCCGATCCTGCTGTCGGTTGAACGGATGACAGCCGTGCGCGACATCGATATTGCAAACAACACGATCACTGTTGAAGCAGGTGTTATTCTGGAAGATGTTCAAACGGCGGCCGATCAGGTGGATCGTTTGTTTCCTTTGTCACTGGCCGCCCAAGGCAGTTGTCGTATCGGTGGAAACCTTGCCACCAATGCAGGTGGCGTTCAGGTGTTGCGTTACGGCAATACCCGTGATCTGTGTCTGGGGCTTGAAGCGGTAATACCGGACGGTTCGATTTATCGCGGTCTTTCGGGGTTGCGCAAAGATAACACAGGCTATGATCTGCGAAACCTGTTGGTTGGATCCGAAGGTAGTTTGGGTATTATCACGGCTGCCACGCTGAAACTTTATGCCAAACCGAAAGAAGTTGCGACCGCGATGGCTGTTGTTTCGTCCCCTGCTGCTGCCGTAGAATTACTTGGGGAAATACAAGATAAACTGGATGGTTTGGTTTCCAGTTTCGAATTGATAAACGGTGTCGGGTTAGATTTTCTGGCTGCAGAAATGCCCGATGTGCGTCAACCGTTTGTAGAGCGCCCCACATGGATGGTGCTGTTGGAAGTAACAAGCGGATTAGGGGCAGAACTGGAAACACGTCTGATGTCTACGCTGGAGACGGCGATTGAAAACGGCTTGGTATTGGATGTACTGATTGCACAAAACATCCAGCAACGGCAAGAATTTTGGCAAGTGCGCGAAAGCATTCCGCTGGCCAATAAATCGGTTGGATCAATTTCCAGCCATGACATTTCCGTGCCTATTTCCGCTATCCCTGCGTTTATCAAAACGGGCGCAAAGGCTATTGCCAAGTTGGGCGATTTTCGGATCAACTGCTTTGGCCATGTGGGTGATGGCAATCTGCATTATAATGTTTACCCGGCTTTGGGGCAAAGCGCCCGGGATATGACAAATCTACGCGCCGTCGTCAAAGATACGGTTTATGGGTTGGTGCATGACTGCGGCGGATCGTTTTCCGCCGAACATGGTGTTGGTCGCGATAAGCTGGGTGATCTGGAAAAATATGGTGACCCCGCCAAACTTGCGATGATCCGCAGTATCAAGGCCGCTCTGGATCCCAAGGGCATTATGAATCCCGGCGTTATCGTCAGACAATAAACCTACGCAGATATGCAAGGTGCAGGAATAGATGGCCTAAGCTTCACTTTTACCCTTTACACGATCGAAAGCCAGACGAGCTTTGACACCGATATCGAATATCGGTCTGGGTGGGATCCGATCCGGTTTGGGTATAGACATGGCCATGTCCAGTAAATCAGAAGGTTCTTTGAACGCATGGTCGACAATCAATCGACCCATGATCGATCCTTTGGAAACACCCGATGCGTTATAACACCCGGTCGCAAAAACATTGTCAGACAGTTTTGCGAAGACAGGTTTTGAATTTTTGCTGATGCAAATATTGCCCGACCATGTATATTCAATAGCGCCCTCACCAAGCCACGGAAAACGCCGTTGCAATCCTGCGTAATGGATATTGCGCCGCTTGGCCAGCATTGCCGAATTGATACCGGAAGGTTGGTATTCGGCGGTATTTCGTATTAAAATACGGCGATCTTTGGTCAAACGCATCGTGGCCCCAAGCGGTTGCGGTGACAGTATGCCCCAAGATGGCGCATTAGATATGGCGTCTTCCTCGGTATCTGTAAGGGGGCGTGTCAGGCTGGCGGTTAGGGCCAGCGGGAAAACGCGATCACGGCACAGACCCAATCTTGGCATAAAGGCATTGACGGCAACGATTACTTTGCTTGCCCGTACCGTAGCATTTTCCAATGTTAACAGGGCTCCGCTGCTATCTTGTGCAATGTCCAGTACGCGCGAATTTTCAAAGGTCTCAACCGCATCCGGCATATTGTTTGCCAACCCTTTTGCAAGCGCCGCGGGCTGAACCAAAGCCCCGCCAGTGCTAATAACGCCCAGCTTGTAGTGCTCGATCCCCAGGCGTTTTTTCAAAACCGTTTCATCCAGCAATGTAGCGTCAATGCCGAGGTCTGAAAAAAGCTGGGCATGGTGGCGTATTTTATCGAAATTCTTAGGGTCTGAAGCGGCGTGAATTGAACCGGTGTCTTCCCACTGGCATTCAATTTTATATTGTTGAATAAGGCGTTTAAGTTCTTTTACACCTGCATGATCCAGTGCATTGACTGCTGCATAATTTGCACGGCCATCAGCCGCTGACAGGGCGGCATGTCCGGGTGACTCGTTGGCTACGACAAACCCTGAATTGCGCCCCGTAGCCCCCTGACCAATACGTTTACCGTCTATAAGAAGTATCCGTGCATTCGGGGCCAATTCCGCGATACGCCGTGCGGCGGCAAGCCCGGTAAAACCACCACCGATAATGACCCAGTCCGCAACCTGTTTGCCATTCAGGGTCGGGTATGACGGGTAATCGCCTGCTAAGGCAATCCAACCACATTGGTCAGTCACAGATTTATTCATTTAAATTCCTCGATGCTTGCAATGCTTCCAAAGCACAAAGAAACTGTACAGGCAACGGGCATCTAGCATCTGCGGCTTACATAATCGATATGAACGATTGTTGGTCCGATTGTTGAAACATGTTGATGTTGCGCGATCTAAAGCCCTTCAAATGTGCATAAAACATGCACGGGAACACCCAAAGCTTTAATCTTATCGGCCCCGCCCAGATCGGGCAGATCAATGATGAACGTGGATTGTACAACCACACCACCCAAAGCCTCGATCAGTTTAATCCCGGCTTCAGCAGTACCGCCCGTTGCGATAAGATCATCCAGTAGCAATACTTTTTCGCCCGGTTCAATCGCATCGTCGTGCAATTCCATTGTCGCGGTACCATATTCCAGATTGTATTCTTGGCAGATGGTTTTACCCGGCAGTTTGCCTTTCTTGCGGATCGGAATAAAGCCGACCCCAAGCGATTGAGCCACGGCACCGCCCATGATAAAGCCACGTGCCTCTAGCCCCGCGACCTTGTCTATTTTTAGATCTTTCAATGCAACCACTGTTTCAGCAATCGCCAATCGCAAGCCTTCAGCATTGCCAAACAGTGTGGTCACATCCCGAAACAGGATACCTTCATGCGGGAAATCGGGAATAGTGCGGATGTAATCGCGGATGTTATTTGTCATTCTGGTCACTTTATCGGGTTATTGTTTGAATAAATGTTGCAGTAGGGTTTGCGGATTGCCGCTGTTGTGTTTCGAAAGCGCGCGGTTGGCGGGTATTTTTTTCAAGATTGCGATTACACTGGGTGATGTCAGGGCAACCGCATGATTCAATGCATCGCCATCGGTGAACTTGGAAAGGTTAACAACCTGAACACCGTGTTTTGCCAACCTATCGGAATGTGTAATCTGGCCAAGTCGCTGTTGTTTGCCAGTTAGGAAAGACATGACCTTTAGGGCGCGGTCATTCGCGGTGCTAAACACTACAAAAGGGCTTGGCACTGGATCTAAGCGGTTTAATTGCAATTGAAATAGGCTTTGATCAATGTCGGGTGAGATTAAAATGACACCATCGATAATATGTGCAACATGTTTGTCGCCGCCAATTGCCATTTGCCGCAAGGTTTCCATCAAAAGGTTCGACCCTATGGAATGGGCCACAAGGATAAGTCGTTTGGTACCTGAACGGGTGATTTGTTCCAGCAGGGTCTGTAATCCGTCACGGGCAAAAAGGGCACTGTCACGATCATGTAAATATTCATAAGGTTTTTCGGTTGTTGGCCAAGCATATAATACAGGCGTGGCGCGTATATCCATGTCTGCGGATATTTGGGCAAAACGATACAGGCTTTCCGCGAAATTGTTGTTGTAGCCGTGGATGAAAACAACGACTTCATCCTTATTTTTGTGGCTCTTGTTTGCAGTCGTCAGTTTTGACCTGAAGGCAGCAGTGTTGTTGAATATTTCAGCGTCCGTAACCACAAAATCCGTTGCGGCATTCGGCTTGGCTTTCGGCCATTCTATTTTTCCGGTTGCGTGGTCCGGCGGTAATGAAATATCATATTGTGCATATGTCAGTTCAGATGTTCGTAATCCATTGAAATCATAAAGTTTTTCTACACTGCGCTGCCTTGTGGTTGCAACAAAGATGCGTTCAACCTGCGTAACAGGGGTGTTTAATGTGACAATTCCCAGTTCACCGCGTCCTGCACAAGCCGCAAGAACGGTCAGGCACAAGATTAAAAGGGCAAACTGTTTTTGCATGCTTAAAGAACCCTGCTTGCAACGGCATCCAGCCTTGCCATAACGGCGGGGTCACGGTTTTGGGATTGTGTCAAAATAGCATATTCCAAAGCGCGATCACAGCCATGCGGGCAAGCTTCGCGTACTGACCCCAACAGGCCCGGCAATCTACCAACCAATCCTTTGGCCTTGTCGGCATTGCCCATCAACGTTGCAATAATCTGGTTTATATCCACTTCCCCGTGGTCGGGATGCCAACTGTCATAATCGGTGATCATGGCGATGGAGGCGTAACAAAGTTCGGCCTCGCGTGCCAGTTTCGCTTCGGGCATATTTGTCATGCCGATTACATCGCAGCCCCAAACTTCGCGGTACATTTTGCTTTCGGCAAGGGTGGAAAACTGCGGGCCTTCCATAGCCAAATAAGTGCCGCCCATATGCACGTTGATCCCTTGTGCTTTAGCGGCCTCATGACATGCGGCACTTAAGCGGGCGCATGTGGGATGTGCGACCGAAACATGTGCAACACAGCCTGTGCCAAAAAAGGATTTTTCACGCGCAAAGGTGCGATCTATAAATTGGTCAACGATCACAAAATCCCCCGGTGCCATGTCTTCGTGAAATGACCCGCAGGCGGATACCGAAATCACATCTGTCACACCGGCACGTTTCAGGGCATCAATATTGGCGCGGTAATTTACCGTGCTGGGTGACAGGGAATGGCCACGCCCGTGACGGGGCAAGAACACCATTTTGATGCCGTCTAAAGTTCCGCACAACAGATCGTCCGAAGGCGCACCAAAGGGGCTTTCGATCCTTTGCCATTGCGCATCCTGCAAGCCTTCGATGTCATAAACACCGCTGCCGCCCATAACCCCGATAACAGTTTCCAAAATGCGTTCTCCGTTCATCATTTGGGGAAGTTTATGCTGTGCGTATCCGATATTAAAGCGGTATTGTGGCCCACTTGTATTGATCTTCGGTTTCAATGGCACCGGAACGTACCGCGCGAATGCGCAGTTGTGCAGCTTTACCATCTTCGCCTTGCAAGCACAGCAGTTTCAATAGAAGCATCCCCGAACGCCCGTTGCCACCTTTGCAATGGGCCAAAACCCTGCCATTCGCGTTCAATATACTCGTCAGTTGTGCAATTGCACCCAACCAAAGATCGCGATCTTTACTATCGGGAATACCAAAATCCACAATCGGCAGATGAAGCCAGTTGAATGGCGCTTCTTGAAATCGTTGCGGTAGGGATTGTCCCGTTTTCGGAAACTCGTCTTCACCCGTAAGGGTGACAACAATGCTTGGGTTCCAGTCTTTAATAGCCGCAAAATCCGCATGTGTTGCGGGTTGTTTGCAAAGGGCTAGCGTGCCTGTGTTAAAGCCCGCAACCTGATAGATTTTAAATGGCTCTGACGCCATCATGATTGTTCCGGTCGGTTCAGCGAAAACACATCGCGCACGGATGTATAATCGCGGTACCCCAAGCGCGCTAACGGTACATAGCCGGTGACATCCAGCAACCCGTCTTTCAGATATTCGTCTTTAATGTGGATACAAACAACCTGCCCCAGAACCATGTGACCGTTACCGGGCAAGGGAATGATGGAATGAAGCTTGCATTCCATTGCCACGGGGCTGGCGGCCACAAATGGGGCTTTGATCACTTGTGAGGCACCTTTTTCCAACCCGGCTATTTCAAACTCGTCAACACCATGGGCGAAATGTGCGGATGTGACATTCATGGCATCCTTCAGTACATCCGACACGATATTCACACAGAATTCCCGTGTATTCTGAATATTAGTGATACTGTCTTTTATCTCTGTAGAATCCGCTTTCGGGCCAGAAGCGGAAAACATCACCATCGGCGGCACGTCCTGTATCCCGTTGAAAAAGGAATAAGGGGCAAGATTGGCAACGCCATCTTCGTTCAGCGTTGAAATCCAGCCGATCGGGCGCGGTGCGACAATTGCTTTGAACGGATTGTGGGGTAATCCGTGATCGTCGATATTGGGTCGATAAAACATGGGCGTAAACCTCTATGATGAATTGCCCAATGCTTAACCCCATGCTATCGGCAATTCCAGAGGCTTTGCAACGAGTAGACAAAATGTTCCGTTTGGCACAAGAGATACAGGATGATTTGTGGGAGGTCGAAGCCCTTTATGACCTGACCTTTGCCCCTGGGCGCGAGGCGTTGTCGTCCTACCGTCTGCGTGAAGGTGTAAAACCCGTGCCTGAGCTGTGCCTGGCCGCCCGCGATAAATATGATGTGCTGGCAGGTGTCATCCGCTACTGGCCGGTACTGATCGGGCAGGGCAGGGCCAAAACCTTACTGCTTGGCCCCATTGCCGTGCACCCGACGCGCCAGGGTGAAGGCTTGGGCGGATTACTGATGCGTGAAAGCTTGGCATTGGCAAAATCTGGCGGCTGGGGTCGCGTTTTGCTGGTAGGTGATGCGCCGTACTATCAACGTTTCGGATTTGAAAAGAACCCTAATTTGGACTTTCCGCCACCTGTAAACCCTGATCGGTTGTTGACTTTGGAACTGGCTAAAGGTGCGTTTGACGGGGTATCGGGGCCTGTGGGAAAAGCCAAAAATTAAGCGAAATAATGGTGTGTGGAAAGCGTAGGAAAATCCATACATAAGGTTTGATTGAAGCGGGGAATAATTATTGGAAATCAGAACGGCGCATATTCACCGTTCCTTCAACCATTCAACCACGGCCCTGCGTACCGATTGTTCACCCGATGCGCGTGCGGCGTTGATCACATCTCGGGCTTCTTCCAGATTGGTTTTGCGCAGCATGTGTTTCACTGGCCCGATGCTGGCAGGGCGCATTGACAGGTTGCGCAGGCCCATGGCCACGAAACACAGGGCCTCAATCGGGCGGCCGGCATCTTCACCACAAAAACTGACGGGGGTTTCAAACAGATCACAACGGGCTGCGATTTGTTCGATAAATGTAAGAAAACTGACGTTTAGTGTATCGTAGCGACGTCGCACCCGTTCGTTTTCGCGATCAGCCGCGTAGAAAAATTGCTTCAGATCATTGCCGCCAATGGAAATGAAATCGCACATCTCAAAAAACTGGTCAGGGGCAAAAGCCAAGCTGGGGGTTTCCAGCATGGCGCCGACTTTCACGTCCGATGGGATCGCGTGGCCTAAACGTTCTTCATTGTGCAAAACCTTGTCCAACATGGCTTTGGCATCGCGAAACTCGTCAAACTGGGCGATAAACGGGAACATAATGCGCAAAGGCCGGCCGCTTGCCGCACGGATAAAGGCCTGTAGTTGCATCCGCATTACGCCTTTTTTGTCCAGCCCCACACGGATAGCCCGCCAGCCCATTGCAGGGTTCGGCTCATCCTCGGCGCGCAGGTAAGGCAGCACTTTATCCGAGCCGATATCGAGCGTGCGAAAATTTACCGGCAGGCCTTTGGCCGCACTAAAAACACGCGCGTAAAGGTCCGCCAAATCGGATCGTTTCGGCATCGAGTTGCGCAACAGGAATTGCAGTTCCGTGCGAAACAACCCAACGCCTTCGGCACCTGAACTTTCCAAACTGGGCAAGTCAGCCATCAACCCTGCATTCATTTGCAAACCGATGGTGGTACCGTCCAGGGTGGTTGCGCGTTCCGCGCGGATAGCCGCATATTTTTGTTGTGCGGCTGCAAGCATCGCGATCTTGTCTTTAAAGGCACCGACAATGCTTTCGTCCGGGCGCAGATGCACAATACCCTGATCGCCATCGACCAGTATCTCATCACCGTTTAGGGCTTCGCGGGCGATATTTTCCGCGTGTATAACCATCGGAATGGCCCATGCGCGGGCAATGATCGTCGCGTGTGACCCGACCGAGCCGTTTTCCAGAACCAGCCCTTTGATATTTTTGCCGTATTCCAGTAATTCAGCAGGGCCGATATTGCTGGCCACCAGAATAGCATTGTCCGGCACTTTATCACCGGTCGCACGGCCTTGACCCGTCAAAAGGCGCAACAGGCGGTTCGACAGGTCATCCAGATCGTGTAAACGTTCACGCAAGTACGGGTCAGGGACGCGCGACATGCGTGCACGTGTTGCCGATTGTTCCTTTTCCACGGCCACTTCTGCCGACAGACCAATATCTATACTGGCTTCCAGCCGCGATACCCAACCGCGTGAATTGGCAAACATGCGGTAAGCTTCCATCACCTCTTGTTGCTCTTTGTCGGCATTGCGACTGGCATTCAGCAGATCATCGACATTCAGACGTAACTGGTCAATCGCCGCACTCAGACGTTTTTTCTCGACATCGGGATCATCTGCAATCGGGTTGGTAATGATAATCTTGGGATCATGCAGCAAAACAGCCCCGATAGCGGCGCCTTCCTGTGCTGATCCGCCTTTAAACAAATGTGCCCGTTGGTGGGGGGCGGTCATCGCTTCACCTTCACCGGTAAATGCCCCCAGTTCCTTCATTTCGGCAATGACCATCGCGACCACTTCCAAAGCATAAATATCGTCATCGGCAAATTTACGAGGATCTTTGCTTTGCACGACCAGAACGCCCAGAACTTCACCCAAGCGTTGTATTGGTACACCCAATAGCGAAGAAAACAATTCCTCACCGGTTTCGGGCATATAGCGAAAGCCTTTGGTTTGCGGCGCATTTTCCGTATTGATCGGTGACGCTTGTTTTGCCACACGCCCCACTAGCCCTTCGCCCACGCGCATACGGGTTTGGTGAACCGCTTCGGGCTTCAGCCCTTCGGTGGCACACAGTTCCAAAGTTTGGCGATCACGGCGCAGATAAATTGAACAGACTTCGGTTTCCATGCTTTCAGACACAAGCTGGGTGATGTGATCCAGTCGTTCCTGACCGTCACCATCTTCGGCCAGCGTATCACGCAGCCTTTGTAGAAGTGTTCTGGAATTTACGCCGCTTTTTTTGGCCATGAAACTTTTACGCTGCTTTTTCTAATTCAAAAGCATCATGCAACGCGCGAACCGCTAATTCCATATATTTTCGATCGACCAGTACAGATACTTTTATTTCAGAGGTGGTGATGACCTGAATATTCACGCCTTCGTCTGCTAAAATGCCAAACATTTTACCGGCAACACCGGCTTGTGAACGCATACCGTTGCCGACAATGGAAATTTTAGCCACGTTCGGATCGTTGAGCAATTCTTTAAAATTCAACTCACCGTCTTCTTGGGCCCGACTAAGTGCGTTTTCGGCCAATGCAATTTGGTCGGTCGGGCAAGAAAACGTCATATCCGTGCGTCCGTCATCGGAAATATTTTGCACGATCATATCGACATTTACACCGGCTTCGGCAAGCGGGCGGAAAATTGCAGCCGCAACTCCGGGACGGTCGGCGACGGACACAAGCGTCATTTTCGCTTCGTCCCGTGAATATGCCACACCTTTAACCACGCGAATATTTTCCATAATGTCCTCTTCCCGGCAGACCAATGTGCCAGTGTTATCTGATATAGTTTCCCCGAAACTGGATAATACGCGTAAACGTACACGATAGCTACGTGCAAGTTCGACCGAGCGGGTTTGCAGTACTTTTGCACCTAACGATGCCAGCTCAAGCATCTCTTCGTATGAGATTTTTTCTAGTCTGCGGGCATTACCGACAATGCGTGGATCGGTTGTGTAAATCCCGTCCACATCGGTATAAATATCACAACGTTCCGCTTCAAAAGCGGCGGCAAAGGCTACTGCTGTGGTATCCGAACCGCCACGCCCCAAAGTTGCTGTGCGGCCATCGGCCATGACGCCCTGAAAACCTGCGACAACCGCCACTTTAGTACCATCCGCAAATGACGCTTCGATATTTTCACTTGGGATCGCATCAATTCGTGCCCCTTCATGGTGGCCTGTGCATTTCACCGGCACTTGCCAGCCTTGCCAACTGCGTGCGGGAATATCCATTTCTTGCAAACGTAAGGCCATCAGGCCAGAAGTGACGTTTTCACCCGATGACACAACCGCATCATATTCCGCCTTGTCATGCAGGCCATTACCGGGTGCGCTGTCTTTGACCCAGCCAACTAACTCGTTGGTTTTGCCGGACATGGCAGACACGATCACGATCACATTGTGGCCGTTTTCAACCTCTTGCTTCACCTTATCCGCCGCATTGGCGATCTTATCCAGATCGGCGACGGATGTGCCCCCAAATTTCATCACGATGACGGACATGTCTAAATCCCAAACCCAAAGTATTCTTCCGCGCGGTTAATACGCGGGATGGGGGTGGGGGGCAAGGGGACTTGTCGGTTTATGGAAAGGATTGGATTTTCATAGAGCGGGTGCTTGCCCACACGCCCCAAGACGATGCCATATAATCATCGTATTTTAGATTATTTCATTGCAAGACGTGGCCCGCAGCCGCCTACAACCCCAAATCCCGTGCAATCTTGGCCAAAGTCGCGGCATTGCCGCCGCCCGTTTTATCCCGAATGGCGGATCGGTGGCTTTCCACAGTTCGAATACTGATGTCCAGACGGTACGCGATCTCTTTATTCAAATGACCTTCGGCAATCAATGCCAGCACTTGTTTTTCGCGCTTGGTCAGACCGTAAGTGTTTGCATCTTCCGTTGATTTATCCACCCCTTTCTGTAATGAAGCGGCAACTTTCGGCCCCAGATAGGTCGCCCCTTCGGCCGCGGATTTGATCGCGTTCAGCATTTCAGGTTTAGATACATCCTTTAAAACGAAACCGCTGGCCCCAATGCGCAAGGCTTCCTGAATATATTCATTGTCGTCATAGATCGACAAAAACAGAATGCGGGTTTTCAAACCCAACTCCATGATCTGTTTTGCCGCCTCTAGCCCGTTCATAATCGGCATGGAAATATCCATCAGCAATACATCGGGTTCTAGACGTTTGCACAAATCAATTGCTTCACGCCCGTTACCGCCTTCGGCAGTGATCTCAATATAACCGACATCAGACAACCGCGCACTAATGCCTTCACGCAGCAGGTCGTGATCGTCAACGATGACGATCTTTATATGTTGGTTGGGTTTCATGTGCGTTTCCCGTCCTTTGCAATGGGCAAGGTGATACGAATGCCAAAACCGGATGGCCTGATGTCGGTGAATTGGATTTTTCCGCCAAAGCTGTCAATACGTTCTTGCATGTTACGCAGGCCCAGCCCCGTGGCTTCCTGTAAGAAGCGCACACCCAAAGGAGTGCCGCGGCCATCGTCATTGATGTCCAGCCGGATTTGGGTTTTGGTTTTCTTCAGTGTAATAAAGACGTTATCGGCTTGTGAATGTTTAACCGCGTTGGTCAGGGATTCCTGCACGCAACGATAAAGTGCGGTTTTGGCCTCATCGATCAGCAAGTCCTGTATCGGTTCTGCGTCAACGGTCACGTTGAAATTACTGTGTGCGCTAAAATCCGTACCCAGCCCCTTGATCGCGGCGGCAAGCCCTATGTCGTCCAAAACAGAGGGACGCAGATCTATTGAAATGCGGCGCACCTCTGAAATCGCTTCATCCAGTGCAGTGATGGATTTTTCAATCGGACGGGTGATTTTTGATCCTTTTCGGGTATGTCCAAGCGCGTTTTCAATCCCGTATTTCGCCGAGACGAGCAATTGGCTGATACTGTCGTGTAATTCGCGCGACACACGTTTGCGCTCACCTTCCTGAATGTCCACAATGCGGGCGGTTAGTTTTTTCAGCTTGGCGTCGGCCAATCGTTGTTCGGATAATTGCAGACTGGCCAGAATGATTGTGGTTACTCCGATAGCACCTATTGTTAAAAGCAGCAGCACAAACCGTGTTTGACGGATCGAACTTTGTAGCTCTGCCTGAACCACATGCACTTTTTCGGCCACGTCATCCAGATAAATGCCCGTGCCCAGCATCCAGTCCCATTTCGGAAAATAAGTCGAAAAGGCCAGTTTGTTCACATAATTACCCGAGGAAGGTTTCAGCCAAATATGTTCATAAAACCCGCCGCCCTCCTGACCGATCTTAATCATGTCGCGGACGATATTTTTACCTTCGGCATTTTTTAAACCATACCAATTGTTGCCGACGAAATAGGTTAGGCGCGGGTTCACGATATTTTTGCCCTTTTTGTCGTAGGCAAAGAAATAATTATCTTCGCCATAGGACATTTTGCGCAGAATTTCACTGGCCTCGCGTTGGGCCTGCCGTCTGGTTTTCAGGGTTGAATTGTACATCGGCGTGATCGCACCGCGCGCAAGCTGAATGTAGTTTTCCAATTCCTTGTGTTTTAGATCAAGATACATCTTTTCGACAATTTCGGCTTGTGCCGTTGCCAGTCGGACAGATTGTATGTTCACGACAAAAATTGTTGCCATCGAGATCAGAATGATCGGCAGCAAAGCAATGAAAATCAGTTTGGTTTTGTAATTCATCCAGGTTTCCTTTGGCACGCTCAGATACAACAATACACCAAGCACATAAAGTTAACAGAGTACCGTAGTAATATGGATATACGTGCGTAGTACTGCGTGTTGTCATCCGCGCACCATAGAACTAGACAGAATCAATACGGTTGCTGCATACTGGCAACTTGTATCCATTTGGGAGAAAATACATGGAACGTCGTAAGTTTTTAACTGGTGCAGCAATTGCTGGTGCCGCAACAACGCTGGCCGCACCTTCGGTTGCGCAAAGCAAAAAAGAAATGGTTATCGTGTCCACATGGCCGCGTGATTTCCCGGGTCTGGGTTTGCCTGCACAGCGTCTTGCTGCACGCATCACTGAACTGACAGAGGGTGAAATCGATGTGAAATACTTCGCAGCCGGTGAACGCGTCGGTGCGTTTGACAGCTTTGATGAAGTGGCATCCGGCAATGCGCAAGCCTATATTGCCGCTGATTACTACTGGAAAGGCAAGCACCCTGCATGGGCTGCATTTACAGCCATTCCGTTTGGTCTGACATACACGGAAATGGACGCATGGATCAAATACGGCGGTGGTCAGGAACTGTGGGATGAAGTTGCAGGCGAATTCGGCCTGAAAAACTTTGCTTGTGGCAACACCGGTGTGCAAATGGGTGGTTGGTTCAACAAGGAAATCAACTCTGCCGATGACTTCAAAGGTCTGAAAATGCGTATTCCAGGCTTGGGCGGCGATGTTCTGTCTAAACTTGGTGCATCACCTGTGTCACTACCGGGTGGTCAGATTTACGAAAACCTTACATCCGGTGCGATTGACGCGACAGAGTGGGTTGGCCCGTACAATGATTACTTCATGAAGTTTTATGAAGCTGCGAAATACTACTATTTCCCAGGTATGCACGAGCCGGGCGCACAACTTGCAATGGGTATGAACGCTGAATTCTGGGGCGGCTTGTCCGACACCCACAAAGCCATTGTCCAAGCCGCTTGTAACGAAGAAAACGCACGTACTATGGCAGAAACAAATGCCAATAACGGTGCTTTCTTGAGTAAACTGGTCAACGAGCATGGCGTACAGGTACGCGAGTTCAATGACGACGTTTACGATGCATTCGGTGAAGCTGCGGCCGAGGTTATGGAAGAAGCCCGTGATCATAGCCCGTTGGCGAAGAAAACCATGGATGCAGTTGCAGCAGCGCGTGCTGAAATCGGATCTTGGACAGCTTTGTCTGACATGTCTTACGTTCAAAAACGTAACCGCGTCATCAACGGCTAATCTAAAGCTGATCAATAATAGGCCGAGACGGAATATTCCGTCTCGGCTTCTTTGCAAATAATTCAGACCGATCAAACCGTTAGTAGCAAAGTTGCTGTGGGGGGACAGTGTCATGTCAATGCCGAAAACTGCAAGTAAACCCATGCCGGGGCCGTTGCCGAATGCCACGCGCAGCCTTGGTTGGTCGATCCTTTTTGTGATGTTTGTGTATCTTGCAAACAATTTCCTGACATTCTGGGCAGGGCTGCCCGGGGCATCTTTTTTCGGAAACGCAACCGCGATCCTGCAAGCCTCGCTCTATCCTTTGGCCATCATCGGCGCGGTCCTGTTGGTAAGACAACGCGCAGCCGTGAGCTTGCGCCAAGATAGCACCTGTATTTCCGAGATGAATACATTCTTTATCCGTGCCTGTTTCTTTGCAGTACTTCTCATCGGCATCACAGATATGGCAATCTCATTCTTGCGTGTTGAAGGCATGTTGCCTGACCTTGTCGGTGAACAAATGACCAAAAATCTGGGTCGGTCGCAATATCGCGGCACCTATATCCACTTCCCTTTGATGATCCTTGGTGTGATCGCTGCTACACGCAGCCGTATATTGGGGGTGGAATGGCTGGCATTGATGGTTGTTGTGGCCGAACTTCTGATCGTTTTCCTACGTTTCATATTCTCTTACGAACAAGCTTTTATGGCCGATCTGGTACGTTTCTGGTACGGCGCGTTATTTCTGTTTTCCAGTGCCTATACATTAGCCGAAGAGGGTCATGTACGGGTCGATATTTTTTATGCGGGTTTCCGTAATAAAACAAAGGGTTGGGTCAATGCCTTTGGTTCTTTATTTATGGGTATCGTACTGTGCTGGACGATCCTGATTGTGGGTATGGGTAGTAAAAGTTCGATCATCAACAGCCCGTTGTTAAGTTTTGAAACCACTCAATCGGGGTTTGGCCTGTATGTTAAATACCTGATGGCAGGGTTTCTGGGCATTTTTGCCGTCTCCATGATGATACAATTCGTCAGCTACCTGATGGCTGCGGTTGCCGATTATCGCGGTGATCCCGGCCATGTTGATCATGATGATGGCGCGGAGGCCATATAACGATGGAATTGTATTTTCTACTTCTTCTTGTCATCCTGATGGCAGCGGCCCTTAGTTCGGGCTTTCCTGTAGCTTTCGCATTGCCGGGTGCCTCTATTGCGACCATCATGATCGCCGCGGGTGCCGGCCTTTTGTTTGAAGGTGCGTCTGATGCATTTTTTGCTCAAGGTGGACCAAAACAGTGGCTTTCGGCAGGGGTGACAAACCTGCGCGGGGTCTATTGGGAACCTGAACGTGACACGCTCATTGCGATCCCATTATTCATCTTCATGGGCATTATGCTACAACGTTCCAAGATTGCCGAAGATCTGCTGATCACTATGGCCAACCTGTTTGGCCCGATCCCGGGTGGCTTGGGCATTTCGGTTGTGTTCGTGGGTGCATTGTTGGCAGCGACCACGGGTATTGTTGGCGCAACCGTGGTTGCGATGGGTCTGATTTCCCTGCCTGCCATGATGCGCAACGGCTATTCCAATTCACTGGCCACAGGCACCATTGCGGCCTCTGGCACTTTGGGGCAAATTATCCCGCCGTCCATCGTCTTGATTATTCTGGCCGACCAATTGGCCAGTGCCGCTGATCAGGCAGGGACAATACGCAAAGCCCTGTTCAAGGAAAATACGGGTGAGCTTTCTATGCCGTCATCTTTTGATGTGGTGTCTACCAGTGCGGGTGAGATGTTTTTGGGCGCATTGATGCCCGGCCTTGTTCTGGTTGGCCTATATATGGTTTATATTCTGGCCCTTGCGATGGTCCGTCCCAAAATGGCGCCACCTGTACTTTACAAAGGCAAATACGATACAGCTTTTGCCTTTAATGTCTTTATGACACTGGTGCCGCCACTTGCTCTGATCTTTTTGGTTCTTGGCTCTATCATCGGCGGTATTGCCACGGTGAACCAGGCTGGTGCCATTGGTGCCGCTGGTGCGCTGATAATGGCGGGCTACCGTCTGAACGAGGGTAAGAAGGGTACTTATTATCCGGTTATTTTGGCTTTGATAAGCCTTGTGATGATTGCTTTGGTGATGTCCAATTTCAACACCAATATCAAGAACGTCAAAACCACCACGGATATGATCGGTGTCGCCCTTGCGGTTCTCGCATCTCTCGGTTTGATCACGGCTTTGGTCTGGAGTGCCATTCGAGCCTTCAAAGTGGAAGATACCCTGCGCGGAGTGATGCGTGAAACCGCCAAAGCCACGTCGTTGGTGTTTATCATCCTACTGGGTGCTGCCATTTTGACGGCCGCGTTCCGCGCCTTTGGCGGCGAACATCTGGTGAAAGACTTCCTTGAAGGGCTGCCGGGCGGTTTCTGGTTCAAATTCGTCATCGTGATGTCGGTAATCTTTTTTATGGGGTTCTTTCTGGACTTCATCGAAATCGCCGTGGTGGTGGTGCCGATTGTTGCCCCGATCCTGCTGGCCGATCCCGAAGCCAACGTCACCGCCGTTTGGTTGGGCGTGATGATCGGTCTTAACATCCAGACCTCGTTCCTGACCCCGCCCTTTGGCTTTGCACTGTTTTATTTGCGTGGCGTGGCCCCTGCAGCTGTGAAAACCATCCAGATGTACAAAGGCGTTATTCCCTTTATCTGTCTGCAATTGATCGCACTTGGCATTGTTGGCAACTCGCCGCAATTGGTGAATTACCTGCCAAACCGCGTGGCGCTTTTGTCTGACAATGCACCACCGCCAAGCAACCCGAAACTGGGCTTTTGCGCCGATCAATACGTCGGCTTGCAGATTGCGGACATTGGGCCGAAATTATTGGCCAGTGCGGAAAGTGCGAGTAAAATCGACTTTGGTCAAATGCCCGAAGATTTGGCGGACAGCGCACGCGAGAGCTTTACAAAAGTTGCCGAAGCATTGGCGCAACTGAAGTTAGCCGAACAAGCAATTCTGAATGTTGATACCGCAGCGGTAGCATTCCGCCCGGTTCACAAAAAAGTACGCGCATTGCAGCGTGATGCAAAAACCATTGATCGTGCAATAGATGCGATTGTTGAAAGGGTGAAAGATTTGGCAGAAGATAGCCCGAAAATCACAAAGTTGAATACGGAAGTCGACGCCCTGAAAACCGAAAAAGATTTGCTTCTTGCGCAAATCCCATCTGATTGGGATGTGACCCATAAAGCGTTTCAGGATGTAAGCAAGGCACGCACCAAAGCGTTTGCCGTTTACAAACGCCTGTCGGGTGATGCTTATACACCGGCAATAGAAGTGCTGGATGTGCTTTACAGCGGCGACGCATTTCGCGCTTTGCAAGACGGTTTAATGAGCGCGAAAGATTTGGTTGCGGAAAATGCACCTGCAGATGCGGTTGAGCCTTTGGCGGCTTTGGGCCGGCAGTTTTCCGAAGTATCGGGTGTGAACGATATTAAATCGGCCATTTCCAAAGCCCGCCGTGCGGTAAAATCGAAAACACCCGATAAAGCCAAGGCGCAAGCCCAGCTGGATAAAGCTATCGCCCTTTATCAGGGCCAACTTGAATGGCGTGCCAAAGCCGAGGTGGATATTGCGCCTAAACTGGCAGCTTATGAAACCAGCTTGCGCACAACACTGGGGTTGAAGTCACAACCGAAGTTCACCCGTGAACAAGCGCTGTTCATCGCGTCATGCACATCCAACCACCGCGATGTATCGCTGAATTTCTAAACAGTCATGATGGATTGTCGGGCGATAACCTTACAAGAAATGGTAATGTAGGGCATGTGCAAAACACGCGCCTTACGTTGCCTTAATTCACTTTACCCTTATCTCTCCACGGCAGGGGTGTGACGCTGACCCCGTCTTCGATCAGGCTTTTAGCGTCTTCGATTTTCGCTTCGCCGTAAATTGACCGTTCAGGGGCATCACCGTCATGGATAGCGCGTGCCTCGGCGGCGAAGTTCTTGCCGACGTTTTCAGAATTGTCCTCGATCTTTTTGCGCATTTCTGCCAAGGCCTGTTCCGCAGGTGATGCAGGTGCAGATAAAACACCCGCCTTATCATTATTCTGACGTGCTATGCGTACTTGCGGGGCTTGAAGCGCTTTTTCAACACCCAAAGCACCACAAACCGAACATGATACCATGCCGGCGTCCAATAGCTTTTCAAAGGCTTCAGCGGACTGAAACCAGCTGTCAAAGCTATGGTCGTGTTCACATTTCAGGCTATAGCGTATCATGACCTAACTCTGGGTTGGATTACCTATAGATAACAGATAATCACTAAAACTGTAATTTACAGTAAAAACCGATAAATTTAGCGCGCCCGACGATCACGTCGTGCCGACATTGGTTGGAAGGCTACGCCGTTATGTGCTTCACAATACGGTTTGCCGCTTTCCACGCCAAGGCCGCAAAACCAGAAATCTTCGGTTGCAGGATCACCGATTGGCCATTTGCAGGTGCGTTCGGTTAATTCCATCAGTGTCAGTTTCTTGGCGTCTTGCTCAACGACAGCAACTTTTTGCAAAGCTTCGGCACTGATCTCGCTGTTGGACGGTTGTGGTGGCAGGGGTTGGCCCGCAGTGATAATCGGTTTGCGTGGCGGGATCGTGACCGACATGGATGTCGAAGACACCTCGACCGCCTTCGGTTTTGATGGCGCTTTTGTCTTAGGTGCCGCTTTTGCCTTAGGTGCCGCTTTCGCTTTGGCCTTTGACGGTGTCGCGCGATTTGACAGGCCTAAACGATGCACCTTGCCGATCACGGCATTACGGGTGACACCACCCAATTCCTTTGCGATCTGGCTGGCAGAATTGCCTTCCATCCACATGGTTTTCAGAATTTCTACGCGGTCATCTGTCCAGGACATTAGAATACTCCAATAATGGGCCATTTATAAAGGCTAGCATATCTATTTAAACCATAGCTGGGGACGTTACCAGAGCTTTTATGAAAGAAAGGTAACAATGTTGCTTCGGTGAGAATAAAAACGCTTTTGTGGAATTGACTTAGCGGATACTTCCTGCAAACCCTGCGGTTTCTAAACTTAACAGGAGTAAATATCGTGATCCCTTCAGTGCTGCCGACATACGCCCGTGCACCGCTTTCTTTCGTCAAAGGCGAAGGAAGCTGGTTAATGGATGCGGATGGCCGACGTTACTTGGATATGGGTGGCGGGATCGCGGTGAATATTCTGGGCCATGCAAACCCCGATCTGGTGGCGGTTTTGCAGGATCAGGCGACACAACTATGGCACACGTCGAACCTCTATAATATTCCCAACCAGCAGGCTTTGGCCGATAGATTGGTGGAACACACCTTTGCCGACACGGTTTTCGTGACCAATTCGGGCACGGAAAGCATGGAATGTTGCGTGAAAATGGCGCGCAAATATCATTATGAAAACGGTAATCCTGAACGGGTGAATATTATCACCTTCGAAGGCTCGTTTCATGGCCGTTCACTGGGAATGATTTCTGCGGCAGGGGCTGAAAAACTGACCAAGGGTTTTGGCCCGTTGCTACCCGGTTTTGTACATCTCCCTTTTGGTGATCATGCAGCACTGGAAGCGGCAATCGACGACACTACAGCTGCGATCATGGTAGAGCCTGTACAGGGTGAAGGCGGCATTGTGCCACTTCCCGATCAGTGCCTGAAAGGTATGCGTGATCTGTGCGACCAGCATGGTATTCTGCTGATCTTTGACGAAATCCAATGCGGTATGGGTCGTACGGGCAAACTATTTGCCCATGAGTGGTCAGGCATTGAGCCGGATATCATGGGTATTGCCAAAGGCATCGGCGGCGGTTTTCCGTTGGGTGCGTGTCTGGCAACCGAAAAAGCGGCAAGCGGCATGATCGCGGGATCACACGGATCAACATATGGCGGAAATCCATTGGCTTGCGCTGTGGGAATTGCAGTGATGGATATTGTCGCAACGCCAACGTTTTTGGCGGGTGTCAGTGCGAAAGCAGGACGCTTGCGTCAGCGTTTGGAAGGGCTTGTCGCAAGTCACCCCGATGTGTTTGTCAGTGTGCGCGGTGTGGGGTTGATGCTGGGCATTGAATGTAAAGTGACCAATCTTGATGTGGTCAATGCAGGCTATGACCAGCAACTGTTAACCGTTCCGGGCGGGGCCAATGTTATCCGGTTACTTCCACCCCTGAATATATCGGATAGCGAAATAGACGAGGCCGTGGCGCGGCTGGATAAAGCCGCCACAGCAATAGAGGCAAGCTTATGACCGATTTTCTGGATATCAACAAAACCGATGCAAGTGATTTGCATAATATTTTGGGCCAGGCCAAAGCAATGAAAGCCGCACGCGCTGACCAGCCCAAAGGCACGCTTGACGCGGATACACCACTGGCCAATCATATGGTTGCCCTGATCTTTGAAAAACCATCTACCCGTACCCGCGTGTCATTCGATGTCGGTGTACGTCAGATGGGTGGGCAGTCGATGATCTTGTCGGGCTCTGAAATGCAGCTTGGCCACGGTGAAACCATTGCCGATACTGCCCGCGTTCTATCGCGCTATGTCGATATGATCATGATCCGTACATTTGACGAAAATGTTTTGTTGGAAATGGCGGAATATGCCTCTGTTCCCGTAATCAACGGGTTAACTGACCGCACCCATCCTTGCCAGATCATGGCCGATGTGATGACCTATGAAGAACATCACGGCTCGATCAAAGGCAAGCGGGTTGTATGGATGGGCGATGGCAATAATGTCTGTACATCCTTCCTACATGCTGCAGGACAGTTCGGGTTTGATCTGACCTTTTCCGGCCCGTCCAATCTGGAGCCAGAGGCAGAAGCGATTGGTTATGCCCGTGAAAAAGGTTCGAAAGTTTACATCGAACGTGATGCGCATAAAGCGGTTGAAGGGGCTGATCTGATCGTCACTGACACATGGTTGTCTATGCACGATAAACAATCCGCCCGCGAACGTCGCCATAACCTGTTGCGCCCCTATCAGGTAAACAATGAGCTGTTGGCAAGTGCTGGGGACAACGCCGTCTTTATGCACTGCCTGCCGGCACACCGCGAAGAAGAAATTACATCAGAAGTGATGGATGGCCCGCAATCGCTGGTGTTTGATGAGGCCGAAAATCGTCTGCACGCGCAAAAAGCGATCATGCGTCACTGTTTGGGGGTATGATCTGTGATCTTGCCCGCAGATATCAGGCAAGCCTATCAGCGCATCGGTCAATATATTCGGGCAACCCCGGTTGTTACACTGGAAGCGAGTAGTTTATGTGACGTGCCCGTCACGCTTAAGTTGGAACATTTGCAACACAGCGGATCGTTCAAATGCCGTGGTGCGTTTAACACGCTTTTGTCAAATGATGTGCCTGCTGCGGGCGTTGTTGCCGTATCCGGCGGCAATCACGGTGCGGCTGTTGCTTATGCGGCTACGCAATTGGGATATAAATCGACAGTGTTTGTGCCTGACTACGCAAGCCCGGTAAAAATGGAACGCATGCGTGACTTCGGGGCCGATGTAATTCTCAGCGGCAATGATTTTCAATCAGTGATTGAAAACTTTGAAAGCTTTGCCAATGAAACGGGCGCGCTGGCAGTTCACCCTTTTGATGCGCCGGCGGTTCTGGCAGGGCAGGGTACCGTTGCACTGGAATTTGAACAACAGATAGATGATCTTGACACTGTGATTGTCTCTGTCGGTGGTGGTGGGTTGATTGGCGGTGTGTCTGCGTGGCTTGGCGAACGCGTGAATGTTGTGGCCGTTGAAAGCGAAGGCACGGCCACTTATGCCAAGACTTTACAGAACGGCAAAGGCACAGTGATTACACCAAAGGGTATTTCTGCCGATTCATTGGGTGCCCCGCGTCTAGGAGACTTGGCCTATGCCGCTCTGACGAAAGATAAACGACGCTCGATTGTTGTCACAGACGCCCAGATTATCACAGCCCAACAACGGCTGTGGGATGTTGCCCGCATTATCGGTGAGCCGGGTGCGGCAACGGCATTGGCAGCTTTGACTTCCGGGGCATATCAGCCCCGAAAAGATGAACGTATCGGTGTTCTAATCTGCGGTGGCAACGCTTCGCCCGATTGGTTTATTGTAAAGGAAAACCCATGAAAACCGCGCTGCTTGTCATCGATGTACAAATGGCCTTTGCCCATCGTGATGCGGGTGGGGCTGCACGGTCTTGTCCGCAAGCGGAACAGAACATTGGGGCGCTGCTGACAGGTTTTCGGGGGCAGGCTGATAAGGTGATCCATATCCATCATCATTCACTGGACGAAACTTCCGCCTTTCGTGCAGATTTGCAGGGCTGTGCCATACAACCATTTGCGCAACCGGTTATGAATGAGCAAGTGATCGTAAAGCATGTGAACAGCGCATTTATCGGCACAACATTAGAGGCTGATTTACGCGCAGCCAGCATTACCCGTTTGGTTGTTTGCGGTGCCACTGCCAACCATTGCGTTGAAACCACTACACGAATGGCGGGTAACCTTGGGTTTGATGTGCTTTATGCTTCAGATGCGGTTTGGGCCTATGGTGTCATAGGGCCAGATGGGGTGGAACACACGCCAGAAGAAGTACATTCAATGTCATTGTGTAATCTGGACGGTGAATTTGCGCAGGTTTTAACGACTGCGGATATTTTGGAAATGATTAGTGTTTAGGATGAGCTTTTGCCCCACCGAGCGCCCCTATAACGAAACTTCAATCTTCCAAGCGTATAACACCCTTGCTAGCAAAAGTGGTTCACGGGTTTTCAAAGGGCGCCTGACATCGCCAAATGAGAAAACCACCGAAAACGACCGGTAAAATAGGTGCAAGGGCTTTCCCCCCTTGTTCGGATACATAACCGCAAACGGCGGGCCCGCCTTTACCATAAACGACAACAAAAACAGGATTTAGCCAGCCGCCCAATGGGTGGCAGGGGTTTATGCGCTGCTTAAGGCCGGCCAGAAACGGTCGCCATTGGCAATAAACCCCTGTTTGTTCTTTTCCCATTTTTTTTGAATGTTATCATTGTAATTCAGATACAGTTTCCCGTTTTCAATCGTCCAGTTTTTCGCTTGGGTTGAATATAGTTTCTTTCTGGCAGCAACCGCCCATGCGCAAAACCCACCGTATTGCGGGGCATAGCTTTCGGGGTTGGCGGCAAATAGATCACGGTTCTCGACGGACGCGAAATGCCATGCGGCCCCGTTCCAGTCGAACGAAAATTCGGGCGAGCCTATGATGGGTTTGGCCTGTTTGAAATAACCTACGGGATCTGTGCCGCCTATGGCAATGCCATCAACCTTATAGGTTTTTTGGGCCGTATATGTGTGGGGTACAAATGTTCTATAGGCAGCTATTGAACCAATGAGCGCGGTAAATGCCCCGCCACTGATCAGAAACCTGCGTTTTGACATATTTAGCATGAATTGTCCTCCATTCAGGCCAATGGGTAGCATAGTCTTATAACGGGGCTAAAACACATCTTCTCAATTCGGTTTGAAAATCTGTAACAGAGTTTGAAAACTATTTGCGATCACTGGGGTGGTTCACGCCGTCTACCCATGTGATTTCACCCAGCTTTGCAGGATCAATTCCTTCTAAAGCGGCGACATTGATTCCGTATTCATTCGGGTTCGACCGTCTGCGGTGATGGGTATAAATTCCGCATGTCGCACAAAAATAGTGTTTTGCAGCCCCGGTACCCCATTGATAAAGTGTCAGTTTATCGGCGCCTTTGACTATTGTGACTCCATTGGGGAATTCAGCCGTGGCGGCAATTGCCCCGCGACGACGGCAGAACGAACAATTGCAACGCCGTGCGGTTTTCAGCCCGTCTTTCAGCGTTACGCGCAATTCAACGGCACCACAATGGCAGGTTAGTTTTTGTGGGTCATTCATCGTTTCTTCCTTTTGACAATGGGGATGGTTGATATGTGTGTGGCAAACGATGTCGGATCATGTGGCGGGCGAAAATCGCGTGTCCGCCAGAACCCCGTACCGCCCAGATATAGCCACAGGGGAAATGTTAACATAATCCCGATGACGAAGCCACCGATATGCGCCCAATAAGCAATGCCCCCCCCTGATGTGGCCGTTACTAAACCACCAAAAACCTGTATGATCATCCACACGCTTAACACCATCCATGCGGGGAATGTGAACATACGCACGATGATGATCAGGATCAGGGCCACATCGACTCTGGCCTTGGGGTAAAGCAGTAAATAAGCCCCCAGAACGCCTGCAATGGCACCTGATGCACCGACCATAGGCAGGTTTGAAAGCGGAGCCGACCAAACATGCAGCACCGCTGCACCCAATCCGCAGGCCAGATAAAATATCAGGAACGGGATCCGACCCATTATATCTTCAACATTGTCGCCAAATATCCACAAAAACAACATGTTACCCGCAAGGTGCATGATGCCGCCATGTAAGAACATTGAAGTTAATGCGGTGTGGTAGCTGCTTCCTGCACTGACTTTGGCGGGGATCATCGCCCAATTATCAAAGAAAGATGCAATAGATGGTTCATTCATCATCGGAAAATATAAGGCGAAGATGAAAATATTGAACGTGATCAGGCTCCACGTCACGACGGGGCGTGTTTTTGACGGGTTGTGATCACGTATCGGGATCATTAGCGCAACCTCCTAATAGCTTGTGTTGCTGGTGGCCACCATATAGCCAATGGCAGCCGCTGCAAGCAGGGCCAAAGTGACGGCAAAGCTGATTTTCCAGACTGAATAGGGTCGCGCGCCCTGTACTTTTCCCGTACGCCCGTTGACCACGAAGCGATAAGTCTTGCCGCGATATTTATAAGCGGCCAACCAAACCGGCAACAAGATGTGTTTGAAGGTCAATATACCTACATCGGTATCCAGTGAATTGATCCTTTGGCGGTCGCCGCCAATGTCAAACTTTACATCGCGTACGATCATACGGTTCATGTATGCGCGGGCTTCCGTATAGCTTTCATCCAGCCCAACCGTGTAACTTTCGGCACGGAACCCTGCCAAATATTCAGGGCGATAAGGTTCCATTTCAGACAGATCCCACGGTGCCAGCGCATCGGTATATTGTTTCGGAAGACTGTTCGATCCAAGCACCAGAACATCGTCGAAAAACCGTGACACGTGGCCCCGTGCCGGCGACCAACGTACCTTTGGCACTTGGCGCATTTGGGTTTGACGTTTCCCGTTTACGGTAACTGTCACGCGCTTTGTGACATAATAAACCGTGCCGCGCTGCCCGGTGTAATCGGTTGCGGTTTGCGCATCATATGTCCAGTAGGGTACATAGATGCCCTGCATTTTACGACCTTTGCGGGCGTAATCCTGCAAGCCATTCGGTGCAAACCAAAGTCGGCCCAACCAGTCGGTCATTTTGCTGCGGGCTTCTTTTTCAGACAGCGCAAACGGTAACAGCGCTTTGGGCTTGATTTGCCGATCCATGCCGGTATCCGTCACAACGGGGGTTGCACAAAATGGGCATTCGGCAGCGTGGGTATTGGGTTCAAACTCCACATGCGCACCGCAATTTTCACAAGAAATCGTATGCAGTTCTTCCATTTCGAACGCGGGCAATTGATCTTTCACTGCTTTGCGAAAATCCATTTCGCGGATTGATTGCCCGCGCCAGCCGCCGCGGTTGGTGATCTGTTGCGTGGAGCCGCAATGGCCACATTCCATCACAGCAGTTCCGGGACTGTAGCGCAGATCAGACCCACATGTATTACAGGGAAACTTATGTTCTTCGACCTTGGCCGCCATAGGGTTTAGCCTTTTGGCGGTGGGGGTGGTGCAATGGTGAACAGTTGGGCCAGCTCGTCAATGTCACCCGCAAACTTCCATCCATCCAGACCGACTGCCCAGACATATGTATCGCGTTTCAGACTGCCGTCGGCTGCCATTCGCCCCAGATTAGCTTTGGAAAAAGGCCCTGTGGTTTTGCCTTTATCCGCGATGTGCCAAACCCGTTCTATTGCGGGTGGTGGCGGCGGTGTTTGCGGGGCAGCCGCAGTCGGGCGTGCACCCCACGGTCCTGCATTTTGCATGCTTCCGGCCATTGCCATGCCCATCCCCATGCCAAGGCCTGCACCCATGCCGCCGCCACCGTTCGGGTTGCTTGCAGCCTGTGTCATCGCTTCTGCTGCCGAATATTGGGTGAAGCTGCCCAAATCACCGGCAAGCCCCATGGAGGTGCGTTTATCAAGTGCGGCTTCAACCGCTTCAGGCATCGAGATGTTTTCGATATAAAGGTTGGGAATTTCCAGACCGAATTCTGCAATCTGGGGTGCAATGTGCGTGACCAGAAGCTTACCCAGATCAGGCGTGTTGGCAGCCATATCCAGTATCGGTATGCCGCTTGCTGCAATGGCGGCAGAGAAGCGCGATACGATGATGTTGCGAATTGCGTAAGAAATCTCATCCATGGTGAACTCGCCGTCGGTGCCGACAATTTCTGTCATGAAAAGGGCCGGATCAGACACCTTTACTTCATAAGTACCATAGGCGCGAATACGCAATGGGCCGAATTCCGGGTCGCGTACAATTACCGGGTTTTTCGTACCCCACTTCAGATCCTGAAAACGGGTTGTATTGATAAAGTAAATTTCAGTCTTGAACGGGCTTTCAAAACCGTGATCCCAATGTTGCAGTGTTGTCAGGATCGGCATGTTGTTGGTTTCCAACATATAAAGCCCCGGCGTGAACACATCGGCCAGCTGGCCTTCATGGATCAATACGGCGGCTTGCCCCTCACGCACGGTTAGTTTGGCACCGTATTTAATCTCGTGATCTTCGCGTTCAAACCGCCAGACAAGTGTGTCGTCTGTGTCGTCCGTCCAGTGAATGACGTCGATAAATTCGCCAGTTAGAAAATCCAGAATACCCATAAGGTGTCTCCTTTTTAGCTTTGGCCCGCAGGCACCAGCTCTTGTGCTATTTGTTGAATGATCGGATGTGCTGTTTTGAGGGTCATGCCTATTTTTAGGCGTGGATCATAAAGCATACGCAACAACAATTCGTCGTGGCGTGTCATCAGTGCAAATTCTTCATCATCATTGAAAATAGAAGGCCGGGCTCTGGGGCTGTCATTTGTCAGGCCCAAAGCCTGTGCCATTTCTTCTTGGATACAGGATTTTCGCATCAGATCGCGATGTTCGCCCTTGATCAGGATAATTGCGCCTCTGAAACCGGCAACGGGATTGGTTTCATTGATCGTGTAAACGGAATAGGCCGTGCAATAAATACCGCGTGGGCTGTTTTCGATTTCATTTACGATTGGCGGGCTTAAAAAATCGACTTTACCGACAAGTTTCTGGGTATAATCGCGTTGTTCGTCTTTGTTGAGAAACAACAACGAAAAATTGGCGCGCCCGGCATCGGTCAGTCGAATATCCAGACCGGATAATCGGGATAAACGTTTGGCAAAGCTGCGCACGTAAGCAGTATCTGCTTTACGCAGCTCTTTGGCGACTGACGGGCCGAAATTCAAACCGATCAAAATAGGGCGTTCCCACCGCCGCAGGCTGCTGGGGGTTTGTTGTTCGATATACCGTCCGTTGCGCACGGCATATTCTTCAAACAGGGCGATGCGTTCGAAGTTTTTCACCAGATTACCAGCCGTAAAAGGCGCGTCACTTGGGGTCAGTTCCTGACGCAATCGTCCCTGTGCCAACAACCGGGCTTGCACGCTTGCGTAATAAGCAGCGTCCTGCTGACTTTCCACCGAAGGGCCGGTGGGGGCAAGTTCTGCAGGCCTTGGTTTTGGCTTGTCGATTTCTGGCAATGGTGCACAGGCGGAAAAGCCGATAAAAATGCTGAAAATGAGTATTATGAAACGCATGAATAGACTATGACGCAATTTTGGAACGCTGCAAGGGCTGCGTTCCAAATATGCTACTTTCAGCCGTTGGCTGCTTTGGGTTTTGCCGGGGCTTTTGCAGCTGCTAAAGTTTCCTTTAGCTTACTTTCCAGAACCTCCAGTTCTTTTTCCGCATCCGCGCGTTTGGCTTTGCCTTCATCTGCAATAGCCAAACTTTCTTCAATGGTATCGATCAGATACTGATTGGCTTTGCGGATACTGTCGATGTCAAACACAGAACGTTCCATTTGTTTGCGCACTTCGCGATTGGCAACTTGTAGGTTTTCCGCGTTGCTTTCCAGCAATTCATTGGTCAAATCAGTGGCTTCTTTGACCACTTCGGCGGCTTCGCGCGAACGATGTATAGTGACCGCTTGTGCCAGCTGGGTTTCCCAAAGTGGTACGGTGTTCACAAGCGTCGAATTGATCTTGGTGACAAGGGACTTATCGTTTTCCTGCACCAGACGAATAGAGGGCAGGGATTGCATCGTCACTTGGCGGGTCAGTTTCAGATCGTGCACACGGCGTTCCAGATCATCGCGCGCCGAACGCATGTCGCGCAATTCCTGCGCTTTGATCACACCTTTGTCCTTGGGCGCATTCTCAACCTGTTTTTCTTTGGCGGGAATGGTTTTTGTGTCCAATTCTTTGATCTTTTCTTCGCCCGCGGCAATATAAAGGGCCAACTCGTCATAAAAGGCCAAGGTTTTACCGTAAAGCTTATCCAGCGATTTGATGTCTTTCAGCAGAACATGTTCGTGATCCAGCAAGTCATCGGTGATCATGTCAATCTGGTTTTGCACGGTTTCGTACTGGGCCATGAATTTCGCAACGGGGGCCGCACGGCCCAACAGGCGTTCCCACCAGCTACGACGACGATTGGGGTTCAACTCGTCCACGGAAAAGCCGCGAATAGAACTGACCATATCGCGCAAACTGTCACCGGCAGGCCCGGCATCTTTGTTACGCACACCTGCCAACATTTCTTGACTGATGGCTTGTAATTCCGATTGTGCTTTGGTGCCGAATTCGATGATCGATTGGGTGTTGGAGATATCTATTTCAGCCATCCGTGCCTTGATCACCTTTTTCTGACCAGGCTTCACTTCGGACACGACAATCAGATCGCCCTTGGGTTCCGGCAGAACGGCAGCTGTCACTTTTTCGACTTCTTTCAGGGTTGTTTCGGCCTTTTTGCGGGCATCGTCTGACATGTCATATCTCCTATCGTTTGGCGCTTACGCCCTCTTGTTTCAGTCTGTCTCGTAGAACTTCAATTTCAACATCCAAATCACTGCGGTCATCCAGAAGCAATACATCACGGTGATCGGCGAAACTTTGTTCCAAATCACTTAGCAGGGCTTCATAATCCTCGCGTGCCGCAGGATCGCGGTTGCGGGCATAAAGATCGGCAAACTTGATGGTCGCATCACGCGCACCCTTTAGATAAACCCCCATGAACTTGCGGGCACGTGCCAAATCTCGCGGGTCCTCTTCCACTGTGCGAAACATATCGCGAGCGGCGGAAGCCAGGCTTTCAATGCGGCCTTCAAGGGTGCGATCATTGAAACGCTTTGACGCGGATATGGTTTCAGCCAACAGTTTTTCCGCCCGATCCACGGCTTTGGCCACGCGGTCGGTTTCAAATTCGTCAAAGCCTTCCATGCCTTTGCTGCGCAAAGGATCAATGCCAAAGCTAAGACCGTGGGCAATTGTTGCAGCAGCCCCGAAAACAAGGCTGGAAAATAAGGCTACATGGGCCCCGCCAAATGCGGCCAATGCCACGCCTGCACCCGTCAGGACAGACGCGAATATTTTGCGCGGGATAGCGGGCGGACGGGCCACTTTGCGCGTATTATAAGCCTCTTCGGCCTGCAAACCGTCGCGCAGTAACCACGCGGCCAGTAGCAACGCGGCCAACGCGCCCCATTCAAAGATCATGCCGTTCCCGTTGCCTGCCTTTAGTTCGCCGATACCGGAAAACAACAATGGTAAAGGGATCAAAAACAGCAATTTGGCACGAATATTGGAATTATAGGCTTTCTTGCCGCGAAACCTGTTGGTCAACGCTGCCGCATCGGGTGCATTGTCAGGCGCACCTTCAGGGCTGAACTTGCCGCCATAGCGTTTAGCCATCACAAAGACCCGCTATAGGCACCGGCTGCAACCACCCAGATGATGGCAACCAGAATAAAATAAGCGATCCATTGTAGTGATGTGGCAGACATCAAACCCCCAAGTTTATTTGTTCATAATGACAATATAAGGGGGGAACATGTTTGTTACTAGAGCCAAATCAGAAAAGCTTTTGTTGGTGCTTTCGACTCGTTTTACGCATCTTCGGCCTGTTCAACGGTACGTTCCGCCGCCAATTTACGTTGATAACCGGTTTGCACCAGTTCCACGATGACCAGCACAATGACCGAGAAGTAGAAGGTAGATTTGGACATCGGGATGATCTCATGCCCGAAAACCTTGATTTTCAGCGTATCATCATGCATCGCATGTGCAGCCGCAGGCCCGGCTTCACCCAGTAAAACCACGCCGACGATCAACAAGATGAACAGGCCCAGAACCTCATACATCCGGTTGCGTTTCAGGAACTCTGTTACCCCGTCGGCCAGAACCAGCATGGCAATGCCCGAGGCCAGAATGGCGATGGCCAAAATGATGAAAACATCTGTGATCGCAATGGCGGACAGGATCGAGTCAAAGCTGAAAATCAGGTTCATCATCACAATAAGCGTAATCGCCTGAAACGCCGATTTGCTGGCCCCGCCACCCGACATGTCATGTTCAAGGTGATCAATCGACAGCATATGCGCGATTTCCTTGAATGCCGTGTACATCAGAAAAATACCGCCAACGATAAAAATCACGGTTGAAAAGTTCACGGCCCCTTCTAGCACTCCCGGCCAGTTGAAATGGTAAAACGGTGCGGCAAGTGCATCAATCAGGTGGATCATGACGAAAAGCAGCACGATGCGTAGGCCGACCGCGATGATGATGCCCCAGAAACGCACGGCTTTTTGTTTATCGGCAGGTGCGCGTTGCGATTCAATCGAGATGTACAAAAGGTTGTCAAACCCAAGGACCGCTTGCAAAAAGATCAAAATTGTCAGATTGCCCAGATTTTCGAAAGTAAATAGATCAGCCATTTGCCCAGCCCCTGTTTGTTAGATACAGAAATAGGGGCTTCCTTCGATCGGTGCAACTGGGCAATCACATAAATTTGTTTTGAAGTGGAATAAAGGATTGGGCTTGTACAAAAGACATGTTAATCGCTTATTATGATAATGGGGGTATCATGCCACAACCTAGGCGATTTCATGTAACCAGTAGGAACAAAGTAATGAAATACCATATTTTACGGCTAATAATATTGCCATTTTTTCTGTTGGGTTGTGCCGAATCCGTTTCGCGCGACGATAACCCCAAAATACTTGCGATAGGGGATTCGTTGTTGGCGTCACACCGGATTTCGAATAAATCCATTACTAACTCGGTCGAAGATAAACTGGACAAGCCGGTTATTGACCGGTCCGTAATGGGTGCGCGTATTTTATATAGCCTGCCGATTTCAGGCAGCATGGGGATGAGTATTTCAAAGCAATATAAAGCAGGCGATTGGGATTGGGTTATACTGAATGGTGGTGGCAACGATCTATGGCTTGGCTGCGGTTGCATTCTATGCAACAGAAAAATCAACAGATTAATTTCGGATGGTGGGCAAACCGGTGCAATACCCAAACTGATTTCAAAACTGCGCGGAAGCGGGGCGCAGGTGATTTATGTTGGTTATCTGCGCAGTCCGGGCGTTGGTTCCATAATCGATCATTGCAGGAACGAAGGTGATGAGCTGGAACGTAGAATTGATACCTTTGCCCAAAAAGATGAGGGTGTCTATTTTCTGTCTTTGGCAGATTTGGTACCTTTTGGTGACCGTACCTATCACGGGGTGGATATGATCCACCCTTCGATTAAAGCCAGCCGGGCTATTGGCGAGCTGATTGCTGGTATTATTGAACCTTAGTCGGTCTTGTCGTTCCGCTTATCTTTTGCATAAACCAATGCCTCATTGATGTAGCCCATGTAATCGTCCTGAAATTCCAATGGGATCAGCACCCATTCCTTGAAGCGTTTTTTTGTGAAATTGAATTCCAAACCCTCACCCGAAGCGATCAATTCATTCACCCGTTCGGGGGCAACTTTGATGATCAGCGCGTCTTCCTTGTCAAACATCATAGCCAGAAAGCTGCCCTTGTAACGTAGGCACGGGGTTTTCATCATGGTGGACATCTCAACGCTGTCATGTTGCAAAATTGCGTTGACGGCCAGCTCATAACTCATGGGTTTCCCTTTCGTAGGCCGTTGCCACCCCAATGGCTGTGCCAAGGGGTGGCATGCTATTACATTTCCATGTCCATGGCTTGTGCCACTTCTATTGTGCCGCCGATATCCACATGCGGGCAAGCTTTTGCCATTTCACACGCAGCTTCTATTGTGTCGGCTTGCAGAACGGTAATACCCGACAAGGGGTTCGGCCCGCCATCATCGGCAATCCCGTTTGCACTAACTGTTTTTGACGGTCCAACGGGCATGCCGGGGTCAATAACCGCGTCACCAAGTCCCGCACTCCAGGCCTGCCATTTGGCCATATGTTCCATACCTTCTTCTTTGGATTTGAAATTGTGGCCGCCGTGATAGGCGAGTAGAAATTTTGGCATACGTATAATCCTTGTTTTATGTTCAGGGTTGGAACTTCGTTTATAGCACTTCTCTAAATATGTTAAAAAACATATTTAAATTTCTGATAGAAAAGTTGGAAAATAAGGAGATGAGCCATGCCATACAGCAGTGAACACAAGCAAAAGACGCGGGAAAAGATTGTGGAAAGTGCGCGCATTTTGTTTAATAGACACGGGTTTCAGGATGTCACCATTGATATGGTGATGCAAAACGCAGGCTTGACGCGGGGCGGGTTTTACAATCACTTCAAAAGCAAAGAAGCGCTATATGGTGCGGCCGTGTCCAGCTTTCTGATGGGGCGCGGGGCACAATGGCGGGCGGATGCGGGCGTTGACCCGACGAACCCCGACCCCGATATGGCCCGCCAGATGATCGCGGGCTACCTGTCACCCGAACATCTGGGTGATCTGGACGGCCAATGCCCGATGATTGCCCTACCGTCGGATATCGCGCGGGCCAACCCCGAAGTGCAGGCATCTTATCAGGAATTGCTGGAAGCAATGGTCTGGCTGTTTGAAAGCGGGTTGGAAGGGCAGGATGATAAGGCCCGGCAAAAAGCGTTGTCGATGGCGGCACTTTGCATAGGCGGGATGATTTTGGCACGGACCTTACCCGCGTCTGCACTGGTGCAAGAGGTGCGACTGGCCGCCCTGCGCACGGCAACCGAGATGGCGGCGAGGTGAAATATCAAAAGGTTTTGTTTTTTGGGGCGATGATTGAAAAGCGACAATCTGATCAAAATAGTCGGATGACGGGATGTGCCTAAAATTGACATTGCTGGGTGATATTTGCGCAATTGTTTTTTGACGTGTAGTCTTTTCTATATTCTCGGAAGTCTGGCTAAAGTCGGCTACAGTCATGAGGGGCAAGATGAATCTGTTTACCTTGGAAAATGTGGTCTTCGAAACCTACGTAATCGCCGCTGCGCTTATGGTTGTGAAAGTCATGGCGCAAGGTTGGATGACAGTTTATCGGATGCTGAAAAGTGATTCAGGTTTGGCCAGCCCTGAGGATCTGCAAAAGGGTTTGATCAACAAAAACCCCAACCCCACTCAGCTTGAGGTTAATGATTACGTTGATCGTTCGCGCCGGATGCACCGCAACGATCTTGAGAACATTCCAGCTTTTCTGGCCGTTGGTTTGCTATTCGTTGTTGTCGATCCGGCGGTATGGGTGGCACAGGTTCTGATGTTTGGTTTTGTTTTGGCACGTTTGGCGCATTTTTTAGCATATACGACGAAGCAAACCCACGAAGTCAGAGCAACATTTTACACTATTGGTTCTATGATTGTGATCTACATGGCCATTCATGTTTTATGGGTTGTGGTTATGTAGGCGAGATCATCGACTATAATGACCTTTGCTCCCGCGCCTGCAGACATCCGCTTTGTCTGGCAATCCTGCCATTTGCCTAATTTTTCTGAAAGTTCGCTAGCTAACTGCAATCTTAGGGCTCCGTTCACTTTTCTGTTCTGAAAAACCTAGCCACTGAGCGAAATCAAAAAGACAAAACCTTTTGGTGCGCTATAAATCGGGTGGGCTATTTACTAACCTCTGCCTTCACAAAATCTCAATTTTGAAAGAATCAGATTATAGGGTAACGTAAGGGCAACGCAGGGTTGATCTGCGTTAGGGCCGGATATGGCCGCAAATAAGAAGGAAGAAGACTGTGCCGCAAGGTAAAGTGAAATGGTTCAATCAGCAAAAAGGCTTTGGGTTTATTGAACCCGCTGAGGGCGACAAGGATGTGTTTGTGCATGTTTCCGCCGTCAAAGAAGCGGGCCTTGAAGGGCTGGCAGAGGGCCAAGCCATCGAATTTGAAATGATTGCCGGGCCTGATGGTCGTGAAATGGCCGGCAATCTGAACGTCGGGTAAAACCCCGTGTTCGCAACTGAACGTTAATTGCGCCTTTTGGGTGGCCGTTTGCTTTTTGCGCTTTTTTGTATGGTTCGGGACTTTTGCCCCTGTACTTGCTCTGCCTGATTATCCAGCCCCAGCTGATCACGCAGCACTTTCATCCTGATCTCTTCCACGTCACCCGGTTCCAGTGTCAGCAATTGAAACGGCCCGTAAGAGGTGCGGATCAAGCGGTTCACGGATAGCTCAACTGCGTTCATCGCGCGGCGGATTTCGCGGTTCTTTCCTTCTGTAATCCCAACCGTCAACCATGCATTGGCCCCTTGTTGGCGATCTATCGTCACGGCCATCGGGCGGAAAGTTTCGCCGTCAACGGTAATGCCACGGCGCAGGGGTTCAAACAATTCATCTGTCGGGTAACCTTTGACCCGCACACGGTATTTACGCACCCAGCCTGTTGCGGGTAGTTCCAGTTTGCGTTTCAATTCACCATCGTTGGTCAGCAACAGCAGACCTTCTGAATTCAGATCCAGACGTCCCACGGTCATCACACGAGGCATAGTGTCGGGCAGGGCGTCAAAAATCGTACGTCGTCCTTTTTCGTCACTGTCCGATGTCACCAGCCCATTTGGTTTGTAATAACGCCAAACCCGCAATTTTTCGGGCGCACCTATGGGATTGCCATCAACGGTAATTGTATCCGCCTCGGTAACTTTCACCGCAGGCGTGTCCAGTACGATGCCATTCAATGTAACGCGACCGGCTGCGATCATACGTTCGATCTCGCGACGCGACGCGACACCTGCGCGGGCCAAGAATTTTGCGATGCGATCGCCTGTTTGATTTTCCATAGACATGGGGGTGCAGTATACTGATGATCGGAGCTTGTCCAACGGTTCAGGGTTGAAATAATGCGGATTTAACGCAACAAAGCAGAATGACCCAATTTAACAGCTATATGGATATTGCCCTGCAAGAGGCGTCTGCTGCCGCTGCCCGCGGTGAGGTGCCGGTGGGCGCTGTTGTCGTGTCAAAGGGGCAAGTCATTGCGCAAGCAGGGAACCGGACGCGCGAATTGCGCGACCCCACGGCACATGCCGAAATGCTGGCCATTCGTGCGGCCTGTGCCGCTTTGGGGCAGGAACGGTTAACGGGATGCGATATGTATGTAACGCTGGAACCTTGCCCGATGTGTGCTGCCGCAATATCGAATGCCCGCATCGCACGATTGTATTACGGTGCGTCCGACCCAAAATCGGGCGGGGTGGCGCAAGGACCAAAGATTTTCACTCACGCGCAATGCCACCATATGCCGGAGGTTTATGACGGGATTGATGAGGCTGCGTGTGCCGAGGTGCTGCGGGTGTTTTTCGCGGGGCTGCGGGGGCAGTAGTGAGATTGATTATATTAGGATGAATGGCTGCTATGCGGAACAAAGCAACCAAAATCAATTTTCAAATAGGTGACAAAAACGCCCCTTGGTTTGCTTCGGGGCGTTCTGATTTGGATAACCCAAGAAAAGCCTTATATCATTCCTTTGCCCTTACCGTACCAGTTGCCTTGCACGACTTGAATGGCGCTGTCCAGCATTGCGGCAAAGGCTTTGGGGTCTTGTGTGCCGCCATCTTTGCCACGGTAGTGGTAGGGGATAACGACTGATGGTTTAAACGCGGCCACAGCGCTTGCGGCCGCTTTGATGTCCATTGTGTAAGGCAGGTTCATACATAAAAAGGCGACATCGATGTCTTTAAGCGCACGCATTTCCGGTACATCTTCGGTATCAGCCGACAGATAGACACGCGTGTCACCGATGTTCAACACATAGCCATTGTCACGCCCCTGTGGGTGGAATTTCAATCGGCCTTCGGTGGTGTTATAGGCGGCAATTGCCTCAACCCCGATATCACCAAAGCTGGTTGTCTGAGTGTTTGCGATAACTTGCGCACGTGCTGCCAAATCGGCGCTCATCTTATCGCGCGCACCTTTGTTAGAGATTAAGGTTGTTTTATCGTTCAATACGGCTGCTAGTGTATCGTTGTTTAGGTGGTCGCCGTGGTGGTGGGTGATCAATACTAAATCTGCTGGTGGCAAGCTTGCATATTGCGCGGGGTCACCCACTGGATCGGCGTAAATTACGCCCATAGAGGTTTCCAGAACAACCGAGGCGTGTGAAATCGGGGTCACTTTGACAGCACCATTGGCAAAACTCATGGTTTGGTTACCTGCCATAGCGACATATGGCAATACGGTAATGGTACCAGCAGCGGCAGTTGTCGTTTGTAAAAAATCACGTCGTGAAAGCATTATTTTTCTCCGAGTTGGGTTCATAAAATCTATTGCATTTTTTGCTTGTGTCAAATTTTTGCATGGGCTGATTGATATTATACGGTTGCGGTGCGCTCTGTCGGAATATTTATGTAATATTGAAAAATATAGTTTTCTACAAGAAACCGTCATATAGCGAAAAACCTTAACCTACTTGCAATTTCCCCCGAAACCCGACTTGCGAACCACCTCACACATCGCTAAAGCTTTCCCCGATATATCAAACAGCAGGGCGGCTTGAAAAATGTCGATCGATAAAGACACAGCACGACGCGTGGCGCATTTGGCCCGTATCAGGGTAGAGGAAGATCAGCTGGAAAATCTGGCGGGTGAGCTTTCGGGTATCTTGGGCTTTATGGAACAGTTGAATGAGGTGGATGTGGACGGGGTTGAACCGATGACATCAGTGTCACCAATGGATTTGAAACGCCGCGATGATGTGGTCACGGACGGTAATATGCAGACGCAAATCCTGTCGAACGCGCCCGATAGCCGCGAGGGCTTTTTCGCGGTGCCGAAAGTGGTGGAGTAAGCGATATGTCTAACCTGTCGAAACTGACGATAACGGAAGCACGTGATAAAATGCGTGCCAAAGACATCACTTCGGTCGAACTGACGCAAAGTTGTCTGGATGCGATTGATGCGGCCGATGCGCTGAATGCTTATTGTGCGAAAACGCCGGAAATTGCTTTGACGCAGGCTGCCGCTGCAGATGCGCGGATTGCAGCAGGCGCGGCACCTGACATGTGCGGCATTCCGTTGGGGATTAAAGATTTGTTTTGCACCAAAGGCGTGCAATCCCAAGCGGGTTCCAATATTCTGGCGGGCTTCAAACCCGAATACGAAAGCACTGTAACCACAAATCTGTGGGATGCAGGTGCGGTGATGTTGGGTAAGCTGAACATGGATGAGTTCGCCATGGGGTCTTCGAATGAAACCTCTGCCTATGGTTCCGTAGTCAGCCCTTGGCAACGTGAAGGGTCGAACACGCCTTTGACGCCCGGCGGCTCTTCAGGCGGGTCTGCGGCTGCGGTTGCGGCGGACTTGTGTCTGGGGGCAACCGGAACGGATACAGGCGGTTCCATTCGCCAACCTGCGGCCTTTACCGGCATTGTCGGCGTGAAACCAACGTATGGTCGCTGTTCGCGCTGGGGTGTGGTGGCGTTCGCATCGTCGCTTGATCAGGCTGGACCGATGACCAAAACCGTGCGTGATAGTGCGATTATGCTTGAAGCCATGTCGGGCCATGATGCGAAAGACAGTACAAGTGCTGATTTTGCGGTGCCCAACTTTGAGGCCATGCTAACGGGCGACATCAAGGGTAAAAAAATCGGTATACCCAAAGAATATCACCTTGAAGGTATGCCCGCCGAGATTGAAAAATTTTGGGCCGACGGCGCGGATATGCTTAAAAGTGCAGGGGCTGAAATGGTTGACGTGTCTTTGCCGCACACCAAATACGCGTTGCCTGCTTATTATGTTCTGGCTCCTGCGGAAGCATCGTCCAATCTGGCCCGTTATGACGGGGTGCGCTACGGGCACCGCGCAACACTGGAAGCGGGTGACGGTATTGACGAGATGTATATGCGCACGCGCGCCGAAGGTTTCGGGGCCGAAGTACAACGCCGTGTGATGATCGGGACTTATGTTTTGTCTGCAGGGTTCTATGACGCGTATTACCGCCGTGCCCAACGTGTGCGCACATTGATCAAGAAAGACTTTGATGATGTATTTGCGGCAGGTGTGGACGCGATCCTGACTCCTGCCACGCCGTCTGCGGCCTTTGGTTTGGGCGAAATGGCTGATGCGGACCCAATCAAGATGTATCTGAACGATGTGTTTACCGTGACGGTAAACTTGGCAGGATTGCCGGGTGTTGCGGTGCCGACGGGGTTGGATGCACAAAACCTGCCGCTTGGGTTGCAACTGATCGGGCGACCTTGGGAAGAGGGCGATATGCTGAATATCGCCTATGCACTGGAACAATCTGCCGGATTTTCCTCCAAGCCGAATAAGTGGTGGTAGGCGGCCGATACTATGATCGTAACAGCATTGACTGAAATTTTAGGAACGGACCGCGATGTTTCCGGCCCAGGATGGAACAGCCGCAGGCTTTTGTTGGCTTCGGATGGCATGGGTTTTTCGATGACGGACACGCTTATAAAAGAAGGCGCTATGCTTGAGCTGGAATACAAGCATCACTTGGAAGCTTGTTATTGTATTGCAGGCAAAGGCGAGATCGAGAACCTGAATGATGGCTCCAAACACCTGCTTGAACCGTTTGTGCTCTACGCGTTGGATAAGAATGATCGACACTGTGTTCAGGCCATTGGCGGTGATATGCGGCTGGTCTGTGTATTCAATCCACCGTTGACCGGTCAAGAAGTGCATGGCCCTGACGGCAGTTATGTGCCAAATGAATAATAAATAGTATAAAACAATAAGTTAAAAGATGCCCTAACTGGGACAAATTTCCATTTTTTATAGGTCATGAACAGCTCTTGTGCCGAATATTGCTTATCTGATGAAGCCTTACGCAGATTTTACTTTCAAACCACAATATAGAAGGTTAAATATTTTAAAAACAGATAGGTTTATTATGCGGTATTATTTTGGAGTATCTCTTCTAGCGGCTGTTCTGGCAGGTTGTACATCAACACAGCCTAATGACGGGGATCAGTATTTTGACCAGATTACGCCCGATCCTGCCGCATTGGAACGTACAGCGGAAGAAAATCGGCTGAAGCAGGCTGAAAACCAACCCCAAACCGTGCGTCCGCCTGCGGATGCGACAGTGGGTACTGCCACGGTGGATACAGTGGATACTGCTACGGTGGATGTGGTGCAGGCTAAACCGAAAAAGACCAAAAGCTCGACCGAGGGTGATGGTTTTATATCCGACAGTCAGGATTTCGGAGCAGTGAAATCACGTGAGACCATTGCGTCGGATGCTGCAAAACTTGATGAATTGAAAAGCAATTACGAGATTGTGCAGCCGGGCGCGACGCCTAGGCGCGGGGCAGGGATCAATTTGGCGAAATACGCTTTGGCACAAAGTAACCCGGTTGGAAATAAAATATACAAACGCCTGCCTTTGGGTGGCTTGCGGGGCAAAAAGAGATGCGCGAATTATATTTCCGCGGATGAAGCGCAGCTGGCTTTTCTAAGAAGCGGTGGACCGCAAAGAGATGCACGAGGTGTCGACCCCGACGGGGATGGCTATGCCTGTAACTGGTCGCCTGCGATTTATCGTTCAATGATCGGGCAATAAGTGGCGGGGGCTGCGCCAGATATTACACTGATTAAATCCCCGAATTTCGGCCCCAGACGACATGGTTTACCACCCGATATGGTTGTGATCCACTATACGGCTATGGAAACGGCGGATGCCGCTTGTGCGCGATTGTGTGATAGTGTGGTAGAAGTTTCGGCACATTACCTGATTTCTGAACAAGGCGATATTGTCCATCTGGTTGACGAAAGTATGCGGGCCTGGCACGCAGGTGCGGGGGCTTGGGGGGATGTGACGGATGTGAACTCTCATTCTATCGGGATAGAGCTGGCCAATACTGGCTGTGCACCGTTTCCTGCCGTGCAAATGGATGCGCTGGAAAGGCTGTTGGGGGATATTCAAGACAGGTGGGCAATCCCTGCGGCCCGGATCATCGGGCATTCGGATATGGCACCTGCACGCAAGTTTGATCCGGGGCCGCGGTTTGATTGGCGGCGTTTGGCGTTGGGTGGCTTTTCGGTTTGGCCTGACGAGGCCCAGATGATTAACGGATCTTGGATTGATTTTTTGGTCTACGCAGGCGCGTTCGGTTATCGCTGTGGTGACAGGGATGCTTTGCTGTCGGCGTTTCGGATGCGGTTTATGCCGTATAAAACGGGTGAATTGGATGCTGTGGATATCGGGGTGATGAAACTATTGGCGGACAGATGGCCTTGCAGATAATCTGCTTCCGTATGGGGTAATTGCACTACAAACTTAGGGTTATGAGAAAACTATTTTTTGGCGTCCTCATAGCGACGTTTATTCGCTTCATTTGGTGGGTAAAGACCAGGTAAAGAAGCGCCCTGCCTAACCTTATCCATGATCCACGCCTCTAGTTTTTCTTGTTCAATTGATATTTCAAGAACTTCGGATACAAGATTTACCGGCACAATGACCGCACCATCCTTATCTGCAACGATAAGATCGTTTGGCATAATCGCGACCCCGCCACAGCCAATTGGTTCTTGCCAGTTTATAAATGTCAGCCCAGCAACAGAAGGCGGTGCTGATGTTCCCGCTGCCCATATGCCGAGCTTTGTTTGTAATACACCATCAATATCCCTTACAACACCATCTGTGATCATAGCCGCAACATTTAGCTGTTTCATGCGTTGACATAATATATCACCAAAAACGCCGGCATCAGTGCAACCATCGGCACCAACTATTGCAATACAGCCTGCCGGCATTTGCTCAATGGCACTTCTTGTGGAAATTGGCGCAGACCATGATGCCGGAGTTGCCAAATCTTCCCGCGCAGGAATGAACCGCAGGGTAAAGGCAGGGCCTGCCACACGTTCCTGATCGTTTGAAAGCGGAAACGCGCCGCGAATCCAGACATTTTTTATACCCTTTTTAAGCAGGACGGTTGTTAATGTTGCGGTCGATATTTTCTTGAACGTGGCAATCATTAGTGGCGTGTATACTGACATAATATATGTTTCACCTCAGTTTGAATTCGTTATATTATATTGGTTGGCTTCCTATGTCCGATGTCAAGTATTATGCCATCTTTTTAGCATGGACATTGACCTATTCCGCGCATCGGTTTAGACGCAATTTTGCGGATGGCTGGATGGCTGCACCTTGCAAGGGGTGAGGAAAGTCCGGACTTCATGAAGCAAAGGCGGCGGGTAACGCCCGCCCGGGGTAACCCGAGGGAAAGCGCAACAGAAAACAAACTACCTGTCTTCGGACGGGAAAAGGTGAAACGGTGGGGTAAAAGCCCACCACGGTGATGGTAACATCACTGGTACGGCAAGCCCCGCCTGAAGCAAAACCAAGTAGGAACCGCGTGGCCGCTTGCGGCCGGGGCCGCTTTAGCCCCAGCAGGTTCGGGTGGTTGCAAGAGCGTATCGGTAACGGTACGCCCAGATGAATGGTCATCGACGGCTTCGGCCTGAACAAAATCCGGCTTATAGGCCATCCGCTTTTTACAACATTTCAATCGCACACGTAGCACCCGACACTAGGGTGGGTGCAGAATGCGCCCTCCCGTGGGGAGGGTCGGGCGCGGCCCCCGTCTGACGACGATGCCCATAATTGGGGCTGTGAATGGGCTTATTGAGCACATAGTTTTACCCTATGAGAGTAGGCGTTGATTAGTGTACGGTAATGACCACTATGCGGACAAAGCTGCCGTTCTGACACACCAATCAATGACTTTCCGGTTGTGGACTGTCGGTTCATGCCAGAGATAGCCCATTTCGGATCAGCGGGTTCAAAAAACCACTCCAAGAATGGCTACCGTCCGGGATGTCAG
>JAJFHZ010000016.1 GCA_021775355.1 Amylibacter sp. | reverse complement strand
TGCTGCCCACCTGACAGCTGGTTTATCTTTCTGTCTGCAAGCTGCGGCATTTGCACTAGTTCAAGCATTCTCGAGACAGTTTTACGAATTTCTATCTTGTCGATCCCGAGCATTTCAAGTCCAAAAGAGATGTTTTGCGACACGGTCATATGCGGGAACAAAGCGTAATGCTGAAAGACGGTGTTTACCGAGCGATTGTGCGGCGGCAGGCCTTCAAGGTGCTCTCCAAAAAGCAGAATCTCTCCCTGCGTAGGTTGTTCAAATCCAGCAATCAGTCGTAATAAAGTAGTTTTCCCGCAACCAGATGGGCCAAGCAGGGTAAAGAATTCATTGTCGGTAATTTCTAGAGATACATCATCTACTGCAACAACACCGCTGGCACGATCATTCCCATAAATCTTAGTCGTCGAGCGTACTTCAATCGCTGATCTGGTGGCTTTCTCCAGCATTAGTGTGAATCCCCAAACATTGTTGCCGATGATTAGCTATCTTAGTCAGGAGTTTTGGAACGTGTATATAACCCAAAAAGGTTATTGGAGATAATTTACCTTAAGCCATTCAAAAAGCTAACAAATAATTCACTTTGGGTGGACATATTGAGTTTCCGAGAGAGATTTTTACGATGAATTTTTACTGTTTCGGGGCTGAGTTTCAGCTCTCTTGCAATGGACTTTGTGGAATACCCCTTTAGAATATGTAGTGCGACTTCCTGTTCCCGTGGGCTCAAGGCCTCTTCCCCAAACCGTTCCAACGCAAATTCAATTCTTCTGTCATCACCACCGGTCAGGTTTTCGGTTGAATATGAGTTTTTGGAAAAATGTTGATGGCATAGAGCAGATACAATAGACTGATTGCGTATCATCGCCTTTAGTTCACTTCTTCGGAATTTGGGCTCCTTACTTCTCCTGCCGATAGAAAAAAAGAGAAACCGGCCATCTTTTAAATCAGAAAAAATCGCCATTTCATCTTTCAAATCTATGTTCTTGTAATAACGCCGATAATACTCGGTTAACTGAAATCGGTCTGGTGCAACATCTCTAATAAGTAGCGTCGACATTATTCTGTTTTTACAAAAGTGGGTAAAGAACGGGTCTAATTCATAGACCCCATCCATGTACATATCCAAGTTCATGCGATAGGTAGACCTGATGGTGTCGTAGATATGAATAGGCCGATTATCGTGATCTACAATCAGCAAAAGAACCCCAACAAACGGAACATCAATGCGCATGTAATCAAGCATGTTTGGCAGGAATTCGATTGTTCCTATCGCGTCAATCGTTTCTGCCAATACTTCATTTTTTTCTTTTGTACCTGAAACGGGATTATCTCCTTTTGAATAGAAACAACATTACATGATCAAAAAAATATTGCATATTTAAAATGACAGACGATAAACATGAAATTTTGGAAAACGTATATTTGGTCTAAAGCGACAACCAAACCACTTACTATCTACTCAAGAGTACACATCACAACTTCTTGCTTCAAGCTGCTTGCCGGCATTCACTACGCTCGGGTAGGGATTTGGCTTAGGGCCGTGATCTGTCAGTAGATTATGATTGAAAATGCCCTAAAAAGCCTCAAAATTGAAACTCTAGTTTCTCAGATTAAACACTCGCAGTGTCCGCTTTTATCCGTGAGCTAAAATTTATCCAAACACTACGAATGTCCGCTTCTCTAATTGGGTGTCTGGGTCAAGCTCTTTTTCCTTCTATTTTGTCGTTTGAGATCGTTTATCCGGGTCACGCTTCTCTTCGCAGTCTGGTTTGGCGTTCGAAGTGCGCCGCTGCATGCATGTGTCGGATTGGAAGTGGAGAGCCCCGCTTTCCGGCGCGCTTCAAGTTGCGCAGCAGACATTTTCGGCTTCATCCACGAACCTCGTCCGGATTGGACGATCCCGTCAGGTTAGGTGGTAGGTTACTTGATCATGCCGTACCTCCAACTTGTTCCTGACGGAATTCGCTGCCGTCAATCCACATACGGTGTAGAAGAACGGCGAGTTTGCGGGCAACGGCGACAACCGCACGGCGGCGACCTTTGGTGCGCATCAGTCGCATGCCCCATGATTTGATCTGCGATCCAGTCATCGTTCGCATGAGCAGTGCATTTGCAGCAGCATATAGCGCCGCGCGGACATCTCGATCCCCTGCCTTTGATATACGGCCAGGATTATCGTGTTCCCCTGATTGGTATCGTCGAGGTGTTAGTCCAAAATGCGCTCCAACAGTGCGCGACCGTTTGAACCGTGTGGGATCATCAATTGCAGCCTTAAAGGTCAAAGCTACGATCGGGCCAACACCAGGCACGGTCATCATGCGCATACAGACCTCATCATGACTGGCGGCCCGTTTGACCCGCCGGTCCAGTTCCAGAAAATGCTGATATAGCACAGCCCTTGCATCGAGCAGGGGCACCAGAGCATATGCAAGAACATCATCAATCTCGATCATAGGGCGTACAACGTCATCGAAAGTCCCATGCTTCACGGTCTTGGGCAGGCGGATACCAAATACCTTCAACAACCCGCGAACTTCATTGGCCAGATCTATCGTCTTGTTGAGCAGTGCCTTGCGGGTACTCAAGAGCGCCCGCATCCCATGAGCCTCACGGCTCTTCATATGAACGTGGCTGAACCAACCTGTGCGCAGAATCTGGGCTATACCTTTAGCGTCGGTTCTATCGGTCTTGTTGCGCATTGCAGATAATGCAGCGCTGACCTGTCTTGCCTCCATGCAGACCACGTCAAAGCCTTCTCCTTGCAAACCAAAGAACAAATGTTGGCTCATCGCACCTGCTTCAAAGCCAATGCGTTCGATGGGATAGCCAAATCTGACTAAGCACTCAACAATATCAGTGATTTCACACGGCAGTTCTCGTTCGAGGTGCACTTTGCCTTTGTTATCGACAATGCAAAGCGCACATGATCGCAACGACACATCTAGTCCAACATAGTATTCCATTCTAAGTCTCCCTTGTTCACAGTTATTCTGTAATCTTACTGGGAGCTCGACCAAAGTGTAGGGTCAGCCCAATTACGCATGCTCTCCGCCCTTAGTTACCATTTATCAAAGTCACTAAACAGGACTGGACTTCGCTCCTCAAACGAGCGGTACTGTTTACATCATATACTCAAC
>JAJFHZ010000015.1 GCA_021775355.1 Amylibacter sp. | reverse complement strand
ATTGGTGCACCCGTCGCGATTCGAACGCGAGACCTCTGCCTTCGGAGGGCAGCGCTCTATCCAGCTGAGCTACGGGTGCAGTCGATATTGAAAGAGTATCAAAGGCTTACAAAATGGCAAAATTAAGCAAAATTGTCCTCGTCAAATTCTCGCCACATCATGAAACTACAGGTTGCTTCATAATGTATTAATCAAGATGATTAAAGCCCATTTAAAATTATTTTTGGGGATGACCCATAGGAAGCAAAACCTTCAAAACTCTCGATGAAATAATATCTGTAAAAGTGCAATAAAATTGCCATGGGCCTATACGCCTATGATTATTCCGAAGACAGATGCCGCTGCGATAAAAACTTGATTTAGAATAACGTGAACGCTTACCCTAAAATACATGTTGTATACAAATGTGATGTAGTTATGGACAATAGTTTCAATATTAAGGGACTGAAAATAACAGTTCCAAATAAAGTACTAACTGAGAATGTTGCTATAAGAATGGCAAGAAACAACTATGAGACAAGCGAGTATAGGGCCCTTAAAAAGCATCTCCGTCCAAGTGATATTTATCTGGATATTGGTGGGGGAGTTGGATTCACATCCTGTGCTGCAGCTGAAATCGTAACCCCAAAGAACATTACTGTTTTAGAAGCCAACCCGATTTTAATACCCGCAATCAAACAAAACTTACGTCAAAACGGCTTCGCAGGCGCAACGGTCATACATGGTGCTGCCAGCGAAGAAACCAGTGAAGAGAAAGTCATACTGTCACATGGGGATGGATTTTGGGCAGGCCATACAATCATTGGAAGACGTAAATTAAAAAATCAAATCTTGGTACCAGTTGTTTCTTTTTTATCATTGCTTAGAAATACTGAACCTACATTTATTGGCATGGATATCGAAGGTATGGAGCTTGGTTTATTTAAAGAAACATTACCCAACTCAGTTCGCTTCATTAGCATGGAAACCCATTCTGGAATTTATGGGCATGATGGGCTTAAGGGTTTAATGCAGGATATATTTAATCAAGGGTTTGGTTATGTTCCAGATGGAAGTGCGGGCCAACAGCTATGTTTTGAAAAGCTGTTATAGCGAACATGCAAGCGCCTATTTTTTATCTAACGACATCCACATCGAGTTAGACAACCATGTCGCTTCGCAAGGCAGCGCTCTATCCTGCTGAGCTACGGGTGCGGATAGGGGCGGTTTATTGGAACAAATCAAAGGGAGCTATTCTATTTTCGCAGCTTTTGGTAATTTTCAAGTTCACAGATTCTCGCAAACGCAAATAATCAGTCTTCCTGCACATTCCTACGGTTCAACCCTTATCCCAAATTACCGGAAACCAGTCTTCCCGCAAGCGTTGCCCTGCAATCATTCCATGGCCGGGGTATGGTGGCGAGGTGCGCCCTGCACGTTCCACGAAGCGTGCATCGTCACCAACCCAGCGCAGGGACAGCGCGCGGCGACGGTCGCCTTTTGGGTTGCCGCGTGCGCCGTGAACGGTGCGGTAATCAAACAACACCGCATCGCCCGGTTCCATTGGCCATTCTACAATGCGGTTATGCGCAGGATCAGTATCGGGATCCGGCACCGGTGTCCAGTCTTCATCACTATCATAAAAGTCACTGTTGTCGGCCCAACTGACGGGACGTACCATTTTTTTCCATTTATGCGAGCCAGCCAGTAAGCGCAAACTAGCGTCTTTCACCGGATCAAGCGGCATCCACATGCTGACGGTCTGCTGCCCGTCAACGAAATAATATGGCCCATCTGCATGCCACGGTGTGGGCTTTGGTGTACCGCTTTCCTTGACCAGCACATGATCATGAAAAAACTGCGCGGTTTTCGATTGCATGGCTTTGGCAGCAATTTCCGCCGCAGGGCTTTCACGCACGATGCGTTCAAATTCAGGGATACGCGACCAATTGCAATAGTCGTCAAAGAACCGCCCCTGCCCCGCACCCACCGCATTTTCTGAGGCATATTCCGATGGGTTTGCCATGTTGCGTTCCACACCTGCGCGCATCACATCGACCCAATCGGTGAATACACTTTTAAGTAACACAACCCCGTCGCGTTGGAATTCCTGAACTTGCGCGCCCGTAATCATAGCTTAAACCACATGTAAATATTTCGGTCGCACCGTAGGCGTCTGGTTGGCATAAGCCGCTGTAATCAGATCTGCAAGTCGATCGATTAAAACCGCATTGGCTGACCCGCCCTTTTGCATGGTTATCTGGAATTCCGGCAGTGCTGGCAAGTTCGCTTCGTCCGGTACCTTAACCCAATCAGCGGATTCCGTGCCGCACAGACAGGCGTGCACCGCAAAATCCGCACTGACGCTGGCAGCAACAGTGGTTGACTGATGCGTATCCACCACCAGTTCCCAGGCGATACCCGCCTTGTCCAATGCCTCAACGGCAAAGTGGCGAAACAGGCAATTGTTTTCATAGGCCAATGCAAGGGGCTGTTTTTTCCACACCCGACCGTCCTCGGCACAAAACCAGTTCAAACAGGCAATGCCGATACTTACAGCACCTATCGGGCATTGTGCTTCGGTTCCCAGTATCAGATCAACCTTTCCCTGTTCCAGTTTTCTTTTCAAATCCAGCGTATAAGATGACAAAAGCTGTACCTTAACCCGTGGAAATTCCACCGCAAAGCGTTTCAGAACCTTCGGGATATGCGGGTAAACAATGTCGTGCGGCACACCCAAAACGATCTCATCTTCAAAATCATCCGACGTCAGGCGCCCCCATGCTTCATCATTTATCGCCAACAGGCGTTTGGTGTAACTCAACAGCAGTTCACCTTGTTGGGTCAGCGCAATTCCCCGGCCAGAACGATCCAAAAGCACCAAACCTAGTGATTCTTCCAAGCGTTTCAATTGCATCGACACTGCCGATTGCGTCAGGTGTAATTGTCCTGCAGCCTTGGTAACCCCACCGGTTTCGGCAACAGTCATAAAAGAGCGCAGAGCGGTTAAGTCGAGGTTCCTTGGCATATCACAATCCTTGATGAGTATCTTCACAATCATTCGTTTTACAAATGAAACATATTTCAGCATACATATCAAGAAGATTGATGAAACAACACGATCACACAACAAAACGGAAAGGATCACATCATGACATATTACACCGACACGGGCTTTAACGTAACGATCCAACGCCCTTCGATCATTGCACGCATCACGGCGGCACTTGAATTACGCAAACAACGCAAAGCTTTGTATTCTTTGACAGAAACACAGCTGGACGACATCGGGTTGACCCGCGAAGACGCAATCAAAGAATATGCAAAACCACTATGGGTATACTCTGCCTGATCGCATATTTACCTAAGGCGCGCCGACCTCTTCCCCAGTGGCGCGCCTTGAATTACATTAAATCCTCGAATTACACGCAAGTTTGTATGTATTTCCCTTGAAAAACCTAGTTATTTCACCATATTTACACAGAACAGTGCCGCAACCCTGCGGACACGGAAGTATTTTATTGAGGAGATAGCAAATGGCTGAATATGATACAGTCCGCCGCGCAGGTGCCGGCATCCATACGGCGGCGATTGACGAAGGTCTGCGCGCCCATATGAACAAGGTTTATGGGCTGATGTCCGTGGCCATGCTTGTGACAGGTCTGATCGCCTATATCGTCGGCACTGATCTGGCATCGGCACGCATGGGACAGGACACCATGCTATTGTCCCCGGGCATATTGCAAACCATGTTTACCAGCCCGGTACGCTATATCATCATGTTTGCACCGCTTCTTGTGGTATTTGCCTTTAGCGCAGGCATCAACCGCATGTCTGAAAACACAGCGCGGCTGGTGTTCTTCGCTTTCGCAGGTTTGATGGGGCTGTCGATTTCGTGGATTTTCGCGATTTACACAAGCATGTCCATCGCCAATACTTTCTTCGTCACAGCCATCGCTTTTGCAGGCCTATCGCTTTGGGGTTACACCACAAAGAAAGATATTTCCGGCTGGGGCAGCTTTTTAATCATGGGCGTGATTGGTCTGATCGTGGCAATGTTGGTCAACATGTGGCTGCAATCCCCTGCAATCCAGTTTGCCGTGTCCGGTATCGGTGTTCTGATCTTCGCAGGCCTGACAGCTTATGACACGCAAAAGATCAAGACCACATATTTGCAGATGGCCGCCAGCGGTCAAACGGAATGGTTGGGCAAAGCCGCAATCATGGGCGCATTGAGCCTGTATCTGGACTTCATCAACATGTTCATGTTCCTGCTGCAATTCCTTGGCAACCGCAATTAAGCAAACCCACATCAAAGACCATCAGCCGAGGCTACATGCCTCGGCTTTTTTGTAAGGATATCAAATGACAGATTTTCCACTTTATATTACCGCATGGGCTGCCCTTATTCTTGGCACCCTTTTGCTTGTATTGGCTTACAGGGTTTCATCCCATCGCCGCAACAAAGGTATATTACTGGGGGATAATGACGATAAAGTCATGCGCAAAAAGATACGCGGACATTGCAATGCCACCGAACAAATACCGATGGCCCTGATCCTGTTGGGATTTGTGGAATACTTGCAAGGCGAAACATACGCGTTGGTCATTGCCATTATTCTAATCGCAGGCCGCTTAATGCATGCCACATATTTCAACTTTGACGGCACCCACTGGCGATTTCGGTTATATGGCATGTTGCTGACATACACTGCTTACCTGTTCGCCTTGCTGGCACTTTTACGTGCTTTGGCGTTCTAAACTGCAAATATAGCCCCGCACCGCACATAAACTCGTCAGGTGATGCACGGTTAAATGCACGGGCGGATCATTCACAATCGCTAAATGCTTGGCCCGCTGGTAATGTCGGGTGTCCCATGTCCAACGCCAGAACTTGAAACTTTCGCCGCCCAAACGCTCCGGGCAGTTTTCCGTCATATCAGGGCGCGTATGGCCCAAATCCAACAGGTTGCGCCGAATGATGCGCCATAAGCGCAAACTGATACAGATATCCAGCCAGATAAACGTATCCGCACGCGCCAGTCTTTCAGGGTATGTACGCGAATGGCCACCCTCAAATATCCATGTACCGCGCGCGTGAACTGCGGCGACCAACGGTTCTTTTTCAGCCGCTGTACGTTCCACCCAATAGGGTTTCCAATGGATATGATCCATATGATAAATGGGCAACCCGGTCTTTTCGCCAAGAATGCGTGCCAAAGTACTTTTGCCGGAACCCGGCCCACCGACAATCATTACGCGTTGCATGACTTACCCCTCATAACAAAAAGGCGACCCATGGGCCGCCCTTTACATAATGAATGTTAAAATCAAATTATTTGATTTTGCCTTCTTTGTAAGGAACGTGTTTACGTACAACCGGGTCGTATTTGTTGACAACCATTTTTTCGGTCATTGTACGTGCGTTTTTCTTGGTCACATAAAAGTGGCCTGTATCCGCAGTTGAGTTTAGGCGGATTTTAATTGTGGTTGGCTTCGCCATGGTTTTTCTCCGTGCTGCGGTGTCCCGCTGAAATCTATGAAATGGCCTTCTACTTGGTCTGTGCGTTGAGTCAAGTGCCACATTGGAAATTATCCGGTGTTTATAGCATAGCCACCCATCTAATCCAAATAATGATCCGCCCTTAACCCTGCCCGTTCAATATGGATCGGTAACACCTTGCCGTATAGTTGTTTTGTACGTTCAGGAGCCCCAACCATATCCGGCTGATCTACATAGGAAAAAATAGCAACATAGCGCGGGCGAGTACCTCTAAGTGGTGCCACGCGGTGCAATGAATACCGCCCCCGAAACAGTTGCAAATCACCCGGTTCCAAATTTAAACTGGTCACCTTGTCCGATGTACCTGCCAAAACTTGGGCGACTTCTTCGAAATTCTCGCCGCCTGTGCGAATATTTGGTGCATATTCAAACGCCCCGCCACTTTTCGCATTTTGGATCGCAAGCGTCACGGTGAAATTGTTGGTGTCAAAATGCCAAGGAAACCCATTACCCTCTTCAGCCATATTTACAATCACATCGGCCAAAGGGTCGGCATAGCGGTAGAATTGTTTTTCCTGCAGGCAATCCTGAATAAAGCCATCAAAGCCTTTGGTGTCATGGATCAGTCGCAACGGGCCGCTCGGTTTGAAATTATCCGCAGAAATAAACGCGTTTGAACGTTCAAAAAACTGACGCGCCGGATGGTTGGGGGCAAGATTAGGATCGTCTTTGCTAAAATAAGGGTTGGTACGATTAAAAGATTTATGCCCATGTCCGCTGACAGCATCCGCTTCTTTACATAGGGCCTTAACACCCGCTTGTGTCAAAAACCCCTTTAAAACAGAGCAACCATCTTTTTCCAGATCGGCCCGCACCTGTTTCAGCAAAGCTTTATAGGCTTTTGTTGTGTTTTGATGAACAGGGTATCTATCCAGATCAATCAGATGAGATTGTGCAGCCATGAGTGGTCTCCTTTTCAGTATACCTTACCGAAAGACTGAAACACATTGTTCCTGTGATCTATAATGATGGCGACAATATCGTCAAATAGCGACTATGCAGTCTTTGCACCATCGTAGTTTACCATAACATCACGCAAAGCTTCCGGCACAGGCACGGCGGCTGTTCCGTCCGCATTAACCATCACCATAACCGTATCACCCGTGACGCGCATAGAGCCGCCACACCACACAGCGTAATCAATGGTGAAACTGGTGCGCCCAAGTTTTGAGACACGACAAAGCGTGATATACTCTTCATCCTGAAACATCGGTGCGTTAAACACGATATTGGCAGAGCGCACCACAGGTTTAACAGGTGTATCCTCTTCAAACGTGACACCAAGGCCCCTGATATAAAGCACACGTATGTTTTCAAACCAAGCGTGATAAACCTTGTTGTTCACATGGTTCAACGTATCCAGATCGCCGTAACGTACAAAATCTGGTAAGCCCGCCGTCCAGCCGCCTTCAATACCAAGCGCTGCAATCTGATCTTTGTTCAATATTTTGGTCATGCCATGCCCCCAATACCAAGCGCTGCAATCTGATCTTTGTTCAATATTCTGGTCATGCCATGCCCCCCGCTACCAGCCGCGCTGCAATCTGAGCATAAACATCCGCAACCGGATGGTCTGTTGCCGCAATCGGTGTACCACCGTCACCTGAAATCCGTATATCCAGTTCCAACGGAATTTCCCCCAAAAACGGCAAGCCCAGACGTTCGGCATCCGCTTTGGCGCCGCCATGTCCAAACAAATGTGCTTCATGTCCGCAGTTCGGGCAGTGGTAGCTGGACATGTTCTCGATCATCCCCAAAACGGGTGTATTGGTTTTTTCAAACATATTGATTGCTTTGCGGGCATCTATCAGGGCCACATCTTGCGGGGTAGAAACCACAATCGCCCCTGTAACATGGGATTTTTGCGCCAGCGTCAGTTGCACATCACCTGTACCGGGTGGTAGATCAACAATAAGCACATCCAGTTTACCCCATTCGACCTGCCCCAACATTTGCTGCAAAGCCCCCATTAACATTGGGCCGCGCCAAACCACAGCTTCATCCTCTTTCAACATCAGACCAATAGACATGAAGGTAACACCGTGGGCTTTGAGCGGAATGATTGTCTTACCATCGGGCGATGCAGGCCGCTTTGACAACCCCATCATGCGCGGCTGGCTTGGACCATAAATATCGGCATCCAACAGCCCCACACGACGGCCCTGTTTGGCCAGCGCTACAGCCAGATTACTGGATACGGTGGATTTGCCCACCCCACCCTTACCTGATGCAATTGCCAGAATGCGATCAATCCCAGCAACCGGGGCTTTATCAGCAGCGGGTTTCGGATGACCGCCAAGCTTCAAGTTTGGCGGTGGGGCTTTGGGGGCCGCACTGTGGGCGGTCAACATCACGCTGGCTTTTGTCACGCCATCAAGGGCCAGAACTGCCGCTTCCGCCGCATCGCGGATGGGGCCCAGTTTAGGGCCTTCTTCGGGGGCAACTTCCAGTACAAATTGGACCGTTCCACCATCAACCACTAAAGCGCGGATTAAATCGGCAGATACAATATCGCGCCCATCCGGCAGCTTCACCGCCCGTAGGCAGTCTAATATATCATCGTGTTTCAGGACCATTTGTTGCAGCCTTTTCTTTGCACTTGCGTATCACTATAGATCACCCTTAAATTTAGTATTATCAGGCGAAGAGCAAGCGCAATCAGGAAAGACCCACCGTAATGACGATACTTGGACAAGCCGCAGAGTTAGTGTTGTCTGCGGATGCCGAACTGATCGGCATTGTCGGCCTGTCTTTACGCGTCAGTCTGACCGCCACATTGATTGCGTCATTATTTGCCATTCCTCTGGGTGCGGCACTTGCAATTTGGCAATTTCCATTTCGCCAAATTCTAATCGTTATATCCACCTCACTGATGGCCCTACCCCCCGTTGTGGTCGGTTTAATCATTTATCTATTGCTGTCACGCGCGGGACCGCTTGGTCATTACGGCATATTGTTTACACCCACGGCAATGATCATCGCCCAGTCAGTGCTAATTTTTCCGATTGTGCTGGCCCTGACCCGCGAAGCAATTTTACCGCTGAACCGCGACTATAAAAACTTGCTGGATGCATGGGATATCAGCCCGATCCAAAGGTTGAAAACCCTAATTTGGGATGCGCGTTTTGCAGTTGTCACCGGACTACTGGCCGGTTTCGGACGCGCCTTGGCCGAGGTGGGTGCAGTTATCATCGTAGGGGGCAATATCGCGGGCTTTACCCGCGTTATGACCACCACAATTGCGTTGGAAACCTCAAAAGGCAATCTGCAACTGGCCCTTGCCCTCGGTATTGTATTGTTAAGCATTGCGATTCTGATCAATGCCTTGATCCATTGGATCGGTAGTTTTGGACGCAAATATCAGGTGACGCGCTAATGACAGGGCTTAAGTTAACAGATGTATCCTACAGTGTTGACGGCACTCAGTTGCTGCATCATATAAATTTTGCACAGGATAACAAAGGGATCAATGCAATCCTTGGCCCTAATGGTGCGGGCAAAAGTCTGTTGTTGTCGTTGATCCACGGGGTGATCAGGCCCGATATGGGCTTGGTGACATGGGATGGTGTTGCCACCCATAAGAACAAACACACACGTGGTTTTGTGTTTCAGACACCGATTGTCCTGCGCCGCTCGGTACGGGCTAATCTTGCATACCCACTTAAAATTATCGGTAAGAATAGTTCTGCAGCGATTGATGATATGCTGGAGTTGTCGCATCTGACAGCCCTTGCAGATCAGCCCGCTGCCAGCCTGTCGGGGGGCGAGGCCCAGCGCATGGCGATTGCGCGCGCCCTGATCACACGGCCTACGGTTTTGTTATTGGATGAACCTTGTTCCAATCTTGATCCTGCATCAACCAAGCTGATCGAAGCGATGATCCGTACATTTGTCGCGGACAGTGGCAGCGTCTATATTTCCACCCACGATCTGGCACAGGCAAAACGGCTGGCTGATGTGGTTTTGTTCATCGAAGCAGGGCAATTGCTGGAACATAAACCCGCTGAAGATTTCTTTGCCACCCCCGCTACCCCGCAGGCCCGCGCCTATCTTAGTGGGGATTTATGATACGTATTATTTTCACACTTGCGATGCTGATCTTCGCATCAATTGTGCAGGCGGGTGAACGTTTCATCACCCTTGCATCCACCACATCAACACAAAACTCCGGTCTTTATGATTATCTTTTACCGATCTTCACCGGCGAAACCGGAATTGAGGTGCGCGTTGTTGCTGTCGGCACGGGGCAAGCAATAAAAATCGCACGAAATGGTGACGCGGATGTTTTGCTGGTACATCACCGCCCATCCGAAGACGCTTTTGTGGAGCTTGGCTACGGTATCGAGCGGCGCGATGTGATGTATAATGACTTTGTTATCATTGGGCCGCAATCCGATCCGGCCGGGGTTTCCAAACAGACCAAAGCCCGCGATGGATTGGCAGAGATTGCCGACAACACGGCACTGTTTATCTCTCGCGGGGATGAAAGCGGTACTCATAAACGCGAGAAAGAACTTTGGGCTCTATCGGGCATCTTCCCCCAAAGTGAGTGGTACCGCGAAATCGGGGCGGGCATGGGGGCGGCACTGAATATGGCAGCGTCAGTAGATGCCTATACCTTGTCGGATCGCGGCACATGGCTGTCTTTTGGCAACAAGGGAAATCTGGCGCTGTTGTTGTCGGGCGATGATGCCCTGTTCAACCCTTACGGCATCATTCTGGTCAACCCCGCTCTGCACCCTCACGCTAAAACTGACATGGCGCGTCGCTTTTCCGATTGGATCGTGTCCGATACTGCACAAAAAGCGATTGGGGCCTTTACCTTGCACAATATGCAATTGTTCTGCCCCAACGCACATCCAATGCAAAACACTGACGTGATCTGTCCGTCTTCGAAACCGCGCAACTAGGGCTACGATAGCTATGCAATAAATGCATATCAGAAATGCAAACAATACCCTTTTATTGCACTGCACAAATGCCTATATTATTCAAGAGCGAAGGGTTATTCCTCCCCCTTATACCCTTCGACCCTTGGGCACAGTTCCTTCCTCCCTTGGAACCTGACCCAAAGATATAAAACGGCGTCACACCTCCTCCCGTGACGTCGTTTTTTCTTTTTTAGGCATATAGTTACACATTAAACTTCATGCGTTTAATGCATATCGGGAATGCAATATCATCGGTTTATCTTTATCCACAAAAGCTTAGATGAACATCAACAGAGACATTTATATGGAGCAAGCCAATGGCAATCCTGACAAACACAATACACACACCCGTTGCAACCCGCATCACTGCGGTTATTGCAACACTGATGACAGATATTGCGAACTACCGCGCATACCACAAAACAGTTTCCGAGCTGCAAAAATTGACAAGTCGCGAACTGGAAGATCTGGGCATCAATCGTTCAGGCATTAAAGCTTCTGCAAAACAAGCCGTGTACGGTTATTAAGAATACCGATCCATTTCTCCCAATGGATCGTGTTGTGTAAAACGGCGTCGCCCCCTCCCTGCGGCGTCGTTTTTTATTAAACCAAACTGCTTAATTCATTTAGCGAATTTATTGTAAAATTCGGTGAAAGCGATGTCAGATAATCAACATCCTGAAATACTTTATTTTCGGTGGGTATAAACAAACAGCTTTGACATTTTGCGGCCTTAGCCGCCATTATATCCGCAGCAGAATCCCCAATCACAAGGGTGGTTTCAGGGTTTGCATCAAGACGCTTTATAGTTTCGTTAAACGGAATTGGTGATGGCTTATGCCCAAAACCATCGTCACCAGCCACGATTGACAAAAATTGGGGCGTAAGGCCGTGTGTATCCAATCCTTTTTCCACCAGCACCCGTGAACTGGACGTCACAAGTGCTGCCTGAATATCACGGTTAATCACACTTAAAACTGCATCACGCGCATCTGAATAAAGTGTTAAATTTTCCAAGCCGCGCGCGACATGATCGCGTACATTCATAGCGGACGCAACTATATTGATATGCGGATACTTTATTTGCGTTTTATGATGCTCGTAAAAAAAATCCTGCACAATTTTGCCGTCCGGCAATTCCGTATCATGGTATTCTAATTCGCCTTTCCATCCCGCAAGCCAAAGATGCAACGTCATGGCTATTGTACCGTCCCAATCAAAAATCACCGTTTGTATAGTCATTTACAACCCCTAAAACGGCACGTCGTCCAGCATTGTCACAAAACTGGCCAGGATTTTTTTCGCGCCACCGCTGTCAAACACGATCGACAGCTTATCGGCCTCAACTCCAATAACGGCACCTGTCCCATATTTCGGATGGGAAACACGGTCGCCAATAGTGAAATCCGGCAGTTCTTCGGCGTCGATGATCACACGTTTGGGTTTGGGGTTTGTGGATGGTGTGTATTGCGCATTTCTCGCCTGCATCCGCTTCCATCCGGGTGAGCTGTAGGCATCCGCACGCGCAGCTTTATCTGCCATGTCGGACGACATTATCGTCGCCCCACCGTGCAGACCGGGCGGTGTTAACACCTCAACGTGCTTTACAGGTAATTCATCAATAAAACGCGATGGAATGGACGATTGCCACTGGCCGTAAACCCGGCGGTTAGCAGCAAAGCTGATGGTACAGAACTCTTCAGCCCGCGTAATGCCGACATAGGCCAAACGGCGTTCTTCCTCTACACCCTTATGACCTGCCTCATCCATAGAGCGTTGTGATGGAAACAAACCATCTTCCCAACCGGGCAAAAACACTGCCGGAAACTCCAGACCTTTGGCAGCATGTAGGGTCATGATGGTAACCTTGGGCGTGTTTTCTTCCTGTTCGTTTTCCATGATCAGGCTGATATGTTCCAGAAAACCTTGTAGATTTTCAAACTCTTCCAGTGCTTTGATCAGTTCCTTCAGGTTTTCCAGCCGCCCCGGCCCTTCGGGGGTTTTATCGTTCCGCCAATGATCCGTATATCCACTTTCTTCCAGAATAATCTCGGCAATTTCAATATGGCTTTGGGCACCTGATTGTATAGCCAACGACCAGCGATCAAAGCCTTCAACCAGTTGCTTTAGTGCATTGCGTGCCTTGGTGGATAAACCGCCCGCCTCTACAAGAAGCCGTGCCCCTTCCAACAGGGATACACCGTTTTCCCGTGCGGTCAGGTTAATCATCTGCTGGGCTTTGTCGCCAATGCCGCGTTTGGGCGTATTCACAATCCGTTCAAACGCCAATCCGTCTTCATTGGATACAGCCACACGAAAATAAGCCATGGCATCACGGATTTCCATGCGTTCATAAAATCGCGGCCCACCGATGACGCGGTAAGGCAGGCCGATGGTCAAGAAACGATCCTCAAAGGCGCGCATCTGATGTGAAGCACGTACAAGAATTGTCATATCATCCAGTGACATTGGGTCATGCCCGCGCGTACCGCGTTGAAAGTTTTCGATCTCTTCGCCAATCCAGCGGGCTTCTTCCTCACCGTCCCAATGGCCGATCAAACGCACCTGATCACCATCTTTTTTATCGGTCCACAGGGTTTTGCCCAGACGGTTTTCATTACCGCTGATCACACCCGATGCAGCACCTAATATGTGATGTGTCGAGCGGTAATTCTGTTCCAGCCGCACCACATGCGCCCCAGAAAAATCCTTTTCAAACCGCAGGATATTGCCCACCTCAGCCCCGCGCCAGCCGTAAATAGACTGGTCATCGTCGCCCACGCAACAGATGTTTTTATGTTCCGCCGCCAGCAGACGCAGCCACAGGTATTGCGCCACATTGGTATCTTGGTATTCGTCCACCAGAATATAGCGAAACCAGCTTTGGTATTTTTGCAAAATATCAGGATGGGTTTGAAAAATGGTGACTACATGCAACAACAGATCGCCAAAATCAGCGGCATTCAGGGTTTTTAATCGATGTTGATATAGCGCGTATAGATCAACGCCCTTGTTGTTATAGGCCGCCGCTTCCGCCACAGGCACCTTATCAGGTGTCCAAGCACGGTTTTTCCAGTTGTCGATGACACCCGCCAAGTGCCGTGCAGGCCACTTTTTATCGTCAATATTATCCGCACGGATCAATTGTTTCATCAGACGTAGCTGGTCGTCTGTATCCAGTATCGTGAAGTTGGATTTCAACCCGACCAGTTCCGCGTGGCGGCGCAGGATTTTCACGCAAAGTGAATGAAAAGTTCCCAACCACAGCATGCCTTCAACCGCTTCACCCAACATCCTCCCCACGCGGTTTTTCATCTCACGCGCGGCTTTATTGGTGAATGTCACCGCCAGTATCTGATTAGGTTGCGCGCGCCCTGTGTTTAGCAAATGCACAATCCGTGTGGTCAGCGCCTTGGTTTTACCGGTGCCGGCCCCTGCCAACATCAGCACTGGCCCGTCCAGCGTTTCCACCGCTTGGCGTTGTTCGGGGTTCAACCCGTCCATATAGGGCGTCGTGCGCGCGCCCATCGCCATCTGCGACAGGCTACGGCTTTCGGCCTGCTCGAAAGCATTTGTTTCATCCCACTCACTCATATGCGCACACTAGACTGATTGCACGTAAAGTAAAAGCGTTGTTCACAAAATGTTCTTACAAAATAAAATGGAAAAAACAGCCGCTTTTACACTTGCAGCGGTCTTGGTTCGGTGTATAAACCGCGTTAATGGACGCGGGCGTAGCTCAGGGGTAGAGCATAACCTTGCCAAGGTTAGGGTCGAGAGTTCGAATCTCTTCGCCCGCTCCAAATAAAAACAATGGGTTACAGTAAAAACTGTGGCCCATGTTTCGTTTTAGAACAATAATTTTCACAGTTCTTAGTGTGAACGTCCCAAGTGGCAAGGTACCTAAAGCAGAGCTTTGGCAGATATGGCTCTATACTTAAGCCACGCCCACTCTTTTTGAAACAAACCAATTAGATATGAATGGTGAAAGGATTTGCTTTAAAAATATGAGAGGCGATATCACAAAACTAATTAGACGTGCCTGAAACAATAGTATTAGCTTTAAGACGCCAGCGTTTGAGAAAGCCCATTCATTTCGGTCTTACCCAATTGAGCAAGTGTTAAACTGATTTCTTCAGCAATAAGGTCGCAATATTGTGTAAGGCCAGCCTCTCCTCCGGCAGCGATAGCAAATTGCATAGCGCGACCAAAAAATACGAAATTTGCCCCCATGGCGTAGGCTTTTACAACATCTTCGCCAGACCTAAGACCCGTGTCGTAGAATAGCGGGAAGTTGGTGCCAACGGCTTGGCGGATATCATGTAACGCCAGAATGGGGGGCCGCGCGCTATCAAGTTGACGTCCACCATGGGTGGACACTTGAATGGCATCTACCCCTACTGCTTTCAACCTTTGGGCATCCTCAACTGAAGTGACGCCTTTGGCGACTAGATTGCCGTCCCATTGTTCGCGCAGACGCTCCAGAAATGTCCAATCAGCAGCCGCACGACTTTCAGTGCGGTCAAATTCAAATCCCGGCGTCGTGAAGTTAGCTAAGTCCGGTTTGCCGAGGAGCAGACTGGACAAAGACCACTGTGGATGCATGGCAAAATCGACAAATTGTTTTGGCCCGATCCGGAAAGGCATTTTAAACCCTCGGCGCAGTTCCCGTGGGCGGCGACCCACCTCAGGTACATCAAGTGTCATGATCAACGTGCGATACCCAGCAGCTTTTGCCCGTTCAACCAACCGCATTGTACCCGAGCCATCACCACTAAAATAAAGTTGAAACCAGGCATGCCCATCAGCCACTTCGATCATCTTTTCAAGCGATGTCGAAGCTACGGTAGAAACCCCAACCGGCACCTTATTTTTAGCGGCCATCCGCGCCAGCATCAGATCCGCACCCGGGCGAGACAAATTGCACATACCCATCGGGCTGATGCCAAAGGGAATATTCCCGTCATGATCAAAGACTTTTACGCCTAAATTCCGTTTTGTTACGTTCACCAACACGCGCGGTTGCAAGCGAATGTCATGCAGCGCGGACAGGTTTATAGCTTCGCCATGACCTTCGCCTGCCGCACCGTCAATATAATCAAAGACCATCCAAGGCAGACGCCTGCGAGCTAGTGCGCGGGCATCTGCATAGGAATGTATTTGTGGTGTCCTAAACATACGGATTATAGTTAGCTTTGAACTGCGGTCATAAATCGGTCACGGATCACAACAGGGTCTTTTGTAATCACTGGTACTTTGATATTGCCGCTGTCACATTTGCAAACAATGACCGTCATCTTTTTGGAATTGATTGCCTTTTGCAGCACCTCACCAGTGTCCTTGTCCTGACATTCAACAACATTTTCACAACCGCAAGCTTTAGCGACTGCCGCAAGTGACGTTTTCTTGCCCGCATAGGTTGGTTGATCGCCCGTTGAGCCATAGCTACCATTATCGATGATCAACAAGACAAAGTTGTCAGCCACATTGTTGGCGATCGTTGGCAAGGTACCGAAGTTGGTTAAAACCGAACCGTCTCCATCAATGGAAATAACGGTTTTATTTTGGGCCAAAGCAACGCCCAGACCAATCGAAGACGACAGACCCATTGTACCAAGCATATAAAAGTTCGTCGGTTGATCATCGATCATATGTAATTCTTGGCTGGGCAGACCGATGTTACAAACTACAAGATGATCCCGCAGGATTGGTGCTATATCGCGTAAAATTTCAGAGCGTATCATTGGTCTCCGTAGCCTCCCCAGAAAGACGCGTCCGTCAGGATCGCGACAGGTTTATTGCACATGAAGGTGTATTTCAGGATCGCGTCCATCTCGGCCGCATCCGATTCCTTGTGGAAGTGGTAGGCCGGGATGTGCAGCTGGTTCAGCAGTGCCTTGGTGTGTACCGCCATTTCAACTTGGCAGGCCACCGGTTCACGTAGCTCACCACGATAGCTGATCAGCATCGGCAAGGGCATCCTGTAGAACTGCGTCAACGTCACCAACGTATTAACGGTCACGCCAATCGCCGTATTTTGCATGATGATTGCGGGCCGTTTACCGCCCATGAACGCACCGGCACACAGGCCTATGCCTTCGTCTTCTTTGTTCGAAGGGATGTGATAAATTTCGTCGCGGGCCTCGACCTCATCAATAACCCCGGCAAGTTGCTTGCAAGGAACGGTCGTGATAAAATCGACACCATTGGCAACAAAATCATCCACGATTTTAGTATTTATAGACACGTCGTTTAACTCCTCTTTTTTTCGAATTTTCAACATTTATTTAGCGCGGCATGACGAACGCCAATTATTCCTAACAGGCATTCAAAGCGACACTATCTTTACCGTAGAACGTGAACTGAACACGGCGCGTGGCGAACAACACGGGCCGCAGTTGAGCCCAAGAAATAATCACGCAAGCCGGGTTTATGGGACCCTACGATTATGCAATCAGCGTTGATTTTCTCGGCGTATTCGGTGATCGTTCGCCCGGAATGACCCTTGAGTAAAACAGTTTCTAGATCGTTGGCATCACCAACGCGCATGGCAAGCAATTCTTTGGTGTTTTGCAGGCCTTTGGCCGTTGCTTCTTCTGACACACCGGCATTGGCCGAGCCCTGAAGCTGTTCATAGACGTGAACTACAATAATCTGACCACCTTCTGCAAGCAAGGCCCGCGCTGTTTGGATAGCCTTTTGACTAATGCCGTGATTCAATGCCAAGGACAAAATTATTTTCTGGTACATGATCGTTCTTTCAGTTTGTAGGTACAGTACGTTGGGGTAATGTTCTCAGTAGACCTCACTCCTACGGGCCTGTATCCGGGTTGTTATGCTCAGGTATTAAGATTGTTTTGGGGGCTTCGACCTTACCAGAACGAATGTCTTTGAATGCATTTGCTCCTTCGGAAAGTGGCCGTTTCTCAATCCAATTTATTTCCCCAAACCGGTTATCAAATATCGCCTGTGCCGTTTGGTTAAAATCATTAGCTGTATAGGTATAGGTGCCGATAAAGGTGATTTCTTGCAGCGTCATTCTTCGAATATCGAGGCCACCCGTGTTTTCACCTAACCCAATATGTATAATCACCCCACCAGATCGTGTGTGCGCAGATGCTGCATCCCGCGTACCCGCAAACCCGACACCATCGACGATCATATCAAAGGGGGCTTCAGCTTCAAGTTCATCGGGTGAAATAACCTTTAGGCCAGTATTTTGGGTTAAAAAGACCCGCCGTGCTACGTTGGCTTCAACAATAGTTACATCTTGAACGCCCTGCGCAACAAGGCACAGCGCAGAACCCAATCCGATTGCACCCCCACCGATTGCAAGACTTCTAATATCCGACGTTGGCAACCCTAAGGCTCCAATCCCAAGACGTACGCCATGCCAACCACAAGCCAACGGCTCTGCAAGTGCTGCATGTTCTAGGGGGATATTATCTGGAACAGTGATCAGATTGCTGCGGGGCATTGCAACATACTCGGCAAGTGCCCCTTCTCTGGGTGGCATTGAAATGATCTGACGCTTTGCGCAAAGATTGGTTCGGCCAGAGGTGCAAAAGGTGCATATTCCACAGGTAACCAAAGGGTTAATTGTAACGCGGCGACCAGCATTTGGCCCTTCAACAACCACACCTGCAGCTTCGTGCCCAAGGATTAGCGGAGCAGGACGACGTTCATCGTGACCCAAGTAGGCATGCATGTCAGACCCACAAATACCTGATGCCAAGACACGTACCAGCTCTTGATCTTCGGATGGGCATGGAATTGGAACATTCTGATATTCCAACGTTTCCACACCTGTATAAATAAGGGCCTTCATTTTGCTGTAAATCCCCCATCCACGGCCAAAACTTGGCCTGTTACATAAGAAGATGCATTTGAGCATAAAAACTGAATTGGGCCATCAAGATCACTAAGCTCGCCGTTACGCCCAATGCAGGTTTGTGCAGCATTGCTTTCGGAAAGCTCTGTATCGGCAAAGACGGCAGCTGTAAGCTCAGTATTAAAGAAGCCGGGTGCAATTGCGTTTGCTGTAATACCATATCGTGACCAATCTTCAGCCATTGCCCGTGTTACCTGCGCAATCCCCGCTTTAGTGGCGCCATATGCGATGCCGCCAGGAAAGGCGCGATATGTTTGCAGTGAGGCAAAGTTGACAATACGTCCCCACTTTTTTTCCTTCATTCCTGGCACAAAACTTTGTGCTAGAAAGAAAGGTGCTGTTAAGTTGAGATCAAGTGTAACGGCCCACGCTTCAGGGGTTACGTCATCGCCAGTTTGTCGTGTATTAATTCCTGCAGCGTTGATAAGAATATCGGGGTTGCCAACTGTTTCGATAACCTGTGAAGCAATATCTGCAAGTATAGCTTTATCCGAAAGATCTGCGGTAAGTGCATAGGTCTTGTTTGGAACTGAGGCCTGCCATTCCGATAGTTGTTCTTTGCGTCTTGCAATCCCGATAACTGTCACGCCGTTTCGTGCAAGAAAACTCGCCACATGGCGACCAAGGCCAGAACTGGCCCCGGTCACACATGCGGTTTTGCCAGTAAGGTCAAATAACTTTACTGACGTGGGAGTGCGCGAATTATCCATTTGCTGTCAGATCAAATTCTTGATCGGGAAAATACTTATGCAGGCGGATATCAGCTGTGCGTGCGTGACCTTCCATACCTTCAAGGCGGGCAATACGCGCGGTTGCTTCGGCGACTGCCTTTGATCCTTCGCGGGTTGATTCTTGCCATGTTACAATTTTCAAATACTTGTGTACGGATAAGCCCCCTGTGTAATTTGCAGCCCCAGATGTCGGCAATACGTGGTTTGTTCCAGAGGCTTTGTCACCGAATGCAACAGTTGTTTCTTCACCTAAAAACAATGAACCGTAACAGGTTAAACGATCTTTCCACCAAGCTCGGTCCTGCGCTTGTACCGTTAAGTGTTCCGGTGCGTACCTATCAGAAGTCGCGGCCATTTCTTCACGATTTGAACATAAGATGACTTCTGCATAGTCACGCCAGGCTGCAATTGCATTTTCGCGGTTCACCTCTGGCAGGTCGTTTATTAATGTTGGTACCAGCTCCATCACTTTGTCAGCAATTTCACGATTATCAGTCACCAACCATACCGGTGAATTATACCCATGCTCAGCTTGCCCCACCAGATCGGTTGCAACAACCATCGGATCAGCCGTTTTATCTGCTAGAATTAGACTATCAGTTGGTCCTGCAATCATATCGATACCAACGCGGCCGTATAAAATACGTTTTGCTTCAGCTACAAACTGGTTGCCGGGACCCACAAGGATGTTTGCTTTGGGTAAGCCAAACAGCCCAAAGGCCATTGCTGCCACACCTTGCACACCACCCATCGCCAAAATTTTATCAGCACCTGAGATATGTGCCGCGTAGACAATTGCGGGATGGATGCCCACTTCGGGATGAGGTGGGGAACAGGCTGTAATTTGTCTGCATCCAGCAACTCTTGCAGTTGTTACAGTCATAATTGCAGATGCAATGTGCGAATAACGCCCACCAGGAATATAACATCCTGCGGTATCGACCGGGATGCTTTTTTGTCCCGCGACCAAGCCCGGTTGAATTTCAAACTCCAAATCCGTAATTGTTGCTTTTTGGGCTTCTGCAAAGCGGCGGACGTTATCTTGGGCAAACTGAATGTCGTCTTTTAGTTTTTGTGGCACTAATGCGGACGCTGCTTCAATATCTTCACCTGTAAGCTCAACATTTCCATCATAGTTATCGAATTTGGCGGCGTATTTAAGCGCAGCACTATCACCACCTTCTTCGATATCTGCCAAGATGTTTTTTACAATGGTATTGACCTCAGTTGAGTCGCTTTTTGCCGTTAATGTTGCTTTTTTAAGATATTCAATTGTCATATCTTTCTCCTAATCCTGTTGTAGTAAAGCACACCCAAAGGCTGATGCTTTTGTGTTTGTTAAAACTTACAATAAGCCTGCCAAGTGATGGCATATGTCATTTATGATCCTTAGGGCGGCCAGTGTGGCCGACCCATAATATGTAATTATCTAAAACATGTATTCATGTCTTATTTTCCGTCTAAGTAAGCTGGTAGCCAAAGGGCAATTTCTGGGAATATAAAGATCAATGTCAAACCAATCACTTGGATACACATGAACTGCATCATTCCCAGATAGATATCCTTTAAATCCCATTGAGGTACCACACCTTTCAGGAAGTAGGCTGACAGGGCCACAGGTGGACTGAGCCATGCCGTTTGTAGGTTCACGGCAACAAGTATGGCAAACCAGACAAGCATATCGCTTTCCTTTTCAAACCCTAGATCAAGGACAAGAATGGTTGGCACCAAAATCGGGATGATGATCAACACGATAGGTACCCACTCCAAAGGCCAGCCCAGTAGAAATATTAACGCCATAATCAGGATCAACATAAATACTGGCGACATATCCATAGAAAGCAGCAATTCAGTTAACATCTTTGGCGTGCCTAGATTAGAGAACACGGCCCCAAAGAAGTTGGATGCAGCTACTAGGAACATAATCAACACAGACAACTCAAGCGTTTTGATCAGTGCATCGTAGAAACCGTCTACGGTCAACTTTCGATAAGCCCATGACAATAGAACTGAACCTAATGCACCACAGGCTGCCGCTTCGGCAGGTGTTGCCCAGCCAGCAAGGATAGAACCGAGTGCGAAGGAAATCAGAACGGTTGGTGGAACGAGACCCATAAAGAATTCGTACCATAGATCAGAGAAGTAGAATTCCTCTGCTGCGTTTGCACGGAACAGAACCATAGACCGCTTCAAAACCAGCCCCATGAAAGCCAGCACAACCACTTGGCAGAACAGACTTACATACTGATGAAGTCCAATCAGGATGATTGAGGGTAGACCCAGCTCAAAACCTAGGATTTTAAACAAACCCAATATCAAACCGAGTGTAAGCAAAGGTAGCAGAATGCCTGCCACGATCCGTGTCACTGCAAGTGATCTGTAACAGGCATACATGATGCCTAACCAGATCAGTGGGAAGACCATACCCGCGCCAATAAACAAATGACCAAGTGCGCCAGTTATGCCTGCAAATAATACATAACACAGCCCAGCCAATCCCAGCATCACCAACGATACTTCAAGGAAATAGTTGTTCGATGTTTCTGGCTGTTCATCAGGTGGTAAGATTGGCCCTAAACTCGGGTCAAGCCAACACCGGCCTAATGAATACATTAGATATAGACCTGCTAACATAATACCAGGCACGATAGCTGCACGGAACAAATCAGTGACTGGAATTTCCAACACCGGTCCCATCACGATCAACATGATTGACGGTGGAATTAGTATTCCCAACGTTCCGCCAGCAGTAATGGTACCTGCAGCAAGGCGTACATTATAACCAGACTTGATCATAGTCTTGCCGGCCATGATGCCAAGGATGGTTACCGAAGCACCCACAATACCCGTAGCCGCCGCAAAGATCGTGGACACAAACAACACCGCCACGTATAGCGCCCCCCTTGTCCGGCTCATCATCAGCTGAACTGCACGGAACAAACGTTCCATAAGGCCAGCCTTTTCCATCATAATGCCCATAAATGTGAATAATGGTACGGCAACCAACTGATCATCGAGCATTACAGAGTTCGTTTGCAGCGTCATCAAGAAGAATGTCAGTTTGCTGCTAAAGCCCCATGTGCCAAAAACAAAGGCCAAGAAGATTAGCGTAAAGGAAATCGGGAAGCCAACAAAGATCGCGAACAGCATCGCAGCCAACAAAAGCAAACCAATCGTCGGTTTTGAGAGGTCGAACAGCCCAGACGTGCCCACGGAACCCGCCCACCAATCATCAATCGGCGAGGCATTCGGGTAGAACACTGTGAAAAATAATGCGCCCAACACGATGAAGTAGATCGGTAAAACTCGTACAAACTGTTTTTCACGTTCTTTGCCCATCTGGTGAAAAGCGCGGAACAGTTCCGGAAAACCTTGAAGCAACAGTAAAAATGCGCCCAGCGGCATAAATGCCCGTGCAGGGCCGAGGTATGGCGCCCACGTACTGTCAGATGCCTGCTCCCATCCTGATGTATCGAACAAACCAGAACCAAAAGCCTTCATTCCGTACTGGTAGGATGACCAGAAAAAGAACAGCATCGCAGGGAAATAGAACGCCAGATAGAGAAATGCATCGACTGTTGCTTGTGTTTTGGAGGTCCAGTTACGATAGAGGAAGTCGGCACGAATATGTACGCCTCTCATCAAAGCGTATCCAGCTGCGCCCATAAATAGAATGCCACCGGACATCCTGCTAATATCATATGCCCATAAGGTTGGCCCAAGGCCCCACGCACGGGCCAAATCGGCCATGTCGTTCGCCGCCAAAACAGCAAAAGCTTTGCGCGAAACGACTTCAAAAACCATCGCAAAAATCAGGGGCACCAATATCAGACAGAGAACCCGGCCGACCCACATGTTGACCACGTCTATGGTCGCAGTTATTGGCCGTTGCCAAGCCGTCATGTCCTCAGGCGTTTGACCTGGTGCTTCCGCACGGCGTTCGGCAATCAACTCGTCTGTGATTTCCAGATTTTCTGGAATTTCTTCTTCGGCCATATGAAATCTCCCTCTCAATATTTAAAAGCGTCGATAAGGGCGCTTGTAGATAGTGAGCAGGGCGGGGGCAAAAAAGCCCCCGCGCCAAATATTTAATTAGTCAACCGTACCAGCGGCAACTTGGTCAGCAAACGCTTTGCCCAAAGCTGCGTTTGACGCTTGTGATCCAGCCCAGAAAGGAACTGCAATTTTTGCGAAATCTTTTTGAGACTGCCAAACTTCTGCGAAGAATGCGTTTTCTGCGGCGTTTTTTTCCAAAGAAGCTTTTGCAGCGTTCATATACGCTGGGAAGTAATCTGCTGGTGTGTCATGCAAGATAACACCGTGGTTCTCTGTCAAATCTTTCAACGCTTTACCGTTTTCGTAGATACGGTAAGACATTGATTTAGACAAAGAAGCGTTTGCAGCAACTTCGATTGCTTTTTGTTGCAAAGGTGTCAGTGAATTGTACACGTCTTTGTTTAGGTACAAGTCAGCGTTCACAACAACCTGATGTAGGCCTTGCAAGTAGTAGTGCTTAAGTACTTTTTGGAAACCAAACACTGAGTCAGGCTTCGGGCAGCACCATTCAGCCGCGTCGATTGTACCTTTTTCAAGTGCAGGAAGGATGTCACCGCCGCCCATAGCAACCGACGCCACGCCAATATCTTTATAAGTTTGGCCTGGGATACCAGGAGGTGTTCGGAAGCGATACTTACGGAAATCATCCATAGAATTGATTGGCTCTTTGAACCAACCCAAAGCTTCTGGACCAACTGGTTGCAGCATGAAACCTTTTACGTTCATGCCCATTTCATCCCAAAGTTGGTCGTACAGTTCTTTACCACCACCAAATTGGAACCAAGACAAGAATGCGATGTTGTCGATACCAACACCGGCACCCGCAACAGGTGAACCGAACAGCATTGCTGCAGGGTGTTTACCAGACCAGTAGTGTGTCCAAGCGAAACCGCCTTCAACAAGACCGGCATCAACAGCGTCCAATGTTTCTTTCACCCCGACAACAGAACCTGCTGCCAGAACTTCAATTTTCACTTCACCGTTTGTCAGGTCTGAAACGTCTTGTGCAAAGTCTTTCAACATCACCACTTCATCGGCTTTTGCTGAAATCACGGACTGTACACGTATAACAGTTTCTGCCCAGGCAGAAGCTGCAAAAGACAAGCCTACAGCTGTAATCGCCAGACCTGTCGTTACTTTCTTAAGTTTAAACATGGTTTCCTCCCATTTGTTTATGCCTTCATTTTCTTTTTGTTACCATCCTGCGAAGACGTAAGGATGGTAGTTCCTTGGGTTAGAATGGTTTTTCTAACCGCAAATATTAATGTCCTTTTCCAAGGGTAATTCCTTCGATTAAGCCAAGCATGGGGCCCACCCCAGTGCCTGCATCAAAGAACCCTCGATACAGCATTTCGCCTGCAACGTAGATCAGTACGAATAGGCCCAACCACGATATCCAAGGGTATTTTGTAAGTAGATGCATGATCATCGTGGCTGCGAATGCCATAAGGATAATCGCCAGCCCCAGACCGAAAACTAGCATTTGAGTATCGCCATCTGCGATGGCAGCAACGGCCAGAACGTTGTCCAAAGACATTGAAACATCAGCAATCGTTATTGAAATCAATGCAGACATTAATGTGCGCCTAGGGGCACCTGTGTAGCCCAACTCAGGGTTTTGCGCCGTTTCCAAAGCCTGTTCAGCCTCTTCGTCTAGACCGCCTCGTATCTCTTCGAATAGGCGCCAACAGACCCAGAATAATAACAATGAGCCCACAAACAAAATGCCGGGAACATCCAGAAGCTTTGTGGCAATGACCGCAAATACAATACGCAAGACCGCTGCAATGATCATACCGAACAGGATTGCTTTTTTACGCAATTCAGGTGCAAGGCCAGCCGCAACCATGCCAATGATCAAAGCATTGTCGCCTGACAGAATAAGATCGGCGATAATAATTTTTCCGAAATCTAGTGCGGTATCAATCATTACACCACATCCTCTAAAATCATATCTGAAACTTTTTCGCCAATCATAATGGCGGGGGCATTTGTATTCCCGCTTGTGATAACCGGCATGATTGAACAATCTGCAACCCGCAGCCCTTTAATACCATGGACACGCAGGCGCGCATCAACGACGGCCATAGGATCACTGCCCATTTTACAAGTACCTGTTGGGTGATAAATCGTAACAGCCGTATTGCGCGCCCATTCTAATGTTGCGTCTTCATCGTCATATGCCACTTCTAAGCCCGGCTCGTATTCTTCTGTAATGTGGGATTTAAGCGGCTCGGACTGTGCGATTTTACGCGCAATTTGAATGCCCTTCACGATTGTCTGTTGGTCAAGCGGGGTCGAAAGGTAATTTGGATGGATATACGGGTGATCCAGATAGTTGGCAGATTTTAGTTTTAGCTCGCCCGTACTTTCGGGGCGCATTTGTAAAACTGACGCGGTAAACGCCGAGAATTTATGGGGCCCTTCAACCGCGTTATTTGCGCTGAAGGGTTGAATGTGGAACTGAATGTCCGGGGTTTCCAGATCTGCATCGGTCTTTAAAAAACCTGTGCCAAGACTAGCGGCCATCGTCATTGGGCCAGTCCTGTTAAGGGCGTATTGCAACGCGATCATGCCTTGTTTGAAATAATTGCTGGTTTCCGTATTGATCGTAGACAAATTGGTTTTAAAAATTGGCCGCGCTTGCAAATGATCCTGCAGGTTTTTACCAACACCTTTTAGGTCTCGTTTAATTTCTATGCCATGTGGCACCAAATCATCAGCGGCACCAATCCCCGACAACATCAGAATTTGCGGGGACCCTATGGAACCAGCAGATAGAATAACTTCCTTGCGCGCATTGATTGTAGCGGGCGTGCCGTTTGTAATTGCATCCACACCTGTTACACGCCCATCCACGATGTTCAATTTGCGCACTTGGGTATGTGTAATGATTTCCAGATTTTGTCGGGATCGTGCGGGCTTTAAGTAGGCTGCTGCAGAACTGCAACGTTTGCCCTTATCAATAGTTAACTGAAAATACCCTACACCTTCCTGATTCCGGCCATTGTAGTCGGCGTTTTCTTTGTATCCAGCCGCGATTGCTGCTTCTATCCAACGATCAACAACATCTCGTTTTAACGATGTTGGGGAAACAGACAAAGGGCCAGAGGTGCCACGAGCATCGTTGAGACTTTCCCCTTTCCAATTTTCGGCGCGTTTAAAATACGGTAATACATCTTCCCAACTCCATCCTGTGTTTCCAAGCTGACGCCAGTGATCAAAGTCCTGTGATTGCCCACGCACGTAAAGAAGACCGTTGATGGAACTGGAGCCGCCTAAAACTTTCCCGCGCGGCCAAGGTATAGAGCGGCCATTTAAACCAGGATCTGCCTCGGTTTTATATTGCCAATCTGTATTGGGGTTTCCCATGGTTTTAAAGTACCCGACAGGAATATGTATCCATGGGTTAGTGTCTTTCCCGCCTGCTTCCAATACTGCCACGCTATAGCGCCCGCACTCAGACAAACGGTTTGCAATTGCACATCCGGAAGAGCCTGCGCCCACTATTACAAAGTCGAATTCCACCGAAACTCCATTAAATATTAAAAATTGAGACTTTTAGTCTCGATTTTGCTAGTTTTATCGAATATATATAGAAAAAGTCGATTCGTGCAATAGGAAGCTAACTGTGGCTGAAGAAAATCGAATACCAACAAACTTGCGAACCCTTCTGATCCTAGAGGTCATAGGTAGAAGCGATCACGCAATGACACCTACAGAAATCAATCAGCAGATTGGCCTACCCAAACAAACTGTGCATCGTTTGGTAACTACTTTGGAAAAAGAAGGGTTCTTAGCTAAAGAAGCCGATAGAAATCGATATCGCCCAACGCGGCGATTACGGTTGCTTGGGGCCGGGCTCTTGCATGCTTCGCGGTTTCACATCACACGCCATCAGGTCCTACAGGATGTGGCTTCCCAAGTTAAAGAGGCTGTAAATTTTGTGGTGCCGGAAGAAACAGGCATGCATTATATAGATAGAATAGACACAGATTGGCCTTTTCGTATCCAACTGCCAGTCGGCACAAATGTTCCATTTCATTGCACGGCAAGCGGCAAAACATTTATGGCTAGCCTTACGAAATCTGCACGCCAGAAATTTGTTATGGGCCTGCAGTTGGCTAAGCTAACCGATAATACACATGTATCGCCTGAAACTTTATTAGACGATTTGGCACATTGTGCAAAAAGGGGTTATGCACTGGACAGTGAAGAATTCATGGACGGTATGGTTGCGATTGCCGTTCCCGTCACAGATATACATGGACGTTTTGTAGCGGCCCTCGCTTATCATGGTCCGAGTCAAAGATTGTCACTTGAACAGGCTGAAAAGCGAATTGATGTTTTATTTAAAGCTGCGGAGACCTTGAAGGCATCCTTGTTTTCTTAAGAATTCAAAATAACGTCTCGTTCTGCACGTAGCTCGTTTAGGTACCAACGAAGAACACACCTGATCATCATTAATTCACTTCAACATGTAGTTGTACTCAATTTAATCAAACGTTTCTGTTTGTATGTATTCATATCCTTCAAAGTTATTTCGTCCATTGCAACTTTGAACCCTCCGTATTTTGCAATCCTTTCTATCTGTAATGTCTTTAAGTTATTTGATGCCTTTTCGAACAGGATAGTATTGCAGTAATGCATTCCTGCATCGTAAAATGTTTGGTGCCTAAATTTGTAAGTTTCTTCACTAAGCGCTACCCATTAACAAACCTTTTTCACACTGTGAAAAGTTTGTGAACGTGCGGGTTTCCCACTTTCTCTGATCTGAACATGAAATTGGGAATTTATAAGAGTTCGCAAACGTACAAGGCGTTAACGAAAACTGCTCTTTGCCTAAAGCGAATATGACTATTGCAAATAAAAAGCACCCAAAACGGATGCTTTTCAGTGAAACTTTAAAATATACGTCTATAGAGCTGGGTTCATTGAAACACGCACATCAAACCGAGGCGTTACAGCAACCGTATTTGAAAAGGTTTTGGCTGTCAGGTTACCCCATGAATATATTGGAATAAACGGAACGTTTGTTTGTATCAAAACAGTATATTCCCCTTCCAAAAGATTTGGAATATACGCTAATGGAATTTGTCCCGCACTGGTCAAACCGGTCCCACCGGCCCCGTTAAGCGACCAATCAAGTTCTAAAGTACCACCAGTGTCAAAAGAGCCACCTGTCATACGAATGCTGGAAATGATAACTGTTGCGTTCGCCCCATCTGCATCAACTATTGAACGGAAAACAGAACCCACATTTGTCATATAGCTTGGCCCGATCTCATTTTGCCGTGAAATCAGGTCAACAGCCGTATAGGTGGCTTTTGAGGCCCGTAGATAAGTCTTGAAGGCATCAAAGAATGAGTTGCTGCCAACGATCCAAAGAACCAAGAGCGGCAGCAAGATAATCATTTCAAGGGTTATCGCACCGCGTTCATTGCTTTTGAATTTGCGTAGTATGTTTTTAAATAGGGTCATTACAACGGCTCCGTAACAAAAGCACTGTCGGCAACCAATTGTATCCCACCGCTGGCATCAACTGAGAAAATTCCACTTAGCGCGCTAGGGAAATAACGATCCACAACAAGGCAAGCACGGACATAAACGATTTCATTTGGCTGACCGGGGGTTACAGAGTTTGCAGCTGGATTGGCAGCATTGCGATCTACACATGTTACCGCAGCGGGTGAAAATAGCGCCCCGGTATTGATCGGGGTCATTTCAATATGTAGGCTTTCTTCACAATCTTTTATCAATGCCGCAATATCACACACCTGTTCTTTAAAGTATGTGGCACCGGCTTCACCATTGGATATTCCGACAAGACGCACATCGCGAACAACACGATCAAGCGCGTTTTCCAAAACAACATATTTTGTCATCAGCAAACCGGAATCGAAGGTCAACACAATCATTGAAAACATAAACGGAAATGCAATCACGAATTCCAGTGTGGCGGTTCCCTGTTCATTGCGGGCGAAATCCCATAACTTGTTAAACATACGTTTCATACCATCCTCACTGAGTCAGCTTGAGTTTTTGTACGGACACCGCAATAGATGCAAACGCTGTTGCAATATCTGCCGAGTCAACATCGTAATAGTTGTTAATTGATGTCGCACAATTCTGTAATAGTGTCTGAGCATCCGACGGCGCACTGAATGCGATGGTGTAGACAACGACACCA
>JAJFHZ010000014.1 GCA_021775355.1 Amylibacter sp. | reverse complement strand
CAATGGAGATTTCAAATTTGTTAATCCCCTAGAAAATAAATATAAAATTGATAATGGTGCAAAAATAATTGTAGATAATGGTAATATTGTTATTGGAAATGTTTATGGAAGAAAATTTAAAATTGAAGATCCTATACGTGTGGGGGTTTTTCAAATTCAAGAGCATAAAACTCACATATCGGCACCAAATGGAAAAATTATTGCAGAAAATATTGCAAATACAGTATTACTTGAAGCTGATTCGGTAATTGTTTTAAATGTTGAAGATGATGTAAAAATCTTTGCAAGAGAAATTTTATTTTATGGTGGAAAGTTAACTTTTGATTCTGAGTTTGTCCTTAAAGAAGGTGGAACAATTAGATTTTTTGAGAATTTTTCTATTCAGGGGCTAAGTGGTGATGCAATAATTAAACTTGATAATGGTAAAAAAATACGATTGTTTGATCTCAAAACTAAAAAAATTAAAGATTTATCTGATAAATTTGTACGAAATAAAGAAAATTACACAAAAGATGCTACTATGGTAGGACATGGATTTACTATAACGTATGCAATGCTAGATAATCTCTCCATGAAACCTGCTAAAAAACAAGGATGGGCATCAAAATTTGGATTTTCTAAAAAATAATTAGGTTTGAGTACTATTTTTTAGCCTTTATAATGATCATTTCTCATAAATATGGCTATTTTTGAACGTTAAACGTGAAAAAGATAGAGTCCGTAATTAAGCGAAAAAATTTTCCAACTCTTAAAACCAATTTGAATACAGTTGGAACTTACATTATTGATAAACGAAATTTAGATGATAGTAATATTTACGATGAGTCTCAAGGATCTCGAATAGGTTCAACTGGATTAAAGTCAGTGCCTTTAGCAAAAATCGAAATGGTGGTTTCTGACAAAGATGCAAGAAAAGTAGTTGGAATAATTTCAAAAAATTCTGGCTTGCCATCAAAACATGGTGGAAAAATTTTTGTTTCTGAAATGGAAGAAGTTGTAGATATGGAAACACTTGATGGAAAACAAGATCTTGAATTTACTACAGAAGCAAGTTCAGAATCACAATTACCCAAACGAAGCAGATTTGTTCCATTACAAAAATTTACTTTAAATAAATTGCAAATAATTTATGAAGACAACAAAGAAACATTACGTAATGATTATAGAATAAAATCGTTTAGTGATTTTGTAAATTATTGTATAATGAAATCATTACCAACAATAGAAAAACAACTAAAAAACCCTACAGTTATCTATGAAAATAATTTTGGCGATTTTTAATAGTATCCGTTAAACAAAGCTAATCCAACCAACGTCATTCCAACTGCTGCGAGTATTAGTTTAGCGATAAAAATTTTGGATAATTTCATACAACTAAACCAACAAGAAGTGGTATGACAATGATCCCTGCTATTACAACAACTTTAAAAATTTCTCTAGATCCTAATTGTTGCATCTCTTCTCTATGAAATAATTTATTTTTGCGAATAGAATTTATGTTCATGTCTTTAGATTGTCTTTTCTCCTTCTTCTCCTGTTCCAATATCTACTGCTCGTAAAATCTGAGAAACAAAGATCTTACCAACTCTGCCCTTTTGTTTAATAATTCCTACAACTTCGTCTTCGTTTGCATCTGAAATAATCGCTTCTAATCTATATTTTTCACTGAATTGAGGCACAAAAATTTCACTACCTTTTGATGCGTGAATTTCCGGACCTGGTTTCTTTCCTCTTCCTCTTACTTTGGATACCGTAAGACCCCCAATTCCAATTTTTTTTAATCCTTCACTGATCGCCATGACGTCGTTTTCTCCAAGTATGACTTCTATTTTGAGCATTTAGTTATTCTATTGCAATTTACACAAATATAATTTCTGATTTTGATAATCAAATGATAATCATTTGACCATCAAATTTAGACATTGTTATTAATTTAAAATTATTTTTTCTAACATGGTACTGGATTCTGGGGATACAGCATGGATGCTCGTAGCAGGTAGTCTTGTACTTTTAATGATCCCTGCATTAGGTCTCTTTGAATCTGGACTTTTAAGAAAAAAGAATGCAGCATCAATTTTCATGCAGATCTTTTTTGGTTTAGCATTACTTAGTGTAATGTGGTTCATATTTGGATTTAGTATCTCTTTTGGTGATTCTACTATGGGACTAGTTGGAAATTTCGATTGGGTATTTCTCAAAGGCGTTCCATCTGATGCACCATTGGAACAATATGCTCCAACAATTCCTGGCGTGTTATTTGTTAAATTCCAGTTAATGTTTGCGGCAATTACTCCACTATTACTTACAGGAACTATTGCCGAAAGAATGAAGTTTAGTTCATTTATCATCTTCATCGCTGCATGGTCCATGCTAATCTATTACCCTCTAGTCCACTGGGTCTGGGGTGGTGGTTGGTTAGCAGACCTAGGTGTTGTCGACTTTGCTGGTGGTATTGTAATTCACACAAGTGTTGGAATGGCAGCTCTTGCTGCCGCACTAGTACTTGGTAGGAGAAGACACTATGGCCCTGCCATTATGATTCCTCATAGTATTCCACTTGCTGTTCTTGGTTCCTCATTATTGTGGTTAGGGTGGTTTGGATTTAACGCAGGAAGTGCACTTTCTGCATCAGGTGGTGTTGCTGGTAATAC
>JAJFHZ010000013.1 GCA_021775355.1 Amylibacter sp. | reverse complement strand
CAGGTCGAGGGTAAGTAGCGACATCATAGACCGCAAAATTCCAATACTTATGTGTCAGCGGCAAAAAGCACTGCCTTTATCATGAAGTCTTTCGGAAGGCTGCCATTCAATCTTTTTAGTCGAACGGCAACTTTGTCCGCACAGTTGCCATTCACACCCCCGCCCACATCTTAATCATATTACCAACCTCTTGCAGCCGCTCGTATCGTAAGGCTTGGTTCTCAATCTTAAGGGCCTTGAAGAACGCCTCACAGAGCATTGGCCCTTTTTCCACGTTCTTGCGCACATAAAGCATGGCTTGGTGCAACTCTTCATCTTCAACATCTCGATCCATACATTCGTCAATTGCCTTATCAATCACGTCCAAGATTGCGTGCAGTTCATCCAGTATCAGAAGTTCTTCTGACCAGTTGCCGCCGAAGGCGACATTTCCGAGTTGTTTTTTCTTGTCCATGGTGAGAACATAATAGGAACATAGTATGCGAATACACCAGCCACAGAATGTAGGATATGCAAAAGTTCAACACGCTTTATATTGATATGAACAGTTTTTTCGCCAGTGTGGAACAGCAAATGGAGCCGTCCTTGCGCGGTAAACCCGTGGGAATCACTGCTGTTGAAGCGGAATCAGGTTGTGTGGTGGCGGCAAGCTATGAAGCCAAAGCATTCGGGGTCAGGACAGGTATACGGGTCTATGAAGCCCGCAGGCTTTGCCCCAACATCATATTCAGACCCAGCCGCCATAAGCTCTATGTTCGCGTGAATCAAAGGATAGCCGCCGTATTGGACAGGTATGCCGAACTGGAACGCATACGGTCGGTTGACGAATTCCAAATTGTACTGGGTGGAACCACTGCACGACTTGAAGGGGCTATTGCACTCACAAAACAGCTCAAGGCCGCTGTCCGTGCCAATGTAGGATCTCAGATGCGTTTCTCAGCGGGGCTTGGCCCCAATCACCTACTGGCCAAGATAGCGGGGAAACTGGAGAAACCTGACGGGTTAAGTTGGTTGTCGCGTGAGAACATGCCAGAGGCTTTGGCCCATATGCAGCTAGATGATTTGCCGGGCATATCGCGGGGTATTAAAGCACGACTATGGAAGGCATGTATCTGGGATATTCCAGCCATGTATAACCTTGACCCAAGACACGCGCGTAAAATCTGGGGGTCGGTTGAAGGGGAGCGGTTTGTACGTGCTTTACAGGGTGAAGATATTCCGCTCTTGGAAACCAAGCGTAATGGCTATGGTAATTCCAAGGTGCTTTCACCAGAGAATAAAACCATCAACAACGCTTACCATGTATCGCGCTGGCTGATTGAAAAGTCAGGCCACAGGCTTAGGCGCGATGGATACACGGCCACACAGTTCTCGGTATTCATGCGGTTTGAACCGGAAGGCGGCTGGAAGGGCAGTCTTAAATCCCACCCGGCACAGGACACATTACTGTTCCTTAATCTGAATAAGCGGCTTTGGCGGCGAATGTATGATGCGCGGCGACCCCAAAGAATATCCAGTATCGGCATCCATCTCGGCGGGGTTCAAACGTTGGAACGGCGTTCCGGTGAAATGCTGTTACCGCTTGATGCGGGCAAAGCGAACGCCAGTGAAAAGCTTGGGACTATAATGGATAACATCAACGGACGGTTTGGTACCGGTACGGTGAAATATGGGATCAACAAGCCGCATCTGGGGTTCTTTGATAAAGGGTGAGTTATAAATTTTCTGTGCTACAATCAATGTATCTACCCTAAGAGTTACAGCAAAAATGAAAGGTTAGCCTATTGTTTTCGAAACCTACTGTAGAGGGCATGCGCCGCCTGTCTATATTCTCAATGCACAAGCATGGGGTATTGGAGGCGGGCCAATCCGGGAATTGGCTTTGGCAGGATGCAGACACACGCGAGGAAACAGGTCGCATTGGATATTTTTGTGATGGGCATAGTTTACGCCTGAAATACAGGTCGCGCGATTGGGGATGCGAATGGGAAAGTATTGAAGAAACCATTCTTCTTAGTAAAACATATCCTAACTATGGTGGAGTGCGTAATTGGTTCATTTGCCCAAGTTGCCACAAAAGGCGAGGGGTGCTCTATGGCGGCAAGTATTTTCGATGCAGGGAATGTTATGGGGCATGTTATCAGACCCAGTTAGAAGATACGAAAAGCCGTGCTTTGACGAAGATATACAGGCGGCGTCACAAGCTGGGAGAGTATGGTGGATTAGGTGAACCATTCCCGCAAAAGCCTAAGTGGATGCGCTGGGCAACTTACAATCGATTGTACGAAGTGGATGCAAGAGAAAATGAATCTTTGTGTCAGATGGAATGGGTTTGGCTGGGGAAATTACGCAGAAAATCTTAGGCAAGAATAAAAAATGAACTTTCTTTCAGTAAAAAATATTGGTCAAATCGAACCAGTATGCCCTTATTGCAATAAACGGTATTCAAAGATGCCAACCCGGAGTTGCAAATGCAAAAATTGTGGCGAAAAAATCAAGGTTAGAAAACGCTTATCTGACGGTAATAGGGTAATTTTAAAAGTATCTGAAGTCGAAAAATTAGAGCGTCAGCATTCAATTAGAAGATTGCTCAAGCGAACTCTCCAAGATGTGAATGCAGAGTTTGAGCTGAGGAAAATAGCAGATATTGCCAAAAATGTTGATGGTAGAATTATTTCTCAAGCAGATGCACTTTGGTCTTTGTTTTCCAAACGAAGTCTTGATTATATGAAACAGCAGCGTTGGTCGGCATTTAGTGGTAACCAAATAGAAATGTCAGAATTATTAGCTGCTGAGGGGAAGTATTCACGTGCCATTTCTCCACTTTCTATAAGTCTGTATCTTGAGGCCAATGGGGGGGTGGCTCGGGATTGGCCTGATAATTTCCTTCAGCGTAAAGGCAGGAAACGTTGGAACCCAAGCGAATCTTTCTTGGGCCGTTATCATTTGTATCTATTACGGGAACTGGCTCATAATACAAATAAAGATGTTGGTGCATTGTACCCTGAGTTTAATGTTGCGACACTCCCATACTTTGAGGGTGGTTTTGGAATCTCACTGTCTCCGGAAAAAGCGTGGGCAAATATTCTCAATGCAGAAATGAATTTAGACTGACATGCATCGGTTAATATTAATGAAGAACTGCGTTTATAAATGAAAGACTATCCTCAAAGCAGAAGAATCCCTGATTGGGGAATTATCTATAGGGAATATTCAAGGGTAACGTTTCCTTAATGATGGAAAAGAAGGCAAGAAAGCTTTCCTAATGACGGAAAGCAATGCGGTAAATAATAACGTGAAATTATATACACTGTGGTATCTAATGTGGTATATATTTATAAATGTATAATATTAACTTTAATAAACAATAGGATGAAAGATTAATTAGGCGGACTGTCTCTCCGCCATTATCCCGTAATCCTTTGATATTATTATATAATTTAGAACTTTATATCTGCACCCCACAAAAAACCCTCCACAAATTACCAGCTGTGGTCTGACGAGGCATACTTGAAGTTTGCGCTGTGGTGTGTTCGTGGCTCCATCTGAACGAGAGCCAAATACCGAGTGATGTCGGAAAATATAGGCAATTTCTCAAAAGCCTGGCGTCAGGGGTCCGTGTTTTGTAGGTTATTTGCCGGGAGAGTTTTCTCTGTGAAGAAACAACGATTTAAGATAATAGCGTGAGTTTTAAAGGCTATGGGTTTATTACTATACCACGCTCGCTTAAGAGATTTGTTGCGTGGTTCATTGGCATCTGGATATCAAGGCCAATCGCGTTCATTTCTCAATACACAAATGTCAGATCGACAAAAACAGCTTTTAGGGGTCTTTCATCGTATTGAAGATCTTCCCAATGATGTCGATATTTCGTGGATGATCCGCAATGGTATGTCTGGAACGGCTATGCCAGACTGGGCTGATATATTGTTGGAACAAGATATGATTGATGTGACCGCATATATCAAAATCTTTGTCGACCTTGAAGGCGTGCCTGAAGTACAGTTGGATTACGGCACACAAGTGGCTACGTCCGCAGAGAGTATAGCGGCTGGAAAAGTGTTGTTCGAAGATGGTGATCGTTGCACCGAATGCCATGGGCTGAAGGGTAAAGGTGACGCCATCAAGAAGCTGAAAAACGACAACAGCGAGCGCACTTGGCCTCGTAACCTGACAAAACCATGGACGTTTCGTGCTAGCAATGATCCCAAAGATATCTATGCGCGGGTTTCTGCCAGCATCCCCACGACCCAGATGCCTTCGTTCGCAGACCCAAAAAGCAAAAAGAAGTTGACCATACAAGAACGTTGGCACGTTGCCAATTACGTAGCTTCTTTGGCGAAAACCAAAAATGTGGTGCGGCCAGAAAATTTTGTTATTCAAGGCGAACGTCTGGAATGCGGAAGCTGCACTACGTCAAACAAGTGGCCGTTCAACGGCAGCTATGGACCCTTTGTGCCCATCTCGACATTGTGATGAAAGGCAATTTGTCCGCATAGTTGCCGTTGTTCTACCCCGTAGTGAGAAGGGTTTATTTAACCCAACTGCCGCAATGGAGTCTGTGGATAAATACAAGGGATTCTGTGGATAAGATTGAATGAAGCCAAAAGGAACCTTTTTAGGCCAAGTCAGGCAGAGCCGAGCGAACTTGAATGCGCAAAATAGTATCGTTTTATTATAATCCGTTAGCTGAAATGCATCGCCGATTCTCAGATTTGAATTAGACTCGTTTTACCTCACATGATACAATAGGGTTAATTCGCCGGGGAACCTCGTTTCCAAAACGTGAAGTGAAAACGGCGGAGTGACTTTCGAGTCTGTGGTTCAATGAAAAAACATTGAGCTAAGGCCAAAGGATCACGCAGACCACTTAAATAATGGTATCTGTACCAATGGTCGAAAACGAGCCCCTCAAGTGTGCATAGGGGAACTCAAACCGCCTCATAAGGGCGGGATATAAATACTGAGTTGGTTTTATAACCGCTTGATGCGTTGAGCTGCATTTCAAAGGGCAACCAATGAAAAGCGCGCAATGGAGATGGAACAGACCGCTAATATTTACTTCACGTGAATAGGTCTAGTTCTGGTGCTGCTATGGATCGGGTATCTGCTCGTCTAGATCGGTACGGAGGGCGGCTTGCCGCCCTTTTCTTATGGAAAAAACTATGTGCTTATGGCAGCATGTTGTACCTACTTGAACGATTTCCGCAAACTCAATGAATTCATATCATAATACAAATTGCCCCTAAATCTGTCGGGATGAATGACAGATTAGAGCCCTTAGTGACTAATGTAACCGTTGCAGTATTCTGTAACTATGGGCGCAAACCCGACATCATTGCTTGCACCACCAGCCTACGCTTGCCTAAAATCACGCATCACGCATCACGCATCACGCATCACGCATCACGCATCACGCATCACGATGTCTCGGAGTGGCGGGTGATGCGACTTCGGAGTGGGTCGCGCAGATCGTGCCACTAATTCGGTTGCGGGGGCGAGACGTTCGCCACGCCCAGATTATGCGCCAGCTTGTTTATTTGCGCCCATGTTTCATCCGGAACCGCAATCCGACCCTCAGAGGCGGCATGATGGTTCCGCTCTCGCTCACCAGGCACTTCGACCTGCGTAAACCCCGGAGCCGGTGGGCAATTACGGAGCTCAGCCAAAACCTCCTCGGCGGAAGCCTCTATTGCACCAGGCTCGCGAAAACGCGTCGTGTCCAGTGTAATCAGTAGCCAGTTGCATTCGGTCGTCGATGGACCAAGCATTGCTTCTCCGATGATTTCGCCCACTACCGCCAATGCATAGCCCTTTTGCGCACCCGAAGACAGTATGGCGCCTCCGTCGAAATAATCCTCAGGATTGCGGGTCGCATTCCCCTCTTTGTCGATGATGCATCCCTCAGGTAGCAATGCACCGGCAGAGCGTGCGGCATAGATCCACCCGCCTGCAATCTTGGATGTTGCGAAATCCAACACAACCGGACCCATGTCACCGCCTGGAATTCCAACACACCAGGGGTTCGTGGGCAAAAGAGCCTTAGTCCCGCCGTAGGGCGCTACCTGCCGCCAGGTCTTTCGATTTCCACCGCCGACGCAGATCGTCAGAAACCCCTGCTCGGCGGCCATATCTGCGAAGGCGCCATGCCGCCCGGTATGGCCGACATTACGGATGGAAAGAGCAGAGATGCCTTTTTCCCGCGCCTCTTCGACGCCGGTTTCATAGGCCAATTGCATGGTTGGGATGCCAATGCCTCCACCACCTTCGACACGAAAAACTCCACGATCATCTCGTTGAATACTGGGCGTGCCGGTTGGATCGAGGTAACCGGTACGGACCTGTTTTGCATACTCCAGAACCCGCATGATCCCGTGGCTTTCAATTCCACACAGGCTCGTTTCTACAAGATGCGCAGCTACCTGTTTACTAGCACGACTTGCAAAGCCGAGGCCCGCGAAGATTGAAACAAGCAACTGTTCGGCGTCACTGGCTGTCACTTCCGTACGGCGCCCTGTCAAAGTCAATTTACTGGTGGGTGATCTCATCGTTTAACCTTTCAATAGCAACAGGCGGACACGTGTAGCACGTTTATGTTAGTTAAACTTGATGAATATCAGATGCTTTTCCAGCAACGGTCGCAAGTTTGTGACACTGCCCAAACGGTACACGACATACTCTTGAGCACAACGTTGCGGTGGTTGGTTGTGGGGTTTTGGCTTAATGGCAGCTACAAGCCGTTTCGCCCCATTTTGACATCTCGATGAACGACAGCTTTATCCGCATAGCAGAAATTAACACACCTGACTGGCACTATCGTGAATCAATGTCTGCTTTTTGGAAGCTACCTTGCTGTTTCAATCTTGATGCGAAAGACTACTACGGGCCGGAAGCTGTCATTGGGATGTGATTGCGAATGTCCGTTATTGGCGCACAGCCGCCATTAGGCATTTGCAGTGTGTGTGACCGCATCAGGTCAATTGCTTCAACCCAAAAATAAAAATAATACCAACCCGCATACTGTCCGTATTTTGGCGGGTACTCTTCATAAAATGGCCCTTGAATTTGCGCAGTTAACGCGCAATTCCAACACATTCTTTAATCATATTCAATTCTGACGGATGAAATTTTGATATGGGCAATGAAGTGTTGATATGAATGTATTGAGGTTAAAAACAAAAATCGTAAAGTATATTGCAGGCATGGCCTTGGCTCTGTCAGTAACCGCTTGTGCAAGTACACAAAGTGTTTCGCGTAATGATATGATCCAATCCCCGCCGCAATCCTTTGAGAGGATCCAGCCCAAGGTCGTGAAAAGCACCTTTGGAAACAATGCTGCTGTTCTGGTTGGCAATAAAAACGCAAGAATAACATATATATGTTCACCTGCAGGGTTTGGTAAAAAATCAACTTGCTACACACTTTAGCATTATCGTGAAAATTTCCAGTCGCTTATGGCGGCGAGTTGAATTGTTTAAAACAAGCGGAAACAACCCCTTTGGTTTGGCAGTTTGCCCCTATATCCCCAGAATGCAATGTTGCATTGAAATCAAGGGGCTGAAATCGTCTAAGTTTATTGATTTTAATGGTACCAGCGCCCCGGCTCGAACGGGGGGCCTCTTGATCCACAATCAAGCGCTCTAACCTACTGAGCTACGCCGGCACTGCGCCGTGATTTAAACGTCAATTTCGATGAATGCAAGTACATATGCGCCTTGAAATTCATCAATAGTCTTGTTAGCGGTGGTTTTCGCTATGGAGGTCGCTATGGGCATCAATTCAGAAAAAGATATCGAAGCCAATCTGCAAATCGGCCCCACGTCTGATGGCATGGTGCGTTTGTTCATTGAGGCTGGTGAAACCGAAATCCCACTTGATTTTGATCCCGATGAGGCTGATGAGATCGCCGAAGAAATCCGCGCCGCCGCCGCGCGTGCCCGTGCGGTAAAATAAAGATACTTACATGTCGTTTTGATCTGCTTCTTGCTTTTATCCCACCATAGGCCTATCTTCAGTCTTGGCGGGTTCTGCCCTTCTCGTGCTATAGGTTTTATTCCAGTGGCCGATAATCATTTTTGAGGGAGCTGGCTCTGTAACTGACCCTGGTCTATTATACCCGGTGCCCACCTAGTTTAACTAGGCTCTCAGGGATACACATACCTACACGGTTGCGTTGATGCAAATCATATGTGGGCCCGCCGCTTTTACCCCGAAGATATCGTATTCCGGCTGGCTTACACCGCGTGTTACGGTTATGGCTGGCAGATGGATATACAAAACTTGAAACAAGCCTGCCGTGAAGCGGGCTTTGCCACCCGCAAATTGGCCCACGCCGAAGGGCTGGATAAAGAGGCGAACGCACAGCTGACGGCCTACCTGAAAGCACAATATCCCGATCTGGTAATTTCCGCCTATATGCCGATCCGCACCGAGGTTTCGCCAATCCCCACAATGGAACGCATGGTTAACCGTGGGCGTAAGGTTTGCGTCCCGGTGATTGTGGGCAACGGGGTGCCGTTAGAGTTTCACCAATGGACGCCTGATACAGAAATGGTTGCAGGGGCCTTTGGCGCCTATATTCCCAAAGACGGTATAAAACTGATCCCCGACATCGTGATCACGCCGTTGCTGGCGTTTGATGCGCATGGTTACCGTATGGGGTACGGCGGCGGATTTTATGACCGATCATTTGAACAGATATCAGCGTTAAAGGATGTGCAGGCCGTAGGTTTTGCCTATGCCAACCAAGAAGTGCTGCTGGTGCCACACGAGGAGACAGATTTTCCACTGAATGCAGTGATAACGGAAAAAGGTATTTTGACTTTTTGAGGGTGTTATTATTGCGTGTGGTGTTTTTATAGATGTCTGCTTCGAGCCCTTAGTGACCAATGTAATCGTTGCAGTATTCTGTAACTAGGGCGTAAAGCCGTCATTAGCTGTGGATGCGAGTGTCAGAGTAAATAAAGTTAGGCATTCTAATTCCCCCAATCTTATTATAGATTGGTAAAGTTCGTTGTACTGCTTGACAAATAGTTAGGCTACATGGGCATTTATTGGTATCCAGAAGTGCTTTAAATACCTTATTCTCGACACCTTTAAGTCTTATCCGTGACAAGGTTATCAATACCATTTCTATGGTAAGTTTAACGAGGATCGGAGTAACGAGTGATGAGTAGTAGCCAAGCATTAAAGCGTGCCATCGATAGGGTTGAATACTTGCCGAAAAAACCTACAATATTATCCATGCTGAAGACGTCAAACTACGTGGCACCCACTTCTTTACCACCATTAAATGCGACAGCAATTTCACCCCATCCAATATCGGGCTTACACCGATGCCTCAAATTCTTTCGGCTGATGAAGTAAGCCCTCTTCCACCTCGCGCGGATAACGACACTACTGCCCAAGGATAGTGACGGTAGCCTTGTCCGCTTAGCTGTCATTTAACCTACAATTGAGCAGCGTAAACTTGATAATTTCTGTCAGATGACCGCTAAGAGCCCTTATTGGTCATATCAGCCCGCTACCGCGCTTTTGATGTCGTGACGCTTCAACAAAGTAATTTGTTCAGCACTATGTGTCTCCAAAAGGGTATTGTATAATTAGAGATAGACTGTAATTTCGAGACAAATAAAGAGACAGTTAACCACGCCAAATTCAAGCATTATTGGGTAAATATAAAGTGCTCCTAAAACGAAGAGATTAGAGACGGACTAAAAATTGAAATGATGGCATTTAAGTATATTCTAGTCATGCTCGGATTCTGTATGGCATCTGCAGCAAATGCTCAAAACATTGAAACTGATTTTGTGACATTACTTGAACGCTGTCGCTCTTCGATTGAAGACGCTACCCCTCTGGATATTACTGGACTGCAAAGTATAAAAGTACAGCCAGATCATCTAAATTCTAAGCAAGGTTATTATCAGGAGGGATGGATTTTACCCGATTCCGACCTTTATATCATTTGGGCTAGCGCAACGTTGAAAGATGGGCGAAAAACACACGTGTGCAAGGTTACAATTCGAAGCTCACAACGCATTCTCGAACCAACAGAGCAGGCAGCCCTCATTCGTCTTTTCCTGATACGTCAAACGGAACTAATTGGTGCAAAGACGCATGAACTAGACCGTAAGCTTAGTCCTATACCGCCTATAGTTAACCTTGGCTTCCTGCTCTCCGAACTAAATCCTAGGGGGTGCCGTGTCGTTACCTTTCTCGCAATGACAAAGGAAGGGGATTTCTTTATGACCGGAAGTGGCGAGAGAGCCAATGCTGCGTGCGAAGAACAGTGACTGGAAATGGCGACAGCCAAGGTCGGCTTTGTCCGCATAGCAGTCATTCACACTGCGCTTGATGCTCTTGTTTCGGCCAACGGCAGCTAAGAGCCCTTAGTGACCAATGTAACCGTTGCAGCATTCTGTAACAAGGGCGGGAAGCTGCCATTCGCTAGCACCCCCGCGACCAATAGGAGGATATCCAGAAGCGGACGTTTTTGCGCATCTGTACTCCGCGCTGCTAACCGCTTGTCATGAAACTGGAACGAATAGCACAGTAGGATTTGCTCAATCGTCCGAAATCCATTGGTCCAAGAATTTGAGGGTAAATGACAATCATGTGAATGGATGAGCGGTACTTTGACGTTGCATCAATTCCACCCCAATGGCCACACGTTCGATATGGTTCTCTTGATCCCCGTTAATCAATTTATCCAAAATCATGCCAGCAGTTTGGCCCACTTTGTTTGACCGCAGTCTAATTGTCGTAAGGCTTGGTAACAAATGGGCCGATCCTGAAAAATCCCCGATGCCTGCGACGGATATTCGATTAGGAACCTTGAAACCCAAAGCCTGAGCCGCATAGATCACACCTTGAGCGATAACATCGTTACCTGCGATAATCGCCGTTGGCTTGTCTTCAGACGACAGCAATGGGGTACACACCCGTCTGGCATGCTTGATGGAATAGGGCGTATGAAGGTGCCAGTTTTTAGGTACGTCAATTTTTTGCTCATCAAAGACGTCTTGAACCCCTTTCAGCCTGTAGGCTGCGCGATCATTTCCCTCGATATCCGGAAAGACCAATGCCACACGTTTGTGCCCGATATCCAAGATATGTCGCGCAATCATCCGCCCGGCTTCATAGTTGTCCGCACCGACACAGGAAATACGCGTGTCCGGCCGGTAATTCCACATCGCGACACTAGGCGTTTCACGCCGCTCAATCAGTGAATATGTCTCTTCCTTGTGATCCAAACCAATCAGCCCGATACCCTCTACGCGGTGTTCCAGCAAAGACCGAAGTAGTTGATATTCGCGGTCAAGATCATATCCATGCGTTGCCACCAACATTGTAAAACCACTGGCATTCAACTGCTCTGAAAATGCCTGAATAAGGTTGGAAAATATCGCATTGTCCAAGGTTGGAACAATCAATCCGACGGTTCCACTGCGACGCCCATGTATTGCCTGTGCTGCGCGGTTTCGAATGTAACCTGTTGATTCAACAGCTGTTTTTATACGCCTTCGCGTATCCGGCCGTACCTTATCAGGATGGTTGAAACACCGCGAAACGGTTGCAGGCGAAACACCCGCCTGATTGGCAACATCAATAATATCGGCATATTTCTTAGGCTTCATGCGGTGAGTATACACAAAATGAAAACGTTTGCATTGTTATTTTCATTCCCTACTTTTGAGAATCAGGGAGGCTACCAACTATGGAATTCATCTATTATTTCGGTGAGGTGTTTACGCCAATATCAATGCTTTTACTTATCGGAGGTACGATTGGTGGTCTGATATTGGGTGCCACACCCGGGTTATCTCCGACCATGGCCGTAGCCCTTTTGATCCCATTTACTTTCCATCTGTCTGCGGTACACGGCCTAATTCTTTTGGGCGCGGCTTACACGTCCACCGTCGCTGGCGGCGCCGTTTCGGCGATCTTGTTGAAGATCCCTGGCGCGCCTGCAAATATTGCCACTACCCTTGATGGACATGCGATGGCCCTAAAGGGTGAAGGGGCCAAGGCGTTGCAATTGTCGTTTATCTCTTCCCTCTTCGGCGGTGTCTTTGGTGTCTTCCTGTTGATCTTTCTTACACCTGTATTGGCCGAATGGGCCTTGGCGTTTGGCCCGTCGCATCTATTCTGGTTAGCCATTCTCGGGGTAACCGTTATTGGCTCGCTGGAATCGAACTCAGTTGTCAAAGGCCTGTTATCCGGCTGTATCGGCATGTGGCTTGCGACGATTGGATTTGATGACATGCTTGGCGTAAAGCGGTTTGTTTTTCATTCATCGCTTGGGGGTGGCGTCAATATTATTCCCGCTCTGATCGGGTTGTTTGCTATTCCGCAGGTTATAACCATGTTTGCAAATGGACGTTTTGATCAGGACTTTGAACGTATTGAAGTTCAAAAGCATCCTATCGGGGATGCGTTTAGAGAAGTTTTTAAACGTATGCGCGCACTTAGTATTGGCACGATAACTGGATCTATCATTGGCCTTATCCCCGGCGTGGGTGGGCAGATCGCCGGATTGGTATCTTATGATCAAGCCAAAAAGTTTTCACCCGAGAAAGCCAAGTTTGGCACAGGCCACTCCGAAGGCGTCATAGCTGCGGAAGCAGCAAACAATGCAATGGTTGGCCCATCTCTGGTACCACTTTTAACTCTATCGATCCCAGGTAGCCCCACGGCCGCTGTGCTTTTGGGCGGGCTCTTGATCCACGGAATTTTCCCGGGTGTTGATTTGTTCGAAAACCATCCAGAGGTTGCGTGGCCCTTCATAAACTCTATGCTGATCGGTCAAATCTTGATGTGTATCTTCGGTATATATATTGCATCCTTTGCAGCGCGTGTGGCGCAAGTCCCGAAATCTGTAATGGCGGCGACTGTGCTTGGCCTGGCTCTGTTTGGATCTTATGCGGTTCAACAATCTATGGGTGATGTTTACGTAATGGCCGTTCTCGGAACCATGATGTTTTTCTTGGAGCGCTTTGGGTTCTCAGCGGCGCCTTTGGTTCTGGGCCTGATCTTAGGCCCGATTGCAGAATCCAATTTTGTACAAGGTTCAATGATAGCCAACGCGCAAAATGGTCCTATGAGTTACTTCTTTTCAGGGACATTGAACATTGTCCTTATTGCGGTGGTCGTTGTGTCGATAGGATATTCCGCCTGGTCTGAACTTTCAGCAAGAAAGGTTGCACAATGAATTATCTTCAACACAGAATTTCCTCGGGCATTATTGCGGTGGTTGCAATTTGGGTGTGCTGGATAAGCTTTACCCAAAAGCCAGCAGAAGCGTTCCTGTTTCCACGTGTTATTGCAGTCTTTTTTCTTATCTTGGCTGTTTGGACATTCGCAAAAGCGATATTGGGGCGCTCCAGAGTGGGGAATGGGCTTTCAAGAACTGCTGCCAGAAACATGGCACCTGGGGTTGCCATTGCCGGTATTTATATCTTCTGGGCCGCAAAGGCTATGGGTTTCTACACATCCAGTACGATCGCTTTTTTCATTTTGCTGTCACTATATGATCCATCACCCAATTCTGAACCGAAAACATGGATAAAACGTGTCCTGATCACAATTGGATTCGTCGCAATTATGTACGCACTCTTCGCGGGTGTCCTAAAAGTTTATACACCGCGCGGATTGTTTATTTGAAGGCCGTCAAACCGGCCAAACCAAGGGAGGAGAACCTTATGAAGAAACTACTTAGTGCCCTAGCTATCTCGCTAATGGGCTTTACAGGAACCACAGCACTTGCGGACTATCCGGAGCGGCCTGTTATGATGATGGTATCGTATGGCGCCGGGGGGGCCACTGATTTTCAGGCGCGCATCGTGACAATGACTGCGGGCAATGAAGATGCTTTGGGTATGCCCATCGCTATTATCAATAAACCGGGTGCTGGTGGCCGTGTTGGCTGGAACTGGTTTGCAACCGAAGCGGATAAAGACGGCTATACCTTGGCCGCTTACAACATTCCGCATTTCATCGCCCAATCCATCAAAGGTGGCGTTGATTATAGCGCGGACAGTTTCGAGCCAATCGCGAATTGGGGGGCTGATCCCGCGGTATTCGTCGTTGGCAAAGACAGTGAATTCAACTCGATGGCGGATGTTGTGGACTTTGCAAAAGCAAACCCAGGAAAGCTGACCTTTTCAGGTGCCGGTTTGTTCGTGGGCCACCACATTGCAGCCTTGCAGATTGAAAAAGCTGCCGGTGTGAAAATGGCTTATATTCCAACTAAGGGAGGCGGTTCTGCTGCAATGAAAGCCGTGATCGCGGGTGATGTATTGGGCGGTGTGAATAATTTGTCGGACGCCTACCGTGCCGTTCAGGCGGGCAGCATTAAAATCCTTGGTGTCGCCGATTTGGAACGCAATGCATTCCTGCCGGATGTTCCAACGATGAAGGAGCAGGGTCTGGATGTAGACAATGCATCTGTGAACTTTCGCGGTGTAATGGTTCCCAAAGGTACACCACAGGAAGTTATCGACCAATTAGCGGCAACAGTCCCTGAAATGTTTGCACATAAGAAAGTTGCAGGCAAAATGAAGCAAGGTGGATCACCGATGCACATTATGACCCGCGATGAAGTCAAGGCGATGTGGGCTGCACGACAAACAACACTCGAAGAGCTTCTAAAAGGTCTTTAAAAACCAAATTCTCAGGGCGGGGAATTTCTCGCCCTGTGACACATACATAGGAAAAACAATGTCTGCTGAAACTGATATCCAAATAGTCGATAAAATTGTTGCAAATGCCCGCAAAGCACAGGCGGCTTTCGAAGCGGGTGCCAGCCAGGAACGATATGACCGCACGGCGCAGGCAGTTGGGTGGGCAATCATGCAGCCCGATAGAAATCTTGAGATGGCGACACTGGCCGTTGAATCCACGGGATTGGGGAATGTTGCTGATAAGGTAACCAAAAACCATCGTAAAACACTGGGCCTTTTACGCGATATCTCTCAGGTTAAGACATGTGGCATTATTTCGGATGATCCGGATACGGGTATAACCAAAATAGCGCGACCCATTGGGGTTATCGGGGCAGTTGTGCCATCAACCAACCCAATTGCGACACCAGCAAACAATATTATAAACGCTGTAAAATGCGGCAATGCCATCGTTTTGTCTCCTTCACCCAAGGGGGTTGCAGGATGCGAGCGTTTGCTGGGCTACATTCACGCAGAATTTGATAAAATCGGTGTCGACCGGGATCTGGTTCAGATGGTTCCGGCACCCGGTACAAAGGACAAAACCCAACGCATGTTGGAAATTACAGATTTGGTGGTCGTCACAGGCAGCCAGAACAATGTGCGCCGCGCCTATACAAGCGGAACACCGGCTATTGGCGTTGGTGCCGGAAATGTCACCGTTATCGTTGACGAAACGGCTGATCTTGCCGCCGCTGCTGCCAAGATTGCAGCGTCCAAAACGTTTGACAATGCCACCTCATGTTCATCCGAGAATTCCATGATTGTAGTTGATGCGGTTTACGACGATTTCATCAAGGAACTTGCCAAGGTTGACGGGGCAACAGTCGGAGGTGATTTAGAGGCACATGTTGTCGAACATCTATGGCAAAAGGGGCACCTTAGCAAAGGGGCAATCGCCCAAGATGCTGACGTTTTGATTGAAACATTGGGCTTGAGGGGTAAACTGCCGGACACCACAAAATTTATCTGCGTTGAAACCAAAGGTATTGGCCCGGATTATCCTTTGTCTGGTGAAAAACTGTCGCGTGTAGCAGCGCTCTACCGTGCATTAGATTTTGATGATGCAAAGAAAATTGCAGCCACCATACTTAACCATTATGGTGCAGGTCACTCTGTCGGTATTCACACGAATGAAACCGAGCGTGCCATCGAAATGGGCCGCACATTACCTACTTGCCGCGTGATCGTGAACCAGGCACATTGCTTTGCAACAGGCGGCTCTTTTAATAACGGCCTGCCGTTTTCTCTTTCTATGGGGTGCGGCAGCTGGGGCGGCAATTCCATTGATGAAAACCTTCACTGGAAACACTTCCTGAACATTACCAAGATCGTGCGTGAAATACCGGTAAACGAACCAAGTGTTGAAAGCATCTTTGCAGATTATTGGGGCATTGCGGGCCAATGATATTTGATCCGAAAATACCACCAAAGGGAACTTTGCGCGATTGGATCGATTTCCGAGCAGACACGACGCCTGATGTCATCAGCCATCAATTTCTGACCGACGACAGTCAATTGACCTGGGGCGAGTTGCGTGAAGCAGCCCGCGATGTGGCATTACGATTAACTGCCCTTGGGGTTGCCAAAGGTGAAAGCGTTGCCATTTGCAAGCCCAACAGCCGCAACGCGATTATTTGTCTGTTCGGTATTTTCTACGGTGGGTTTCGCGCAACCCCGCTGAATTTGGCAGCGGGGCCTGCTGCAATGGGGCACGCCATCAGCCATTCCCAAAGCCGTTATCTGTTTTTGGGAAAAAGTCAGGTTAGCAACTTTGCTGCAGCGCTTGACGAAACGGATGCGCATCCCTGTACGATCCCCGCAGACAAGGATATCCTGTTTCCGGGATCCGCAAAACTGCCAAATGTTGATCTGTATGAAGTTTCACCAGATGATCATGCGCTTCTGATGTACACTTCGGGTACAACGGGTTTACCCAAGGGGGTGGTACACACCCAATCCAGTCTGCTTGCTGGCGGATGGACTGCGGCGGTGGCACACCAGCTGACACCTGAAGATCACGCAATGTGTGTTTTGCCGTTCTTCCACATCAACGGACTTTGCGTCACCCTAATTGCACCGTTGATTTCCGGTGGCGCAGTCTCGATTGCATCGAAATTTTCGAACAAAAGATTCTGGAGCGACTGTGAAAAATCGGAAGTTACCTGGTTTTCGATTGTACCCACAATTATTTCGCATCTTTTGCACAGTGACCGCGTTCCAAATGGTGCATGCAAGAACCGTATCCGGTTTGGCCGATCCGCATCTGCCCCGCTTGCGCATCAAACCCAAAAAGGTTTCGAGGATAAATTCGGCATCCCCATTGTGGAAACTATGGGGCTGACGGAAACAGCCGCGCAAATCCTGTCTAATCCGCTTGCCCCTGGCGTGCGTAAAATCGGATCGCCGGGCATCGGTTATGGCAATGAAATTGCAATACTCGATCATGAACAAAAGCCTGTGAAATCCGGAATTATTGGTGAACTGGCAGTGCGCGGCCCAAACGTCCTGTTGGAATATCTGGATAATGAAAAAGCTACGAAGGCCACTTTCACTAAAGAGGGCTGGATGCGCACCGGTGATCTGGGTTATCTGGACAAGGATAACTATGTTTTTATCACTGGCCGCTTGAAAGAATTGATTATCAAAGGTGGGGAAAATATTGCACCGCGTGAGATTGATGAGGCACTTTATTGTCACAAAGATGTTGTTGAGGCCGCAGCCTTTGCTCGGCCGTGCGAAACTTATGGACAAAGGGTTGAGGCGGCTGTGCGGCTTTGCAAAGATAGCACTACCACAGCTGACGACTTGAAAGTGATTTGCGAAGAAAAGCTCGGGAAATTCAAAACCCCCGATCACATTCATGTCTTGCGTGAATTACCCAAAGGGGCGTCTGGGAAAATACAGAGATTGAAATTGGCTGAAATGATTGGCTAAAGGGAGACTGTTGCATTAATTCGGGAACTCCGCCAAGTTGTCACCTTTTATGATGGCAACTTGGCTTTTACGTGTCACCATATATTTCCAGCACTAATTAAAATGCTAAAAATTCAACGGGCTATGAAGTCGTTCAGTATCGCTGCGACCCCATTGTATCTTAGACCACACGATCTCGTGGAAGAAGTAGCTTAGAAATCCAACAATTGAACCGGCAATAGCGATGCCTCCGCCTGCCGTGAATGAACTCGTAAACAGAAAACCAATAACGGTCATGGAAATCAATCCGGCAAGTTGCCAGGTTATGGATTTTGTTATGAGTCTTTTGGTTGTGTCCATCTGGGTTTCCAATTCTTTGTTAGTTTCTATTCCTTCCTGCTATCCTAAAGTTAACGGGCTGGACATTTTGTTTTTACGCTGCAATAAATCCCTATTGGTGATAAAAATCTATAATGGTGATTAATATGGATAAGCGAGATCGATCCGATATATTCAAGAAACGCCTACTTGAAGTGATGGAACAGGGAAAAGTATCACGCAGCGAACTCGCTAGGTCCACAGGCGTTGACCGCTCTACCATCGGTCAACTTCTCAATATCGCTATGCCGCGTTTGCCAAATGGTCAGCTTGTTGCTGATCTGGCGTTTGCACTTGGTGTTAGCGCGGATTGGCTTCTTGGACTTACGAACCGACCTGAGCGACCGGGCGACATCATTGCAGCAGCTATGGCTCTAAGCCCAGCAGAGCGCAGCTCGGCAGATGAACAACTGCTCAATTGGCACAAAGAGGCAGCGGGTTATAAGGTGCGTCACGTGCCGGCAACATTACCTGATATTTTAAAGACAGAAAGGGTTTTAGATTGGGAATACTCATCGTTTCTCGATCGACCTGTTGTGTCGGCAATCGACGCCATGCGCAGCCAATTGGATTGGTTACAGTCAGGTGTTTCTGATTACGAAATTTCGTTGCCTATCCATGAACTTCAGGCGTGTGCGGAGGGAACCGCGTATTATGAGGGGCTTGAGCCGAAAATTCGATTTGAGCAGTTGCAGTATATCGCAGACACATGTCGTCAAATGTTTCCCAGATTGCGCCTGTTTTTATTTGATGCACATAAGGTATTCAGTGCGCCGGTCACTATTTTCGGTCCAGAACTTGCTGTCGTATATGTCGGGCAGTGCTATTTGGCGTTTCGAGAAGCCGAGCGCGTTCGATCGCTAACAGAGCATTTTGATTGGTTGGTTCGTGAAGCCAAGGTGGATGCAAGACATGTCCCGGACTACATTTATTCACTCTTAAAACAATAAGCAGCAAATTCATTATCTGACGTGAACATATATGGGATTGTTCAGGTTGATTTGAAAAATAGAGAGCAATTGTCCGCTTCGCCCACATAGCGGTTAATCCCATAGTAGAAGGTAGCTTTATCCATCAATGTCCATAAAGTGAGCAATGCAGGGTATATTGGAGAGGGACACAGGAAGAGGCGCGACGACGGCGCGCGTATATCGTGTACTACTCAGAACAGATAAGGCTCACATGACCTTTTGGAGGCGTGTTTAGCACCATAAGTACCGGATCACGAGAATATATTCTGAATTCAGCCAAGCTGTGTGGGGCCTACTTTCAGTTTGTTGACAGTGATCCAAGTATTGGAAGCATGAGGTTAAACAACTCTGCTTGTGATGAAATATTGCACTTTCGATACAATTGTTTGCGAAATACTTTAACCGTTTGATAACTGATCCCCAATCTCAACCCGATTGAAACTGAAGAGTGGCCGCGTAGGACAAGCATGGCGACCTCTGCTTGCCTTGGGCTAAGAGAAATCCCATGTGCATGATTGGTGGCCCTGATCAGACTGGCAACAAATTCGCCTTCAGCCATTTCATCCTCAGCCATCAGATCTTTCCAGTGAGCACAGGTTAACGCAGTAACCAGTGGTGCAATCTGGTGTGCATTAGCCAGTTCGCGCGTTGTGAAACGTTTGTTGGAATTGCTGTCACGCCCAAGGCAGACATGCAGCGAAATGCCAGGTGAAGGGTTAGAGATAAATGCAAACTCATCCACCATTGTTGTGTTTCCATAATATTCGAGAAAATATTGGTTTCTACGAAAGTTGTCAGGTGCTATATCGCTAAGCCGGTAAACCCCGGCAGGTGTGTTATTAATGTGCAGATCATAAAACGGATCCAATAGATATGCCCCGGCCAGATAAACCCGGCTCATGTTCTCATGGACTTTAGGTTGATAGCTTTTGAACATCATAGAGACAGGGGGTTGGTTCTGAAAATAGGCCAGAATGGTAATGTTGTCGTAAGTCAAACAGTTTTGTAGCCAAGCGTTTAGCCGGTCTGGAAAATTACTGGTATTAAGGCTTGTGATTGCCGTTGCCAGCATAGCTTCTTTTGTATCTTTGGAAATTTGCATGATACCTCTTTGGGGGTATATACCCCTTAATCCGATGTTAGTACGATATATGAAGCTGTTCAAGGGGTACTTGATCAGTTCCTGGGGAGGAATAATGCACATGACTGATGTTGCCGTTGATATATCGAACGTCACTAAGATGTATGGATCATTTACAGCACTTAAGGATGTATCTTTAGCCATTCAGGATAACGAATTTTTTACACTACTTGGCCCTTCGGGCTGTGGGAAAACAACCTTGTTGCGTACAATTGCAGGTTTTGAGGATATTACCAAAGGTGCGATCAGGCTTTATGGCGACAACATCGCTGATTTACCGCCCAATAAACGCCCAGTAAATACAGTTTTCCAGCAATATGCCTTGTTTCCGCATATGAATGTCACCGATAACGTCAAATTCGGCCTGCTGCGCCTTGGCCAAGATGAGGCAACTGCAAGTGCCCGTGTCGGCGAGGTGTTGGAACTGGTGCAACTGACCCAGTTTGCCGACCGTCTACCCTCACAGCTTTCAGGCGGGCAGCAACAACGCGTGGCCTTGGCCCGTGCCTTGGCCCCAAATCCCAAAGTGTTGTTGTTGGATGAGCCATTGTCAGCACTTGATCTGAAATTGCGCCAAGCGGTGCGTTTGGAATTGCAGCAAATCCAGCATGAAACGGGTATCACATTTATTTTTGTAACCCATGATCAGGAAGAAGCGTTAACCATGTCCGACCGCATCGCAGTGATTGCGGACGGGCGGTTGCAACAGGTCGGATCTGCGCGTGAGATTTATGAAGCACCAAGCAACAAATTTGTGGCCGACTTTATCGGCGAAACCAACCTGATCGACGTTACCGTCACTGATATCAGCAATGGAAACGCAACCTGCACCTTGCCCAGCGGGGCTACGTTTACCTGTCCCGCTGCGGACGGGGCGCAAAAAGGCGCGGGGCACCTTTCGGTACGTCCGGAAAGAGTTGCGATGACAAAACCCGCCAAAAGTCTATTGCAGGGCAAAGCCTCGCGCCAGATATATCTGGGTACTGATATGCATGTTGAGGTCACACTGGATGACCAAGAAGTGGTGACTGTCAGGGTGCAGAACTCTGAAACCACCCATATTCCATCCATTGGTGAGACCGTGGGCCTGAATTTTGAGGCAGGTGCCGCGCGCCTGTTGGTGGACTGATGGCAGGCGCATTAACCACATCGAAAGCATCAAACAACAGCACCTACGCGGGGCTGGGCAACCTGTTAATGCTACCGTCTTGGTTAGTCATCGGGTTTTTTCTGGTGCTGCCGGTTGGCATGATGCTGATCTATTCTTTCCTAACCAAAGAATTTCGCGGCGGCATCATCTGGGAATTTTCCCTTGCTGCCTATGACCAGTTTTTCTTTGATCGCGGCTTGTTTGGTGATGATCCGGCTAGAATAGAATGGACTTATATCAAAATATTCTGGCGCTCGATCTGGCAAGCCGGTGTCGCTACATTCTTTTGCCTACTCATAGGCTTCCCGACTGCTTGGTTTATTGCTACACGTACTGGCAATAGCCGTTCTATCTGGTTGTTTCTAATAACAATCCCTTATTGGGTAAACCTGTTGATCCGCACCATTTCAATGAAATTTTTGATCCGCGACACAGGCCCTTTAAACGAATTTCTGATCTCTACCGGCATTATTTCTGACCCGATTCATATTATAAACACCAACTTTGCGGTGCAATTGGGCCTGTTCTATTCCTATCTGCCATTCATGGTTCTACCAATTTACGCCAGTGTGGAACGTTACAATTTCGCTTTGTCCGAGGCTGCCGCCGATCTTTACGCGTCACGCATAACAACGCTGCGCCAGATCATTCTGCCGACAGTAAAGCCCGGCATTATCGCAGGCTGCATACTGGTTTTCGTTCCCAGCCTTGGTGCATTTTTGGCCCCTGATCTGCTGGGTGGTGCCAAGACCTTTATGATCGGTTCCCTGATTGAAGAACAATTCAAAGGCAATGCGGGCAACTGGCCGTTCGGTGCTGCGGTTTCTATGATCCTTCTGTCGATGGTTCTGATCGTACTGACATATTATGCCCGCCAACAATCAAAATCGGGGGAAAGATAATGGCTAAGAAACTAGATATCCGCCGCTTTCCCGGCTTTTTGCCAGTAACATATCTGTGCCTGTTCTTACTCTATGCACCACTGATCATCGTAATGATCTATTCTTTCAATGACAGTAATTCGATCACTAACTGGGGTGGTTTATCGCTGCGCTGGTATGTAGACGTGTTCTGGGGTGTCGAGTCTGAGAAATTCAAAACTGCCGCTATGAACTCGCTTTTAATTGCGGTGGCTGCAGCGATCACATCCACCTCTATCGCCACAATGGCCGCAACCGCGATGTTGCGTGCAGGTAAGTTTCGCGGCAAATCCATTGGTTTTGCACTGATCAATCTGCCCCTGATGGTGCCCGAAATCGTCACCGCCGTGGCCTTGTTGATCTTCTTTTCAATGATCGGTTTCACCACTGGTTATCTGACTATCCTTTTAGCCCATATCGTGTTTTGCATCCCGTTTGCCTACCTGCCGATTGCCGCGCGCATGCAAAGCATTGAGGAGGTTTATGAACAGGCCGCACTTGATCTTTATGCCAGCCGCTTAGACGCGTTTCGTTTGATCCTGCTGCCATTAATGACACCGGGTATCATATCGGGTTTTTTGCTGGCTTTCATCATCTCGCTTGATGATTTCATCATCACCAATTTTGTCAAAGGTGCCGGTATTGAAACCCTGCCAACGGCAATTTTCGGCGCGGTCAAACAAGGTATCAAACCCAATATTATGGCAATTTCCACCCTGCTACTGCTGGTATCCGTGGTCTTTGTCACCCTGTCTTATCTGGTCGGACGGATGGGACAGAACAAGAAATAATAACCACAACAACGGAGGAAAAAATATGAATACATTTCTGAAAATAAGCGTATCCGCGTTGGCCATGACACTGGTTACCAATGCGGCACAGGCCGAAGGTAAACTGTCGGTCTATCATTGGTTCGAATATATCCCACAGGAATTGTTGGATAAATTTGCGGCCGAATATAATGTCGAAGTGACTATGGACACGTTTGATTCAAACGAATCTATGCTGGCATCGCTTAAAGCCGGTAAATTGGGTAGCTACGACGTATCCGTTCCCGGCGACTATATGGTTGAGATCATGGCAAGCGAAGGTATGCTCGACACGTTTGAACCATCAGAGTTAAGCAACTTTGGCAACATCATGCCGCAATGGGTTGATGTTAGTTTCGACAAGGGCCGCCACAGTTCGATCCCATATCAATGGGGCACAACCAGCTTTTCTGTGAACCGTGACGCTTACAAAGGTGACATCAACACCACCGACATTCTATTCAACCCACCTGAAGAGTTGCGCGGCAAGATTAATGTGCTGGACAGCCAAGGCGAATTACTGGCCCTTGCATCACTGCATCTGGGTATCCCGCAATGCACGGCTGATCGCGGGCAACTCAAAGCCCTGAATGCATTGGTGCAGGAAGCCAAACCGCATTGGGCCTCATTCGGATCTGATGTTGCGAAGGATGTTTTGGTATCAGGTGATGCCGCAGTCGGCATGATCTGGAGCGGCTTTTCCGCCAAGGCACGCAGTGAAGGTGCTAATATCGAATATGCGTTCCCGAAACAGGGTTATGTGGTTTGGATGGACAACATGGTTCTTTTGAAAGACGCGCCAAACCGCGATAATGCACTGAAGTTCATGAACTTTTTGCTTGAACCGGAAAATGCAGCCGCTGTGACTAACTACGCACAATACACGGCAGGTGTCACGGGGACCGAGCCGTTTTTAAGTGATGACGTGAAAAATTCGCCTGAGTCTAATCCACCAGCATCCCCTGTTGGTTCATTTGTGGCGGCTTGTTCGCAAGATGTACAAAAAGTCTATGACACGATTTGGACAAACCTGAAAAAATAATAACCCAAGCGCCCCGCAGGCAATGCGGGGCGCGTATGACATAACACACCATTTTCGCACCCGTATCGGGCAGCGGTAGCTTGAACTACGAGGTTAAAAGGAAAACATGAACAAGATCACCAAACTCAACACCGATGACATCCTGACCAAGGATGCACATCTGATCCAGTCCTTTGCCGATCTTGACGGGCTGAAACAAGTGGCCTCACGCACTGCGATTGTTGCGGCCAAAGGGGCTTATGTGACCGATAGCGAAGGCAATGATCTGATCGACGGTATCGGCGGGCTTTGGTGTGTGAATGTGGGACATGGGCACACGGAAATTATCGCTGCCATCACGGAACAACTGAAAACGCTTGATTATTATTCGACCTTTTACAACTTCACCCACCCCGCAGCCGCGCGTTTGGCTGAAAAGATTACACAATTGGCCCCGGGTAATCTGAATCGGGTTTATTTCGCCAACTCCGGCTCTGTCGCCAATGACACCGCCATCCGTATGTTGCATCATTATAACAACCGCCTTGGTCGCCCGAACAAAAAGAAAATCCTGTCGCGCATCGGTGCTTATCACGGCTCTACCCATCTTGCGATGGCGATGACCACTCCGGCCTATAGCGAAGGCTGGGATACTGCTGCGGAAAACCTTGTTCATCACTTGCGCGCACCTTACGCTTATCGTGAAGCGGACGGAATGACTGATGCTGAATTTCTCGATGTGCTGGCAGAGGATATGTTGGGTGCAATCCATAATATTGGTGCCGAGAATATTGCCACATTCATCGCCGAACCGATTATGGGGGCAGGTGGCATTCTGGTGGCCCCTGATGGCTATCACAAACGGATGCGCCAAATCACCCAAGATCATGATATCAAGTATATATCCGATGAAGTGGTCACTGCCTTTGGCCGCTTGGGCCATATGTTTGCATCTAAAGATGTTTTTGGCATTGAGCCTGATATTATCACTACCGCCAAAGGTCTGACATCCGGTTATCAACCACTGTCAGCCACGATTATTTCAGATGAGATTTATGATGTTATCTCTGAACCGGGTGCGATGTTCTATCACGGCATGACCTATTCCGGTCACCCCGCAGCAGCAGCAGCGGCTTTGGCCAATATAGAAGTTCTGGAAAGCAATAAAATACCGGAAAATGTCCGCACCACAGGCAAAATATTTGAAAATGCTCTGCGTGGTTTGACTGATCTTGATATCGTGGGCGAAGTGCGCGGTAGCCATTTTATGATGGGCATTGAATTTGTCAAAGACAAGGCCACGAAAGAGGCTTACAGCGATGAGATTAACGTGGGCCTTCGGGTTGCACAAGAAGCACAGAAACGCGGATTGATTGCGCGCCCATTGGGGAACATCCTGATCCTGTCTCCAACCTTGATTATGGATGAAAAACAGATTGCCCAGATCGAGGTGATATTGCGTGAAAGCATTAAGGCAGTGACTGCGGAACTATAAGTTTCTTCAGGTGTTTAAAAAGTTGAAAGATAAGGGCCGAGCTGCAAAGGTTTGGCAGCACGGCCCTTTCATGTTTTAGTAAAATATTTTAAAACAAAAGCTTACAGTTCATGAAAAGATAGACCGGAATGTGGGTTAGGTAAATCCTAAGCTATAAAATTAAAAATACTTCTTTTTAATAAACGCGTTTATATGCGAATATTAAGACAGTTAAAAACGCTACTTGATAGTAAACCCCGACGCATCTTAACCTGTCACGTCTGCTGAAGTTTTAGAATGAAAGAAAAGGACCCCGAAATGTCAATTGAGAAAGTAGATACGCTTGTTGTAGGTGCTGGCCAGGCTGGTGTGGCAATGAGCGAACACCTTACCAATTACGGCGTGTCGCATCTGGTTTTGGAACGGGACCGTATTGCTGAACGCTGGCGTTCGGAAAGGTGGGATTCTTTGGTTGCCAACGGTCCGGCTTGGCATGATCGGTTTCCGAACATGGAATTTTCCGATTTTGATCCCGAAGCCTTTGTCCCGAAAGAGGATGTCGCGGATTATCTTGTTGCTTATGCTAAACAAAATAACAGCCCGATCCGCACCGGGGTCGAGGTAAAACGCGTGCAGCGGAATAATAACCGGCCCGGATTTCGGATCGAAACTTCGGATGGTGTGATTGAGGCCACCAATATTGTTGCTGCCACCGGACCTTTTCAAAAACCTGTTATTCCTACGGTTATTCCTGAAAATGCAGATGTTGTACAAATCCATTCCAGTGCATACCGCAACCCAGACCAGTTGTCCGAAGGGGCAGTGATGGTCGTTGGTGCAGGCTCTTCGGGCGTGCAAATCGCGGATGAGCTGATGCGTGCGGGCAAACGGGTTTACCTTTCGGTTGGCCCACATGATCGCCCGCCACGGGCTTATCGCGGGCGCGATTTTGTCTGGTGGCTGGGGGTTCTTGGCAAGTGGGATGATCAGGGCCTTGAAGCTGGTAAGGAACATGTCACCATTTCGGTCAGTGGTGCGCGTGGTGGCCACACAGTTAATTTCCGCAGCCTTGCAGCCCAAGGAATGATGCTTGTTGGCCGGACGGAAACATACAAAGACGGGGTGCTCAGTTTTGCGCCGGATCTTGTGAAAAATCTTGCCGATGGGGATGCCAATTACCTGTCCGTATTGGATGCCGCTGACGGGTTTATTGCCCGCAATGGTCTTGATCTGCCAGAAGAGCCTGATGCCCGTGCAACCGTCGCAGACGCGCCTTGTATATCCGACCCTATTCGTACGTTGGATATGGCAGAGGCGGGCATAACCTCGGTTATTTGGGCGACAGGTTTTGCCGTTGATTACAGCTGGCTAAAGGTTGATGCACTGGATGAGAATGGCAAACCAAAGCACCAACGCGGTGTTTCGGCAGAGCCGGGGGTGTATTTTCTTGGGCTGCCTTGGCTGTCACGCCGCGGTTCCCCTTTCATCTGGGGTGTTTGGCATGATGCCAAGTTTTTGGCGGATCATATTATTACACAGCGCAAATATATGGATTATGAAGCCCCTGACTAACGCATAACAAAAGGTAGTGCCTGAATAAACAACGGCTCCGTACGGCATTGTCAAAGGAAACATGAGTTTGCGATCTCAGCTATGAAACAATTCGTTTCTGGTACATTCTGGGCGTTCAAGTTCAGTTAGAGTTTATCTGACAATGCCATCCAGCCCATTCATCTGTTCTTTCATTTTATTTGTCCTTTTATTGAAATCTTACCGTGTTTAGGCAGCGGCAGGTTTGGTGGCTGTTTCACAAAGGCTTTTCAGCATTTCGACGCCAACAGGTTCTGCCGCTTGCATCGGTACAACAGCATACCGTTTCGACAGCACATCACGCACTTTTGCTATTTGCTCGCGTTCAGATTGAGCGCGTTTTTGCAATAGCGGCTGTTGTGTTTTTGCCGCTGAAAGGCTGGAATTGATGATCCAGCCCCAAGGTTCGATATCCGCACGTTGCAGGTCGTTTTGCAGATGTGCGGCTTCCAACACGGGGGTGGTTTCGGGCAAGGTCACAATCATGATCTTTGTCTGCGCAGGATCTTGTAGGCGCATCATAGGTGTGACCAGTTTCCCCGTGGTATCGCCGGTGTGTCGCACAATATCGCGATGGTATGACCCCGTTGCATCTAGTAATAGCAATGTGTGACCTGTAGGAGCAGTATCCATCACCACAAAATGTTTCGAACTTTCACGGATCACCCGTGAAAACGCCTGAAAAACGGCAATTTCTTCGGTACAGGGTGAGCGTAGGTCTTCCTCCAGCATAGCGCGGGCTTGATCATCCAGCCCCTTGCCTTTGGTTAGCATAACATGGTCGCGGTATCTGGCAGTTTCAAGTGCTGGATCAATACGGCTGACAGTCAAACCATTTAACCCACCTGCAAGTGTTTCAGTAATATGTGCCGCAGGATCGGTCGTGGTCAGTAACACTTCATGGCCGCGTGCAGCCAGTTCTGTAGCTACGGCTGCGGCCATCGTTGTTTTACCAACCCCGCCTTTGCCCATAAACATGATCAGGCCTTTTCCGGGTGTTTCAATATCATCAACCATAGCCCCAAGCGTGGGCAAACCCTGATCTGTCATTGCGATGGTTTCTGCACTTCCTAAGTTATCGGGTGCATCGGCTGCAAACCGTTTCAAAGCCTCAAGACCCACAAGATTTTCCGAGCGCAGCGCAAAAATCGTGCGTGGTAGGGCCATCACCTCGGGGGCGGCACTAGATAATGCATCTTTGTCACGCTGCAACAATGCCTCTGCCAAAGAATCGCCACCTGTTTCCTGCGGCATCATTCCGTTGATCGCAAGCTCTTGGTTTTCAATCCCGATCTCGGCCAGTTCTTTTGACGTACGGGCCACCTCATTAAGGGCAGATGGGCGGGGGCGCGTGACCAGAATGAGGCGCGTTAAATCTTTATCGGATAACCGATCCACGGCAGCGGCATAACGAGTGCGTTGTTTATCCAAGCCTGCAAGTGGGCCAAGGCAGGATGCATCCCCTTTACCGGCTTCCAGAAATCCTGACCATGCGCCCGGCAATTTCAGCATTCGGATTGTGTGACCCGTAGGGGCCGTGTCGAACAACACATGATCATAGCGCGTCAGCAATTCATTATCGGTCAAAAGCGCGGTAAACTCATCAAAGGCGGCAATTTCAATGGTGCAGGCTCCAGATAGCTGCTCTTCAATGCTCCGCAGAGCGTCGGGTGGTAGAATACTCCTCATCGGCCCAACGATACGTTCGCGGTAGTCTGCTGCGGCCTCTTCGGGATTGATCTCGATCGCATCTAGACCCATTACATTATTGATGGGCGTAATCTTATTACCGATATCGGTGTCGAAAACCTGACCGACGTTTGACGCAGGATCCGTACTGACAAGCAAAACCTTATGCCCGGCATTGACAAGACTAAGTGAGGTGGCACAGGCAAGAGACGTTTTTCCAACACCACCTTTGCCTGTAAAGAAAACGAATTTGGGAAGGTTAGCGAACATGATAATTTTCCAATACTAAAAATGATGCCAGGTCAGCAGCAGTCCGAGGATGCTTTTTCTGCAGTGTCATTTTGACCGCAGCAGCCTGTCGATGGTTCCGAAGTGTTGGCAACGACCGGATCAGCCTTCACACCAACCATTTGCGCCAATTTCGCGCGATCGGGATATTGTCCGAATGACTGCATTTCAGCATCCGCAAGAATAACTGGCAAACCCTCTACGCCCGATTTTTCAAGGACGGTTTTTACCTGTTCATTTTCGGCGAATAATGCCGGTTCTTGTGATAAATTAATGCGTTTGACGCTAACCCCAACGCTTTTTAACCAATCAAGATCAGCGGCAAAATCCACAAGTTTTTGATCAATTTCGGCACCACAAATGCCCGTGGAGCAACACATTGCAGGGTCATAGATTGTTAAGGTTTTCATATGTTTGTTCCTTGATTTAGAGCGTTATTGTTTTGCTTTGGGCGAGACCCAGCATGTAGATGTCGTGTTTGAAGTCTCTGCATCTTTATTCAGAATTAAGTCTAAAAAATCCATAAAAGGGCGTATTCGAACGGGGTTAACTGAATAACAGACACGTGGGCGGGTAATTTCACCAATAATGATGCCGCTGGCTTTTAGAATGCGCAGATGTTCAGAAATCGTAGATTGGGCGAGACCAACCTCATCAACGATATCACTGCCGATGCAGGTTTTTTTACTCAACAGTAAACGGATGATTTGAATACGTGCCGGATGTGATAACGCTTTGGCGATCAGAGCAATATCTTCGTTTGTAGTGTTGTCATCAATATGCTGTTCTTTGGTTGATTGGGGAGTAATTGTAGAATTCTGCATTAAGTTTACCCGGGATTATATCGTTTATCGTCGATGTACTATATATCTATGCGAGGGAACCTAAGCAAGTGGAAAATATTAACGCTGTCTAAATCCACCAAGAGATTACAGAATATGCGTCACAAGTACGTAATTTCTAAGGGGTATGGATCGACTTAAGCTGACTGCGGTATGAGCCACATCTTGCCGAACTTCTTCTCTGTTTCTTATCTGCTACAGTGCAATTATTTGTACCCCGTCACGGCCTTTGAGTCAGACGGCTCTATTATGCAAAGAGAGATTTTGGCTCATCGTATTTCTTGAAAGGATACGGTATAAGAACGAGAACAAGGCCGAATGAAGCGGCTGACAAGCACGTAAAAGAAATTAAGCGTAAGACGTGCAGGAAGTTTTCAGCTGAAGCGCATGATCGCTTTCCGCCCTTAGTCGACTTCCAACGATCTAACCAATGCGATACTACAGCTTTAACATTGCCGGCATGCGTTAAACGAGTAAGGGCAACGACGCGGTCAAATAAACCCGGCTGTCATGCCGAAAGTCATGCAACAATGTGGTGCGTTTGGATATCAGGTAAAACGAAATATGACATCAGGTCATCAATAAATCCTTAAATTTGGATGTAATTGATGGTTGTGAAAAATAAATCTTTTAAACCCAATGCGATTTTGTATGATTGTATCGAGTTTGAAGATTACTTGGGAAATGTCAGATAATGGAATTCAAAGCCGCTGTTTTGCACCGGGCAGCGTCCGGCCAACCCTTTACAGAATCAAAACCTCTACAGCTTGAGACAGTTACCAGTAGCGGCCCTGCGGGAAACGAAGTGTTGGTCAAAATTGCAGCGGCCAGTCTTTGTCGCTCCGATCTGTCTGTGGTCACTGGGATAAGAGCTTGGCCCATGCCAATCGTGCCGGGACATGAAGCTTCCGGCATTGTTGAGGCCGTAGGTAAAGGGGTTACATCTGTTGCTATAGGGGACCCGGTTGTCTTGGTTTTTCAGGCCCAATGTGGTTGCTGTCCTTCCTGCATTTCCGGTGATGCCCATCTTTGCGGGCCGGGTCTTGCATCCAACCGTGCCGGAGAATTGCTGGCCGGTGGTACAAGGTTGTCTATCAACGGTGAACAGGTCTATCACCACATGGGACTGTCAGCTTTTGCAGAATATGCAGTGGTATCAGAACAATCAGTGGTGCCCATACCGGAAGGTATTCCATTTGATGTTGGGGCACTGTTTGGCTGTGGTGTCATGTGCGGTGCCGGAACTGTTTTAAACACAGCTAGGGTATCTGCCGGTGATACGGTGACTATTGTTGGGGCCGGTGGTGTCGGTTCCAGCGCCATTCTTGCGGCCGTTCTGGCCGGGGCTTCTAGGGTCATTGCCGTTGACCGCGAGCCCCACCGTCTGGAAACGGCAAAAACACTAGGCGCTACAGACGTGGTTCTTAGCCAGGATGACGTGTCACCAGTTGAAACCATTCTTGACCTGACATCTGGCGGAACTGATTACGGTTTTGAAACAGCCGGAACTTTGGGTGCTTTTAAAACGGCTTTTGGCTCTGTCAAACGTGGGGGGACCGTTGTGACCCTTGGATTGGTTGATCCGAAAACACCATTTTCGTTGGATATCGCTTCGGTGGTCACCAGCGCCAAAACCATCAAGGGCAGTTATATCGGCAGCTGTAATCCGAAACTAGATATCCCAAAATTTATGGCACTCTATCAGGCCGGGCGCTTGCCGGTGGACAAATTGATCAGCCATCATTTACCATTGATGCAAATCAACACTGCCCTTGATCGCATGGCTGATAATGTGGCGTTGCGCCAGATCATACACCCGTGATTTCAGCTCCGAATAGGGCGGAGAGGTTTCGCTTTTTCGCCCAAATCAACTACGGTGAAATGGCAGCTTTGTCCCGCTTAGCTGCCACAGGTGGATTGGCGCATATTCCAAATTATTTGGTGTGGTATTGAAAATATACATAGGCTGCTTACCCTATTTCATATACGTTTAACTCTACGTAAGCCTCTTGATATATGAAAAGGGCTAAATATATACGCTGTACCGAAACCTTAGAACGGAACGCGCCTATGCTGACTAAACTGAAAATGTTTGCCGCCGCTCTTCTCGTAGGGTTAACAGCAACAAATGCTGCCAACGCTGGTGAAGTAAAAGACACATTTGATAGATACGTCACAGGTGTATTTACGGATAAGATTCCAATATCCACTTGGGAAGAGATGGCAGAGGCAGGTGATATAGAAGCCACCAATGTGCTAGGCTTAATATATGACCGAGGCGAGCTGGGCGTATGGGAGCCTAAAACAGCGCATAAATATTTCGTCAAAACCGCCACACAGGGTAATGCGTTTGGCCAGTATTATGTATCTAAGAACTACACCAATAGTTACGCCGTCGAAAGTGATCCGGTATTAGCGAGTATGTGGATGGCGATATCTGCGATGAACGGTGACGAACGCTCCATAGCGGAGAATGAAGACATGATCGCAAAACGTGCCTCTAATCCAGGCCATCAGGAAAAAGTGGATGCTCTGGTCGCTAAATGTGTTGCGTCTAATTACGCGGATTGTGGAACCTGAAATGACTGCTTCCCAATAACGGAACAAGGTCTGGTCCAACATACGCATATGGAAATTCAATATCCCTAAGTATGTGTCCGATATCCGCAAATAACAGAATGTCACCATCTAGCCATTCTGCCCCCCAAACCGAGTCCTTTTGCGTTTCTAACATTGGAAAACCAAAGGAGATTTCCAATATTAGAAACGTTCATTCAGCAGTTCCTGATAGGAGCCGCCATTAAACTTATCGGATCAGTCCTCATAGTCTTCCATAGGTGGACATGAACAAATCAGGTTACGATCGCCATATGCATTGTCCACGCGGTTCACCGGCGACCAATATTTATCCACCTTGAATGAACCGGGTGGGAAGCAACCCTGTTCGCGGCTGTATGGACGGTTCCAGTCACCTACTAAGTCACGCATGGTGTGAGGGGCGTTGCACAAGGGGTTATTGTCTTTTGGCCATTTGCCGTCTTCGATCTCTTGTGCTTCGGCGCGAATGGCCAGCATGGCATCGCAGAAACGATCCAGCTCTGCCTTTGGTTCAGACTCCGTTGGTTCCACCATCAAAGTACCCGGAACCGGGAACGACATGGTTGGCGCGTGAAAACCACAATCGACCAAGCGTTTGGCAATATCGTCAACCGTCACACCGCAGCTGGTTTCTAAGGGCCGTGTATCAACGATACATTCATGCGCCACGCGCCCGTTCGGGCCGCGATACAGTATCTCATAAGCCCCTTCCAGACGTTTCGCAATATAGTTGGCGTTCAGGATCGCAGACTTGGTCGCCTGTGTCATCCCGTCGCCACCCATCATCAGGCAATAGGCCCAAGAGATAGGCAGAATACTGGGGCTGCCGAAGGGTGCTGCAGAAACAGCACCTTCTATACCACCTGTATGAAAATGGCCAGGTAAGTACTTGATAAGATGTTCTTTTACACCAATCGGCCCCATACCCGGGCCGCCGCCGCCATGCGGGATGCAAAATGTTTTGTGCAGGTTCAAGTGGCTGACATCACCACCGATTTCACCCGGCTGTGAAATACCCACCATCGCATTCATATTGGCCCCGTCCATATAGACCTGTCCGCCGTGATCATGCACGATTTGACAGACCTCACGCACGCCTTCCTCAAACACGCCGTGGGTGGATGGGTAGGTGATCATGCAGGCTGCCAGATTTTCGGAATGCAGTTCCGCCTTAGCACGAAAATCTTCAATATCAATGTCACCATTGACCGAGGATTTGACTACGACAACCTTATATCCAACCATCTGCGCCGATGCAGGGTTCGTGCCATGCGCGGACGTTGGGATCAAACAGATATTGCGGTGCCCTTCGCCGTTTGCCTTATGATAAGCGGCAATCGTCAAAAGCCCTGCATATTCACCCTGCGCGCCTGAGTTCGGTTGCATGGAAATGCCGTCATATCCTGTGATTTCACACAGTTTCTTGGACAGGTCTTTGATTAAATAAGTATAACCAGCAGCCTGATCGGCAGGCACATATGGGTGCATATTGGCAAAGCCAAACCATGTGACAGGCATCATTTCAGCCGCCGAATTCAACTTCATGGTACATGATCCCAACGGGATCATAGCGCGATCAAGCGCCAAATCACGATCGGCAAGACGGCGCATATAGCGGGTCATTTCGGCTTCTGATCGGTTCATATGGAAAATCGTGTGGGTCATATAACTGCTTTCGCGCGCCATGCCCTTGGGCAAACGATGTTCAGCATCCTCGGGATACGCATCAACCGCCAGCCCGAACGCCCGCCAGATCGCCTTAAGCGTTTTTTCCGCAGTCGACTCGTCCACCGACATCGCAACTTTGCTGGTTCCCACCGCACGGATATTCACATCTTCCATTCTTGCCGCTTGTACCACCACAGATTGCAGTGGCCCGACATCAACCGTAATAGTGTCAAAAAACTCAACAGGATCAATGGCAAAACCCATTTTTTCAATGCCTGCAGCAAGCCGTGCAGTCATCATATGAATGCGTTGCGCAATGGCTTTCAGCCCTTCCGGCCCGTGGAATATGCCGTACATAGACGCCATAACAGCAAGCAAGGCTTGCGCTGTACACACGTTCGATGTGGCCTTTTCACGACGGATATGCTGCTCACGTGTTTGTAGCGACAAACGGTACGCCTGATTGCCGCGCGCGTCGATTGACACGCCAATCAAACGGCCCGGCATAGATCGTTTATGGGCCTCTTTCGTTGCCATATAAGCCGCGTGCGGGCCGCCGTACCCCATTGGCACACCAAACCGTTGGGTTGACCCAACGGCAATATCGGCACCCATGGCACCCGGTTCTTTCAACAGCGTCAGGGCCAATGGATCAGCGGAAACAATCGCTGCCGCCTTATTTTCATGCAAAGCTGCAATCAGTGGCGTGAAATCACGCACATGCCCGTTGGTGCCGGGGTACTGGAAGATCGCCCCGAACACCGCACTGGCATCCATATTATCAGGTGCGTCCACAATAATCTCTATCCCCAAAGGTTGCGCGCGGGTTTGCATCACTGCAATGTTTTGCGGATGGCAGTTTTCATCAACAAAAAATGCCATAGACTTGGACTTTGCAATGCGTTGCCCCATAGTCATCGCTTCGGCACAGGCGGTTGCCTCATCCAGAAGCGATGCGTTGGCGATTTCCATACCCGTCAGATCAGTTACCATCGTCTGGAAATTCAACAAGGCTTCCAGACGCCCCTGACTGATTTCCGGTTGATACGGTGTATAGGCCGTATACCACGCGGGGTTTTCCAGAATATTGCGTTGAATAGCTGGCGGTGTAACAGTCCCGTAGTACCCCTGACCGATCATAGAGGTCACAACCCGGTTCATTGACCCAACATCACGCATATAGGCCAACATCTCGCGTTCAGACATCGGGGGCCAATTCAGCGGATCTTTCTGGCGAATATTTTTGGGGACTGTCTGATCCATCAGATCATCCAGCGATGTCGCTCCAACAACTTTCAGCATTGCGTCGATTTCGGCCGCAGACGGGCCGATATGACGACGATTTGCAAAGTCGTAGGGTTTGTAGTCGGTCAGCTTATAGGGCATGGGATATCCTGATCAGTTAAGCGATATGGGCTTTATAGGTGTCTTCATCCATCAACGCGTCCATTTCAGACGGGTCGCTCAGCTTCATCTTGAAGATCCACGCGCCTTCTTGCGGGTCATCATTGATCATGCCGGGGTTTTCGACCAAAGCTTCATTCACTTCAACAATTTCACCGTCCAGAGGTGCAAGAATATCGGACGCGGCTTTCACGCTTTCGATCACCACAACATCGTCATCTTTGGCTACCTCCGTGTCTGCGTCCGGCAGTTCCACAAAAACAATCTCGCCCAGTGCTTCGGCTGCATGTGTGGTGATCCCCACAACGACAATGTCGCCATCTTTGCGTAGCCATTCGTGTTCTTCTGTAAATTTCATGTTTTCTCTCCTGTTGGATTATCGTTTAAAATTAGCGGGTGTGAACGGCATTGCCGCCACTGTTGCAGGCATGCGTTTACCGCGTACTTCTGCAAATATTTCAGTTCCTATAGCGGCCAGTTCAGTAGGGACATAGCCCATTGCAACAGGGGCTTGCACCGTGGGGCCAAAGCCGCCGGACGTAATTTCACCAATTTGATCGCTGGATGTTTCACTTGCAAAAAGTGCAGTACCACCACGCATAGGTGCGCGCCCCGCAGGCTGAATGCCAACCCGTTTACGGGCAGCACCATCGTCAAACTGCGCAAGGATCACGTCCGCGCCGGGAAACCCGCCTGCGCGGTCACCACCGGTGCGGCGTATCTTCTGAACTGCCCATGTTAATGCCGCTTCCACAGGGGTCGTGCCTGTATCAATGTCATTGCCATACAGACAAAGTCCGGCTTCAAGACGCAAGCTGTCGCGCGCGCCCAGACCGATAGGCGCCACCTCTTCCATTCCCAACAACGCTTCGGCCAACTTAACAGCCTTGTTATTTGGAACCGAAATTTCATAGCCGTCTTCGCCGGTATAACCGGACCGCGATACCCAACATTCCGCGCCCAGAATTTCCGTTGTCACAACATCCATGAATTTCATAGCCGCCACATCTACAGACAAACGTGCAAGGGCTATTTCAGATGCGGGACCTTGCAAGGCCAATAATGCGCGATCTTCAATCACCTCAATATCGCAAACGTCAGACAGATGTGCGCGCATATGGGCAATATCGGCGTCCTTACAGGCGGCATTAACCACCAGAAACAGATGATCGCCACGGTTGGCCACCATCAGATCGTCCAGAATACCGCCCGCATCATTGGTAAAAAACGCATAGCGTTGGCGATTTGCGGCCACTCCTGCAATACTCATCGGTACCAGAGTTTCCAGCGCCAAAGCGGCATCGCGTGTATCACCGGACTTGGCGCGAATTTTCACCTGCCCCATGTGGCTGACATCGAACAATCCGGATTGTTCGCGTGTGTGATTATGCTCTTTCATTACGCCCATGGGATATTGCACAGGCATATCGTAGCCCGCAAACGGCACCATTTTGGCGCCTAAGCTTACGTGTAAATCGAAAAGCGGTGTTTTTAACAAATCAGTCATTGCATCCTACCCCCTATATTGGCTGAGAATGACCCAGCACCAGTTAAACGCAAGTATATTCTGCGCATCGGTGCCCCCTCTGTCCATTTGCCTGAGATCGCTATCCCGTCGGCGGGCGCATATAGCGCCACTCTCCAGAGTTCTAAAAACAACGGTCCGTTGTGCCTGAGAGTTTCCGAGGCGGTTGCTCCTTCGGCCCTGACTATCGTCAGTGTCTCCCGATGTTTCCGATCAGAAACTTATGGGATGTTTAGGATTCGGGCAAGCCAATAATGTGTACGGTTGCATGCACGTTTTGGTGTTGGGGGCGGGCGGTATGGTTCATTGAGTGGTTTTACATTAAATTTTCGAATGTCTAGAATTTAGCAATGGTTGGTATGCGGACAAAGCTGCCTTTAAAACCCGCGTCTAGGCTTTCAGCTTTGACTATGCCCACGTCAAAGGAGTGGGTAAATCAAACGACGCAAAATCGATACGGAATACTCGTCGGTCGGATTGTATTTCAGATGGCTTGGAACAATGCAGGGTCAGCATACTCATAATAAGAATATCGCCTCGCGCTGCATCACAGCTCTCAATCGGATATTGATCCGCAGTCTTGTCTGCATCTGTGGCCGGAATTACTCCTCTGGCATGGCTCCCCACAGAAATCTGCATGGCACCATTTGCGCGATCTGTCGCGTCCAGATGACACGGACGAATAACATCCGATCCAATAATTCATGAGGTGGTTCACAATGCCAAACCCCTTTCATGTAGGCATTTGATGTGAACTATCTTGGAATGCAAGTTCAAAGCAGACATTGGCGAGCCGCAAGACCAGGCAAGTTTGGTGTGGGGTATCCCAAGTGTGGGCGTCAGCGGAGTGCCACCGGTGGGGAGTGTCTGGTTTTCACTAATGTCTGCTTTGAACCAAAATTGACCAATTTTTCCATTGAAGCAAACGTTCCCCTTTCAAAGGCTGGCGCATCTTTCATGGACGCCCAACGGGGTTCGTTGTAAACATTTCGACAACTTGATTTTAGAGGAGACGCAGCATGGACAGATATACAGGTGGTTGTCTTTGCGGCAACGTCCGAATTGTGGCGTCGGGACGCCCAAACCGGGTGGGTCTTTGTCACTGTCTCGACTGCCGCAAGCATCATGGGGCCCTTTTTTACGCTTCCGCAGTGTTCCCTCAGGATGCGGTGACAATCGATGGTGAAACACGTGATTATGCCGGGCGGTTTTTCTGCCCCCGTTGTGGCTCGTCCGTTTTCGCACACAGCGCAGACGAAATCGAAGTGCATCTGGGATCTCTGGATGACCCTGACCAACTGATGCCAACCTATGAAGGCTGGGTAGTCCATCGCGAGTCTTGGTTGCCGTCGTTTCCACTCTTAAAGCAATACGCGCGCGATCGTGACGCCACGGGCCGTTTTGAAGAGTAGGTTACCAATAACCTTTGAAAAGCGGACGTTCGACCAAAAGGAAGGACGGCAACTTCGTCCCGCACAGCAAACTTTCAATGCTGAAAGTGCTGCGTTTTGCAGGAATGGCGGCTTTTGGAATACCACTCTGCAGGTGTGTGAAGCCCGGCGAAGGGCAGCTAACATCCAGCGCCGGACGCCAGATTGATCAACCTCAAGATACAGACCACCGCCATCTGCGTGTCGGCCAGGCCCTAGCCGTTTCACCGAAATCGCCGTGAGCTTGTTATGAGGATGTGGGATGCGGACAATCTTACTACTCATATTTCTGATATCCCACCCCACATTTTACCCATCAAAATTCTTGCCATTCTCGGAAACACCCATAAACAACCTAAAACATGATGCCGATATAACTAATTGAATTAATTGCATTTAGGAACATTCAGGGCATATCGGAAACTATGGTTGGTAGGATTGTCTCTCCGCCATTTACTACCCTTCATAAGTTTTTGGTTCATTCGCGCCTAAGCGTGCCATCAATGCTGTATCGCTTTAAATCGCGGTATTGCCCTCGTTTTCTTTATGATCAACACTTGGCAGCGTAAAACTGAAAATCGACCCTTTACCAAGGACACTGGAAAGTCCGACCTCGCCCCCTTGAAGCTCTACCATTTTTTTCACAATCGACAGTCCCAGTCCCGTGCCGCTTTTCTTGCGTGTGTCGGAGCCATCAATTTGATAAAACTCGGTAAAGACGGCTGAAATTTCATTCTCGGGAATACCGCAGCCCGTATCCATGACACTAAACTCGATTTCGCTCTCTTTTTGACGTGTCTTGATTGTTACAGATCCTGCATCCGTAAACTTAAGAGCGTTTCCGACAAGGTTGATTAGAATTTGTTTTGTACGCACTTCATCTGCGAACACGGTCTCGCCATTGGACTGATAGCTTAGCTGAAGGTTTTTCTCTTTTGCCAGACCTTTGAAATGGTCAAGAACAGTACCCACCAACGCACCCACAGGGATAGCTTGCTTGTCAAATTTCATCTCCCCCGCATCGGCCTTAGAGAAATCAAGGATGTCTGTAATCAGTGTAAGTAGGTGAACGCCAGATTCATTGATCTTTTCACTCTGTTGAATGACCTGTGCTATAATATTGGCCAATTTTGTTTGGATATCGTCGGCATCAATCGGTGTCGATTTTATCGATGTCTGCAATTCTTTTGCTGCCGGCAGTGCTTCGATATTAAGTAGAATGCGTGCGTAGCCCAATACAATTGTTAACGGTGTCCTTAATTCATGGCTTAGGGTGTTCAAAAACGCAGATTTGGCCTGATTAGCTTGTTCGGCCGCTTTTTTGGCAAGTATCAGTTCAGTGATATCGATATGAATGCCAACCCTGCTGTCATCCTCCAGTTTGGTTTCCGATACCCTGATCCAGCGCCCGTTGGGCAAACAATGCTCATCCGTTATATCCGCCATTTTGTGGCGTTCTAGACGCCATGCGATCCATTCCTCTTTTTGTTCGGTGATCGCGGGGTATTCGCCACGCTTCATGCCTTCCCGAATGATGTGTTCGAATGTAACACCAGGTACAAAAAGATCGTCAGATAGTTCATATATCTCTTTGTACTTTTGATTGCAGGTCACAAATGCACCGTCAGGGCCATAAAGTACAAACCCACCATCAATGGCTTCGATCGCACGGGTCAGTATTTGTTCTGCATCTCTTCTTTCTTCAAGCAATTTTCCTACGTACCACGTCAAAAGAAACAATAACCCACCGGCTGAAAAAAGTAATATACGGATAGGTAAATAATTATCGGCACGCGTTGGCCAGCCGCCTTTGGGAATGACGCCCATTGTCCAAAAACCATTTGGCAAGATGATATTTGATAGCAAGGGGTTACTGTTGAAAACATGGTTATCGCCAAAAAACGCTTCTGGAATTGCGTCTTTGATGTTTGTTCTTAAAGCTATATCCAAAGGAACATCCAGATGATTAATGCCAAGGTGTTTATTCAAAAAGTCTGTGCGGATAACGATTGAGACAATACCCCAAAATTTACGTACCCCCGTTGTCTCATCAATCACAAATATGGGGCTTCTGAAAATAAAACCTTGCCCGCCTTGTACCAAATCAATCGGGCCGGCAAGTACTGTGCCGTTAACCAGCCGAGAACGCTCAACTTCTTTGAGTTGTATTTCGGATGTGCGGTAGTCGAATCCTAAAACAGCTTTGTTGGGCTTCAACGGGTAAACATAACGAACTACTAAATCCGGTGCCGCGGCAATATTAAGAATTGTGGGGTCATCCTGAATTAATTGTGCCGCAAGAATAGCATAGCGTTCCTGGGATATGTCAGGGTTCGATGCAATCGTTGCTGCAAACCCGCGCATCAGCAGGGCTTTGCTGATAATATCCCCTTCAAGTTGGGCTTGAATCGTATGCTCTTCCTGTTCCAAAAAATGCCTAAGATCGTATAGGAACTTGTTGGTATTCAATCGATCAAGTATTACCCCGGCGACAATCAGGACGGCGGCAATAAACATACAAGCTGAAATGCGAAATTTTCTTTGATAAAGCCAAAGTATCAAACGATTAAATTTTTGACGAGTTAATGTATGCAGTGCCTTCTCCTGTTTTTAGCGAAGCAGTAAGTTATACCCGCTGCAAGCCCCCAATAGTGCTATACTTACTAAAATACACATAATACTAAAAGTTGTATCTAGTCACGTGTTTGCTTCACCAAAGGCTGAGTGATTGTTTCATGTATGTGAAAAATACCGAGTTGTTATTTTCCCTCTAATTTGGTTTTCAGATCAAAGAAAAATGTTGTGCCTTTTCCAACTTCGCTGGTGAAGTCAATCGTACCCCCCATTGCCTCGACAATTGATTTGGCAATGCTCAACCCAAGGCCCGTGCCACCTTTTTGTCGCTGATCGGAGGAATCTGCTTGGGTAAACTTTTCAAAGATACTGGGCTGTGCAGCGGCAGGGATACCAGATCCGGTATCAATTACCGATATGCGTATCCGATCTTTATATTGTGTAAGTGAAACCTCAACCACTTCCCCTTTATGTGAGAATTTTGCGGCATTTGACATCAAATTTGATAACACCTGCATAATACGTGCCCCGTCCCCATCCACAAGCACCGGATCGTCTATGCCAGACGCTATAAATGTAATATCGTACTCGTCACCAAACCCTTTGTTGGATTCAATCGCATCATCAATCAAAGCTGCAATATCCAATGATTCAAGCTGGATATCCAACATACCGGCTTCGCTTTTTTCAAGATCAAGAATATCATTAATCAGGTTTTTCAACCGCTCACCGTTGCTATATGCGATATCCAGAACTGCCGTGGCTTTTTCGGGCACTTCCCCCAAGGTCCCGGCTTTTACCAACCCTATTGCGCCCATAATTGACGTTAGCGGGGTTCGCAACTCGTGGCTGACGGTTGAGACAAACTCAGATTTTGCTTTGGCGATTTCCAAGCGTTCGCTTATATCGCTGGTAATTGCCACGAAACGGGGCTTTTCACCTTCGGGTATTATAAGCTCTATAAAAGTTTCAACAGGCCTGGCTGTTCCATCGCTGCAAAACTGAAGTGATTCATAGTTGAATTCAGCATTTGTCCCATTCTTTAAAAGCTTTAATTGGTCGTGTATAAATCTTTTTTCATGCCCATTGTTTATATCTATCGGCGTTAATTTGCATAGCTCTTCTTCTTCAATTCCAGTTCTGGTTATGGCCGCTTCGTTCGCATAGAATATTTGAAATGTATCAGGCCAGAACATATAGATTTCATCTTTCATTGAATCCAATGTCGACTTAAATCTCTGTATTTGAACTTCTTTATTCTTTAGTTCGGTGATATCCGTACGTATTGAAATATACTGCGAGATTTTGCCTGTTTCATCGAGAAACGGATAGATTGTCGCTTTGACCCAATAAGATTCTAAGTTTTTTTTCAGGTTTCTGACTTCACCGGTCCATGGCTTCCCACTGGAAATTGTACCCCATAAATCTTCATAGAATTCTTGTGGATGTTCACCTGACTTGATTATCCGGTGGGTGTTGCCCAACAATTCTTCTCTGGTGTACCCGCTGATTTCAATGAATTTTTCATTAACGGAAATAATCTTACCGGATATGTCGGTAATGCTGACAATGGCATGTTCATCCAATGCGTGTTGTTGATGCTTTAACTTGGTATCCAGTTCCTTGCGTGCTGCAACAACGGTTTTCACAGAATGAAGCAACTTACCGACTTCATCGTTGTTATTGAATTTTGGAATGGAAATTGTGATATCCCCATCGATATCATCCAGCCACACGCCCAATTCTGTTGAAGCATTGACTAAAGGTTTAGCCAAAAGAAAATAAAACAGAACGCCTGACGTGGTCGCAAAAATGGTGACAGCAATAAATATAAATAACAACTTTTCCCAAGCAGCAGCCACAAATTGATCCGCTATCTGGTTTACATTAAGCCATACATGTAGCGTGCCTACGCTCTTCAGGCGATTGGGTACGGTTAAGATCATCTTATGATGTGATTTTTCCCCCAAAAGAAATCGTGCCAGAGGTTTCGGGGTGTCGGCTAACGTATTTGTGGCCCTTTCGGCTAAAGATCCACCAATGTCTATATCTATTCTCACGTGGGAAACAGTCGGGAATTCAAATATCCCTGCTATTACAAGTTGCGCTTTATCCGTATCTACCTGATATGCCGCTTCGGCCGCGGCCCCCGAAAGAGCGTTCATGATATTATAAATATCTTGCTCTAGTGCGGAACGTTTGATTTTTAATTCATTGGTAATTTGGAAAGCGGCTGCCATAATCATGATAAGCATCCCGGCCAAGGCAGACAACCAAACCATTTTGAAAGGCAATCCGGTCCAGATGGATGGGGTGCGCAAGTATTGGTTTATATGTGTAGTGTCGCGATTCATGCTTTTCCTGATATTATCGTCTGATCATATTTTTTGGTTGCTCAGTTTTCTATGAGATTTTATTTTTTCGCTATTTTTTGCATTCCTTTATGCCTGCATTGAATTTATTTAAAAAATCTGGATGCCTGTTCAAAAAATCTTTATTAAAATACACGCCCATAGGCACCGACTTGGCGACAAATGACTGAAAGTCCGAAGATGTATAACTGGTCTGTTGAAAGACTGCGTCGAGATTAGTGCTGTTTTCCAAAACAATATCGACCCGCCCCAAAGCCAACATCATCAAAGCCCGCATCGCATCGGTTGTTGTAACAACCTCATGCGATATAATGCCATTATCGTATTGATTTTTCAGCCACGCGTTTCGGGCCGTTCCCCTGTTTGCTGCGAAAATCCCTTTTAGAAATTTTGGGTTATCAGGCGATAATCCACTTTCCCTGTTTACAATAAACAACCAGTCAATATTGAAAAACGGTTCCGACATCACGGCATATTGGTCGCGTTTGTCATTTCTCGAAGCGACAAAGAACCCGTCATACAGGCCACGTTCCGTTACAAGTTGTGCCCGCGCCCACGGCATAGATTTTATCTCACTTGAATATCCTGATTTAGTGAGTGCACACTTAATATAGGGTAGTCCTTTTTGATTGAGCGGGCGGGTCGTTTCGGTTGCTAATCTCAGTTTATAAGAAGCCTCAACAGCTGTTGTTGCGGTCTGACAAGCGGAAATAATTAGAAAAAATCTAATGTATCTCGATATACAGCACCACTTTAACACTAGAGGCCCAATTCTTTTTGTTAAAGTATATTACCTTGATGGATTTTGAGTTATATTTTACTAGTTACCATCACAGCATTACTTGTTTTCTATTTATAGATTTCACCTCATATATATGGGAAAATCTACAGCTACACTTAAAAGATAACAAAATATTAACCCTACACAACCAAAAGATGATCTTAATGTAATAAATTATTCAAAATAATAAATCTATCCCGATCAATGATATGGTTGAATTCCACTTAAGAATTTAAGATTGATGCGATCAGACTGACCACGGCTGTGCAAGTTTTGATGAAAGGAAATGTCATCAGACTAGCCTTACGCAGACAAGTTGCAAGATTGAATGGCTTTGTAACTTTAGGGCAATAAAAGCCATAGGTACGCCATATTTTTGCTGTAATATTCAGTAATGTTATCTAAAAAAATGGGGCAGGATAATGAAAAGGCAATCAATAAGCCTTTCACAATATCAACCATATGTCTCGGCAGGGATGTGATTGTTATGAAAATGAAGCAGTTCCAAGGCAAAAAATACTCAATAGGGTTTAGATACGCTCTTGCCCTTATTATTGTCCCGTTGGCCAGCCCGGTAGTCGTTAGCTTTATACAAAACGCAACTGCAATCTCAAGCACGACACTTGGCCCTATTTCTATACTTTTGTTAACGCTTGCTTATGCATGGTGTATTTGGTCTATTCGCAACTCTCCAGAGTTTGGTCCTAGTGAAGAAGAAAAAACAGCATATCAAATAAAGGCTTTGAACGATCATTCTATCATTTGTATGACTGATGAACATGGCACGATTACCTATGTGAATGACAAATTTCTTAAGACGACAGGTTACTCAAGAGATGAATTATTAGGAGAGAATCTTACAATACTTTTACCCACCTCGATTGTCGCATTATATGACTTTGCCAGGCAATTTGTCTTAGAAGGAAATACCTGGAATGGGGAAGTGCGCATGAAGGGTAAAGATGGCCAAAATATCTGGACCCACTCAACAGTTGCCCCGCAAATTGATAAAGCGGGCAAAGTGATTGGCACAATTGCTATCCAAACCGATACGACACAAAGCAAGATTGCCGCATCCGAGAAAACGATGCGTGAGGCTTTTCATTTACTTCATGATGAGGTTTACATGTTCGAAGCCGATACGCTTCGGTATGTATATTTAAACCAAGCCGCAATGGATCGCTGTGGTTGGAATAAAACAACATATCGCAAAAAAACGCTTATTGATAAAAGGCGTGAACTGAATAAAGATGAAATCTTTAATAGTGCTGATTTTTATGATCGTGCCCGCCCGCTAATTGACGGTGAAGTCGATGAAATAGAATTTATCCTTGAGGATGACATACAGGTTAGCGAAGTTAAGCTGCAATTAATACAACCACAAAACGGCCCATCTCATTTCATATCAATAAGACGTGACATTTCAGAGCGCCGAGCGTTCGAACAAACCAAAAATGATTTTATTTCGACCGTCAGTCACGAATTGCGTACTCCTGTTACATCTATAAAAGGTGCGCTTGGCTTGGTTTTGTCCGGGGCAACCGGAGAATTACACGATAAAACCCAAAAGATGCTCGACATTGCTTACCGGAATAGTGACAGGCTTACCCTGCTCATCAATGATATTCTCGATCTAGAGAAAATTGCTGCGGGGCAAATGGAGCTTAATATAGAGACTGTAAATCTTACGGAACTGATATCGGATTCGATAGCTGCAAATAAATCTTACGCTGCGCGTTTAAACGTTTCATTTGTTGGTGTCGGGTTAGAACAAAAAGCTGAAGGGTGTTGCGATAGTGATCGCGTATTTCAAATAATGAACAACCTGTTGTCCAATGCTGCGAAGTTTTCCAAGAAAAATGGAGAGGTTATTGTAACACTTTCTGACATGGGTGATAGAATTTGCATCAGTGTAGAAGACTTCGGCAAGGGTATCCCTGAAGAAGCGCAATCAAGTATATTTGACAGATTTACCCAAGCAGACGCGTCTGACCGTCGCGAAAAAGGTGGAACTGGTCTTGGCCTTAGTATTGTAAAGGCTCTTGTCGAAAGCCAAAATGGATCAATTTACTTCACAAGCGAAGTCGGCAAAGGCACTAAATTCAGTTTCGAACTTCCCAAAATAGGTAAAACAAAAATAAAGAACCCAACCATAGGGCTAATGGTAGCGGCCGAATAATAAACATACTATACGTTACGGTATAGCGTATCAGAACTATGACAGGATGGGGAAATGACAATGCTAAAAATACTTCACGTTGAAGATGATCTGGATATTCAGGAAATCGCCAAACTTTCATTGGAAACTATTGGCGGTTTTGAAGTTCTTCAATGTGCTTCGGGAAAAGAAGCATTGTCCGAAGTGTTGGATTTTGCACCGGATCTATTTTTGCTTGATATGATGATGCCCGAGATGAGCGGTGACGTGGTTCTTCTAAACTTGCGAAAATTACCTGGCCTGCAAGATACACCGGCCATTTTCATGACGGCCCGCGCGCAAAGAAATGAAATTGTGGATCTGAAGGCATTGGGGGCCATTGAGGTGATTTTGAAACCATTCGATCCAATAACTTTGCCGGATCAAATTAAAACCGCACTTTCCATATCCTAAGGTGAATTGAATTAAGTCATTCTAGACTATGCACTGACTGATTGCCAATATGCACTGGAACTGGCTTCTGCAGTGTTATCAAGGAAAGCATCAATAACCCGTTTGGTATCCTGAAGCGTCGGGCTGCTGTTTTTACCGGACAGATACTGGATAATCGTTTCCTCGGTCTTGGCAGCCAATTGTCCGATTTCGGTCAGGCCAAGGGTCCCTGCCGATCCATAAATTTTATGAGCAATAAACTGCGTTTCTTGAAGTGCTTTTTGCCTCTGCCCATCCTGCTCGATCAGTTCCCTTAAGTATTCCAACTCATCCAACCTGTCATCAAGAAGGGCAATGAACTTTGCGCGAATAATATCAAGTTGGCCTTGCAATACATCTTGGGCTGCTTGTGTCATCCGGTACGGCCTTGAAGATAAGTATTGAACAGACTTTGTTTTTTAGGTGTGCGGATAAACTCTACATCACTATTCTCTGCTGTTGATCTTGCCTGTAGTAAAGCTTCAATAACTGTTTTGCCTGAACGGAATGTCAACCTGATGGGTTTGCCCGCGACAATTTTAAATAGGATAGGGCGCCCATCGCTATAGCATAGCTCCATAGATGAAATGGTTTCGCCAAGCTCGCTCTCTAATGAGTCCGGAAGCAGTTTTTGGCCGCTGCCATAAACGCATACAAATGTTCCATTCCCCGCATAAGAGACTAGATACTGAGAACGCATAAGGCATTGTGTGATCGCTTCGGAAACGTCAGTGATCAAACATTCGAAATCAAATGCCGATGCGCCATTGAAAATGCGGCCAATGTCAGAAATATGAAATGCCAATACGGTAGACCCAAATAAAGAGCCGCGAGAAAGCTGACTTACATAGTTTTCAAGTGCAATATAATCGATAACGCCATCTACATTATCGATGGGCAGCTTATCTTCCAGAAAATAAGGTTTCTCGGTTGTGACTGTAGATTTTTGTTGATTAACGTCTATGATTTTATTGGTTTTATACCGTTGTGCATCGACCAATCTTTCCGCAACACGAACTCGTGCGCCAAGTTCGACCACATCAAACGGTTTGGTAACATAATCAGTCGCGCCTGCCGTAAACGCCTTGTCGATATATGCCTTGTCGGACATGGCCGTAATCATAAGGATCGGGGTGCGGCGATATTGCGGCATGCTTCTTATTGCTGCGCAAAGTTGTATACCGTCTATTTCCGGCATCTGAATATCTAAAAGAAAGCAATCATATGGAACGCAATCCGCCTTTAATAATTCAAATGCCTGAGCGGCGGATTCTGCAGTCGTGACTTCAGTGTGGCCAATGGATGCAAGAATTTCGGTTAACAGCTCAAGAATGATGGGATCATCATCTACTGAAAGTATTCTCATTCGTACGCTCCAAGTTTGCCCTTTTTCTGTAACATTCAGAAAATAATGATGCTTAATTTTTACAAAGAGTACTATTTACTAGGTGAGAACTTTGTATCACCTGTATTTTTACTTACTTACTTGCATATTACTATTTCAACCAATTAAGGCATAGTTAAGGCAATTTTACTAAACCATAAGTAGATAATCGTTTATTTTAGTTCTGAATGTTGAATAATTATAGTGGCTTGCCGTGATCCCCGACAGATCGATTTATGACAGGTATCGCATTCGGGAGCATGCGACGTTGATTAAAAGGCAGGGTAGGGCAGGGTACAGTCAAAGTATAAAGCTGAAGTTACTATTACGGCAGCTGTCTGAATGAATACAATCCATGGTAGAATTTTAGCCAAATTTAGGGCCGTTATTATGTTATCGGCCCCAAAATGTGTTTGTCGGAATCACTTGTTGAAGTTTACTATAAGGTAATCCAACGCTGCTTGAATACTGGATTGTAAAAAGGCAAAAACATGATTGTTTTATGAATAAAAAGAGGTATACGCAAATTCACCAATGTAAGTCGTTGTTATTAATGGGATAAAAATTTCAACGAAAAATAAATAACTACTTGAAGAAAACATGTTCCTGCCCTGTTTGGTGTCTAAATATTATAACCAAGGTGGGCAGACCTGAAATATTACATGTGAATTGGCGTAATGGATGTTGAGTAGATGGTGAAAAAAATGGGGAAAAAAATGACCACACACGATATTGAATTGACCGAAGATATGGCACAGACACTATACACATATTTTTCAAGTTATGAAAAAGACGGTGTTGTAACGCTTGAAATCAATGACATGGGTCTTTGGTTGAAAAACCACCGCAGTAATTCGCGACAGTTTTTAGGAAAAGCACGTTTGCCAGACGCTTTTAACGACACCCGCACAGTACATTAAAAGGCAATAGGGTAACTGTACGTAGACCTTAAGTGAATTTTCGGAAGAACTTTGTTTCATCGAACATGTCTTCCAGTTCCTGCATGCGACGACGGGTTTGTGGCCAGATTAATCCCTGAACCTCGGCCAGAATGGTTTCCAGTAAAAGCAAGCTGGTGACAGAGGAATCCCATGCTGACGGCACAACAATCCGAGATCCGAAAACCAGATCGGTAAATTTGCTGATCGGTGAAATCCACTGATCCGTTAGCAGAATAATTTCCGCCCCTTTGGCAGCGGCCATTTCTGCCAATTTCAAAGTGCTGTTTTCATAACGGCGCACATCGAAAATTATGATCACATCGCCCTTTTTCACGTTCAGCAAATAATGCGGCCAAGCGTTGGAAATTGATTGGATATGGGTGACATTTGGCCGGATCACTTGCATATGCAGGAAGAAATAATCAGCAAGCGCGCGCGTAATGCGGCCACCGACCACATAAACCGATCGTTCTTCATCGGCCAGCAGTTTACAGGCAGCATCGAAAACAACAGGGTCGATCTGGGACAGTGACTTTTTGATGTTCTGCATCACCGCATCTGTAAATTGGTTAAGAATATGTGTATCAGGCGCGTCCCCCGCCCATTTGTCATGCTTTGCGATCGGGCCTGAAATTTTTGCTTCAAGTTCTTTGCGCAATTGTTTCTGAAACTCCGGAAAACCTTTGAAGTTCAGTTTTTGCACCAGACGGGCCACTGTCGGGGTCGAGACTTCGGCTTTTTCGGCAACCGAAGTGATCGAGCCTAATCCCGATACAGGGTAGTTTTCCATAATCGCATCGGCAAGCTGACGTTCGGCACGCGTCAGCGTTTCAAATTTTGTTTGCAAACGCGCTGCAATTGTTCCTGATACCATCAATATGATCTCCCTCATGTATATATATCGACAGATTTCAATTAAATGAAGAGAAATTAACAGAAACAATTTGACAGGCGGCGACTAACTGAAGAGAATTTTACAAAATTCACTTAAGGGAATCGTTTTGCTGCACGCTGCCACGTCTAATCTCAAGTCCGAAGAACCTGAGAGCCCAGCCCTTGTGATTAACGGGCAGGGGCAATCACGGGTATTGTTAGTGTGTGAACATGCCAGTAATCATATTCCCCCGCGTTATACGGGCCTTGGTTTAACGAAAGCGGCTAAAATATCCCATGCTGCATGGGACCCGGGTGCACAGGCTATATCTGAACGCTTAAGTGCCTTGCTGGATGCACCCCTGGTTGTCAGTACGGTTTCACGTCTGGTTTACGACTGTAACAGGCCACCGACCTCAACCGGTGCGATACGCGCGGTCAGTGAACAAGTCATTGTCCCGGGCAATGACGCCCTAACGGCAGCGGAACAAATAGAACGGGTCGAAACGGTTTACCAACCGTTTACGCAAATCGTGACCGATACGATCAAATCTTTCAAAGCCGCGCCTATATTGGTTACAATCCACAGCTTTACCCGCATTTATAACGATCATACGCGCGATGTGGATGTTGGTATTATCCATGATGCGGACGCCAGATTGGCGCATGCGATGGTTGAATTGTCGGACGAAGCTTTGGGTCTGCGATATGCCCTGAATGAACCGTATTCAAAGGCTGACGAGGTTGCTCATACATTGGAATTACATGCAACCAATAACGGTTTGATCAATGTGATGATCGAGGTTTGCAATGACTTGCTAGAGACGCCTGAACAACAAGATGCAATTGCGCGGATGCTGGCTGATTTATTGATTGCAAGTCTTTCCACGATGGATGTGGATATGTTGCAAAAAGGATCGTCATGTTAGGATTTGCCCGTAAATATGTGCGCGTTGTCGACGCTACCAACTACCGCATAGGCCGCGTGATGATGTACGGCATTTTCGTGATGGTCGGAATATTGTTGTGGTCGTCGATATCGAAAGCCGCATTCCTACCCTCGCGCTGGACATTGGAAGTCGCGCAATTTGCCATGGTGGCTTATTACATATTGGGCGGTCCATATTCCATTCAGCTTGGCGCGAACGTGCGGATGGATCTATTTTACGGCGAATGGACGGATCGGCGCAAAGCGCAGGTGGATGCCATTACCGTTTTATTCTTGTTCACTTATCTTGGGGTGCTTTTATACGGTGCTATAGATTCAACCGCGTTTTCCCTGGGCAAGCCCTATAATATGGAATCGTTCACGTTTTTCAAAAACCTTTTTGTGGGCTTTTTTACGGGCGGGTTTGACGGTGCGGGTGAAGTGATCGGGCGTCTGGAACGCAGTGCTACAGCCTGGCGACCGTACCTCTGGCCGATCAAACTCACAATGATCATTGGTATATTCTTGATGCTGCTTCAGGCCATATCGGAATTGATCAAAGACATCGCTAAAATTAAAGGGGTGGCACTGTAATGTCGCAAAGTATGATTGCCATAGTGATGTTTTCATCGATGATGCTGATGATGTTCACAGGCCAGCGCGTGTTTGCCGCCATCGGAGCCGTTGGGGCCATTGCTGCTGTAAGTTTGTGGGGGATCGGTGGTTCTGACTTGCCGTTTTCTGCGGCGATGAAGTTGATGAAATGGTACCCGTTGCTAACATTGCCGATGTTTATTTTCATGGGCTACGTATTGTCCGAAAGTAAAATCGCCGATGATCTGTATAAGATGTTTCATGTCTGGATGGGCCCCATTCATGGCGGGCTTGCTATTGGTACCATCGGGTTGATGGTGCTGATTTCGGCGATGAACGGGTTGTCCGTTGCGGGTATGGCTATTGGGTCGACCATTGCATTGCCCGAACTGTTGAAGCGGGGCTACGACAAGAAAATGGTCACGGGGGTGATCCAAGCAGGATCGTCTCTTGGTATTCTTGTGCCGCCATCGGTTGTACTGGTTTTATATGCGATGATTGCGCGTCAACCCGTGGGGCAGCTGTGGTTGGCGGGTGTTATACCGGGCCTGATGATGGCGGGTATGTTCATCATCTATATTGCGGTCCGTTGTAAAATTAACCCTGCACTCGGGCCAGTTCTGCCACCCGAAGAACGCGAAGTTTCAATGGCCGAAAAAATGCGCTTACTACGTGCCGGCCTTTTACCGTTGATCATTTTTGCATCCATGATGGTGCCGTTTGTGAAGGGCTGGACATCGCTTGTGGAAAGTTCCGCTATAGGTGCCATGGCCGCTTTCACCGCCGCTATCCTTAAGGGGCGTATGAACAAAAAGGTATTGGAAGTATCCGTGCGCCAGACGCTGGCCATTTCATGCATGTTCATGTGGATTATTCTGGCGGCCCTCGGTTTTGGTGCGGTGTTTGACGGGCTAGGTGCCGTGAATGCCATTCGCTACCTGTTCACCGAACAACTGGGGCTGGACCCGTGGATGATCCTGATCCTGATGCAATTGTCATTCCTTGTAATGGGCACATTTCTGGACGACACCGCTATGCTGGTGATCGTGGCACCACTTTACGTGCCGCTGGTTGGCGCACTTGGCTTTGATCTGATCTGGTACGGTGTGCTATACACCATCACAACACAGATCGCTTATATGACGCCGCCGTTTGGCTATAACCTGTTCTTGATGCGTGCGATGGCCCCGCCTGAAATAACATTGCGCGACATCTACGCGTCAATCGTGCCGTTTGTACTGATCATGGTATTGGCTTTGGCCACGATTATGACATTCCCGCAAATTGCCCTTTGGTTGCCGGAATATGTTTATGGAAGATAACAAGAACTCCGACAGGAGCATTAAGTTCACCGCCCGCTCAGGGCATTTTAATAACCAACCAGGAGAATGAACATGACAACTAGACGTAAGTTTTTAACCACCGCTGGTGCGGGCGCAGTCGGGGCAAGCTTGGCTACACCTGCACTTGCGCAATCCACGATCAAATGGCGCATGCAAACATATGCAGGCGCGGCATTGGCTGACCATGTCGTCACACCGGCGATAAACATGTTTAACCAGATTGCCGGCGACCGTATGCAGATTGAACTTTTTTACGGCGATCAGTTGGTTCCAACAGGCGAATTGTTCCGTGCAATGCAAAAAGGCACGATCGACGCGGTTCAATCCGATGATGACAGCATGGCATCGCCCACGGAAGTTACTGTTTTCGGTGGATATTTTCCATTCGGTTCACGCTATAGCCTTGATGTGCCCGTATTGTTCAACCAGTACGGTCTGAATGAAATCTGGGACGAAGAATATTCCAAGGTAGGCGTCAAACATATCAGTGCAGGTTCTTGGGATCCTTGTCACTTTGCGACCAAAGATCCGATCCACAGCTTGGCTGACCTGAAAGGCAAACGCGTGTTCACCTTCCCGACAGCGGGCCGTTTTCTGGAACAGTTCGGTGTGGTTCCCGTAACCCTTCCTTGGGAAGACATCGAGGTAGCCGTACAAACCGGCGAACTGGACGGCATTGCGTGGTCTGGCATCACCGAAGACTACACAGTTGGATGGGCGGATGTGACAGATTACTTCCTGACCAACAATATTTCAGGCGCATGGGCAGGGTCGTTCTTTGCCAATATGGATCGCTGGAATGAACTGCCGGACGATTTGCAAACTTTGTTCCGGGTTTGCTGTGACCAATCTCACTACTATCGTCAGTGGTGGTACTGGGGCGGTGAAGCATCTTTACGCGTCAACGGGCCAAAGATGAAACTGACAACAATTCCGGATGCGGAATGGAATACGGTGGAAGCCGCTGCTGTGAAATTCTGGGATGAGATTGCAGCCGAAAGCGAAACCAAGGCGAAGGTTGTGAACATCTTCAAACAATACAACGCCGATATGGTTAAAGCTGGACGTCCGTACCGTTACGGCTAAATACTAAGTCGGGCGCGGATCGTTTTCCGCGCCCCTCAACATCACTTACACCTCTTAACATCTCTAGGAATGCACATGTCTGGAAATCTAAGTTTTGACACTCTGAAATCGCAAGTGGCCGATGGTACTGTGGACACAGTTCTGGCCTGTATTATCGACATGCAGGGTCGCCTGATGGGCAAGCGCTTTTTGGCGCAGCATTTTGTCGACGGCGGTTGGGAAGAAACCCATTGCTGTAATTACCTGCTGGCCACCGATCTGGAAATGGCCACACCTGACGGCTATGCCTCAACCAGCTGGGAAAGCGGTTATGGCGATTATGTGATGAAACCGGACTTGAATACATTGCGCCCTGTGCCGTGGTTGGAAGGTACGGTAATGATCTTGTGTGATGTTTTGGATCACCACACACATGAACCGATTACGCATTCACCGCGCGCGGTGCTGAAAAAGCAGGTCGCGCGATTGGCCGACATGGGGTTCGACCCGATGATGGCGACCGAACTGGAATTTTTCCTGTTCGCGAAAAGTTTTGACGAGATACGCAAATCGGGCTTCCGCGATCTGGAACCGATCAGTGGTTATAATGAAGATTACCACATCTTCCAGACCACCAAAGAAGAACACATCATGCGCCCGATCCGCAATCATTTGTATGCCGCCGGCCTGCCTATAGAGGGCACCAAGGGTGAGGCGGAAGCGGGACAGGAAGAGCTGAACATCAAATACGATACCGCGATCAACACGGCCGATCATCACACTATTGCGAAACACGCGATCAAGGAAATCGCGTGGCAACAAGGCCATGCGGTGACGTTCCTGCCGAAATGGGATCACAACCGTGTGGGATCATCATCACATGTTCATCAGTCGCTTTGGAAAGACGGCAAACCCGCATTTTATGACAAGGGTGACAAATTGGGGATGTCCGATCTAATGCGCACTTATATGGGTGGATTGCTGAAATATGCACCCGATTACATGTATTTTCTGGCCCCATACATCAACAGCTATAAACGTTTTTCCAAAGGCTCATTCGCGCCCACGCGCACCATCTGGTCTGTCGATAACCGTACTGCCGGTTTCCGTTTGTGCAGTGCCGGCAGCAAAGCCGTGCGGGTGGAATGCCGTATTCCGGGGTCGGACATGAACCCTTATCTGGCAATGGCCGTACAACTGGCTGCTGGGATCAAAGGTATCGAAGATAAAGAAAAGCTTGATCCACCTAGCGAAGGCGATGCTTATGCGGGTACAGGCGGCTTTATCCCGCAAAACCTGCGCGATGCAAAAGACGCGCTGAAAGCGTCAACAATGTTACGCGAAGCTTTGGGTGATGATGTGGTTGACCACTACACCCGTGCGGCGGAATGGGAACTGGAAGAATTTGCCAAGGTCGTGACCGATTATGAAATCGCACGCGGATTTGAAAGAGTATAACAATGACAAACACTGTAAAATGTATCTCGCCCATTGATGGGTCGCTTTATGCTGAACGTCCTGTTCTTGAACTGGACGCAGCCAAAGATGCCGTTGCGCGTGCAAAAACCGCACAAGTTGCATGGGCGGCGCGTTCACTATCTGAACGTATTGCCTTGGTGCAGGCTGGCGTGGTCGCGGTCGGTGAAATGAACGACGAGATCGTGATTGAACTGGCGCATCAAATGGGTCGCCCCGTGCGTTATGGCGGCGAATTTGGTGGCTTTAACGAACGTGCTAGCCATATGGCGGATATTGCCGTTGATGCGCTTGCGCCGATCATCGTGGAAGACAGCGATGCATTCAGCCGCAAGATCAAACGGGTGCCGCACGGCGTAGTGTTAGTGGTCGCCCCTTGGAATTATCCCTATATGACGGCCGTAAACACGGTTGCCCCCGCATTGATCGCAGGCAATGCGGTGATGCTGAAACATGCGTCTCAAACCCTGTTGGTGGGTGAGCGTATGGCAAAGGCGTTTCATTCTGTTGGCATCCCTGAAGATGTGTTCCAAAACATGTTCCTTGACCACGGTACAACATCTGCAATGATCGCGGCAAAGTCCTTTGGTTTCGTGAACTTTACGGGCTCAGTGGGGGGCGGCAAGGCGATGGAAAACGCTGCGGCCGGTACCTTTACAGGCATCGGACTTGAACTGGGCGGCAAAGATCCGGGTTATGTCATGGAAGACGCAGACCTTGATGCGGCCGTAGACACGCTGATCGATGGCGCAATGTTTAATTCGGGCCAATGCTGTTGTGGGATTGAACGGATTTATGTGGTGGAAAGCCTGTTTGATGCTTTCGTCGAAAAAGCCGTGGCGATTGTCAGAGACTACAAACTCGGTGACCCGTTGAACTCTGAAACTACGCTTGGGCCCATGGCACATGTACGCTTTGCAGACGAAGTACGCGCACAAACTGCGGAAGCAATTGCAGACGGGGCCACGGCCCTGATTGATCCGGCATTATTCCCGAACGATCATGACGCTTACCTGATGCCGCAAATCCTAGTGGATGTAACCCATGATATGCGGGTGATGCGCGACGAAAGTTTCGGCCCCGTTGTCGGTATCATGAAGGTCAAAGACGATGCCGAGGCCATCGCCCTGATGAACGACAGCGAGTTCGGTCTGACTGCATCGCTTTGGACGCGCGATTACTGCCGTGCGGAAGCGATTGCCGATCAGATTGATACAGGTACCGTCTTTACCAATCGTTGCGATTATCTTGATCCCGCCCTGTGCTGGACAGGCTGTAAAAATACCGGACGTGGGGGCGGGCTTTCCGTCATTGGTTATCACAACCTGACACGTCCGAAATCCTATCACACAAAGAAGGCTTGAACCCGATGACACTTACCGCAAACTGGTCTTACCCGACCGCAATCCGCTTTGGCGCTGGGCGCATTTCCGAAATCGCAGATGCATGTGCTGCCGCTGGCATGAAAAAACCGCTCTTGGTCACTGACAAAGGCTTGGCAAACTTGCCTGTAACCCAATCGACGCTTGATTTGATGGATGCCGCCGGCCTTGGCCGTGCGATGTTTTCCGAAGTTGATCCGAACCCTACGGGCGACAATGTAGAGGCTGGACTGAAAGTTTACCGCGCAGGCGGCCATGACGGTGTGATCGCCTTTGGTGGCGGTTCCGGTCTTGATTTGGGCAAAGTGATTGCATTCATGGCAGGACAAACCCGTCCGTTGTGGGATTTTGAGGATATCGGCGACTGGTGGACACGCGCGGATGCTGACGCGATAGCCCCCATCGTGGCAGTGCCCACTACCGCAGGTACGGGTTCTGAAGTGGGGCGTGCAAGTGTTATCACCAATTCCGAAACGCATCAGAAAAAGATCATCTTCCATCCGAAGATTTTGCCCGCAGTGGTGATTTGTGATCCGGAACTGACCGTTGGCATGCCTGCTTTCATTACCGCAGGTACTGGAATGGACGCGTTTGCCCATTGTCTGGAAGCGTTCTGTTCCCCGCATTACCACCCGATGTCACAAGGCATGGCACTGGAAGGTATGCGTCTGGTCAAGGAAAACCTGCCGAAGGTCTATGCTGACGGTACGGATATTGAAGCCCGCGGCCACATGATGTCAGCCGCTATAATGGGTGCAACCGGTTTTCAAAAAGGCCTTGGTGCCATTCATGCGTTGTCACATCCTATCGGTGCGATGCACCATACACATCACGGCACAACCAATGCTGTGGTGATGCTGGAAGTATTGAAATATAACCGTTCGGCGGTGGAAGGTGTTTTAACCGATGCAGCACGTTATCTGGGTATTGAAGGTGGGTTCGACGGGTTTTACAACTTCGTGTCTGATCTGAATGACAGTCTGGGTATCCCGAAAAACCTGACGGAGCTTGGCGTGAAAAATCCTGATATCGAATTACTGATCAAGGAAGCGCTGAACGACCCTAGCACGGGTGGCAATCCGATTGAAATGACTTACGATAACACCAAAGCGCTGTTCGAGGCGTGTTTCTAAATTATTGATATAAATACGGCTTATTACCCCGTCGCCGTTCCTTCGGTGGCGGGGTTTTGCGTTTTATTGGGTATGTATATTATAAAGAAGGCAGGCCTGCCGTTTGTAGTTATAAGGCCGAACAAAGGTTTCACCCCTTGCACCTGTTCTTAACCGTTAAGTCTGGTGGCTTTCGCATTTGACGCTGTTACCCGCCCTTTGAAAACCCGTGAACTACTTTTGTCGACAAGGGGTAAGTATACACATGGAAAGGTTTAGGGTTTATTAGGGGTGCGTTCGCTCTTCTTTCATCCCACCCATAACCCCCAAGTTTGAAAGGGCCAAAAACGTTGCACCCATCGGGCGCATTCAAAGAATGCGCAGCCCCAACCCCCGTGGGGGTCTGGGTTGGGGCTTTTGTGACCGTTGAGCTTGGGTGGGGTTTTACTGAAAAGTGAATTAGTGAGAAGCTGGGCTACTCATTGGTTGTTAATCCGTCAGACACCCCGATAGTCACCGACTTCCGGACTCAATTTCATAACAAGAGCGATCCATCGCCCAGTTTTCAAATCTTATCCTAGGGCAGGTAACCATCATTAGTCTCTAGGTTATCCGCTTTTGCGGGCCTATCGACTTGATTGGCAGCATCTCGCTGTCCACCTATTAGGGCCTTACTGTTACAGCAATAAGGAACGCATTTGATCCTATCTCGTTTACCCCTTTAAAACCGCTCCAGAAATACTGTAATATCTCTGCCAAGAAAAAGGGGAATTCAAAAACGCTTCCAAAGGAAACCTCCAAACTCACCCATTGTTGGGGTGTATCATGTGTATGTTCTATTTACGTTCTTTTCAAGGGTAAGGTGAAATATTTTTGCAAAATGTAATTCCACCTCAATTTTTCCCTAATGCTAGTTCTCATTGCGGCTTCAAATGAATGGTGAAATTCTTGCGTAATGCAGCATCCAGATCCGGATCAAGCCGTGCGTTTGATCGTTCCGCCAATATTTCATTCTTCAATTTGATTGCATTCTCGATTAGATCGGGTTTATCCTTCTCGACCCATTCCTTCGGTGATGTACGATCCCCAAGTGTGGGGTATACATAATCGGCTTCCATCCGGCCAAGAGTTTGATCTGTGCCCAGATAATGCCCTGGGCCATTCAGACAGACATCTGCTATCTGATCCAGTGCCAGCGTTTCGTCCGTAACCTCAATGCCGCGTACGCAACGCTGGGCCTGACCAATCAGATCATCAGACAGGATCAGGGATTCAAGACAAAAGCCCAGCAGGGACGCATGCATACCGGCAGCCTCGTAAACCATGTTTAGACCGGAAAGACCGGCCATGACATTTGAACACATCTGTTCCCATCCGGCTTGCATATCGGGCATTTTAGCGTCGGATGCACCCGCAGCGGCCCCCCCCGGAATGCCGTAGAATTTATGCATTTGTGCACAGCCCGCCGTTAAAAGCGCCTGTTCACCGGATCCTATGGACATGGCCCCGGTGCGCAAATCCAGGCCGAACGGCCAAGTGCCAAATATTGCCGGATGACCCGGTTTGACAGCATTGACATAGACAAGCCCTGCAAGACATTCCGCTGTGGCCTGTGCGATAGCACCTGCGATGGTTGAAGGGGTGGTCGCACCTGCCATGCCTGCCGAAAGCAGCAAGACCGGCATGCCGCCACGAATAACCTGTTCCATCACTTCGCAAGACTCGGTTGCAAATTTCATCGGCGGAACCACAAAACAGTTGGAATTTGAAATGAAAGGGCGTTCGCGAAAAGCGGCCTCACCACCAGCAATTTGATAGACCATTTCCAATGCACCCGGTATGAAAGAGGGTTCTGAAAAACTGGTGCCAATATGCTTGGTTGTGCCGGAACATGCGGCATAAACCGTGTTTAAGTCCATCTCGTAATTATCTGGAATATCACGACAAACCATTGGACGTTGGAAGAAATGCACATTGTCCAGACGATCCATAATTCTGGCCGCATCATGCAGGTCCTGCACCGTACATTCACGGTATTCATTGTGTTCCACATCGACTAGATGCACGGCAGCCCCTGCGGTACCGTAATGCACGCGGTTGCCGTATGGTTGCAGATCGTTTTTGCCGTCGCGGCTGTAAAGTGTCACCTGTTTTGCGGCCTTGGCGAGCATGTCTTCAACCAAGGCACGCGGGAAGCGCAAACGGTTATCGTCCCCCAATATGGCGCCTGCATTGGTCATAATTTCAACGCCGCTGGGCGGTGCATCGGCAAGACCGATGGTTTCCAGTGCGGTTAATGCGGTTTGATGGATACGTTCCATATCGCGGTCTGACAGCGGTCTATATGTACCGCCTTCCATGCCTGCGCGAATAGGACGGATATTTTCGGCTAAAGGGGCGGCACGCATGGCTTGGCGGGCGCTACGCCCCCCTGATCTGCGGGTTTTGTTTCCGGACATTTGGATTTCCTTGATTTTACTTGAAGATTGTTGGTTTTTCAGCAAAAACAGGGGGAACCGCGCGCCGCACGGCCGCGATCTGCACCGATGGTGCACGAAATCAGGGTTGTCATCCAGTTAAGTTCGATCATGTATTGATTTGGGCCTAGTTGTGGGGGGCGGGCTAGTCCATTTGCGTCATAGATGTCGCTTTTATAATAAGGGTATAAAATTCCGTGTCAGTAAGTATGTTAAGCACTTTCGTCAAACCTATGCACAAAGAAGGTTTGAAGTTCGTCGGTATTTTTGCCGCGATTACCCTTATTTTATTTCTGATTTCGGATGTTTTGGGCTGGATTGGTGTTGTACTGACCATTTGGTGTTATTATTTTTTTCGCGATCCGAAACGGTCGGTTCCGACACGTGAAGGGTTGATTGTCAGCCCTGCGGACGGGATTGTTTCATTAATTGAAATGGCCACCCCACCAGAGGAATTGGGTGTGGGATCAGAACCACTGTTGCGGGTGTCTGTCTTTATGAGCGTTTTCAACTGTCATATCAACCGCGCACCGATTGCCGGCACGATCAAGGCTTTGGCATATCGACCGGGCAAGTTTCTGAACGCGTCGCTGGATAAAGCGAGTGCGGATAACGAACGCAGCTCGCTTTGTATCGAGATGGCAGACGGGCGACAATTGGTTGTGGTGCAAATCGCAGGGCTTGTGGCGCGGCGTATTTTGGGCTTTGTGCAAAAGGGGCAAACATTGCGTACGGGTGAGCGTTTCGGGTTGATCCGTTTTGGATCACGTCTGGATGTGTATTTGCCAGAAGGTGTGAACCCGTTAGTCACTTTGGGTCAAACGATGATTGCTGGTGAAACGGTGTTGGCTGATCTGACATTGAAAGATGCCCCACGACAGGGACGGGAAGAATAATCATGGTCAAGTTAGTCAGTAAAAACGAAAAGCCGCAAAAACCTGACCGCGAACTGCCACTGATGTCTCTGTTACCCAACCTGATCACGGTCGGCGCAATTTGTGCCGGGCTGACAGCCATTCGCTATGCGTTTCAGGATAATTTCGTAGGCGCGGTTTATCTGATTCTGCTAGCGTGCATTCTGGATGGGTTGGATGGGCGGATTGCGCGTTATATGAATTCTGAAAGCCAACTAGGGGCTGAACTGGACAGTCTGGCGGATTTCGCAAATTTCGGCATGGCACCTGCGTTGGTGATCTATGCATGGGCGTTACAGGATTTGAAACGCGCAGGTTGGATTGCTGTGTTGTTTTTTGCCGTGTGCTGCGTGATGCGGCTGGCGCGGTTCAATGTGGACAGCAAATCCGAGCTAGAGGGCGACGCTGCATTTTTTACCGGCGTCCCGGCGCCTGCGGGGGCGATGTTGGTGCTGTTCCCGATGTTTCTGTCGTTCCTTTGGCCGAATGAAGTGCGGTCCTATGCAGGTCTGATCGCGATTTATATGGGGGCGATCGGGTTATTGCTGGTCAGCCGTATTCCGACCTATTCGTTTAAAACCACAACGGTACGGCGCAGGCGCATTACCTATATTTTGGTGGGTTTCGCGGTTCTTGTCGCGATGCTTTTGACTTATCCATGGTCCAGTTTAGTGGCCCTTGATCTGGCATATTTCGGTATTATCATCTGGTCGTATTTCAAGCATAGAAGCAACCAGAAAGAAGCCGAATAAAACTTTAAACCTCCTCGGCACCTTCAATCAACAGGCGGTCTATATCGATCCCTTTTGCACCTTTTCTCAATATCGAAAAATCACCCTTGTCAAAAATGGGCTTTGCCCCGTTGATAATGGCCTGATGAATGTAGCGTGACAAGGCTGATCCCAATGATATCCGTGCCACGCTGATGTCGGCATATTGGGCGCGGCTGAATTTGGTGTACTTACCGATTGCCAGCGCATTTACAGGGGCTTTGGTGTGGGCGCAAATCTGCATCAGATCACGAAAAGACGCCGTATTGGGGGCATAAAGACAATCTGCCCCCGCAGTTTCAAAGGCTTGCAGGCGCCTAATCGCCTCGGTCAGGTCATACTGGTTGTTCATAATCCCGTCCGCACGCGCCACAAGCACGAAATCGCGCGGCAGGGCGCGGGCGGCAGAGACGGCGGCTTTTATCCGTTCCACGGCCAGATCGAAATCATAGGCGTGATGTGTGGGCAGGGCGGTGTCTTCGATGGAACACCCTGCAAGACCCGCTTCACAGGCCAATCGCACGGTTTCTGCTACGGTTTCAGGCGCGTCGCCAAAGCCGTTTTCAAAATCACCCGATACTGGCAGGGGGGTGGAGGCCACCAAATCCTGTGCGTGTGACAGCGACTGGTCGCGTGTCAAACAGCCCATATCGGGGATGCCCAGCGTAAAGCCGTAACCGGCGGATGTCGTGCCAATGGCCTGTGCACCCATTGCTGCCAGTAATTTGGCACTGCCCATATCCCACGCATTGGCCAAAACAAACGGATTGCCGCGTTGGTGAAGGGCGCGAAAGGCGGGGCCGGGATCGTGTTTGGACATACTTAATTCCTTTGGTCTTGCTTTATGTGGCAGCTTAGCACTAGAATGCACCCCATGAGAACCGTTTGCATCATCATTTGCTGCATTATTACCTGCTGATATATCACGCGGGCCGTTCTTTTATTTCCAAACCAGATTGTAAGTGATAGGCCCGCGGGGACAACCCGTGTGAGAGACTATGACTGAAATAAAGCTTTATAACACCAAGACCAAAACCAAAGAGGTGTTTACCCCTTTGGATGAAAACAATGTGCGCATGTATGTTTGTGGCCCCACGGTTTATGACCGCGCTCACATCGGTAACGCGCGCCCCGTGGTGGTGTTTGATACGCTCTATCGGTTGCTGCGTCATGTGGACGGCGCGGATCATGTGACCTATGCGCGGAACTTTACGGATGTGGACGACAAGATCAACGCCAAGGCAGAGGAAACAGGGCGGTCTATCCGCGATATAACGGATGAGACGATCCAGTGGTTTCTGGATGATATGGGTGCATTGGGGGCGTTGGAACCCAATGAAATGCCGCGTGCGACGGAATATATCCCGCAAATGGTTTCAATGATCGAAGAACTGATTGCCAAGGGCCATGCTTATGCGGCCGAAGGCCATGTGCTGTTCGATGTGAATTCATATGAACACTACGGTGAACTGTCGGGCCGTTCGGTGGACGATATGATTGCGGGTGCGCGCGTTGAAGTGGCACCTTACAAACGCAATCCGATGGATTTTGTGTTGTGGAAACCGTCAACGGGTATACAGCCCGGTTGGGACAGCCCGTGGGGCTACGGCCGCCCCGGTTGGCATATCGAGTGTTCGGCAATGTCGCGTGCACGGGTTGGTGAGACGTTCGATATTCATGGCGGCGGGCTTGAGTTGCAATTCCCGCATCATGAGAATGAGATCGCACAAAGCTGTGCTTGCTGTGGTGAAGATACGTTCGCGAAAGTCTGGATGCATAACGAAATGTTGCAAGTCGAGGGTAAGAAAATGTCCAAGTCACTGGGTAATTTCTTTTCTGTGCGGGAATTGCTGGATCAAGGATATCCGGGCGAGGTGATACGGTTTGTGTTCTTGAGTACGCATTATTCGAAGCCGATGGATTGGACGGATAAGAAGGCGAAAGAGGCTGAGGCGACTTTGCGCAAGTGGCGGGCAATGACAGACGGTGTTGAACCATCTGCTAATGTGGCACCCACAGTTGTCCGTGTCTTGGCGGATGATTTGAATACTGCTGGAGCGATTGCGGCTTTGCATGAATTGGCTAAGTGCAAAAAATTAAATGATTTAGCCGCATCTGCAAATATCCTAGGTTTGTTAAATTCAAACGAAGGGGATTGGTTTAAACCACGTAAATATAGTGAAGAAATTGGCAAACGACTTGATAAAGTCGCTAAAGCGTGGGGACAAGCGCGAGTGGCGCAAAAATATGATTTATGTGATCAAATAAAAGCAGCACTAGATACTAATGCTATTATTTTAGACAAAGGTTTAAGAGTAGTTGATGCAATCGCTTTTGTAAGAAGTTTAACAGAAAATGAAATACGGGAATTTAATTTTGATAGGGCCGCTTTCGTAAAAAAAACTAATGCACATAATAAAGAGCTAAACGAAATTATTGAAAGACGTACTATCCGTCTAGAGGAGATGTTTTTATGACCCAAGAACGCCTCTACCTATTCGATACAACTCTGCGCGACGGTCAACAAACTCAAGGCGTGGATTTTACCGTTGAAGACAAACTGCGGATTGCCGAAGCCCTAGACGCGCTCGGTATCGATTACGTCGAAGGGGGTTGGCCCGGCGCCAACCCTACCGACAGCGATTTTTTCGATGCGGCACCAAAACTGAAAGCCACATTCACCGCCTTTGGGATGACCAAGCGGTCAGGGCGTTCAGCCGCCAACGATGATGTGCTGGCCGCCGTACTGAACGCCAATACGCCTGCGGTTTGTCTGGTTGGAAAAACCCATGATTTTCATGTGACCACCGCCTTGGGCATCACGCTGGACGAGAATATCGAAAACATCTCGGCCTCGATCAAACATATTGTCGATCAAGGGCGTGAAGCTCTGTTTGATTGTGAGCATTTCTTTGACGGCTATAAATCCAACCCTGATTACGCGTTGAAAGCAGCGAAAGCCGCTTATGATGCGGGTGCACGATGGGTGGTGTTGTGTGATACCAATGGCGGGGCCTTGCCTGCACAGGTTCATATTGCCACCAAAGCGGTGATTGCGGCGGGTATTCCCAGTAGCCATCTGGGTATTCACACCCATAACGATACGGAACATGCGGTGGCCAATTCATTGGCGGCGGTGGATGCGGGCGCGCGGCAAATCCAAGGCACTTTGAACGGCCTTGGCGAACGCTGCGGCAATGCCAATCTGACCACACTGATCCCGACGCTGTTGCTGAAAGAACCCTATGCCAGCCTGTTTCAAACGGGTGTGACGTTGGAAGGCCTGCAAGATCTGACCGCGGTCAGCCGTATGTTGGATGATATTTTGAACCGTGTGCCGCAAAAGCAGGCAGCTTTCGTGGGGGCATCTGCATTTGCGCATAAAGCGGGGCTGCATGCTTCGGCGATTATGAAAGATCCGACGACTTATGAACATGTAAACCCAGAAGTGGTTGGAAACAAACGTATTGTTCCGATGTCCAATCAGGCGGGGCAATCGAATTTACGCAGCCGTTTGATGGGTATGGGGCTTGATGTACCGAAAGGCGACCCGCGTTTGAGCCTGATATTGGACAAGGTGAAACAGCGTGAGGATCAGGGCTATGCTTACGACAGTGCGCAGGCATCATTCGAATTGTTGGCGCGTAAGGTTCTGGGCGAGCTGCCGACGTTTTTCAAGGTGAAACGCTACCGTGTGACGGTAGAGCGGCGCAAGAACAAGTATAACAAGACAGTCAGTATTTCCGAGGCGGTTGTGGTGGCGAAAATCGGTGACCGCAAGGTCATGTCGGTGTCGCAAAGTATGGACGAAAACGGCACGGATAGCGGGCCGATAAACGCATTGTCGCGGGCCTTGGGCAAGGATTTGGGGCCGTATCAGGCGGTAATTGATGACATGAAACTGGTCGATTTCAAGGTGCGTATCATCAATGGCGGCACGGAAGCGGTGACGCGCGTGATTATCGACAGCCAAGACGGGCAGGGGCGGCATTGGTCGACCGTGGGTGTTTCGGCCAATATTGTGGATGCGTCATTTGAAGCGTTGCTTGATGCGATTAACTGGAAACTGATCCGTGATGGGGTGACCCCTGCATGAGCGTTGAAGCCTGTGCAGAACTGGTAGAACGCGGCGACCCTGACCGTTTTTTGTCAGCGATGACGGCACTACCGGATGATCGAGCGGCGTTGTTTGTTTTATATGCGTTCAATCTGGAAGTGGCCCGCGCCCCATGGGTGACGAAAGAGGCAATGATCGCCGAGATGCGTTTGCAATGGTGGGCCGATGCGATTGAAGAGATTTATGGCGATGGCAAAGTTCGCCGTCATGAAGTGGTATCACCGCTAGCCGCGTTGATTGCGGACAAAGGGTTGGAACGCGCGGCGTTTGATCGGCTGATCGAAGCTCGGCGTTGGGATATATACAAAGAGCCGCACAAAGATCAGGCTGCGTTTGATCAGTATATTTTAGATACATCTGCAGGGCTGATGTGGCTGGCAGCACAAGCCCTTGGTGCGGATGAAAAACACCGTGATGCGGTTATGGATTTCGGCTATGCCACAGGTGTTGCAGCCCTGTTTCGGGCTATTCCAGCACTTGAAAATGCACAGAAATATCCACTGGTCGATGGTACCTCTAGCAGTGTATCGGCCTTGGCCAATGCGGCTTTGGTGCGGTCGGCAACAGGCGGCGTGCCAAAATCCATCCACGCCGCATTGCGCAGTGGCTGGATGATGAAATATACATTGAAACTGGCGGTACACAGCCCTGAACTGGTCGTCGCAGGTGGCTTGAAACCTTCTGAATTCAGCAAGAAAACCAGATTGTTATGGAAATCTATGACAAATGGTTTTTAAGCCATTTGGCGGCGGTTGTGATTGACCAGCCAAACCAACGCCACGCCTGCCAGCAACAATAGCGGCACCATTGCGATGTTCACGGCGGCCCAACCTTCGGCAGGGCTATCCCCGAAACCGTTCATCAAGAAGCCGGATGATAATGACCCCAGCGTTACGGTGCCAAAGACCAGAAAGTCATTCATGCCTTGTACCCGCCCGCGTTCTTCCGGCGTATGTGCGGTTGTCAGCATGGTTGTGGCCCCGATAAAGCCGAAGTTCCAGCCAATGCCCAACAGGATGAGGCCGCCAAAGAAGTTTGTCAGTTCCAACCCTGCCATGTTGGTCAAGCCGGCACTTGCTAAAATAACAAGGCCGAGTGCGATGATCTTTTCAGCACCAAAGCGCACAATCAGGTGGCCGGTGAAAAAGCTGGGAATATACATGCCCAGAACGTGTGCCATGACGATGTCTGCGGCGTTGTTCTGGGTAAATCCGCATCCGACTACCGCCAACGGTGTAGATGTCATGACAAGATTCATCAGTGAATAGGATACCATGGCGCAGATGATCGCCACGGCAATGCGTGGGGATTTCAATAGCTCAGAGCGTGAACGGCCTGTAGGGGCGGTCGGGCTTGGGGCTTCTGGTGTTGGGATTTTCAGGAAAAAGAATAGTAATGAACCGATCAGATTGATGCCCAAGACTGCCATATAGCCGCCGAAAAATGGGATAACGTAGGCTGTAGCGGTCAATTTGACCAGCTGCGGTCCAATGATGGCCGAAGCCAAACCGCCGGCCATGACGTAGGAAATTGCTTTCGGGCGGAAGCTGTCGGATGCGGTATCTGCTGCGGCAAACCGGAAAAAACCCTGTGAAGACATATAGATGCCTGAGCAATAGCTGCCGAGTAAAAAGAATAGGAATGAACCTGTAAATAGCCCGTATGCGCTGATTGCAGCCCCGATACCCCCAGCAAGCGTGCCGATCAGAAAACCTGTTTTGCGTCCATAGCGCTGCATCACGTGGCTTAACCACGGGGCAGTGGTCATGGAGCCAAAGACGATCATCGAAATAGGCATCGTAGCCCAAAGTGCGTTGCTGGCCAATGATTGCCCTGCCAGACCACCAATCACAAACATAATCGGCATTTGCGCACCAAGAAACGCTTGCGCGATGACAAGAATGGTGACGTTGCGTTTTGCTATGCTGTCCGAATGGGTCATGGGTTACGACGTATCTGACTTAAAGCCAGCCTGCAATCATTACATTGTACCGATTTTGGCTTAATCGGCGCGGTCAATGACATGTGCAAAACTTCCCGAATGCGGTCCGTTTATCAGGCCCATATGCGGTAGTTCAGTATCTTCGGCGTCAGTGGCTGTGAACAGCGGTGTGCCTGTCGCCTTTAGTGTGGTGGCATAGTGAAATTCGTGACCGTTTAAGGGCATATCCCACGGGCCGCCAAGCGGTTTCAGGTTGCGGTAACCCAAGTGTAGTTTGCGCTTGGCAAAGCTGGTTTCAAGGGGCAGCAGGCCCAACATTTCATGGCGTGTGCCCTGTGCATCTATCAAACCTTCACCCATTGTCATATAGCCGCCACACTCGCCGTAAACGGATTTAGCTTTGCGCAAACCTGATAGGAATATCCGGTTTGCAGCCAGTTTTCCTGCGTGCAATTCGGGGTAACCGCCAGGTAAGATTACAAGATCGGACGGTGCAGGAGCCTGATCTGCAAGGGGTGAGAAAAATGTGAGTTCTGCACCCGCCTTTCGCCAGGCTGAAAGTAGGTGTGGATAAGCGAATGCGAATGCATTGTCTGATGCTATGGCTATAGATTGAGTCGGCGGCGGTAGAATTATCGGGTTAGTGGACGATTTCGACGATTGTTCGAATAGTGATATTAATTTATCAAAATTTATTGAACTATATGTAATATTAGCCGAATTATCCAAAAATTTATCAAGATCACTGCGTTCGCTTGCTTGTACAAGCCCCAAGTGACGCGAAGGGGTTTCTAGTTTCACATCCCGATAAACAGCGCCTAGAACGGGTAGGCCTACGGGCTCCAATGCGCGGCGCAACATGGTTTCGTGCCGCGGGCTACCGACCTTGTTCAGAATGACGCCAACGATGTCTATGTCCTCCGCGTGGCGTGAAAACCCTTCGACGACGGCAGCGACGGATTGGGATTGTTTGGAAACATCGCAAATCAAAACGCATGGCAGGCCAAGAATGCGGGCCAAATCTGCTGTGGCCCCTTTGCCATCGGGTGGTGCGCCGTCAAACAACCCCATTGCGCCTTCGATCAGGATGGGTGTGCCACCTGCGGCCAAATGGCGGATGCGATTGGGGGACATCGCCCATGCGTCCAGATTGACACAAGGCATGCCGCTGGCCGCTTCGTGAAAGCGCGGGTCGATGTAATCGGGGCCGCTTTTGCCCGAGCGCATGGTAATCCCGCGCATTTTTAATGCACGCAATATCCCCAAAGTCAGGGTGGTTTTACCGCCGCCCGAATTGGGTGCAGTCAGGATCAGGCCCTTCATGTGGCCTCGGCCGGTTTGCCACGACCCAAAGGATCCATATTGCGGGGTTTTTCACCTGCAATCATTGATTGCCAATCCAACACCTGACGCATTTTTACCGAACGGCCAACACAGATGATAGCAGGGGGCGACATATCGGATTTTTCCAGATCGGCCACAAGCCTGCCAAGTGTAGTTTCCAGCACTTTTTGATCGGGTGTTGTGGCTTGTGTGACCACAGCAACCGGTTCATCGTCGGGGCGGCCCGCTTTCAGCAGCGCGTCCGTTATCGGCGTGATATGTTTCATGCCCATATAGATCACCAGAACCTGAGAGCCTTGGGAAATAGCTTTCCAATTCAAGGCGCTGGGGGTTTCGCCACTTTGATCGTGACCTGTGATAAATGTAACGGACTGGTTCACATCGCGATGTGTGACGGGAATGCCCGCATAGGCCAAGCCGCCGATGCCCGCCGAAATGCCGGGGATGATGCGGATGGGAATGCCGTGTTGCACCAGTGTTTGGGCCTCTTCGCCACCACGCCCGAATACGAACGGGTCGCCGCCCTTTAAGCGCAACACACGTTTGCCGGCTTTGGCCAAATCTACCAGTTGCAAGGAAATGTCGCGTTGTTTGGCGGACGGTTTACCACCACGCTTGCCCGCATAGATCAGTTCGGTGTCTGCACGGGCCCAATCCATAATGCGGCTGTCAACCAATGCGTCGTAAATGATTACGTCGGCTTGGCGCAGAGCATTGAGTGCATGCAGTGTCAACAAGCCGGGGTCGCCCGGGCCGGCACCACATAACCAGACCCAGCCGGCCTGCAATTCAGGCCAATCATTGGGGGGAAGGGGATTCGTATCCGTCATAGCTGTCTTATGGCCCAGAGCGGGGATATTGCCAAGCGATGGCGCGACGCAAATTGGGTGATTGGCGTCAGGCATATTGATGCCTATAGTCGCGTTTATGAGCAGGAAACCGACAGGTGATTTGCGCCGTGGTTGGACCACAGGGGCCTGTGCGACCGCCGCCACCAAAGCGGCGTTGGATGCGCTGTGGGGGGACGGTTTTCCGCAAGAGGTCGGAATCACTTTGCCCAAAGGCGAAACGCCTGTTTTTCCGCTTGCGCATCAACAGGCCGGTGATGGTTGGGCCGAAGTGGGTATTACCAAAGACGCGGGTGATGACCCTGATGTCACACACGGGGCGTTGATTGTTGCGCGTGTCAGTGAAAGTGCGGATGGAATTGTATTTAAGGCGGGTGGGGGCGTTGGGACTGTCACCAAAGCAGGCCTACCCATTGCTGTGGGAGAACCCGCGATCAATCCTGTGCCAAGAGCTATGATTTCAGGGGTGATTGAAGAGCAAGCTGTATTTTATGGGCGACGTGCGGATATTTTGGTGACTGTTTCCGTGCCGGGCGGTGCGGAAATAGCGCTGAAAACATGGAACCCACGGCTTGGGATTGTCGGTGGTTTGTCGATTTTAGGCACCACGGGGATTGTGCGGCCGTTTTCCTGTGCCGCGTGGATTGCATCCATTCATCGCGGCATTGATGTGGCAGTTGCAGGTGGGCAAACTCATGTGGCTGGTTGTACGGGGGCGACATCTGAAAAGGTTGTGCAGGATTTGTTTCGTTTGCCCGATCACGCGATGCTGGATATGGGGGATTTTGCGGGTGGCATGTTGAAGTATTTGGTGAAACATCCCGTGGAACGTGTAAGCATTGGCGGTGGAATCGGGAAAATAACCAAACTGGCGCAAGGGGCTGTTGATCTTCATTCATCACGGTCTCAGGTCGATTTTGGCGCGCTGAATAAGCTGTCTTTATCGTTGGGATTGGTGGATGTTTCTGACGCGAATACGGCGTTAGAGGCTGTGACGCGTGCGGGCAACGGGTTGGCGCAAGCGATTGCGGAACAAGCACGTGTTCGTGTGAAAAAACAACTAAAGAATATGGTGCAACATATTGATATTGTTGTTATAGATCGCGCCGGAAATATATTGGGACAAGCTGAATGACACTGTTGGTTCTAGCGGGTACTTCGGATGCGCGGTTGCTTTTGCAAGGTTTGCAGAACATAGACGTGATTGCATCTTTGGCAGGTGTCACGCGCAGCCCTGTCGATTTGCCCGCGATCACGCGAAAAGGCGGCTTTGGCGGGGTGGACGGATTTCGGGATTACCTAATTGCAACCGGTATCAAGGGCGTGATTGACGCGACGCATCCGTTTGCAGGTAAAATGACGCAAACGGCGGCGATGGTTTGTGCCGAACTTGGATTGCCGCATGTGATATTGCAGCGCCCTGAATGGGTGGCGGATGTGGGCGATGACTGGTATTTTATCGATAATGTGGTTGAAAGCGCTAAGTTTATACCTGAAGGCGCGACAGTGTTTCTGGGGACGGGACGACAGACTTTGCACGAATTTTCCTGTCTTGCAGGGCGCAAATTGTTTGCCCGTGTGATCGATCCGCCAAAGCCCCCTGTGCTTGCGGGATTTAAGGGGACGTTTCTGGTTGGAAGCCCGCCATTTACGATTGCCGAGGAAGTAGCATTGTTTAGGGAAAAATCGATTGATTGGCTGGTGGTGAAAAATGCGGGTGGCCAAAAAAGCCGATCCAAACTGGATGCGGCCCGCGAATTGGGTCTGCCTGTGGTGATGATCAATCGCCCGAAACTACCTGCAGCGGATGTTGTCAGCAGCGTGGATGAAGCTCTTCGATGGGTGAAAGGGCAGGGATGGTAGGACGGATTATCACGTCTGATGCATGTGTGGCAGAAGGGGCGGCGTATCTGGCGGGCATTGAACCGCGATTTGCACGGGCGCTACAGAAAACCGGCGCTCTGCCTTTGCGTTTGAAACCGGATGGGTTTGAAGCGCTGTTGGATGCGATTGTCAGTCAGCAAATATCGGTGGCGGCGGCGGGCAGCATTTGGAAAAGATTGAAAGACGCGCAACTGATTGCGCCTGCGGATGTTCGGGCAGCAACTGAGAATGATTTGCGCGGCTGCGGCTTGTCCAGACCCAAGATTAAATATGTAAAATCACTGGCAGAAAGCCAGCTGGATTATGCGGCATTACGTAAAGCTCCCACAGGGCAAGTGATTGCGCAACTTACTGAAATAAAAGGCATAGGTACGTGGACTGCCGAAATATATGCAATGTTTTCTTTGGGCCGTGCGGATGTGTTTGCAGCAGGTGATCTAGCCTTACAAGAGGCCGCAAAGGTATTGTTTGAACTGGATGCCAGACCACCCGAAAAAGTGTTCAATACCATGGCGCAGGCCTGGGCGCCGTGGCGGTCGGTTGCAGCCCGCCTGCTTTGGGCCTATTACCGGGTTGCGAAGGATCGAGAAGGGATCAGAGGATGAGTTTGAAGGCTGAAAAGCATGCCGCGAAATCAGGGCGGGCAGACAGTTTGGTGGTGTTTATCCACGGCTATGGGGCTGATGGCAACGATCTGATCGGGTTGGCAAGTCCGATGGCGGAATATTTGCCCGATACCACGTTTATATCGCCACATGCACCCAACGTTTGCACGATGAATCCGATGGGTCGCGAATGGTTTCCGATCCCGTCGATCGATATGACGTCCGAAGGTTTTGCCCGTGAAATCATGTTGCAATCAGCGGCACAGTTTCAGGGCTGGCTGGATACGCAGATGGTAGCAGAAGGGGTCACACCTGATCGTGTGATGCTGGTCGGGTTTTCACAAGGCACGATGATGGCCTTGCATACAGGCCCGCGCCGTGCCGACCAATTGGCTGGAATTGTCGGGTTTTCGGGGCGTTTACTGGCACCTGAAACTCTAAAAGACGAAATGCTGACCAAACCACCTGTTTTGTTGATCCATGGAGATATGGATATGGTGGTGCCGCCCTCTGATATGCCCAAAGCGGTTGAGGCATTGTCCGCTGCCGGGTTTGATGTGGATTCGCATATATCACACGGTATGGCACACGGGATTGCACCTGACGGGCTTGGACTGGCTGTTCAGTTTACCCAAAAACAATTGAAAGAAGAATTTCAAAATTCCAATTGACCATGTTTTTATACCATCAGGTGTCAGCGCGGCATTTGGTAGGATTAGGTCGTTGCTGAGTTCCGATCATTACGGTTTGCTAGTACATTTTTCACTTTAACTTTACTCAGGATTCAGTTGTCCTAATTCTGCCATAAAATCAGCTTTTAATACCTGAAAAATGTAATCAAGGGTATGTCCGATGTTAATGGAAATCTTTAAATCCGTTACAAAAACGACTTTAACGTCAGCTATGATATTCGTAAGTATTATCCGGTTGGGCATGATTGCCTATCCTGCGGCACCCAATATACAGTATTCGTCGGTGCCGATCTCATCTGCCGCACCTGTTGTGAAAAGTCAGGTGGCATCGCCCGGCACCAAGCGGCGTATTGTTATGGGGCAAAGTTCAATCGGGAATTTAGGCAAAGTAAAATAATTTTAATCTATCATCGGATTGTTTCATTTCCATATTATGTAATGTTTATCATCATATAGGGGCTTGTCAGGTGCCGACCCCTCTATATAGTGGTTTCTATACTGGGACGGGCTGTCCCGTTCTGGTGTCCTTGAAACGACAAAACAGAACAGGGAACAGTTTGCAGTATGAATACCGAATTTTCTGAGAATTTTGTGCGTAACCCGGGGCGGTTGCGTGATTATCCATCGCTTGTTTTAAACGCAGATTTCCGACCTTTGTCCTATTTCCCATTATCCTTATGGAGTTGGCAAGATACTGTAAAAGCAGTCTATTGCGACCGTGTGACGATTGTTGCTGAATATGATCAGATTGTACATTCGCCATCGGTCGCATTTAATATCCCCTCTGTGATCGTACTGAAAGATTATGTGAAACCTGTGAAATCCACTGCATTCACCCGATTCAACCTTTTTTTACGCGACGAATTTACCTGTCAGTATTGTGGCTCTGTGGGTGATATGACCTTTGATCATGTCGTGCCGCGTGCGCGGGGCGGTAAAACCACATGGCAAAACGTTGTGGCCTCTTGTAGCCCGTGCAATCTGCGCAAAGGAGCGAAATTGGTGAAAGAGGCGCGAATGCATTTGCGCAAACCCCCACGTGCACCTAGCCCGTCGGAATTGTTGAATGCAGGGCGCAAATTCCCGCCGAACTTCATGCACGAAAGCTGGATGGATTATCTTTATTGGGATGCTGAATTAGACGCGTGAAGCGTCACGAATTTGTCCATTGGCCAATTTTCGCCGATTGGTATTTATGCTCTGGAAATTCGTTTTGCCTGACATATATGTAGAGTATGGACAGGTTGATTTATCGATCTTGCATCTCCTAGGACTGGCCTTGGTGAAGCAGATGCTGCAGACCTCTCTCCCCCTCTGAGGTGCAGCATCGTCCTATCTTAACCTTATCGCTTTATCAGGGCCGCTTTCAGCCAGAACCCCGCAAGGATGAACGATAGGATCGCATTCCATGCAGCCATGCTAATACCGAACAATGACCATGCGATTTCGTCGCAACGCACAACGGGTGCACTCATGATTTGGCTAAGAAGGTCCTCGGTGGACAGGCCCGAAATGGGCCCCGATGTGCATGTGGTCGGACCTTGCCACCACATTTGTTCGACACCTGCGTGATATACCCCGATACCTGCTGTAGTCAAAGCCGCCAACATACCGGCAAAGGCCAGTTCCCTGCGCCCTGTTGCAAGGCCAAAGATGCCGATTGCAATGGCTGCCGCATGGGGCCAGCGTTGCCACAGGCACATTTTACATGGTGCCATACCGCCCAGATGTTGAAAGGCATAAGCCCCGCCCAGAAGGGCAATAGAACCAAGGGTGGCCAGTAGGATAAAGGTATTGCGTGTCATAGATACTTCACCAGATAAAAGGTGCCGATTAAAAGAACGATAAATACGGTAAACACAAGACCCAGACGTTTTTCAATGAAATCCTTGATGGGTGCGCCAAATTTCCACAGCAATGCGGCAACGATGAAAAAACGGAATGCGCGCGCAACCAGTGACCAGATCATGAACTGGGCAAAGGGCAGACCCGTAGCCCCTGATGTGATCGTGATGACTTTATAGGGGAAGGGGGTGACGCCCGCGAACAGAACCGCCCAGTGACCGTAACTGTTGAAACGTTCCTTGAAGGCTGCGAACTGATTCATCTTACCGTAAAATTCCAGCAGGGGGCGCCCTGCCACATCAAACAATTCTAAACCGATATAATAGCCCAAACCACCGCCCATGACGCTTGCGATCGTGCAAATGCCTGCGATCAACCATGCGCGGTGTGGGGCTGCCAGTACAAGCGGGATCAGTAAAACATCGGGTGGAATGGCAAAAACCGAGCTTTCGAGAAAGGCGACAACCGCAAGGGCCCAAAGTGCATAACGCGTTTGGGCCAGTGAAAATGTCCAGTCGTACAGCCTGCGCAGCATTCGGGTTTACCTTTTGATTTGCGCATATGCACCACGGCAAAGCGATTAGGTCAAGTAAAACAGTGGGCCTTGTTCCCATCGCATGCCGCCATTAGATTATGGGGAAAGCAGGAATTGGGAGTTAGCAGATGAAGTGGCGTGGTGCGCGTGGAAGCCGCAATATCGAAGATCGCCGTCGCATGTCCAAGGGCAAAACGGGCGGTATGGGAATTGTGGGTATTTTGATCGTTTTGGCGATTGGGGCATTTTTTGATGTGGATATTTCATCTTTGCTGAATAACGCCGGCGGTAGTGCGGTGTCGTCAGGTTCAACCGCGCTAACCAAAGAAGATAAGGCACAAGGCGCGTTTGTGAGTGCAACCTTGGGCTACACCGAAGAAATATGGGATCAGGTGTTTGCGGCACAACTGGGGCACCAGTACCGCCCCGTGACACTGGTGTTGTTCAAAGGGGTGACGTCATCACCCTGCGGCAACGCGTCGGGTGCGACGGGGCCGTTTTTCTGCCCTGCGGATCGCAAGGTCTATTTGGATACCGCATTTTTCACCACATTATCGCGCCATATGGGGGCAGGCGGTGACTTTGCTGCCGCTTATGTTGTGGCCCACGAAGTGGCGCATCATGTGCAAAATGAAGTGGGAACATTACCCAAGGCCAACAAGGCCCGCCAATCCCTGAGCAAGGCCGACAGCAACCGCGTGTCGGTGATGATCGAGTTGCAGGCCGATTGTTATTCGGGCGTCTGGGCGAAATACGCTGAAAGCAGTTTGGGCGTGATTGAGAGCGGCGATATTCGCGAAGCGATCAATGCGGCCAAACAAATCGGTGATGATACATTGCAACGCAACGCAGGTGGGCGCCCGATGCCCCATACGTTTACCCACGGCACATCTGCGCAACGGCAGCAATGGTTCGCGCGGGGTTATAAATCGGGGCGGATGGATCAATGCAATACGTTTGCCGCGCTGAATTAAGCGGTAAGTTCTGCAAGGTGCGCAATTCGTGATTGACGCACACGGCGGGGCCGTTTAAACGCCCCTAGTGTACCTGCCCGAGTGGCGGAATGGTAGACGCGGTAGATTCAAAATCTACTGTCGAGAGACGTGCCGGTTCGAGTCCGGCCTCGGGTACCACATAACAGTTTTCTAAAATCCAATGACATCCTAAAATTCCTTTGTTATAAGGGGGTTTAGGCATCTTATTGTCCAATGTAGTCCAGCCCCGTGTGGGGGTATCCTAACAGTTTAAGGGTAGTATTGGGGGTATAATGCAAAGCAGGATAAGGTGATACCCCCAATGCCCTTAACGGATTTAAAGATTAAGAATCTAAAACCAAAGGATAAACCTTACAAAGTTTCGGACTTTGATGGCTTGTATGTTTTGGTAAATCCCAACGGTTCTAGACTTTGGCGGGTTAAATACAGACTTCATGGCAAAGAAGGGCTTTTGTCTTTTGGTGCATATCCTGCAATTTCATTGATGCAGGCCCGCCAATTGCGGGATGAAGCACGGGCGCAAGTTGCAGTGGAAATTGATCCCAGTGAAGTGAAAAGAGAAAAAGCCGCGCTGATAAAGCAAAAACATGCGAACACATTTGAGAGTGTTGCAGAAAATTATCTAAACAAAATCACGATTGAAGGCCGGGCCGAAGCAACATTGAAAAAAGTGGCGTCTTTTCTGGCTATGGCAAATGCAGATTTTGGCCAGAAACCGATTACTGAGCTATCGGCGGCAACGATTTTAAAGACCCTCAAGAATGTGGAGGCGAAAGGGCATTATGAAACCGCTAAGCGGTTACGTTCAACAGTTGGTGCGGTTTTTCGGTATGCTATTGCCAATGGTTTGGCTGATAATGACCCAACGTATCCATTGCGCGATGCTCTTATTCGTCACAAGGTTAAATCACGGGCCGCCATAACTGATAAAATCAAACTGGGCGGTTTATTGCGGGCAATTGACGGTTATGAAGGGCAGGTCACAACGCGGATCGGTTTGGAATTACTTGCAATTCTGGCCACCCGTCCTGGAGAGATGCGCGGTGCGGAATGGGCGGAATTTGATTTTGATGCGAATATTTGGACGATCCCTGCCGCGCGAATGAAAATGCGCATGCCTCATACCGTACCCTTACCTAAACGGGCTTTGGAATTACTTGCAGAATTGAAAAACCTAACGGGCTGGGGTGTGTTGCTATTCCCATCATTACGATCCTCTAAGCGGCCCATTAGTGAAAACACCCTAAACAGTGCTTTGCGCCGGATGGGTTATACGGGCGAGGAAATGACCTCGCACGGGTTTCGGGCGACGTTTTCCACATTGGCTAACGAAAGTGGCTTATGGCACCCCGATGCTATTGAACGGGCTTTGGCGCATGTGGAGCGAAATGAGGTGCGACGCGCCTATGCGCGGGGAGCGCATTGGGATGAGCGGGTGCGTATGGCGGATTGGTGGGCTGCTGAGTTAGATTGTTTTAAAAAGGCTATATAGCAAATTGTAATTCATTATGTGTTCGTGCATTATTCTGAAATGAAACGAAAACTAATTGCAAACCTACTCTTCAAGTATTTCAGTAATAACCATCATTTGGTTTCAGAAATGACAGGATGGAAATTAAGCGATCTAGACAAGGAAGAAGACTTACCTTGGCCGGATTTCAGGAAAGCTGTGGCAGATAATTTTAATTTTTATACTGATTATGAAACATTCTCCGTAGAATGTGTTTATTCTGCGTTAAATAACCTTTCGATAAAATCACTTAAAGGGAAGCTATCCCTTGATAAAGGCGAGGAATGTTTTTCGAATACGATGTTTGAATTGGATTATGATGACTATGTGTTTTGGGCGCGGAAAAGTTATTGGACTGCTACAGAGGTTGCAATGTTGTCAGTTGGCTTGCGCCCATCAGATCAAATACATGAGCAATTCTATAAAATGGATGTTAAATACTCTAATACTTGCAAACTCCTACAAGAGTATCTCGAACGCGTCGAACTCTACTTTTCTGCTGTAAGGGCCGATATTCTGAGCGAGCAAGGTGGTTCACTAGAGATCGTTGATTGGTTGGAAAAACTTGAATTTCCCATGCCATCGGGCTTAGCTGATGCGGTGCGCAAATATCAAAGCCCGCAACATTCTTCTAAAGTGCCTTCGGATAAGTCAGAAATTTTAGGCTCCGAAAAAAGAACACTATTAAAATTGATTGCGGCAATGTCAGTCGAGAACTATGGATTTATCCCTTCAAAAGAAAGAAATGATGCAACGGGAAACATTCGCTCTGATTTGGAGATTGTTGGGTTAAACCTTGATAATAAAACTATTTTACATTGGCTAAGGGAAGCTGCAAAATTGGTAGATGATAAATACTGGGAAGATAACAGTTAGCGGAATCCTTAACGGAATAAGCCGATTCCTCCACATTTGATAACGGCCAACGCAAGTTCACCTCGAACGTAATTATTCGAGGATGCACCACAATGAACTATCCAGATTTCCCCAAAACAGGCTTTGTGCGCCTATCCCATATCCTAGCACCGAACGGCCCGATCCCGGTTTCCAAATCGACTTGGTGGCAGGGCGTTAAAGATGGGCATTTTCCTAAGCCGCAAAAACTGGGGCCACGTACAACCGTTTGGTTGGCAAAAGACATCCGCGCTTTGTTTGAAGACCCTGAAAATGGCTAAGCATTACAAAATCCAATCGATACGGATACACCAATCTTATGAAGTGTCCGAACTTTCGGATTTGTTAATATGTACTCAACAAACTGTTCGGGCTTGGATCAGGGATGGCTTGCCGGTTTTATCTGCCCGACGCCCAATATTAATACTTGGGTTTGAGTTGCGAAAATACCTTAAAGACAGGGATGCCAACGCCAAACGTCCAACCGCGCTGGGTGAGTTCTATTGTATGCGTTGTCGCAAGCCCCAAAAACCCTTTGGTATGTTGGTCGACTATATTCCCATAAATGAAAGCAAAGGCCGCTTGGCGGCACTATGTAGCGTTTGTGAAACAACTTGCAGCCGCTTTGCCAGTAAGGACAGCTTGCCCGAATTATCGCAGATTTTCGAAATTGTTATAGCTGCAATGAAACAAGACTAAGGGAACCTTCCAAACCCTACCTAAATCATAACTTCGGAAAGGATGCGAAAACATGCGTAAATATTGTGAAGAAAACGAACGGATCAAGCGTCAATATATGACTTATCTGATACAGGCCGAAGGTCAGGATCAAAAATCGATTGATAAGGTTGCAGCGGCCTTGGTGAAGTTTGAAGACAGTACTAAATTCAAGCCGTTTAAGAAGTTTCATCTTGATCAGGCGGGCAAGTTCAAAACCTATCTGGAAAAGGCACGACACCCGAAAACGGGTAAGCCATTAAGTTATAGTACGACGGATGCGACCTTGCGTTTGGTCAAGGGGTTTTTCAAATGGTTGGCAGGGCAACAAGGTTTCAAGAAGGTAATTAGCTACCCAGATGTGAAATATTTTAACAATAACGCCAAGAAGGCCCGTATTGCCCATACCCAGCGCGATATTCCTTATCCGTCTATGATACAGGCTTCCCACGCGTTTCAGGCCATGCCCGACGGCACTGACTTGGAAAAACGGGACAAGGCCCTGTTTGCATTCTTTATGCTGACAGGGGCAAGGGACGGGGCTGTGGCGTCCCTTAAGATTAAACATATCAATTTGTTTGATGGGCTGGTTTTCCAAGATGGTCGGGATGTGAATACGAAAAACGGCAAAACCATATCCACCTGGTTTTTTCCAACCGGCACAGAATATCGTGAATGCTTTGAAGCTTGGGTGAACTACCTGACCAAAAAAAAACTGTTCGGGCCGCAAGATGCTTTATTTCCCAAGCCTGAACGTGTCCTGATCAACGGGCAGTTTAGTTTCACTACCCTGTCACGTGAAACCTATGCCAATGCCAACAAAATCAATGTGGTGATCCGTAACGCCTTTGCGGTTGTGCAACTGCCCGAATATACCGCCCATAGTTTCCGTAAAACGCTTGTTCAGGAAATGAGCGACCGAGAATTGCCTTTGGATGCGCAAAAGGCGTGGTCGCAAAACCTTGGCCATGAAAATATCGTAACAACCTTTTCCGCATATCTGCCAGTTTCTACGCAAAGACAGGGTGAATTGATCAAAGGATTGAAATAGCCCTTTCGTTCCCGCAACTTTTGCGCGATCTTCATACCAGTTGAATAAGGAACGCATATGTTTGAACAAATTTTCAAAGCCTTGCTGATATGTTGTGAAAATATGTGGGTGGGCCTTGAGCATTTCAAAAAACGCCTATAGCAGCTAATGCATATTTAAAGCTTAAGAAGCAAATAATTGATCGAAAGAATTAAAATGAGCGAACCTTGGAAAATATACAATCAAGTTATAGTTGAAACGTACTCGGCTATTAAAGGAGGAAAGTTTTCGCGTATTCATGTCAGGCCAGTTGATGGGCAAAAATATGAAACGACTATTGATGTCGAATGCTCTCGCACGATGCGCAAAATGCATCCAGTTGAGCTACCGACATTATTAGTAAACAATCTGACGCTAACATATTACCGAGAATTTTTGATTACATTCTAAGCTTATATACTAAATGGGTCATGTAATCTCGTAGGTAGTATGTAAAGTTCCATCTGGTTCGGGGTATTCATACGATTGGCTAAAAACCATTGGATCATTGGGATAATAAGGGAAAACACTATGTTGTTTTTGTAATCCGTAACACGGCGCACGACGTCGGAGAAGATCGTCAAAGATACGTGAATGGGTTTGACACATCACCTGTTAGTTCACATTGGAGGTTAAAATGAAGTATATTAAGTTATTTATCGTCACTTTAATGAGTTTTATATTTTTCACTAGTTCGTCTTATGCTGAAAGTGCCAAGCCTATGTCTAAGGCAGAAATTACTGCTTTGCTATCTGGTAAGTCATATCCACTATCAGGTGATAATAATTATTTTTACTTTGAAAAAAATGGCAAAATGATTGCCCAATGGGAAGGGAAGCAAGAAACGACAACTTGGAAAGCTTCAAAAAAAGGTAAAGTTTGTTACAAATTAAAATTGTTTGGCAATAAAGAATGCTTACAGCTTCTAAAAATAAATGATCAGGAATTCTACCAGGTCTTTTATGGCAAAAAGCGTAAAATGAAAGTTACTGACCTTAAATCGGGTAAGATATTTTAAAACAGTGGTTCTGTTAGTAAATACTTACGGCCTTCCCTTGTTCGATGCATATAGATTGTCCTGCCGTGCTGAACATATGAAATCACCAAGCATTTATGTTGAAGCTTCCCGCCTAGCAGCCCACCCCAAGGTCGCCAAAGATTATATGTAATTACTGGAGTGCAAACGGATAAATAGTATGGATGAATATGTTCTGTCAGGCACTGTGCCACAACATTTGGATAACGATACGGCAAATGCATTAAAGCGGTTTCGACCTCTCACGGATTGGCTTGACGCGCGATATGAACACGGTATCGACCCATATTCGAAGTACACGTCCACGAAAATCGCGCCTGAGATTGTCACACACGGGCGCAAAGGTGATCAGTACAAAGGTATCAACTTCGCATCACAGGAATACCTAAACCTATCAACGCATCCAGAAATTATTCGAGCTGCTAATGACGCAATAGATAAGTACGGTGTACACAGTGCTGGATCAGCTGCTCTCATGGGGAATACTCAAGCTTCTGTAAACCTTGAAAAAAAAATTGCTGCTTTTACTGGTTACAAAGATTGCACCTTGTTTCCAACTGGTTGGAGCGCAGGATACGGTATTATTCGCACCTTAGCGCGGCCTAACGATCACGTTGTTATCGATCTTCTCGCTCATGCTTGTCTCCATGAAGGAGCAAGGGCGGCGACCAAGAATGTTCACGTATTCCCTCATCTTTCTAACGAAGGTGTGGAGCGCCGTTTAAAACGCATCCGCGACAAAGATAGCAAGAACTCGATTATTGTTGTCACCGAGTCCACGTTCAGCATGGACTCAGATGTTCCAAAAATCCCTAAATTACAGGAAATTTGCAGGGAATACGACGCCACTTTAATCGTGGACTGTGCTCACGATCTTGGTGCAATTGGTGATCGAGGGCGTGGATACCTAGAAATCCAAGACTTCATAGGCTGCCCAGACGTTCTGATGGGATCATTTTCCAAGACGTTCGCTTCCAATGGTGGCTTCGTAGCAACCAACGCCACCGAGCTAAAGTTAGGCATTCGGTACACTTGCGGACCTCACACTTTTTCGAATGCAATGTCTCCAGTTAATGCTACGACCGTAGCAAAGTGCTTTGATATTCTGGACTCAGATGAGGGTGCCGTACTTCGTCGTAATTTGATGAAGAACATAGTTCTGATGCGATCAATGATGCGGGAGCGTGGATTTGAAGTCCTCGGCAAAGAGAGTGCCATCGTTCCAATTGTTTTGGGGAGCAATGGAATATCCCGCCTGATTACGAAGCATACACTCGAGAATGGGGGGATTGTTAACTTGGTTGAATACCCCGCTGTTTCTAAAAACACTTGCCGCTGGCGCTTGCAGGTAATGGCTAATCACTCAGAAGAGCAAATAAAAAAATTCGTTGATATTGCATCCTCTGCCCGAGATATGGCTTTGAAGGAACTTGGACTTGTCGCGGTTTAATGCCGCTCCAAGTGCTCATTTAAGCAAGCTTACTTAAAGAATGGGGTGAAGTAGAAAAGGTACACCTGATAAACCGCAAGGACTACGAATAGAAGGACGGAAACAGCGAGTACAATCAGGTATTTTCTGCGATTATTCATCATCATGGCTCCCAAAATTCACACCTACTAATGCAAGCTCTGTATCAAGGCCGCAATATCCCCTTGGCTCGGACAAGAGTTTAAAACCACCTGCGCGTTGATAGAACGCTATGTGGCTCATCTGAACCGCTGCCACACCGAAATCAGCATTTTCTTCTTCCGCCACTTGTGAGGCTATATCAAGAGTTCTTCGGGCAATCGTACGTCTTCCATCCCTCAGGTCGTTATCAACGACGAACCTAGCACCATCGACGACGGTGAGCCCCTCGGATAACAAAGGCTCTATGAGGTCGGGGAATGCAGAAAATGTTGCCGAACTAGCATGTTGTTTGTTCAATACATGCATTCTTATTGAGCTAACGAGTTTTTCTTCATACCAAACAGCATAGGTGCGTGAACCTTTTGCAGCATCATACTCGTCAAGGAATACATTGCTATCGCACACTGGTATTAATCCGTTAGACCTATAGCATCTATATCGAAGTGATCCAACCATTTGAAAATCAATGTGTTGCGTTACTTTCGTTATACATAAGTTTTCGGAGATCATGGTTTTTGTGTTTTCAGTACTTTGGGAAACATGAATCCCATTTTTTCCCTGTATGACCTATATTCATAGTGATTTTCCCCTTGCTGTAGCGCTTTCTCTTCCTCAAATGCTAGGTAAATGTATATTGCTGATAAAGATAGAAAGACTACTCCTGACAGGATATGTTTAGTTCCAATAAGAGCGGCGAACCAAAAAATAATGTATGAGACATAAAATGGGTGGCGAACGAATTTCCATGGCTATCGCCTTCACCCTGATTGAAACAGCCAAACTGAACAAGGTCGATCCACAGGCATGGCTCACATGGGTTCTGGAACGCATCGCAGATCACAAAACCAACAGGCTAGATGAGCTGATGCCCTGGAATTATCGCGCGGATGAATGACCAGTAGGACGCTTTCAGTTTAACGGTAGATTTAGCACTCAAATCGCTTTCAGGCTGTTTCTGCTTTTCGGATCTATCGTATATTTTGTAAGCCAAAATGGCGGCAATTGTCATGCAAATTGAAATCACAAATGTTGCAAACGATACAGCACAAGCTGTCAGTACGTGAATTAATATAAATTGATGGGACGTATTTGGCCACTATCGGATGATCATGTTTTGAACACACACGACACTTCATGAAAGGGGCGTATTTATTAGGGTGTTTTCAAAGCCGTGAAAAAAATTAATATACCTAGGCTTGCCCATTCAACAACGAGGTAGCGCCATGCATTGCTGGTATTTTGGGTCACTTTTAATGCATGTGGCATCAATTGGGCGGCAGTTCGGCACACTACCAGACTTCGGCACGCCTCTAGATGGACTTCCGCCGGATTTTTTGGAGAGGATCGCAGCAGCAGCGCCGATACCGAGGAGAATATTACCTATATCTGCGCCTCCTGTAGGTGAAGAAGGGCTTGAGCGCATGCTATCTTTTTCGTTAGTAATATTCTCTCTATAATTTTTAATTTTAGATGCCCATCTACGGTGTCCACATTCCCTTTGTGCCTGCTGCAAAATTGCTATCGAATTAGTATATTCCTTGATGGCATTTCGGTTCTCACTCTCTGATACACCATAAGGGAAATGATAATAGTTAGTCTTCGAATTTACGTATTCATCATTGCAAAGCGGGTTTTTTGCCGGATCGCTAGAGGGATTAGAAGGCGATGCCCCTGAGTTTACTCCTACGCCGGTCGTGGTTGTAGTACATGCAGACAATAAAAAGGAAAGAGTCAAAACTTTTAAAAGGGGCTTCATCATGACCTCTGGGCTCTAATGTGTTCAAGGTCCGTTACCATAAAACGACCACTCAGTTAATTTCATTAAATCGAGACGTGCAAACCGCGTCATGCCCCAAATGGATAATGCTCGACATGTTATGTCTTTTTTCTACGCATTAATTTCATGTGCAAAGCAGGGCTAAATAGTATTTGAAAAAATTATTTTGAAAATTTTACGTTATTGTATTACCTTATTATTATAAAATACATTTTAGGAATGGTGATATTGCAAGATATATTAGCGATTATTGGAAAAAGCATTGATGCGATCAACCAGCCCGAAGGTTGGAATGAATTGACCGATTTGCTTACAGAAACTTACTCGCTGCGGTCTTCGATGATATTTGCCTTTCCCTTACATGCTCATGATCGCCCGCAACCTTTTGAATCAAGATATTTAAGATCAGACGGCTCCTTTGTAACCAAGCGCTTTCTTGAAGCGGATGATACCGATGATTTACCTGCCTATAATGCGCTGGCAACCAAGGCACCGCAAATATTGTATACAGAAGCAGATATTCTTGGGTTCGCTTCTGATGCTAAACTGCCCTATTCTAGTATGCGTGATTTTATGCAGGAAGAGGCAGGCATTCAAAGTCGCCTTGCCTCAAAACTGAACAAGTCAGGGCCATGGCTCGACACGCTTATATTGCATTCCGTTACAAATATGCAAAACGTGCCCCAAAAAGTATTTCACGATATGAAACTCGTTCTGCCAATCATCGCCAAATCCTTAAACACGTATCGCGCATTCGAAACCCTTAAACATCATTTCGGAGCTCGGCTCATGGCTTTGGATTTTCTGGCTTTCGGTGCAGTTCTTGTAGATGAAACGGGCATGCTGCTATATTCCAACGCTTATGCAAGCGATGTTTTGGCGGAAAAGGATGGTGTCGAGCTTTTCAAAGACGGTCGAATTGGTTTCTCGAAACCAGAGATTGCCCGTGCGTTTTCAAATCTGGTTCAGCAAGCATGTCACCCACAAAAAAGCTTGCATGAAAAGAAAGCCTTAACACTCAACATACCAAGACGGTCAGGTGAAGCACCCTATTTCCTCAAAGCACATGCACTCACGGATAGCGATAATGAAACCGACATTAATTTTCCATTTGCCTTATTGTTTTTGATTGACCCTGCAAAAAGCGGCAGTCTTTCTTCTGATGGGATAGATGCCATGAAATTGCTGACACCTGCCGAAACAGGAATCTGTAATTTATTGCTTTCAGGTATGTCAACCAATGCAATTGCCGAACAACGCAATGTTTCAATAAACACTGTGCGCCAGCAGGTAAAATCGGTTTTATCTAAATTAGGATGTCGTAGTCGGAATCAGCTTTTCCACGTTGCAATAACAACCCATCTACCTATTAAAAATCATACCCTAAAGCGCGAAAAAGGTGGCTTTATTCTGTAAATGCACAGGGGCTTACAGAACAATTGCGATGCCACCCCTAGCATGTAACCTTCTGCCGCAAGCGCCCCTTATATTAGGTTAACAAATCAAGCATATCTGACCTAAGTTGCAAGTAGATTTCGCTTTGCCCCGCACTATCAATAATGCCCACATAATCTGATCCGTAGGCGCTGATGTCAGACAGTCATGTGAAACTCCGAAAAACAATTCGGCCTCGACAAGTGAAGGATGGTGCAACTGTCCATCGGCAAATGCAACCTTGCCCCCCGCTCATGTATCAGGCTTGGGCTTAGGGGGAATGCTTCCTCGACAGGTCCAGACCGTTAGCGTAAGTCTAGACAGCAGGATTCCAACCTTCCGCATCACAACCACGCAACGCATGCACGAATTTATCTGGCTTGTGCTTGGTGTCTTCACATGCGAGCAATCATAAAGTGATATGCCGCCCCATTAGGCACCTCTAGACCCAATGGTTATTGTTCCATCCTTGGCAATACGAAGGCGACCAGATGCAACGAACTTGCCGAGCGTGGTTATGGCGTGGATATACTGACCAAGATCAGAGAACTTATGGATGCCGAAAAAAGCGATCTTTTTGATGTATTGGCTTATATTGCCTATGCCTCTAATCCAGTCACACGTGAAAGCTGTGCGGTAAGTGGTCGGGGAAAGGTCATATCCGAGTATGAGGGCAAGCTTGCAGCATTTTTAGAGTTTGTGCTGGATGCGTATGTTAGTGATGGGATTGGTGAATTGGATCGTAAGAAATTGCCGGATTTGCTAGAGTTGAAATACCGCTCTGCCACCGAAGGGGCAGCGGAACTGGGTGGGCCGGAAGTTGTTGCAAAAGCGTTTGTGGGGTTTCAAAGGCATTTATACCAAGAGTAGGCCCAATTCTACAACTGTTTAGGGGTACATTTGGGGGTATGATGAAAAATCATATTTATATTACTTATATAAGATAATATGTTAACATCTAAATGTGAGTGTGGCCTCGGTACCATACTGCGTAAGTAATTGTTATTATTACATTTTAGTTACTATTTCTGAAATGTAATAATAATAATACTTTAAAACCTTTCCAAATATTCCAATATTTTCAACATGTTGGTTTTGTAAAAAATATTTTTACGAATGGATTACGAATAAATTACGAACGAATTAAGCAGATTTTTGTGAAAATACATATTATTATATTTACTAATTCGGAAACGGATAAATTTCCATGATTGGAAATACCGATTACCTAATATGAATTTATAGAAATAGTCAGATGTCTGCTTAGAGCCAAAGTTACGTTGTAAGCCGTGCCGCGTGTTGGATAGTTGATGAGCAATTCTGATCAACTACGTTTTCGTTGAAGTTACAAAAAATACAATTGCAAGACAAAGCATGGCATCGCGGAGCCAACCTCATTTCCATCGAAAGAGGCATTGGTACTTTTAACTTCCAGTCACTGTAGACCAGCTTTAGTGACAATAAACCTTTGATAACATATAAAGATAACAATGCTGCATTCCGATAGGACCAATTATGCAAAGCCGAACTGTTATGAACTTCAAGTATTCATTTTTGATGTTGACGATATTCGTTTGGGCAGTTGGCGTCACACCAACATCAGCAAATGAAGACTGCGATGTGCGAAAAATTGCAGACATGGTGAAAACGATTAGCGTGTTACGTCAAGTTGAGAATACAATGAATTTTTTATCACTGTCACAGGCAGATGCCATCGTCGACATTGCAACTGGTGTCCATACTTTGGAGCTTTACAACGACCCTAGCGGTTTTTACGGACCTTTGGGTGGATTACGCAAAGCGACTGACAAGAATGAGACTGTTTTGAGTAATCTCGACAAATCCATTCGCCGCTTGGCCACATTTGAATCTATAGCGGCTCGATATGACGATTTAAGACAAAACACCAACAAAATCGTGAGCGCAGGTTATGAAGTTCTTCACGAACTGGAAGCAGATGATGCGGCAAATGCAACGCGTGTTTATGCCGCAAAAACTGTGGTTGCTCTCAACGAAGCTCGAGCAGAGACATATACGATTATGTCAAATATCGAACGTGCAATCTCACTCAAAGGGGTGCGTTGCAGATAAAAATCATACACCTCAACGGAGGGAAATCATGGGTGAAGAACAAGCAGTTATGCTGACGCTTGAAGAATATGCCGCAACTTATTGCGCCAAAGATATCGATGGCTTAATGGCGGTATTTGATGATGGCGAAGACATATCGATGATCGGGACCGGGGCAGATGAACTGTGTTCGGGGCGATCACAAGTCCGATCTGTATTCGAGCGAAATTTTGCGGAAGCAACAGCAACGAAGTTTGAATGGCACTGGAAACATGTGATTGTCACAGGCTCTTGTGCAGTGGTTGCCGTCAAGCTGACCATACATCTGACAATTGAAGATCAGAAGATCACCGTACCCATCCGCTGGACTGTTTCACTGATAAAGCGAGGCGACAACTGGAAATGGTTGCATCGTCATGCTTCTGCTGCTGCAGGTTCACAAGAAGAGGGAACAGCCTATCCAGAAGGGGAAAGCAAATGACAGAAACCGCAATAAGCAACGAAACAAAACCGGCGGAAGGCGGATGCCATTGTGGAGCAAACAGATTTGAGATTTCTGGTGAACCGGAATATGTCGCGTGTTGTCATTGTATGGACTGTCGAAAGTCAACTGGCGCACCAATGGCGGTTTTCGTCACCTGTCTCGACACTCAAGTTCGATTCACCAAGGGTGAACGAAGTGTCTATTCCTCATCACCGGGGGTCGCCCGAACCTATTGCGGTGATTGCGGGACACCCCTTTCCTACGAAGCAGAGTGGAAAGGTGACACAGTGATTGGTTTTTACATTTCCACGCTGGATAAGCCGGAAGACTTTCCACCGGAAAAGCATGTCTTTGATGCAGATCGGATCAGCTGGTTCCATGTGGCAGATGATTTGCCTCGTTATCTGACGGTGCCAGGTACGAGCGGGCCTGATTACATAGGACCCTCTGTTGGTCGAAAGTAGTAACAAAATTCAGAAGTGTACTATTAACAGGGGATAGTGTTTGGTCACTCTAGCCGTGTCGCAATTCTAGTACTTCAATTACAGCTGCATAATCGCTTTGTCCGCATAAGAGACATTGGTCATAATTTTGTAAATCCCCGTTACCCAAAGGCAAACTTCTGGATATCATTTGTCTTATGCCGTCCAACCCCGTCTGGGTGTATTAAGGGTATATTTTATACCCCGACTTAACGCTGGCATTGATATGCTGCAATTGATCTAAGAATTCGCAACCTGAAACTAAAAGAAATGTGGTGATCCGCAACGCTTTTGCAATTGTGCAATTACCAGAATACACACCGCATTTGTTTCACAAAGCTCTGGCAATGTATGGGGATAAAACCTGTGCCAACCTAGAACATATGAAAGTATCGTCTATGAACCTTGGCCATGAAAATCTGACAACCACTGTATCCGCCTACATGTCAGTTTCGGGGCAAAGGCGGGGGAAGTGATTAAAGCGATGAAAAAACAAAAGTCGTTTGTTAAAAACCAATGGCATTGTGCAAAGTGCAATCGAATTAGCACTTTAATATCCAAGTGATATGTTAGAATTTTCCTTAAATATCAATCTTTTATAGTTATTAAATTATAAAACAAAGCAATGAATTCGCAATAAACTATATAAATTTGTCACTCGGAAAATAATTCATCATCGTAACCAAGGTATTGATTTGTAACTAAGGCACTTTAAATGCATAAATAACAATGTGAGCTCAAGATACACACTGAATTAAAGCAACGGTGATGAAAGATACAGGTACTTAAATGGCGACTGAGGGAAAAATACAAAATATTCAAAACCTTACGCATAATCGTACGAAAACAATTATTGTAACGGGTGGTGCCGGATTTTTAGGGTCGCATTTATGTGGACGTCTGCTGGGGCTTGGGCATACGGTCATCTGCATCGATAGCCTTATCACCGGGCGTATGCAAAATATTGCAAATCTGGAATCGAACCATAGATTCAGCTTTATCCAGCATGACGTGATAAATCCCTTTAGTACATCTCGGTCAATTGATGAGATTTATAACCTTGCCTGCCCGGCCTCGCCACCAAAGTACCAACTTGATCCGGTGCACACGCTTAAGACTTGTATCGAAGGTTCTATAAATATGCTGGAATTTGCGCAGGAAAAGAATGCAATGGTTCTGCAAGCTTCGACCTCGGAAGTGTATGGTGATCCCAATATAAGTCCGCAGCCGGAATCATATCATGGGAATGTCAACATTGTCGGACCGCGATCTTGTTATGACGAAGGTAAACGTGTCGCCGAAACACTGTTTCACGAGTATCACGCAGAATATGGTGTCGCGACTAAAATTGCGCGGATTTTTAACACATATGGCCCCAATATGGATCCTGAAGACGGGCGTGTGGTATCGAATTTTATCATGCAGGCTTTGCAGGGAGAGGATCTTACGATTTATGGTGAAGGCGAACAAACCCGTTCTTTTTGCTATGAAAGTGATCTGATCGATGGGCTGATAGCCTTGATGGAAGGGCCAAAAGACCTGACGCAACCTGTCAATCTGGGAAATCCGTGCGAGTTTACAATGAATGAATTGGCCGAAATCGTTCTGGAATTGACGGGGTCGAAATCCAAGGTTGTTTATGACCCGTTGCCAACGGATGATCCAAAAAAACGCCGTCCAGATATTTCCACGGCGCTGCAATGTCTGGGTTGGGAACCCAAGATTCCACTTCTGGAAGGGTTGCAGCCAACTATCGCCTATTTTAGGCAAGAGCTTGAAAAATCACAACAACATGCAGTGAAAGCCAGCTAATGGCGGTGAAACCAATACTTGTTACCGGCGGTGCAGGATATATTGGAAGCCATACCTGTAAAAGAATGGCTGAAAACGGGTGGCTTCCTGTGGTGTTGGACAATCTGGTCGTAGGCCACAAAGATGCCGTGCAGTGGGGGCCATTTATAAAAGCCGATATTCGCGACACCGAGACTGTTGCACGCACGTTGAAAGACCATAATATCACAATGGTGATGCATTTTGCCGCCTCGGCCTATGTGGGTGAATCGGTTGAAAAGCCGTCGGAATATTATGACAATAACGTTGGTGGTATGATATCATTGCTGAAAGCTTGTCGTATGGCCGGTGCTGACAAGTTCATACTCAGCAGCAGCTGCGCGACTTACGGTATCCCGGCGACCTTGCCGATTACAGAAGATACACGGCAAGTACCGATCAATCCTTATGGCCGCACCAAATTGATGTGCGAAGAAATGTTGCGTGATTTTGCAACCGCTTACAGTACCCGCCATGTGATTTTGCGTTATTTCAATGCGTGTGGAGCAGACCCTGACGGTATCTTGCGCGAAAACCATACGCCCGAGACGCATATCATTCCGCTTGCGCTGATGGCTGCCACCGGGAAGACACCGCCATTGCAATTATTTGGAACCGATTACAAGACGGCCGACGGCACTTGTGTGCGCGATTATATCCATGTCGTCGATCTGGCCGAAGGGCATGTATTGGCTGCAAGTGCACTCGCGCAGGGGGGCGGAAGCCTTACTGTTAATCTGGGCAGTGGTACCGGTCTTTCCTTGTTGGAGATATTGCAAGCTATCCACCGTATAACTGGTCTTGAAGTGCCTGTCTCATACGCGCCGCGCCGCGCCGGTGATCCGCCCGCGTTATTGGCTGATCCCACTATGGCCAAACGCAAACTTGGCTTTAAATGCCGTTATTCGGATATCGAAACTATCATCCGTACGGCCGCGCCCAACTTTGGAGTGGAGCTGCCTGATGCCGTTGGCTAGTGCCATATCCGTTCGCACGAATAATGCAGCAAAACTCTATTTGCAGCCGATATTGTCTGGGCAGAAGCAGATAAAATATTTGATCCTAATCAGCCTCTGGATCATCCTGGCACTGTTTTTCTGGATATGGTGGCTGGACCCAGCCAAGAATATTGGCTCAACACGTTATCTTACTATTACGCTTGGCCTTGGCTGGCTCTATTTTTTGCAAATATATTTTCTGTTCATATTTTTAAGGGCGCGTCGACCAATTGCACCGCCCGGATATGTTTTCCCGAAGCGTGTAGCAATGATCACAACCAAAACAGCCTCGGAGCCCTTTGAAATTGTGCGCACTACGCTAGAAGCCATGCTGGCACAAGACGTACCCCACGACACATGGTTGGCCGATGAAGACCCAACCGAAGCGACACGTGCTTGGTGTGCAACGAACGGGGTTATGATCTCTACTCGCAAGGGGTGTACGGATTACCATCGCGCCGAATGGCCGCGTCGCACCCGGTGCAAAGAAGGCAATCTTGCGTATTTTTACGATACATATGGTTATGAGGCTTATGATTTTGTTTCACAATTGGATTCCGACCATGTCCCCCAACCGGGTTATCTGCGCGAGATACTGATTGGTTTTGCCAACCCGGAAGTGGGTTATGTCAGTGCCCCTAGCATCTGCAGCGCAAATGCGGGGCAAAGCTGGGCGGCCCGTACCCGTCTTTATGCCGAAGCAATGTTTCATGGTGTCTTGCAGGCAGGCTACAGTAATGGCTGGGCTCCCATGTGTATCGGCTCGCATTACGCGGTACGCACAGAAGCGTTGAAACAAGTCGGCGGATTGGGCCCGGAACTGGCCGAGGATCACTCTACATCGATGATCATGAATGCGGGCGGTTGGCGTGGTGTACATGCGATCGATGCGATTGCTTACGGGGCAGGGCCGGCAAGCATTGCCGACATGGCCACGCAAGAGTTTCAGTGGTCACGCAGCCTGGTAACACTTTTATTGCGATACACACCTGATTATTACAGCAATTTGAGGCCCATTCTGAAATTCCAGTTCGTGTTTTCGCAGTTGTGGTATCCGATATTTGCCGTGTTCATGTTGATGATGTATCTCGTACCGATTGTGGCAATCGTTTATGATGTACGTTTTGCCGATGTCACCTATCCTGCATTTATTGCACATGCCGTGCCGGCAATTTTAATGTTGATACTGATTGCCATGCAAATCCGTCGTGACAGGCTGTTTCGTCCATACGACGCCAAGATTGTAAGCTGGGAAAAAGCGTTGTTTATTGTGGCGCAATGGCCGTGGGTTCTATGGGGCTGTGCCAGTGCTATTCGCGATCGGTTAACCGGTGACTTTGTTGATTTTCGCATTACACCTAAAGGGGATTTTGCGCAGGTGAAATTACCCATAAGAGTTTTGTTTACGTATATGGTATTGGCTGTTGGGGCTTTACTGCCTGTATTATTTGTTGGTGGTTTGAAAGAGGCTGCCGGATTCTATTTCCTATCACTTGTCAATGCTTTGATATTTGTGATGCTCATTGTGGTGATCATCATCAAGCATTATAGAGAAAATAATATTGTATGGGATGCACAGCCCATCGCATTTTTTGCGCACATAACAACAGCTGTGTTTTTATTTTTACTGTTGAGTTCGTCTGCATGGTTGCGTGGCCCTGAAAGTATATACGCATTATCACGTGGAATTGATCCAAATCATGTTATTGATCACGAATTCGTGGTATCAGGGGCAGGCCAAGCGCCGCCGGGAACCGTGCGGTACATCTTCGATTTTGGGTGGGGAAAGTAATGCCCTGATTGATCTTGTTTAACTTTGGTACGAAAGGAAATATGATGACAAATGTTATTCCAAATATGCTTTCTACGAAAGCGGCTAAAACCTTGGGAACGGTGATGCTTGCTACTATCGGCCTAGGTACGATGGTATCTGCTGCCCCTCCAGGACCACTGCCTTTTGGTGTATATGATCCGGAAGGTACTTTCAAAGACGACGCCGAAGTGTCGATTGAGCATTTATTCCTGCCGTGGGAAGATGTTTTCCTTCCCAGTTTGCATGATGCTGACGCATATGCACAAGAACGTAACCGGGTTTTATTGGTTACAATCGAACCATGGACGTGGACCGTAAGTGAACGCAATAGACCCGAAACACTGATTGCCGGGATACAAAGCGGTGATTATGACCACTACATGCGCTCAATTTGTGAAGTGTTGAATAAGGTGCAAAGTCCCGTTACGGTACGCTGGGCGCAAGAAATGGAAGATAAGAGCGGCCAATTCATCTGGTCAAACTGGCAGCCAGAAGTTTACATCAGTTCTTATAAAAGGATGGTTGATGTTTGTCGTTCAGAAGCCCCAAAAGTAGACTATATGTGGTCGCCACTCGGGTTTGAAAACCTAAATCTCTACTACCCGGGTGATGACTATGTTGATATTATCGGTCTTTCCGTGTTTGGGTTGCAACGCTGGGAAACGAATACTTTAGGGTTTGAACAAAGCTTTAAGGATATATTCGAGCCGCGTTATAATCGTGTTCTTGGATATGGCAAACCGATTATGGTGGCCGAGCTTGGTTATTCGGGTAACGCTGCATATATCGAAGAATGGGAAAATTCCATACGTCAGATATATCCCGAGTTCCCTGAACTGATTGCGGTATCCTATTTCAATCAAAAAGAGGTATACCCTTGGCCAAATGGTTTCGGTATCCCTGATTGGCGGATAGAACACCGCACCGATGAATAACTTGGATTTAGGTACATAGTATAAGCATTGGCAAAGTGTGGACCATTCATTGGCGGAACTTTGCCAATGCTTCAACTATAAGATAATTTTTATAATTAAAACAGTATATTAACCGTATATTTGCCATTGAAAAAAGAGTGCAACGGTTTTTTTTGTAATGATTATGTTTATAAAATAATATTCTTATGCCATTGTTAACAATATATAAATTCTATAATTTTTTATTCAGCTTCGCCTGCCCATTCTTGAAGATTCAGTGCCTGATAAAATATCTATCAGTATAAGCCGCTTTCTTGTATCCACATGCACTAAGAACAAGTCAAAAAGAGAATACCATAATAATGACCAGATTACGCCTTATTCAGGTCCACTGAATTCGAGATAATAATCTGGCACACATTGGCCAAAAACTTGGTCGGGGCAGGAGAGAAACATGCAGAAGAACCCAATAAGCCGTGGCCTATCGGCAGGCGCAATATTTACGATGGCATTTACTGCCGTCACAATATTTTCCTCAACGGCAATAAGCGCATCGGAAAGCCGGAACACTTCACGTTTGTGGGCTAAAATCCAATCTTCTAATTTGGCCTGGTCCACTCGGATTATACCCAGCAGTAAAAATGTTGCAAACTCACCAAGGAAATTTAAGTCTGGCAGAGTAATAAAAGCACGTAGTACTGGATCTGGGCGCTGGGTTTGTTCTGCCAGCGGATTTGGTCAGAAACCGACTTGTTATTCGCGCTGATTAGAACAAACAATTACCATGTGTGATCCTCGTCTACTGTTGACGATTTATCCCTTACATTCCCATGCGCGCTTTACCAAACGTTGCTGTCTGTCATACCAGTAAGCCTTCTCGTTTGAAGAAATTGACACGGGCGTCCTGACGATTGCATCTGCTTGTGACAGAGCAACAGGAACGTCCCTGCATCTTAGAAATTCTGGTGCTGTTGTGGGTGCTGTTGTGGGTTTTGGGGGGGCATTATCGAATTCTTCGCATCCCGCAAGTATAGCAAGAGAAGAGGTTATTATTAGTGTTGGAATAAACTTCATCTGCATTTCCTTATTAATTTTTCCGATAGCTTTATTTGACTTATTTTTTAGATAACTGTCTATGATTTATATCAAATATATCAATTCGACTATAAGATAAGAGGGAAATATTAAAAAGCTACCATCCACTGACCGATGGGTGATGTTCACCTAGCGTAAGGTTTCTTTGTAAATCGAAAATGAAGCGTTTACTCGCTAATATTCGTGATCAGTTCAAATCTAAAAACGCTTCGCATTCGCGGGGCGTTTTGGGTTTTAGAATTGCGACTTCTTCGGTATCATTTAGTAAGTGGTTAACAGATAGGTTGATATGAAACTTGATTTAGAAAAGATACGCGCCGAAACCCCCGGTACTGCACATGGTATTCACCTGTTGGCGGCAGGTTCTGCTTTGATGCCGCAATGCGTTGTGGATGCGATTGTAACGCATACGGTACTGGAAGCACGTATCGGCGGATATGAGGCGCAGGACGCGCAGGCGGATGCTTTGGATGGCGTTTATGACAGTGTTGCGCGGCTTATCGGGGCGAAACGACACGAAATTGCCTTGGTGCCGAACGCGACCGTGGCATGGTGCCACGCGTTTTATGCGCTGCCGTTGGAAAAGGGTGCACGAATTTTAACCTGCGAAGCAGAGTATGCTGCGAATTATGTAGCGTTTCTTCAACGTGCGAAACGTGATGGGCTGGCAATTGATGTTGTGCCCAGCGATGTGTCGGGGGCGGTTGATTTAGGTGCCTTGGAAAGTATGATAGATGACCGTGTGGGTCTGATTGCAATGACATGGGTGCCGACCAATGGCGGGCTGGTGAACCCTGCGGCAGAGGTTGGCAAGATCGCAAGAAAACACGGTATTCCATATCTGCTGGACGCATGTCAGGCGGTTGGGCAGATACCTGTGGATGTGACCGATCTGGGCTGTGACTTTCTGTCGGCTACAGGGCGAAAGTTTCTGCGTGGGCCAAGGGGAACAGGTTTTTTATATGTCGCGGAAAAATGGCTGAAAACGCTGGAACCCGCGATGATTGATCTTTTTAGCGCACCTTGGGTGTCGACAGATGCATATCAGTTGCGTGATGATGCGCGCCGCTTCGAGACATGGGAAAACTCCTATGCGTTGCGTGCGGGGTTGGGTGTGGCGGCTGACTATGCCACGTCCCTTGGGATGGATGCTATTCAAGAGCGGGTTAAAAAACTGGCATCACTTTGCAGGGAAGGGCTGGAAACCGTCACCGGGGCGCAAGTCCGCGATATTGGGTCGGAACATTGTGGCATTGTCAGCTTTACCGTTGAAGGAATGGACGCGGACGCGACCGTTGCGGGCTTGCACAAAAGTGGCATTGTTATCGGGGCCTCGACCCCGTTCAGCACAAGGCTGGATGCCCAAAGGCGTAACCTGCCGACAGTGATGCGCATGGCTCCGCATTATTATAATACCGAAGTTGAAATCGAGCGGTTCTTGGCGGTTTTGAAGGGCCTGCGATAAGATCAGTCCGCCATTGCGTGCAAAAGGCTTTTTTTTGCGGCCGTTAAATGTGCCGCCAGTGTATTCTTTGCGCCCGGCACATCGCCTTTTTGATACAGACGCACGATTATTTTATGGTCTTTCAGCCATTGATCGGTACTGTTCTTCAATTCACCGTAGGCGGCTACGTGAATCTGACAGGTTTGGCGCAGCTCTTCTATAATCTGAATATGCTTAGACAGCCCCGATGGCTGGTAAAGTGCTTTGTGAAACGCCCAGTCACCTGCGGCCCAACCCGGTCTGCCTGCTTCTATGTTCGACTTTTCCAGGATATACGTCACGTGGTCCAGAATATCAGGTGTTATGTTTTCAATCGCAAGCGATAAAGCATTACATTCCAGTAGAATGCGCAGATCAAAAATTTCGGATAATTCGGTTTGGGTCAACGCGATGACTTTGGCCTTGCGGTTGGGATTCAACACCACCAGATTTTCCGAAGCTAATATTCCAAGCGCATCCCGTACAGGTATTCTGCTGACGTTGAATTCTTGCGCAATTTCCGTCTGACGCAATTCCTCCCCGGGTTTCAGGCTGCCAGAAAGAATGTTTTGCCGCAGCTCGTTAGCAATATTTTGTCCAGTCATTATTTGGCCTATTCCTATTTATTTGTGTTGACTCTTTTTTGTGGTGAATACATGTATACATTTATACATAATGAAATGAAAGATTAAAATGACTAAGGAACATGATTATACATCCCGCATTCTCTGGACTGGAAACAAGGGAGCGGGAACAAGCAGTTACAAGTCCTATGACCGCACCTGGAATGTGGAGGTCCCCGGAAAGCCCATGATAAACTGTTCGAACGATCCGTTGTTGGGGGGTGACCCTGGATTGATGAACCCAGAGGATTTGCTGTTGTCAGCCCTATCTGCCTGCCACATGCTGTGGTATCTTCACCTTGCCAGCAATGCGGGTATAACGGTTATGTCTTATGAAGATTGCCCGGTCGGGGTCGGGGAAACGTCTAACACAGGGGCCGGGCGGTTCCTGAGTGCCACGCTGCATCCGAAAATATGTGTGAAAGCCGGGGATGATCTGAAGCTTGCGGATGAAATACACAGCAAGGTACATCAGTATTGTTTTGTCGCACGTTCAGTCAATTTTCCGGTCACATACGACTCGAAAATTTCCCAAGCTTAATTCAAACATATTGCTTGCACCGCGTGAGCAGCATGTCTTTTTACGATATTGGACTAACCTACATTACACGAAGGCGGCAGTTTGTTCGGGCTGATTTGCCAGTTCCAAAGCCTCACCCAGATCAATGCTGTGATCAAACAGTGCGCGGCCAATAATTGCACCTGCCACGTGCGGTACATATTTAAGGCGGGCTAAGTCATCCAGTGAACGTGAAAGGCCACGGGCAAAGACGGGGGCGGTGGAGATGCCCGCAAGTTTTGTGACCAAGGCCAAACTGTCATCGGCTTCTTCCAGATCGGCGTCGATGTCGGTAACGATGATGGCCGCAAGCGGGTCTTTTGCAAAGGTTTTGATGAATGTTTCCGGTTCAATCGCGCTGGGTTTACGCCAACCGTCACTCATGATTTTGCCTTTGAATACGTCCACGGCTATGACGATTTGATCGGGGTAAAGTTTCGCGGCTTGTTTCACCAGATTGGGGGCCATGACAGCTAACGTGCCGATCACGATGCGCCCGGCACCACGGTCAGCCCATTCAGACATGCGCTGAAGTGATCTGAAACCGCCACCCAGCTGAACAGAGGCGCCGCAGTGGTGTATGATGTCCTGCACTAGGTCTGTGTTGCTGTCATCCCCTGCAATGGCGTCAAAATCGGTGACATGAATCCATTCGGCACCTGCTGCTGCATAGGATTTTGCGGTTTCGACCGGGTCGACATGCCAGATATGGGGTTCATCTATACGGCCACGGTACAGGCTGACGCAGCGACCGTTTTGTAGTTCAATACTTGGGCTTATTATCATTACAAGTCTCCAGCAGATTTCCCATACCAGTATAGCACAGAATCCTTATAGTTCATAATTTAGGGATCAAAGGTTTCTTAAGATGGGATAAATCCGAAGATGTCGGGTGATAAAACGACCTTAGGTTGCTATTTTAGCCACATAAAGTTGACTGACATCAAGTGGGATCCGTCCCGCCGTTGTCGATCCAGAAATCGCGGACAAATTTGACCGGACCGCGCCCCCAACGCGACCATTTCCCCCAAGGCTTATTATTGTCCGGCACCACATCAATAGGGCGCGGTACGCCGTGAAAGGCCACGACCGCCGTGTCAGGGTCGGGATTTTTGGGTGGGATAAATCTGTTAAGCAGGGGCGGGGCCAGCAAATCGCGTTTGAAGCTGACCACCTGTTTTGGGCCCCAAAACTGCATGTCTGTAGCGTAATCCGTGACCCAGCGTTGTTCCGAGCGGTAATTTTCATAGGCGTATTCGGGATTTTCCATAAATTTATCATAGATTTGTGACTGTGTACCTAGCGTGAAAGCAAAGATCGAAGTCATGCCGTTTACTTTGCGTTTGCGAAAATAGTCCACGAAACGGCGCCATTCGCGGATCAGGACGACACCACCCTTGGCTTTGAACATCGAGGTTAAATCGCCGACAATGACCGTATCGAGATCAATGAACATGGCGCGGCCTTCCAACCCAAAGAGGTTTTTTTTGAAGACGGATATTTTGGGCCAACAGCCAAAAGCAAAACGGTTTTCGCCCAAGTCCATTTCAGGGATCGCAAATATTTCCACGCCGTCGACAATGCCGCTGGCGTCGTCCGTCATGCAGATAAAACGGAACGGATGGTCAAGGAACTTGGAGCAGGCGTTGTAAAGTACGTTCACATAATCGGCGGGATAAAGTGTGCCCCATTTCATCGTCAGGATTACATATGGTTTGTCTGTCATGATAGTTTCCGTTCAGCTTTCACCACAATAGACTTTATGCCTGCGTGCGGCCAGATATAAAACGTTCAATTGGATGCGATCGGCAAGAATACCGAAAAGGTGCTGCCATGCCCGGTTTTGCTGTCGATATGCAGATATGCGCGGTGGCGGATCAGGATGTGTTTTACAATCGCCAAACCCAGCCCTGTACCGCCCATCTTGCGTGAACGCCCCTTGTCTACACGGTAAAACCGTTCCGTCAGACGCGGGATATGTTTGGGGTCAAGTCCTTCGCCTTGGTCGCGTACGGATATGCGCAATTGGTTTTTGTGGCTTGGATCACGCTCTGCGGTGATTTCAACGATAGTATCCGGATGGCTGTATTTGATGCTGTTTTCGATCAGGTTTTGGAACACTTGGGTGAGTTCGTCCGTATCGCCTATAACCTGAGGCAGGTCGGGGGATATGACCAACGATATCGCAGTTTCTTCACGTTTTGTAAGGGGTTCAAGGGATGCGGTCACGCGACTTAAAGTGGCGGATATATCCACGACCTCACTCGGGGGCACGCGTTCGCTGGCTTGGAGTTTGGAAAGTGACAAAAGATCGCCTATCAGTCTGCTCATACGCTGGGCGTCACCTGCCATCAGGGCCAGAAAGCGTTCATGGGCGACGGGGTCGTTTTTTGCGGGGCCTTGTAAGGTTTCGATGAAGCCTGACAAGGATGTAAGTGGTGAGCGCAGCTCGTGGCTGACGTTGGCTACAAAATCAATGCGCATTTGTTCGGCTTCGCGGATGTGACTGATGTCTTCCAGACTGACGATGGCACGGGCATCGCCCCCTGTACGTGTGTCGGCGTCAAGGCGTGTGATGATCAAACGAAACGTGGTTGGCACTACGTCTTGCAGGGTTAATTCCAGCGAAAGTGTGGTCATTTCGCCGCTTAATACGCGGTTGGCGGCTGTTGTGCAGTCGTTGGACGGGATGACGCTGAACAGGTCGGCATCACTTTCTTCGCTAAGCCCGAAACGGTCACAGGCGGCGTTATTGCCAAAACGGATGGTTTGCGCGGCATCAATGACAAAGACTGCCACGGACAGGCCGTTCAGAATGGTTTTGACGCTTTTTTTCAACATTTACAAGAGTGCCCTTTGAGCTGTCGATGGTGACTTAAAATCAATATGTGTTCAATATAAAAAAGGCCAGAGAGCATAAAGCATCTCTGGCCGAAGTAGAGGTGTTATAAGGCGAGCAAGCCTTATAACGAGCAGTGCGGGTCAAAAGACCCGACAGGTATCACAGGCAGTGATAACATATGCCCTTGCGGGCAAATTGGCCCAATGCGCCGGCGGTCATTTCCCCTGATATGACCGCCGCGCTTGGGGGCGCAAATACAGCTGTTGTTGTAGCTAGAGCTGCAAGTGCGTGTGTGGACGATATTAAAGAAAAGTAAATGACGGGCGACGTTATACAACGTCTTGCAGCGACTGAGTTGCGGCGAAATCGGGCGTCCAAACTTGGAGGGTACGGGGTCAGATTTATGTGCCAGCGGGCAGTCTTGTGCCATTATTTTCCTATATTCATTCCACGGGTATAGCGCGGTGTATTCTGTTTTGTTGTGGCTTGTAGGCCTGTTGTTCTCTCAATCTTTTGTCTATTGCTCGGTTTGTTGAGACAGGTTTAGCAAATGTGGCGAAATTGAGAAGCAAAAACTGAGTACGTTCAAAAAACAGTATGTTTCATGTTTGGAAATAATATGGAAAAATAGCATATTAGACGATCATGTTGTGGTTATTCGGTTTGTATGTGGCAGATATTGTGGCTAAATTATTTGCCACATTTTTGTCAAAATTGGCCCAATTCGCGGCTATATTCTCCTTTCCAAGGGCGTGTGGTGGCTAAATTAGTGTAAATATGCAACACATATTTCACCGACTTTGCAACAAATCTATGCGGCGCCAAAACAAGATTAATGTAAGAGGTAGCAAAAAATCCCGGTGCCATAGTTCACACAGACATTATTTATGTCGTCCAGTTCTTCGGGTGGGTTCGTTTCTAATCTCGCAGGCTTACCATTCATGATTAACTGGCTATCATTAATTACTATATTAGCTGTACCCTGATCCCAAGTAAGCTGCGTTATAAATGTCTCGTCAAGGTCTGCATTCATCGTGCTTATTGCAGTGATCCGGCACTTGGTTTGCGCAATAATCTGTTGATCTTCAACCGCGTAACAATGTGATGTGATTGCACCATTGATGGTTTGAAGTTCTGTTTCGCCTTGTACCGATGATAAATTCCCAACCTTTTTGTATAACTGTGGCAAGCTTATCGGCGGGTAGAGCATCCATGGGTAAACACCAGTGTCTGCATTATTGTCTAAACGGTAATAGCCATACCCATCGTTTGATATTTTGCCCTGACAATTAGACTCGCCTTCGTCATTGGCCATAATTTCAAAGGTGATACCATTTTCTGATCTTTCGAACTTAGCGAAATAAGCCTTTTCTGCCCATAAGATGCTATGCGGGTTAATTCGTTTTATTGAATCATTGTCGTTGGCACCACTTCTGTTGATGTTTGATGGGGGTGTTCCGCAAAGCATTTGTATATGGTTTTTACCGATATTTTCCAGCGGCGGCAGGCCAATAAGTTTGATGTTATATTCAGCGACTTGATTGACGTATTCCAACCAGAAAATATCATCGAAAGGGGTCAGGAAGTTTTGTGCGATCAGTTCAAGCGGCAGATCCATTTCAGGGCTAAGCTTGAAAAACCGCGTTACGATTTCAAGGGCGAAGTTGAAAGACTCTTCCATTTCCGCACTGGTGTAGGTTTGCTGACTGAAGCTGGCTTTGGGCGAGTGAAATCCAAGTCGGGCCGTTGCGTGCAGTGTTCGGTCAGGGTAACGCCCGAAATCACCTTCGCTTTGCTGGCCGGCAAAGAACATGATAGCACATGCACTGGCACATGAAGCATCGCGTGGAACTGCTGTGCCAAGGTTTCGTAGCCAAAAAGGATCATTGCCTTCTTCCAACGCGCCATCGTTTTGTAAAATGTATTCAATTATTTCAATGGCTTCCAGAAGGTCCCCCCCGGGGCTGTTTAGGCACATATATCGCTGTTCACCGTTGTTTGCCTGACCGATAACCGGAATATAATCCGGGCTTCCTATACTGCGTACAAAGGATTTAAACTGGTTTGCATCACCTGAAACAATCTCGCCCGACATGGTGAACAGACAGTTGCTTTCAGCATCACCACCCAATGTGAACTCTGCGCTTTGTGCGAAAGATAATGTGCTGATCGTGGCGATTGCCACTGTTGCAAATACCCAGAGCACTTTCATTTGATTTACCTCATGACCACTATTTTCAATGGTTGTGCTTTTTGGGAATGAACGCAACAAAATTTAATGTGTCTGTGATCGGCACGAAAAAGGCCCCGACACATTTCACTTGTGCGGGGGCCTTTTGTATTTGTATCGTTTTTAAGCGAAAACTCTGGTCAATGCCGCGTCAATTGCGCCAACAATTTTATCCAGATCGTCTTTGGTACAGATCAGGGCGGGGGACAGACACAGTGTATTGTTGAAGCCCGGCACAGACCGATTGGTTGCGCCAATAATTACACCGTTTGCCATACAGTCGCCAACAACGGCTTGCACCAGTTTTTCGTCCACCGGTTCTTTGGTGTCACGATCTTTGACCAGCTCTGCGCCTAGGAATAACCCCTTGCCGCGCACATCGCCGACAACTTTGTGCTTCGATTTCAGATCATTGAGAAGGCCAAGGCAGTATTCACCCATTTTGGTGCAGTTTTCCAGCAGGTTTTCTTCTTCGATAATCTTCATATTCTCGATCGCGGCCGCCGGGCCTGCAGTACAACCGCCAAAGGTGGATATATCGCGGAAATAGCTCATTGGGTCAGACGCATTGTCTTTGAACATGTCAAACACCGCTTCAGTTGTCACAGTGCAAGAAATTGCAGCATATCCCGAAGCCACACCTTTTGCCATGGTCACGAAGTCCGGTTTTACGCCGTAATGCTGGTAGCCGAACCATGTGCCTGTGCGGCCAAGACCACAAACCACTTCGTCGATGTGCAACAGTATCTCATATTTGGCGCAAAGTGCCTGTATGCCTTCCCAGTAGCCTTTTGGCGGGGTGATTACGCCGCCACCTGCGGTAATTGGCTCCAGACAGATCAGACCGATGGTATCGGGGCCTTCGCGCAAAATCACTTCTTCTGTGGCTTTGACACAGGCCGCGCCGTAATCTTCGGCAGTGTCGAACTGGTTGCGGTATTCCAGACAATGTGGGATTTCCACGAAACCGGGTGTGTAGGGGCCGTATTGTGCGTTGCGCTGTTCCTGACCACCTGCAGACAGGGTTGTAATTGTTGTGCCGTGATAATCGCGATGGCGATAAAGGATTTTGCTTTTGTTGCCGCCGTGTTTGTTGTGGCTGATCTGGCGCACCATTTTGAACACTTTTTCGTTCGCTTCAGAACCGGAGTTTGAATAGTAAACCCGCTTCATGCCCGGCATCTTATCCAGCAGCATTTCGGCGAAAATCGCCCCCGGAATAGAGCCTGCGGATTGTGCGAAATAGTTCAGTTTGACCAATTGGTCGCGCACGGCATTGGCGATACGTTCACGGCCGTAGCCCACGTTGACAGTCCAGACACCACCGGAAACAGCATCAATATGCTCTTTACCTTTTTGGTCCCAGACCCGCATGCCTTTGCCTTCGACAATGATGCGTGGTTCATTGGTTTCAAAAGGCTTGTGCTGGATCAGGTGATGCCAGACATGTTCGCGGTCGCTTTCGACGATGTCTTGAATGTCGTTGGTAGCAAGATAGTCCATGGGGAACCTCCGTAAATAGAATCTTTAAGGCGACGATGGCAGGGAAAAACCGCTTTGTCAGGCCGGAAATATCAGCTTCGGGGTTTTTATTGTCGGTTTCGGGAAAGATGAAACTGCCGGATCGGGGCTGTTTGCCCTAACCCTGCCAAGTGGATAATTAGCCTAACCAAATAGGATCGGTACTTAATCGTCAGTGAATGATACCGGTGGCTGTTTCGTGCGATTAACGTTTAGGGAAAATACGTCCGGACGCGCATAGTGCCCACTTGCATCAAACTTTCGCCTGGCAGCGCGGGCTTCTGATACATCGATATCAGCATATAACAGGCCCTTTTCCTGATGCATCGGCCCTGCGGCTATGCCACCAAAAGGTTTATAAACTACGGCATCGCCCGGGTTTATCCATTCATCTTTGTTAGGGAAAAGCTCTTCATAATAGGGGATGTCTTTTGGTATATCCGACGTTTCAATCGCAGTTGCGCAACCAATAACCCAACATCCACCTTCGCGTGCGATATGCTGCATTGTTGCAAGCCATGTGTCGCCACTGTCCCATGTTGGGGCAACGTAGATGTCGATATTCTGTGCATAAAGCGCGAAGCGGGCCAATGGCATATAGTTTTCCCAACACAAAAGTGCGCCGATGCGGCCAACGGCAGTTTCCACAACATTCAGTCCGGATCCATCGCCAAACCCCCAAACCATGCGTTCGGGGTTCGTCGGCATCAGTTTTCGGTGGTTGTTTACGATGCGGCCATCCGCATCGATGATAGCGCAACTATTAAACAGTGTGCTGCCACTGACCGCACCATCCACTTCCTGATAACCCAAAACAATGACCACGCCATGTTCTTTTGCTGCTTCTTGCATCGGTGCCAACCCGTCTTTACTAAGATCAATCGCATTTTGCTGCAGCACTTTATATAGATCATCTGTCTTGCCCATTCCGGCACCCGGGGAAAGCCGCCATACGAATGTTGGATAGCCAGGGAACCAAGCTTCCGGAAATACCACCATTTGGCAGTTATCTTTTGCGGACTGTGCGACCAATTCGACGGCTCGCTCCATTGATTTTTCTTTATTCAAGTAAACCGGAGGCTGTTGAACTATTGAAACTTTCATATTGATTTCCCCTTTTGTTTGGTCATTCCCCGCTTTGATTTGAAGATTGAGCTGATCCCCAAACGGTATGCCCTCTTATGGGGTAGCATTTAGTGCTACCCCGATGACCCTACGATACCAATTTTCATATGGGAACCTGAAATTATAACAGGTTAGAGAGTGATTGAAGGAAAATCGGGTTTAATTACATTGGTAAGAGGGGGCATTGTTGCAAGGCTAACCTATTTTATGCGACCGACACGCGCCTGAAAACAGTTGTTGCTGGCCGAGCGTAGGTGATAATAGCTTATTTCGGAATTCATCAAACCTGTCATGACAGCTTTTTCAATCTGGTTAACCTTCATGACTTTTCCTGTTCCGTAAACAATGCGATCTTGGGCATCATAACCGCGCACCAGCAATTCTGCGCTGTTTGCAAACATTTCTGGCAAAGTTTCGCTGGGGACATAACGTTCACAGACATCCGCGCATAAAAATATAGGGCCTACTTCTGCATAGGGTTGAGCATCGGGAAACGGGCGGTACCCAAGGATCAGCATTTCAGAATCTTTTGGGATCTCGGTCAGACAGTGGCGGCAGGGGTTGCCGTTGCCATCTGATATGGCGCGTTCCGGGATTTGGCCATTGGCATCAGGATTACCGTTTTGGGCATTGCGGGCGTCTTTTGTGGGGATAGCTTCGAATTGTAGCGGCATTTTGGTTCCTTTGGTTGTTTGGAACCTGCATGCTTGTTTACAAGTAATATGTCAGCCCGTTTCTTGCTAGTTCACATCCAGTGCCTTGGCGCGCAAAACTGCAAAAGGGATGATTTCCAACGTGTTGATATGTGTGCTTTGCAAGATCACATGCGGGGCGGTTTCATAGGCATCCGCTTCGGCCCAACGTTCGGCGCACAGACACCAGCGATCACCGGGTTGCAGACCGGGAAAGCCGAATTCGGGGCGCGCCGTAGACAGATCATTGCCACGCATTCTGGAAAATTCAAGGAATGCGGCAGTCACTTCGATACAGACAGTATGTTGCCCCTTATCGTCAGGGCCGGTATTGCAACATCCATCACGGTAAAAGCCCGTAACGGGATCGTTGGAACATGGGCGTAAGGCCTCACCCAAGACGTTGATGCTTTCGTCGATTTGCATTGGGATTTTGGGCATTTGGTAGTATCCGTATATTCAAAACCACGATGGTTTTTTCAAGGATACGCTATTTTTTGCAACAGGCAAAGCAAAAGGCGCGGCCTTTTAATGATCCGCGCCTTTCCCTGTTATTATTTAGGGTGAATATCACCCAGTCCGACTACAGCTTTGACAAAGCCTTCAAACTGTTTCTCTGGTGGAAACGGGGCGGGGTTGGCAAAGCCGCGTTGGGTTGCGGGCCGTACTGAAACGCGATCCCACCATGCTTTTAAATTGGCGTTCTGTTCCAAAGGTAAATCCAAACAGGCAGGATGGATTGTGCAAAGTCTGATCCACGGTGCCACGGCCATGTCGGCGATTGTGTATGTGTCACCTGCCAGATAATCCTGATTTTCCAGATGTGTATTCAATACACCCATAATACGGCTTACTTCTGAAAAGTACCGATTGGTGACATCGGGAAATTTGTTTTGCCATGCTGCGGCAAACACCAGATACTGGCCGAACATCGGGCCAAGTGACCCCATTTGAAACATAAGCGCTTCAATGGTTTTACTGCGGGCTTTGGGGTCTTGTGGTAAGAACTTACCGGTCTTTTTTGCAAGATAGATCAAGATTGCGCCGGATTCCGTCAACACATGATCACCATCCACCAAAACGGGGATTTTTTGGTTGGGGTTAAGATCGGTGAATTCCGGAGTTGATTGCATGCCGCCAAGGTAGATTTGATGGGTGGTGTATTCCAATTCCATCTCTTCAAGCGCGATGGATACTTTCAGGCCATTTGGGGTGGCGTCTGAATAGAGTTCTAACATTGTAATGTCCTTTAATGGTGCAAATTTGCACATGAAGTTTATGGGAGGTGTATATATAAAGAACGCTTCGCCATATATTCTTGAACTTCGCAGATGTCTGGTGCAAATATTAACCATGGAACATTGGGATGATATTAGGTTTTTTCTGGCGGTTGTGCAAAACGGATCCGTGCGATCCGCGTCCATTGCCCTGAATGTGAACCATGCAACCGTATTGCGGCGTATCGCGCAATTGGAAGAGCAATTGGGGGCACGGCTGTTTGACAAGTTGCCGACAGGTTATGAGCTGACCGGGGCAGGGGATGAAATACTGGAGTATGCTGAACGTATGGCGCGGACTTCAATGGATTTACAAACGCGGGTTTTTGCGCGGGATCAAAAACTGACTGGCACGCTGCGTGTGGCAATGCCGAATGTGTTTGCGACAGATTTGTTCATGCCCGATCTGGCGGAGTTTTCGCAGACACATCCTGAAATCGAACTGCATTTGGTTACATCCTATGATCTTGTAAATCTGACAAAACGTCAGGCGGATGTTGCACTGCGACTGGTCTATGATCGTAATACTTTGCCGCAAAACTTATATGGTGCGGGTTTACAGGATGTTTATCGCGGGCTTTATATTTCACGTGACCGGATGACGGCAGAACGTCAAAGTGCGTCTGCCACGCTAAAATGGATATTGAAAGAAGAGGATGGGGCGCCGCCTGAATGGGCGCAAAAGGTGCCATTGGCAATGGATGCCGTTCCCTATGTGGTTTCCGACCTTGCCGCGCAATTGGCGGCGGTCAAAGTCGGTATTGGGGTGACGATATTGCCGTGTTTTGTGGGTGACAATGATAATTCATTAACCCGTGTACCCGAAATCGGCATAAACCACTACGGCAAGCTATGGCTTTTGACACATGGTGAGACACGTAAAACCAAACGGGTTCGCTTGTTTTGTGATTTCCTTAAAAAACGCATTAAACGTTATGCAGATTTATTGGATGGTACATCCATAGCCTATGATTAATTTCCTTTGTGAAAAAGAAAAAGGCCCGCCAAATGGCAGGCCTTTCAAATTTTTTAGACGTAAAGCTTAGGCTTTGGTTTCGTCTTCTGAAACTTCTTCGGCTTCTTCAGCATCAGCTGCAGGGGCATCTTCGTCATCTGCAAAATCTTCAGCAGCGGCAGCGCCCATATCGTCGAACAATTCCGAGATTTCGAATTCAGCTTCCGCTTCTGCTTCTGCGGCCAAATCCTGAATGGATTTGCCGGAAGCTTGCAGTTCGGCTTCTTCTTGTGAGCGTGCAACGTTCACCTGAATTGTGCAGGAAACTTCCGGGTGAAGAACCACAGTCATTTCATGTACGCCCAACTCTTTGATAGGTGTGTCCAAAGCGATTTGCTTTTTGTCCACGCTGAAACCGGCTTCGGTTGTTGCTTCTGCTGCGTCACGTGTTGTGACAGAGCCATAAAGCGAACCTGCGTCGGATGCAGAGCGAATCACGATAAACTGTTGACCGTCCAATTTAGTGGCGACTGCGTCTGCCTCTTTTTTGGTTTCCAGATTGTTGGCTTCCAAGTGAGCTTTTTGAGCTTCAAAGACGGTTTTGTTGGCGTCTGTTGCGCGCAATGCTTTGCCTTGTGGCAGCAGGAAGTTACGACCGTAACCTTGCTTTACAGAGACAACATCGCCCATTTGGCCAAGCTTTGCGATACGTTCCAGTAGGATAACATGCATGATACGTTCCTTACTTTACAGCGTATGGCAGTAAGGCCAGAAAACGTGCGCGTTTGATGGCTTTGGCCAACTCACGTTGTTTTTTGGCAGAGACTGCTGTGATACGGGATGGCACGATTTTGCCGCGCTCAGATACATAGCGCTGCAGAAGTTTCGTGTCTTTATAGTCGATTTTCGGTGCATTCTCGCCCAGGAACGGGCAGGACTTGCGACGACGGAAAAATGGTTTGTTTGCCATGGTTTAAGTCCTTTCCTAGCGGTTTCTACGACGTTCGTCTTTGGCCGATTTGGCCTGAATGACGACGGATGGGCCTTCTTCATGCGCATCAACCTTGATGGTCATAATGCGCATTACGTCATCGTGTAGACGCATCAGGCGTTCCATTTCCTGAACTGCCACAGAAGGTGCATCGGATTTCATGTATCCGTAGTGACCTTTGCGGTTTTTGTTGATTTTATAGGCCATTGTTTTCAGACCCCAGTATTCAGAATCGACAACAGAACCACCGTTGTCAGCCAGAACAGCGCCGAAGTGTTCAATTAGACCTTCGGCTTGCGCGTTGGAAAGATCCTGTCGCGCGATAAATGTATGCTCGTAGAGCGCCATTATATTCACCATTTTCAAGCGTGCTTCAAAATCAGGGCTGATCTTCCGCGCCCAGATACGAGAGGCGGCCGCGTTAAAATAATTTGCGGAAGATTGGGGGCTTATACTGCGATAGACGGTGAATGCAAGCAATTCCAAGTATTATTGCCCAAATTGCGGGTGATAGTAGAAATTGATACCTGCCGATATGGTGTAGTTTTTTGTTGCGTGAAAGGTAAAACCCACATTTGAAAAACCACCAAAAACAAAATGTACACGCTATAGTTGTTGTTAAATTACATCTTTATACCTTAGCGAAGTCAAATTATGGCCACAAACCTGATAGACAAACTGAAATTGTCAGCAGCTATCATATGCGGTTTCTTGGTATGAATTGAAGTATAAGGTTTTTCCCATACAGGCTTCTTACAAGGAAAAATAATTCTTGGAGAATATTACTATGTACGATTTGAGCAAAATTACGAGAAAAGTGAAATCTTATCTTTTAAAGGATAACATCGGTGCAGTGACAACCGAATATGTGGTTTTATTGGCCGCTGCGAGTGTGATTGCTGCTGGCGTAGGGGTGAATCTTAAAGGGAAAGTTCAAACCGGTACAGACAATATAGAACTTACTGCATCTAACGCAGGATCAGGAGGCTCTGGCGGTGAAGGTGCAGGCGGCGAAGGAGCTGGCGGCAAGGGTGGTAAAGGCGGCAAGGGCGGTAAAGGCGGCAAGGGCGGTAAAGGCGGCAAGGGTGGTAAAGGCGGCAAGGGTGATAAAGGCGGCAAGGGTGGTAAAGGCGGCAAGGGCGATAAAGGCGGCAAGGGTGGTAAAGGCGGCAAGGGTGGTAAAGGCGGCAAGGGCGGCAAAGGTGGTAAAGGCGGCAAGGGTGGTAAAAAATAAACAAACACACGGCTAAACGGGTAACGGACGTTAAAAAACCGTTGCCTAAGTTCGTGCGCAAAACAATTTTACATTTTAATTATGAAATCTGGACGTTGGGCCTAACAAACGTTAGAGCAATAGCTGTGATAATAAGTGGAGGATCATGGTGTTGCGCGCATTTGTATTTCCGGGCCAGGGTGCCCAAACCATTGGAATGGGTAAGGGGTTTGCGGATGCTTATCCTACGGCGAAAGCTGTATTCGACGAGGTGGATGACGCTTTGGGGCAAGACCTGTCGGGCCTGATCTGGGACGGCGATATTGCCGATCTGACACTGACCGAGAACGCACAACCTGCGTTGATGGCTACATCAATGGCTGCGATGGCGGCTTTGAATGCCGAAGGGGTAGAGATCAGTGCGGCATCTTTTGTGGCCGGACATTCCTTGGGTGAATATTCGGCACTTTGTGCGGCGGGTTCTTTGAGTTTGGCCGATACGGCGCGTTTGCTGCGCATCCGTGGGAAAGCGATGCAGGCGGCAGTTCCTGTGGGCGTTGGGGCGATGGCAGCCCTGTTGGGGTTGGACTTTGCCACGGCGCAGGCTGTTGCGGCTGAAGCGGCCCAAGGCGAGGTTTGTCAGGCGGCAAACGATAATGATCCGGGGCAGGTTGTGGTATCCGGCCATAAGGCGGCTGTGGAACGAGCTTGTGAAATCGCCAAAGGCAAGGGTGCAAAACGGGCGGTAATTTTGCCCGTGTCTGCCCCTTTTCATTGTGCTTTGATGCAGCCTGCAGCAGATGCGATGGCAGCGGCTTTGGCGGATGTGACAATTTCCGCACCAAACGTTCCTGTGGTGGCGAATGTGTTGGCGTCAGCCAACAGTGACACGGGCGCAATTACGAATTTGCTGGTGCAACAGGTCACGGGGTCTGTGCGCTGGCGTGAAAGTATTTCTTATATGGCGGCTGAAGGTGTGACCGAGATTTACGAGATTGGTGCGGGTAAGGCCCTGTCGGGTATGATCCGCCGTATCGACCGCGAGATTGCGTGTAAGGCCGTAAACACCCCAGAAGATGTGGTTGCAGTTGCAGCAGAATTAAAAGGATAAATGATATGTTTGATTTAACAGGTAAAAAAGCACTGGTCACAGGCGCATCAGGTGGCATAGGTGGCGCGATTGCGCGCGGGCTTTATGAACAGGGGGCATCTGTGGCCCTGTCAGGTACGCGGGTTGACCCGTTAGAGACTTTGGCCGCTGAATTGGGTGAGCGGGCTTTTGTCACCCCTTGTAACCTTAGCGATAAAGACGCGGTTCTGGCCCTTGCAGGCCAAGCGTCTGATGCAATGGGCGGTTTGGATATTCTGGTGAATAATGCCGGCATCACGCGGGACAATATTTTCATGCGCATGTCGGATGACGAATGGCAACAGGTGATCGATGTGAACCTGTCATCTACCATGCGCCTGATGAAATCAGTGATGCGCTCGATGATGAAGCAACGTTTCGGGCGGATCATCAACATCACGTCGATTGTCGGTGTTACGGGCAATGCGGGGCAGGTGAATTATGCGGCCAGCAAGGCGGGCATGATCGGGATGACCAAGTCATACGCACAGGAAATCGCCACGCGCGGGATTACTGCCAACTGCGTCGCCCCCGGCTTTATCGAAACCGCAATGACCGCCGATTTGCCGGATGCGGTAAAGGAAAAGATGACCGGCAATATCCCTGCGGGGCGGATGGGAACCCCCGAAGAGATAGCCTCTGCCGTGGCTTATTTGGCGTCCGTTGAAGCCAGCTACGTGACAGGCCAAACCCTGCACGTGAATGGCGGAATGGCTATGATTTAACCGCAATTTGCGAAGCAAACTGCGGTCAGAATGCGACCAGCATTCTAAAAATACAACCTGAGGGCAATTCTGTTAAGGATTGCCCTATTGATTCCGTTAAATTAGTGAATTACCCGCCATATATATGCCACGTTTATATAGGATTTTTTATTCAAAATAAATTTAGGAAAGAAATAATGTTTTTACGGTTTGTAAACTTCCGGCAAGTAGAAAGTATGCAGGCGAAAGAAGGAATTTTTCGAGTTGCTGGCGATTTGATGGAAAGAAATGATGTTGCTCAAAATACAATCGATAGAACTGAGCGTTTATTAGTTTGGTTTACCGATAATTTAGAGGCTCCAGAAAAGTTTAATAAAACGAAGTCAAAAGGTTATCTTCGGAAAAATACAAAAGGATTAAGTTGGTTTAAACCAACTGCAGTAGAACATATAAAAAGGGCTTTCCAATCGAAATAATAAAAAGCAACCGACTCGGGTATGTTTTATATGAAGACGAGTATCAGGTCATTGCTGAACCCTTTTCTGATACTCGTGTTGCCTGAAGTACCCCTCTAAACCCCGATCTCCGAAATAAACTTCACCCGTTGATACGCAGTAATCCCTTCCTCGCCACCTTCCGACCCGTAGCCTGAATGGTTGACCCCGCCAAAAGGTGTTTCCGGTGTGGCAATGCCAAAGTGGTTGACGCCAAACATGCCTGCGTTGATTTGATCGCCCAAAGTGGCGGCGACAGCGCCGTTTGTTGTGAACGCATATGATGCCAGCCCGTATTCAAGTTTATTGGCGCGTGTTATCACATCGTCGAAATCGTTGAATGATGCGATGGGTGCGACAGGGCCAAAGGGTTCATCGTTCATGATTTTGGCGTCTTCAGATACACCTTTCAGAACGGTGGGCTTATAGAAATAACCTTTGTTCCCGAGGCGTTCACCACCTGTCAGCAATTCGGCACCGTGGGATACGGCATCATCCACCAAATCCTGCATCACTTCCAGACGGCGTTCACCGATCAGGGGGCCGATCTGGGTGCCTTCTGCAATACCTTCGCCCACGATCATTTCGTTGGTGTGTTGGGTGAAGCGTTCGGCAAACTCGTCGTAAACGCCGTTTTGAACGTAGAACCGTGTGGGCGAGATGCAAACCTGACCCGCATTGCGGAATTTTGTGGCGGCACAAAGTTTGGCCGCTGTTGCGATGTCGGCATCGTCAAAGATCATCACCGGCGCGTGGCCGCCCAATTCCATTGTGCAACGGATCATGCGTTTGGCGGCTTGGGCTTGCAACAACATACCAACAGGGGTGGAACCGGTGAAGCTGAGCTTTTTGATGATGGGGCTATCCAGCAGGTAGCTGGAAATCTCGGACGGGACACCGAACACAAGGTTCAGCACACCGTCAGGTAGGCCTGCATCCTGAAAACATCTTGCTATTGCAATGGCGGCGGACGGGGTTTCTTCATCCGATTTCATGATGATAGAACAGCCGGCACCCAATGCATTACCGATTTTGCGCATCACGTTTGAGGCCGGAAAGTTCCATGCGACAAAAGCCGCAACCGGGCCGATGGGCTCTTTGATCATCATCTGGCGTTGGCCGGGGATGCGGGCGGGGATCAAGCGACCGTAGGCGCGTTTACCTTGTTCAGCGTCCCAGCGTAAGCAACCAATAACGAAATCCATTTCCAAGCTGGCTTCACCCACGGGCTTGCCATTGTCGCGACTGATGTTCAGCGCAATCGCGGCTTTGCGCTCTTCCATCAGATCGGCGGCTTTGTTCATAATCGCTTGGCGGGCAAGTGGTGACGTGGCACGCCAGATTTGAAAACCTTTGTCGGCGGCGGCTAGGGCTGCATCCAGATCGGCATTTGAGGCATGGGGTAACGTGCCCAAAACAGCCTCGGTTGCGGGATTGATGACATCTTGGGTTTTGCCCGACGTGCCTTGTGTCCATTTTCCATCAATAAAGAGTTCGAGTGTTTCATATGTCATGGGCGTTGTCTCCGAATACGTTCGGGAAACCATTAGCAAAGAATTTTCGAAACACAAGTGCGTGTGCCTGCTTGTTCTTGCCGATTTGTGCCCACTATATTGCTTCCATGTCTCGAAACCATTTGCCAATGTGTTTCTTTATGCTATAGCGCGGCGGAGATAAACCAAGGGCGGGGTCGCTTTTGGAACCATGGTTATAGAAATATGGCCGCTGTTTAGTACCCGAAAACGGGTATTGATGAAAACCAAGGGGAATACCCCGCAATATGAGGACTGAAACATGAGCGACATTGCAGATCGTGTAAAGAAGATCGTTGTAGAACACTTAAGTGTTGACGAAGCAAAAGTAACTGAAACCGCATCTTTCATTGATGATCTGGGCGCAGACAGCTTGGACACAGTTGAATTGGTTATGGCTTTTGAAGAAGAGTTCGGTATCGAAATTCCTGATGATGCAGCTGAAACGATTCAGTCTTTTGGCGACGCAGTGAAATTTATCACTGAAGCTTCCTAAAGAATCAAAAAACTTTGATGTTTTAAAGGGCGCGTCCTTTGCGGGGCGCGTCTTTTTTTGCGAATTTTTGCCTATGTGCGGTTGATTGCTTGCCGAAATTTGATCGGCAGGGTAATCAGGGCACTGAAGACAAGAAATACTATGAGGTGGAAAATGCGTCGCGTTGTTGTTACAGGACTTGGAATGGTCTCACCACTTGCGTGTGGTGTGGAAGAAACATGGAAACGACTGCTTGCAGGGAAATCTGCCGCGCGGACGATCGAACGCTGGGATGCGGATCATCTGGCGACGAATTATGCGTGTGAAATCCCATTCGGGGACGGTACAGACGGGACATTTAATCCTGATGACTGGATGGAACCGAAAGAGCGGCGCAAGGTTGATGATTTCATCCTTTATGGCATGGCTGCCGCCGATCAGGCTGTGGCGGATGCCGGCTGGACTCCGGATGATGAAGAAAGCCGGTTGCGCACCGGTGTGATGGTTGGGTCCGGTATCGGTGGATTGAACTCTATTGCTGAAACAGCTGTGACCTTGAAAGAACGCGGGCCACGCCGTGTTTCGCCGTTTTTCATTCCGGGTGCTTTGATTAATCTGGTGTCAGGGCAGGTTGCTATCCGTTATGGCTTTAAAGGGCCTAACCATGCGGTTGTAACAGCTTGTTCATCGGGCGCGCACGCCATAGGCGATGCGGCGCGGATGATTATGTTGGATGATGCGGATGTGATGATTGCTGGCGGGGCTGAAAGCCCTATTTGCGAAATCGGTGTTGCCGGGTTTAATGCCTGCAAAGCCCTGTCAAAATCGCACCGCGATGACCCAAAAGTGGCATCGCGCCCTTATGATCGTGACCGTGACGGTTTTGTGATGGGCGAAGGTTCAGGTATTGTTGTGCTGGAAGAATATGAGCATGCCAAGGCACGTGGGGCAAAGATTTATGCAGAAATCCTGGGTTATGGCATGTCGGGGGATGCGTATCATATTACCGCACCTTCATCCGATGGTGATGGCGGGTTTCGTGCAATGACCGCGGCTTTGAAACGTGCGGGGCTGATGCCGTCTGACATTGATTATATCAATGCCCACGGCACATCGACGATGGCCGATACGATTGAACTGGGTGCTGTCACGCGTCTGTTGGGCAATGCCGCGAAAGGTACAACGATGTCGTCGACAAAATCGTCAATCGGGCATTTGTTGGGGGCCGCAGGTGCGGTTGAAGCGATCTTCTGTATTCTGGCATTGCGCGATCAAATTGCGCCACCGACGATAAACCTGGATAATCCGGATGTGGAAACCGAGCTGGATTTGGCACCGAACAAGGCGGTTGAACGTAAGATTGATGTTGTATTATCTAACTCGTTTGGCTTTGGCGGTACCAACGCATCGCTTGTAATGGGTAAGGTTGACGGCTGAGCGCATGAATAAACATTTCGCGGCAAATTTTTTTAACCTGTTGATCGTTTTGATGATTGGCATGGCTGGTCTGGTGTATTGGGGTAAGGCTGAGTTTTCTAGGCCCGGTCCGTTGCAAGAAGCAATTTTTATTGAAGTTCCACGCGGTGGTACTGTTTCAGCTTTATCCAGAGCTCTTGTGGAACAAGGTGCAATCCGAAATGGAACGGTGATGCGACTTGGATCCAGTTATTTGGAAAAAAACAGCCAATTAAAATTTGGCAATTATGAGATTCCTGCAAATGCATCCATTTCGGATATACTGGAAATCGTGACCAAGGGCGGGCGCAGCAGTTTTCGTTATGTCGCGCGCTACAATGTGAAGGTTGCCAGTCCAGCCGAGTTAATTTTGCGTGAACGTGCCGCAAGTAACGGCGAGGATGTTGTTTTGGCGTCATATGTTGCGGGTGAAGCGTTGCCGGAGGCCTATGTAAAAATGAAAGAGGCAAAAACGCCGATTTCATACCGGGTTTCAGTGGCTGAAGGGGCAACAAGCTGGCAGATTATTGAAGCTCTGAATGCGGCAGATTTTCTAGGTGGACAAGCGTTGGATGTACCTGCCGAAGGTAGTATGGCACCCGATACTGTTGAAGTTCGTGCGGGCGCTTTACGCAGTGCTGTTGTGGAACAGATGACAGTGGCGCAAAATGAAATCCTTGCAACTGCCTGGGCGGCACGTGCCGATGGTTTGCCGTTTAAATCGCCCCAAGAGGCTTTGACGTTAGCGTCTATTGTTGAAAAAGAAACCGGTGTGAAATCTGAACGCGCCGAAGTGGCTGGTGTGTTTATCAACCGTTTGAACAAAGGCATGAAGTTGCAAACCGACCCTACCGTGATTTACGGGATTACGAAAGGTAAAGCGCCATTGGGGCGTGGATTGCGCCGTAGTGAATTGTCGAAAAAGACAGCATATAACACTTATATTATTCCTGCCCTGCCACCCGGACCAATTGCAAACCCGGGACGCAAAGCGATCGAGGCGGTGATGAACCCCGCAGCAACAGACAATCTGTATTTTGTGGCGGACGGAACAGGCGGGCATGCGTTTGCCGCGAGTTTGACGCAACATAATGCCAATGTTATCAAATGGCGCAAGATTGAAGCCGAACGGCGTAAAGCGGCCGGAAATAACTGATAAAATAATTAATATCAGTATCTTACGTGGTTCATTAATAAATTATTTCAATAGGGATCGCTGCCCCTATGGTTGAAAATCTTGACTTTGCGAACGGTCGGAAGTATACCTTGTGGCAAGCTGGAAGACGTGGGTAAGCAGTGGTTGTAATGGCCGCTGTTTTGTCATGTCTATTAGACGGGACAACCCGAAAAGAAGCTATACTACATGACTGAAGATATCCCAAAGGGATTGCAAGCACAGGCCGATAGGTTGGGGTTTGCACAAGAAAACTATGCCAGACTTGCCGAAAATATACTGAACGTCATTTTACGTTTAGGCGGCGATCTGACCATAGGTGATTTGCCAACAAATCTAACTAGGCTGATGTCCAATTACGAGGCGGCCTTGATACATGCCAATAAACAAGAGGCGGAATATGCAAAACAATTTGAAGCCATCAATGGCGTCATCCAAGGCGATGCCCACGACACAGCAGACGCGCGATCCGAAATCCTTGGCAGAATTGCTTGTCTGCGTGAGCGAGGAGGAGGTTGAGGATTTTCTGTCCGGCCTGAGTGCCAATGCGCTGAAAGCTTTGCCGTGGATGTTTGAATTCTGGGCATTGCCGCATCAAATAGCCCCGCATGATGATTGGACCACTTGGGTCATTTTGGGTGGACGCGGTGCCGGAAAAACCCGCGCCGGCGCCGAATGGGTGCGTGCCCAAGTTGAGGGCGCGCGACCTATGGATGAAGGGCGATGTAAACAAATTGCTCTGGTGGGCGAAACTTATGACCAAGTGCGGGATATTATGGTGTTCGGTGACAGCGGAATATTAGCCTGTTGCCCGCCTGACCGCCGCCCAAAATGGGAAGCAACCCGCAGGCGGTTGGTTTGGCCGAATGGGGCAGTGGCAACGTGTTACTCGGCGTCTGATCCGGAAGGTTTGCGTGGACCGCAGTTTGACGGGGCCTGGGTGGATGAATTGGCGAAGTGGAAAAAGGGACGTGAAGCGTGGGATATGTTGCAGTTTGCTTTGCGACTGGGGGATAATCCGCGTCAAGTTGTGACAACAACACCGCAAAATGTGAATGTATTGCGGGATATCTTGAATGGAACGCGAACGATTTCAACATCGGCCCCGACATCGGCCAATGCGGTCAATCTGGCACAATCGTTTCTGGATAAGGTGACGGCGGAATATGGCGGCACACGGCGAGGGCGCCAAGAACTGGATGGTGTGTTATTGGAAGATGTGGACGGGGCATTTTGGTGTATGGCGGGTTTGGATGATGCACGTGTTCAAGATGCACCGAAGTTAACCCGTGTAGTTGTGGCGGTAGATCCGCCGACAACAAGCGGGGAAATGGCGGACGCCTGCGGCATTGTTGTGGCCGGTGTCGTTATGCAAGGACCACCACAGGATTGGCGGGCGTATATTTTGGCAGATTTGACGATGTGTTCGGTGACGCCGAATGTATGGGCAAGTGCGGTGGCAACGGCGGCGAAAGAATTTGGTGCTGATCGTGTGGTGGCCGAGGTCAATCAGGGCGGTGAGATGGTGGAGACGATTTTACGGCAACATTCAGGGTTGGTGCCGTACAAGGGTGTTAGGGCTTCACGTGGGAAATCGGCGCGAGCTGAGCCTGTTGCTGCTTTATATGAACAGGGGCGGGTGTTTCATTTAGGCGGTTTGCATGATCTGGAAGATCAGATGTGTCAGATGAGCCTTGCAGGATTTCGCGGCAAAGGTAGTCCAGACCGTGTGGATGCGCTTGTGTGGGCATTGACCGATCTGATGATTGATGCCGCGTATAATTTTCATCGTCCGCAGGTTCGGACGCTTTGTAAAAATTCACTATAGGAGCGAGCTTCATGGTTCTGCAATTCTTGCGGGGAAAATCCCCTGTGGCTGAAACGAAAACATCCGGGGTGGCACCGGTTATTGCCTTTCACGGGGCCGGGCGGCCTGTATGGTCTGCGCGCGATGTGGTATCGCTGACGCGCACCGGTTTTGTGGGTAATCCTGTGGGATTTCGGTGTGTTAAAATGATCGCAGAGGCTGCTGCTGCTGTGCCGGTACTTCTGTCTGATGATAAGCGACGTTATGAAACACATCCATTGCTACATCTTTTGGAACGGCCGAATGCAGCACAGGGCCGTGCGGATTTATTGGAGAGTTTCTATGGGCAGATGTTGCTGTCCGGTGACGGGTATTTTGAAGCGGCAGGTGTAACCGCAAAAGGTGGTCCTGCGGAATTGTATGTTCTGCGGTCCGACCGGATGCGGGTTATTCCGGGGGCTGATGGTTGGCCTGTGGCCTATGAATACAGCGTAGGGGCAAAGAAGCATCGGTTTGATATGGCGGCTGATTTAGCGCCGATTGCCCATGTGAAATTGTTTCATCCACAAGACGATCATTACGGTTTGTCACCGATGCAGGCAGCCGCTTCGGCATTGGATGTGCATGGGGCGGCAAACCGATGGTCAAAAGCGTTACTGGATAATGCGGCACGCCCTTCAGGGGCAATCGTTTACAAGGGGTTAGGTGCCCAAGGCGCGCTTGGAACCGACCAGTACAATCGATTGGTCGACGAGTTGGAAAGTAACCACCAAGGGGCGCGTAATGCGGGGCGACCGATGTTGTTGGAGGGTGGATTGGATTGGAAACCGATGGGGTTTTCACCCTCTGACATGGAATTTCAGAAGACCAAGGAAAGTGCGGCACGTGAAGTGGCCCTGGCTTTTGGTGTGCCGCCGATGTTGTTGGGGCTGCCCGGTGATAATACTTATGCGAATTATCAAGAGGCCAATCGTGCGTTTTACCGCCTGACGATATTACCATTGGTGGGTAAAGTGACTGGTGCGGTTTCAAACTGGTTATCGGGGCATTACGGTACTGCGTTGAAATTGTCGGTTGATTTGGACGGGGTGCCTGCATTGGCACAAGAGCGTGAAGTGCATTGGAAACGAGTGGCCGCGGCCGATTTCCTGACGGATGCGGAAAAACGTGTGATGCTGGGCCTGCCTGCGGTTGCGGATGCGTGAGGGTAAGGCCGGCTCGCGCTTTTTATATGAACCCTTTGACGTGGCGTCAGCGCGTCTGGAGACCCATGAACAGGTTACCAATGAGCGCTGGTCGGGTTTGGAACGGCGGTTGGGGCAGATTGAAGCAACACTGGATCGGTTGGAAAAGCGGTTGTGGTTGGCGGTTTACGGCGTGGTGGCGTTTGTGTTGATACGGGGCGTATTGAGCGTTTTGGAAATAGCGAATAATTAACGGATATTTATATGTTTTATACAAATAAGAATTATCGATTAGAGACGAAATTTGCCCATTTTAACGGTGTTGCGGCTTTGAAAAACGAGTGCGAAATATCGGGTTATGCATCCGTTTTCGGTAAGGCAGATCAATCGGGTGATGTTGTGCAATCCGGGGCCTATCAAAGATGTTTGAAGACCCTTGCGGATGCAGGCCGTTCGGTGAAAATGCTTTGGCAGCATGACCCGACCAAGCCGATAGGGGTTTGGGATGAAGTCCATGAGGATGGTGCGGGACTGTTCGTGAAAGGGCGTTTGTTACCGGAAATTCAGGGCGGATCAGAAGCATTGGCCTTAATTAAAGCCGGCGCAATTGAAGGGCTTTCTATTGGATATCGAACATTAAAGGCTGAAAAATCTATAAATAAGGGTAGATTATTGCATGAATTGGAACTTTGGGAGGTATCATTGGTGACATTTCCAATGCTTCCCCAAGCGCGAGTGACAACGGACGGCAAGGCCGACGATGATCTTGCAAATGAGCTGGCGGCGGCATTGAACGCAGCGCGCCTTGAAATGCTGGCCTGATTGGGTCGGTAAAATTTATCGAAAATAGGATTGATTGATGAACAACCGAGAGACGCATGCGTCTGCGGAACGCAAGGCGTGCGCCAAACCCAACGGGTTGGAAGTTAAAAACGCAATGGCCGGTTTCGTGCAGGACTTTTCCAAATTTAATTCAGAATTGAAATCGAAATTACAACTACAGGAAGACAGATTAGCGATGTTAGAGCGAAAAACAGTTGAAACGATGAACCGACCAACGCTGTCAGGTATAAGAAGCATTGAAGCCCCGCACCAAAAAGCTTTTGCAGCCTATTTGCGGTCCGGTGACGATGACGGTATGCGTGCGCTAGAACTGGAAGATAAAGCGTTGTCGACGGCAGTGTCGGGCGATGGCGGTTATTTGGTAGACCCCGTAACCTCTGACAAGATTGCAGGCGTGCTGCATTCAGCGGCTTCCATTCGATCCATTGCCAATGTCGTGGCAATAGAAGCGACCGCTTATGATGTTTTGGTGGATACCACTGAAATCGGTGCGGGCTGGGCGACGGAAGTAGCGGATAGTGTGGAAACAAGTACGCCGCAGGTTGAGCGTATTACCATTCCATTACACGAATTGTCTGCTTTGCCCAAAGCATCTCAACGCCTATTGGATGACAGTGCGTTTGATGTGGAAGGCTGGTTGGCGGAACGTATTGCCGACAAGTTTGCGCGCGCTGAAGGTAATGCGTTCGTTTCGGGTGATGGTGTGGATAAGCCGAAAGGCTTTTTGACTTATCCATCTGCTGATTATGCGACCGCGATTTGGGGTGAAATCGGGCATGTATTGACGGGTGTTGACGGTGACTTTGCGGCGACAAATCCGGCGGATGCGATTGTCGATCTGGTCTATGCACTGGGTGCGCGATACCGCGCCAATGCGAGTTTTGTGATGAACTCAAAAACTGCAGGTGCTGTGCGCAAGATGAAAGATGCGGATGGTCGTTTCCTTTGGTCTGACGGGCTGGCTGCAGGTGAGCCTGCGCGCCTTATGGGTTATCCTGTTTTGGTGTCTGAGGATATGCCTGACATTGCCACTTGGGCGCCTGCAATTGCCTTTGGTGATTTCAATGCGGGTTATACGGTGGCCGAACGCCCTGATTTGCGCATTTTGCGTGATCCGTTCAGCGCCAAACCGAATGTTTTGTTCTATGCCACGAAACGTGTGGGCGGTGACGTAAGCGATTTCAATGCGATCAAGCTGTTGAAATTTGCACTTTAATATTGAGACAGACGCCCCCTAACAGGGGTGGATGAGCGGGGGCCTAAATGCCCTCGCGCTTGGGCGCCTTTTGTGTCGTCTAGCTGTTCCCCTCCGTCCAAGCGATGCAGGGGGCGTCCTTTTTCGAATTTGGAGAGTTTTATGATTTTAACGGAAGCTACGTCTGTTCCGGCAACATCCTTGCCTGTTGATCAACTGAAAGCGCATTTGCGACTTGGTACGGGCTTTGCCGACAGTGATTTGCAAGATGAATTACTAGAGACTTACCTGCGGGCTGCAATATCAACAATTGAAGCGCGATCCGGACAGATTTTGTTGCAAAAGCAGTATTCCTGGCAGTTAACGCGGTGGCGAGATCCCGTGCGACAGGTTTTGCCGGTACGCCCTGTGAGCGGGGTAACGGAGATAAAGTTGATAGATGCAATGGGTGGCGAAGTGCTGGTTGATGTGGCTGGCTATCGGTTTGTGCCTGATGACATTTGCCCTGCGGTTGAAGCCACACAGAGTGCTTTGCCGAACCCGCCTGTTGGCGGCACGGTTGAGGTGATTTTTGATGCGGGTTTTGGATCTGCTTGGGCTGATGTTCCAAGTGAGTTGGGGCAGGCAGTGTTGATTGTGGCGGCCAACGCTTATGAAAATCGCACGGGAACCGGTGAAGCGGTGCCGATGACGGCGTTAGAGCTGATTGAGCCGTACCGTGCACTGCGTTTGATGCGGGGTATGTGATGGGCTGTATTGCATTAACACGGCGGTTGGCGTTGGAACAGGCTGATAGAGCTTCCGATGGGGCAGGTGGTTTTGCGCAAGTCTGGACGGTTTTGGGTGAACTATGGGCGAATGTGGATGTGCGAACCGGGCGTATTCGGGATGCAGCGGGGGTAGCAGTTTCTGTGGTGCGTTACCGTATTGTGGTGCGTGCGGCCCCTGACGGGTCTGATATGCGCCCGCGTACGGAACAGCGGTTTCGTGACGATGCACGGATCTATGTGATTGATGCGGTGGCCCCGCATGATGAAGCGGGGCATTATCTGGAATGTTGGGCGCGGGTGGAGGCCGTGGCATGAGTTATGCGGTTTCCGAAGCGTTACAGGCGGCGGTTTTTACGGTGCTAACGGGGGACGGTGCTGTCACAGCTTTGGTTGGCGGGCATATTTATGATGCGGTGCCAAGCGGTGCCTTGCCAGGTCTGTATATCGCATTGGGTGAAGAAAAAGTGCGCGATTTGTCAAGTAAAACGGGTGCGGGTGCTTTGCATGATCTGAATGTCGACATTCACAGTGATGAAGCGGGATTTCAGGCAGCCAAAGCATTGGCAGCGGCGGTTTGCGATGCGTTGATTGACACCAACCTAACACTAAGTCGCGGCAGTTTAACCAATTTACAGTTTAAATTTGCGCGGGCGCGTAAGCGGATTAACCCTGATAAAAGGGTGGTAAACCTAACATTTCGCGCCTTGGTTTCTGACATTTAACAATTTGTATTTAAAGGAAATATTATGGTAATTCAAAACGGCAAGGATTTATTGATCAAAATAGATATGGATGGTTCCGGGTTTTTTATGACGCTTGCAGGGCTGCGGGCTAGCCGGATTGCGTTTAACGCGGAAACGGTGGATGTGACCTCGCTGGCCAGTACGGGTGGTTGGCGTGAATTGCTGGATGGGGGCGGTGTGCGCTCTGCCAGTATTTCGGGGTCGGGTGTGTTTAGTGATGCTGATACGGATGAGCGGGCGCGGCAGTTATTTTTTAATGGTATAAAGATGGCTTTTCAAGTGATTATCCCTGATTTTGGCACTATAGAAGGGCCGTTTCAGATCACATCTATGGAGTATTCCGGTAAATATGATGGCGAAGCAGTTTATGAGTTGGCACTGGCGTCAGCCGGTGCATTGGCGTTTGCGGCCATTTGATGGGGAATCCTTATCGTGGGGACGTTGATCTTGTGGTCAACGGCGAGACTTTACCAATGCGCTTGACTTTGGGGGCGTTGGCAGAGTTGGAAACGGAGTTGGAGAGCAGCAGTTTGATGGCCCTGATAGAGCGGTTTGAAAATGGTGGTTTTTCAACCATGGACATTATCGCATTATTGGTGGCAGGACTGCGCGGTGCGGGCTGGCAAGGCACGAAAGTGGATCTGCTTGCGGCACAGATTCAAGGCGGGCCGATCAAGGCCGCCCAAAGCGCAGGGCAGCTATTGAAATGTGCTTTTAGCTTGTCAGAATGAGTGGATTTGACTGGACGTCAATGATGCGCATCGGTTTGCATAAAATGGGATTGAAGCCAAATGATTTTTGGGGGCTAACCCCATTGGAATTCTTGATAATTACAGGATTGGAAGGGCGTAGATCAATGGCGATGACACGCGCTGATTTGGCGGGACTTTGCGCCCGGTTTCCGGACATTGAAACGGAGTAGATATGGCAGATTTTGAAGATGAAATTGACCGATTGGAAGTGCAGCTGGAAGGGTTGGAGGATAGATTGGCTGTGACCTCGGATATGAGTGCGGTTTTTCAACGTGAACTGGCGGGTATGCAGGTAAGTATTTCGGGTGCAGGGCGTGAGGCGTCGGGGTTGTCGCGGTCGTTGGGCACGAATATGCGGCATGCCTTTAGTGATCTTATTTTAGAAGGCGCTAAAGTTTCGGATGTTTTGCGCAATGTGGCCCGCTCGATGATCCAAACCACGCTAAACGGGGCGTTGCGGCCTGTGACCAATGCTGTTTCGGGAGCATTAACAGGTGGTTTGACCAACCTCATCAGTGGGATTTTGCCGTTTGAAAAAGGTGGGGTTTTTTCGGGTGGGCATGTCACGCCGTTTGCCAAGGGTGGAATTGTTGGCAATCCAACAAATTTCGCGATGCGTGGCGGCATTGGTTTGATGGGTGAAGCGGGACCAGAGGCGATTGTGCCGCTGGCGCGTGGGGCAGACGGGTCTTTGGGAATACGCAGTGGCGGTGGTGGCGGTGTGACGGTGAATATGAATATCTCAACGCCAGATGCGGCGGGATTTAAACGATCCAGTAGCCAGATTGCGGCCGGTATTCAGCGGGCAATCGCGCGTGGTCAACGGAATAACTAAAAAAGGAGCGGATACTATGGGCTTTCATGAAGAAAGATTTCCAACCAGTTTGTCGTTTGGGTCAAGTGGTGGGCCGGAACGGCGCACTGAAATCGTGATGTTGAACAGCGGGTTTGAGGAGCGCAATAGCCCTTGGGCACATTCGCGCAGGCGATATGATGCAGGGCTTTCTATGCGGTCATTGGACGATATGGATGCGGTGATTGCGTTTTATGAAGCACGGCGTGGACCTTTGTTTGGGTTTCGATGGAAGGACTGGACGGACTGCAAAAGTTGTTTACCGTCGCTTGAGCCTGATTTTTTGGATCAAGTGCTTGGTGTGGGCGATGATGTGACCACTGATTTCCAGTTATGTAAAATCTATAGATCTGGGGAAGAGAGCTATCATCGGGATATTCGCAAGCCTGTGCCCAATACTGTTGTTATTGGTGTTGGCGGTAATGAATTTGTGGGCGGCACGCATTATACGGTTGATCTGATCACGGGAGTGGTGACGTTTTTTGCGGCACCCGGTGAAGGCGCTATTATTACGGCGGGATATGAATTTGACGTGCCTGTACGGTTTGACACGGATCGGCTGGAGATGAGCCACGCCAGTTTTGAGGCGGGCGAAATTCCCAACGTTCCCGTTGTGGAGCTGCGGGTCTGATGCGTAATGTTCCAGAAGCGTTATTGCTGCATATAAAATCCGGTGTGACAAATCTGTGCCGCTGTTGGCTTTTGACCCGTATGGATGGGGTTCAAATGGGGTTTACTGATCATGATAGGGTTTTGAGCTTTGACGAGGTTACGTTTGAGCCTGCAACGGGGATGGATGCGGCGGCTTTGCAAAGTTCAACGGGTTTATCAGTGGATAATTCACAGGCTGTTGGAGCGTTAAGTGCTGTCGGGTTGACGGATGATGATATTGAGCAGGGGTTTTATGACGGAGCTGTGGTTGTACAGTATTTGGTCAATTGGCAGGATGTGGAACAGCGGGTTTTGATATTTCGCGGCTCTATGGGTGAGATCAAGCGGGGTTCCGGTGCTTTCGAAACGGAATTGCGGTCATTGAGTGAAGGATTGAACCAACCGATTGGGCGGGCTTATTTACGGCAATGTGATGCGCAGCTTGGTGATATGCGCTGCAGGGTTGATGTGTCGGGGCCTGAATTTACCGGAGATGGCGAACTGAAGTTCGCTGTGGGGCAGCGGGTGCTGCATGTGCAGGGGTTGGACGGCTTTGATGACGGTTGGTTTTCGCAAGGGCAGGTAGCGTTTGTGACCGGTGCCAATGCGGGGGCTGTGCGGATTATCAAGATGGATCAAACCAAGGGGCTGGACCGCATATTGGAGATTTGGGAAGACCTGCACCATCCCATTGCATTGGGCGATACTGTACGGGTGACGGCGGGGTGCGATAAGACCAAAGACATCTGCAAAGACAAATTTTCCAACATTTTGAATTTTAGAGGCTTTCCGCAAATGCCCGGTGATGATTGGGCTTTGTCTTATCCTGTGCGTGACGGGCAAAACGATGGCGGAAGTCTGAGGTAATTGATGACATTACGAGAACAAAAAATAATCCGTGTCGCACGGAGCTGGATCGGTACGCCTTATCGGCATCAGGCATCTGTGAAAGGAAAGGGATGTGATTGTTTGGGCTTGCTGCGCGGGGTTTGGCGCGAAATGATTGGTGAAGAGCCTGAAGTTGTGCCAAGTTATACGGCCGACTGGTCTGAGACGGGGCGTGAGGAACGTCTGTGGGCGGTCGCTATACGCAATCTGGATGTTGCGACCATTGATACGGCCAAAGGGGGTCAGGTGGTGTTGTTTCGGATGCGTGCGGGTTATGTGGCCAAGCATTTGGGTGTTTTGGCCGGATCTAATGCGGAGTATGCAACTGTGATCCATGCTTATACGGGGCGCGGTGTGATAGAGACGCCGCTTACGGATGCGTGGGTGCGCAAAATCGTGGCCCAGTTTCAGTTTCCAGCAAGAAGGGGCGCGTAATGGCGACTATTTTGTTATCGGCTGCAGGTGCCGCCATTGGTGGCGGTGTCGGCGGAACTGTTCTGGGTTTGACGGGTGCCGTGATCGGGCGTGCGGTAGGTGCTTCGTTAGGGGGGTTGATAGATCAACGCTTATTTGCGCAGGCGGCACCATTGGTGGAAACCGGCAAGGTTGAAAGCTTTCGTGTGCAATCGGCGCAGGAAGGCGCGGTTATTCCACGCGTTATGGGACGGATGCGTATCGGCGGGCAGATGATCTGGTCAAGCCGGTTTAAAGAGGTCGTGAAGACAACTTCTTCCGGCGGGGGCAAGGGGGCGCCTTCGCCGTCCGCCACAACCAACAGTTACAGTTATTTTGTCAGTTTGGCCTTTGCGCTGGGCGAAGGGGAAATTGACCGTGTGAAACGGGTTTGGGCCGACGGGGCAGAGGTCACTACGGGTGATTTGAACTTTACGGTTTATATAGGCACGCAAGATCAATTGCCCGATCCTGTGATTGCGGCGGTGGAAGGTCTGGATAACACCCCTGCATTTCGTGGAACCGCTTATGTGGTAATCGAAGATTTACCGCTGGAGCAATTTGGCAATCGTATTCCGCAGTTGAATTTCGAGGTTTTTCGGGCAGCACAACCAGCGGCTTCCGGTACGGATAATCCTGCCGATATGATACGATCAGTGTGTCTGATCCCTGGTACAGGAGAATATGCGCTGGCGACAACACCTGTGAATTATCCCTTCGGGTTTGGGGCGTCTGAAAGTGCGAATGTGAACACCAATCGGGGTCAAACCAATCTGGTGCATGCATTGGATGATCTGGTTGCGGATTTGCCCAATGTTGTATCTGCATCGTTGGTGATAACCTGGTTCGGTACGGATTTGCGTTGTGGAGTGAACAAATTACGCCCGCAAGTGGAACAGAAGACCTTTGACGGCTCACCAATGCCTTGGGCGGTGTCAGGGATTACGCGTGCGGGCGCGATTGAGGGTAGCCGTATAGATGACCGGCCTGTGTTCGGGGGCACACCTGCCGATGCTTCTGTATTGGAAGGAATTGCCGCGTTGAAGGAGCGCGGCAAGAGGATTACGTTCTATCCGTTTATCCTGATGGATATTCAGGGGGGGAATGGATTGATTAACCCCTATACCGGTGTTGCGGATCAGCCAGCAATTCCTTGGCGGGGAAGGATTACGAGCTCTTTGGCACCCGGAATTGCGGGTTCGCCCGATGGTACAGTTGCAGCGGCGTTGGAGGTAGATCAATTCTTTGGGTCAGCGGCGGTTTCCGATTTTATGGTGAATGGGCAGACGATTGATTATTACGGCCCTGCAGAATGGTCTTATCGGCGGTTTATTCTGCATTATGCGCATCTGTGCGCGCTTGCGGGCGGGGTGGATGCGTTTTGCATCGGGACGGAGTTGCGCGGATTGACGCAAATTCGCGGTGCGTTGAATAGTTTCCCCGGTGTGGAACAACTGATCCTGCTTGCGCACGATGTACGGGAAATACTGGGGCCAGATGTTAAAATCGGTTATGCGGCGGACTGGTCGGAGTATTTCGGTTATCAACCGCAAGACGGATCGGGGGATATATATTTTCATCTGGATCCTTTGTGGGCGGATGCGGATATCGATTTTGTGGGGATTGATAATTATGTGCCCTTGTCCGACTGGCGCGATGATGCCGGACATTTGGATGCGGCAGTAACGGGGTCTATTTATGATCTGGATTATCTGCAAAGCAATATCGAGGGTGGTGAGGGTTATGATTGGTATTATGCCAGCCTTGAGGATCGTGATGTGCAAGTGCGTTCTGCGATTGCGGACGGGGCATACGGTGAGGACTGGATTTATCGTTACAAGGATTTTGCTGGTTGGTGGGGTAATACGCACCACAATCGTGTCGGTGGCGTGCGTGAAGCAAGTGCAACCGCTTGGGTGCCACAATCAAAACCGATCCGGTTTACCGAACTGGGCTGCCCTGCGATCGATAAGGGAACCAATCAGCCGAATGTGTTTTTGGATGTTAAATCGTCTGAATCTGATATGCCCCATTATTCAAATGGTTCATCCGACAGTTTTTTGCAGCGGCAATATCTGGCGGCGATGCATCTATACTGGAATGATACGGCGCATAACCCTGTGTCAAATTTATATGACGGCCCGATGGTGGACATGGAAAACGCCAGTGTATGGGCATGGGACACACGGCCTTGGCCCGACTTTCCGGATCGTTCGAGCCTGTGGAGCGACGGGGTGAACTACGCCCGTGGGCATTGGGTTTCGGGGCGTTTTTCGGATCAGAGCCTTGCGAAAGTTGTTGCGGAAATTTGTGAGATTTCCAGTGTGTTTGATTATGATGTCAGTGGCTTGCAGGGTAGTCTTGTGGGCTATGCTATTCGGGATGTGGAAACCGGTCGTCAAAGCCTGCAATCGTTGATGATGGCTTATGGGTTCAGCAGTTTTGAAGACGGCGGTATGTTGGTATTCCAGTCGCGTAATGCGGATAATGCGGTACATCTGGATGAGGGGGCATTGGCGGTCGTTGCTGATCAAGATGATGTTTTAACAAAGCTGCGTGCGCCTGACGCAGAACGTGTCGGGCGGCTAAGGGTGCAGTTCTGGGACCAGAATGCACAGTATGAAGCGGCATCCGTAGAGGCGCGGTTTACGGGAGATAATTCACAAGCGACGTCTTCATTGCAATTACCGATGGTGCTTGAACGCGGTGCGGGGCAAAGCATTGCGAACCGCATGTTTGCCGAGGCCCGTGTGGGGCGTGATGAGGTGAAGTTTGCATTACCACCTTCGAATTTGGATATGACATTGGGTGATCATGTAAAGATTGGGCAAAGCCCGTTTACCTATCGCATTGATCGCATAGAAGATTTTGGGGTGCGTTTGGTTGAAGCGGTGCGTGTGGAACGTGGTGTTTATGATGCAATTATCTTTAATAATGCCGGGCTTGAACCTGAGCCGATCTTGGCTGAAAATGTGCCACATTTCACTTTTCTTGATTTGCCTTTGTTAACAGGGGCCGAGGTGGAGCATGCGCCGCATATTGCAGCAACAAGAGATCCTTGGGGCAATGGTGTTGCCGTATATAGTTCCGGTGGTTCGGATGGGTTCAGCCTGAATACTAATGTTGAAACACCTGCTGTTTTTGGTTTGACATTAAGTGATTTACATTGGTCGGAGCCTGCGCGCTGGGATCGCGGTATTGGCGTTTTAGTGCGGTTTTCAAATGACGTTCAGACAAGATCGGAACTGGAAGTTCTAAACGGTGCCAATGCGGCGGCGATCCGAAACGGGGTTGGTGAATGGGAAGTATTTCAATTCAGAACTGCCTATTTGCAAAATGACGGTACATATCATTTGCACGGATTGTTGCGCGGACAGGCGGGTACGGAATGGGTGATGCCCGATCTGTGGCCTACGGGATCTGAAATTGTTGTTCTGGGTATTGGCGTTGATCAGATTGAGTTGGCGACAACGGCACGTGGGTTGGTGCGCAACTATCGCATTGGGCCTGCGAATAAATCTATTTCCGATAATTCTTTCACACAGGTCGCCCTTGCGTTTGATGGGGTGGGTTTGCGGCCTTATGCGCCTGTACATTTACGGGGTAAATCCGATGGTGCGGGAGGGTTGTTGGTTAATTGGGTGCGGCGCACACGCATTGACGGGGATAGTTGGCAATCATTTGAAGTGCCTTTGGGTGAGGATACGGAACATTATATTTTACGGGTTTGGGATGGGGTGAACCTGTTGCGTGAAACCGAAATTACAACGCCTGCGTGGATTTATAATGCAAGTGAAATTGCAGTCGATGGTGCATCAAGCGCAGTCGATATTGAAGTTGCGCAATTATCTGAACGATTTGGAATTGGGCCATATAACAGGATGACGATAAATGTCTGAAACATATCAATTTAAATTACCATATTTGCAAGCAGCACAGGCACAAAAACATGTGACCGTGAATGAAGCTTTGACCAGAATGGATGCACTGGCGCAACTACGTGTGCAATCGCGCATTGCAGATGTGCCTGCCAGTCCTGTGGATGGGCAAACCTATATTGTGCCCGTTGGCGCAACGGGGCTGTGGGCCGGACAGGATCATAGAGTTGCATTGTATTTAAACGGTGGTTGGGAATTTGTGGACGCGTTGAATGGTTGGACTGCCTGGGTGATTGATCAGGCGGTTTACTTGCGCTTTGTAGCGGGTGTTTGGGATTATGCGGTTGCTTCCGTTGATCCTGCTAAAGCATCTGCGAGTATGGTCAATCTGGAGTTTGATCATGTTATGGGTGCAGGGGCCACCAACCAGACCAATGTGGTTATTCCCCATCACAGCAGTGTGGTCGGGATAACTGCCCGGGTAACAGAAGAGATTGTTTTTTCGGGTGCAACCACCTTTAAACTGGGGGTTGATGGGGCTGATGATCGTTATGGTAGTGGGTTTGGGCATTGGAAGAATACGCTTGTTCAGGGGCTTACAGGGCAGCCGCTAACCTATTGGTTAGACACACCGGTATTGTTGAGTGCCCAAGGTGGTGATTTTGTGAGTGGCACAATTCGCATCGCAATTCATGCAATGATTCTGACTCCGCCTGCCGCCGTGTAATGCGGGCTATTTCTCATGTGGATATCGTGACATTAGGGCGTTGCTTGCTGGCGGTTGAAGCCGCAAACCGGGTGCGGTTATGTGATGAGGTTTTTGATATAGCGCATGCGGCGGATAAGTACCGCAAACGTTTCGGAATTTATCACCAACGCTACGGTTCCGGCTGTTTGGCATCTGTTTGTATGGATATACCTAAACGACCAGAGCCGTTTTTATCAGACCGGGATTATGCACATTGCATGAAATTATCTTTGAACGTGTTTTGAGTGAAAAACACATCATCCGGTAGCACAAGTGATACAGGTAGCAATGGATGGGTTGTGATTTAACCGTTTCAGGGCGATGTCTTCACCACATTCAACACAATAGCCGAATTCACCCTGCTTTATACGTTCCAAAGCGGCTTTCGCCTGGGCGATTTCAATTTTGCGTCTTTGACTTGTGGCATTGGCCATAGCCTGTTGTTGCATCGCATCCATGCGCGACAAACGACCAACAGAGGTTTGATCCAGAACCACAGTCGCACGGCTGTCTTTTGCTGCTTTATCGTAACTTTCCAATTCGGTGATCCGGGATCGCAGAATTGGTGCGAATTTTGTCTGTTCATCATCTGTCATAATAGACGTCACTAAAACTGATTTGTGTTGACGCTGTCAATTCTGTACTACATTGGTAAACAAAATGTACATAATAGGGGGCTAGAACATGGCTCAGACAGTAGAAAGCTTACGCGAACTTGACCCAGTATGGGAGCGTATTAGACGTGATGCCAAGGATTTGGCAGAGCGTGAACCCGTGATGGCAGGGATGGTTCACTCCAGTGTATTGCATCATAATAGCTTTGAAAAAACATTGGGTTATAGGATTGCTTTAAAATTAGCAAGCGATGAAATGACATCACAAATCCTGCGTGAAATTGTGGATGGAGCTTATGTTGCTGATGCGTCTTTAGGGGATGATGCCCGTGCGGATATTACAGCCGTTTTGGAACGTGACCCGGCATGCCACAGCCCGTTGCAGCCTTTGTTGTTTTTCAAAGGGTTTCAAGCATTACAAGCTTATCGTGTGGCACATTGGTTGTGGAAAGAAGGCCGTGAAGAAATGGCTTATTTCATTCAAATGCGTAGTTCAGAAACTTTTGGGGTGGATATTCATCCTGCCGCAAGATTGGGCAAAGGCATAATGATTGACCATGCCCATTCGATTGTGATCGGTGAAACCGCCCGTGTTGGTGATAATGTTTCGATGCTGCATTCGGTGACTTTGGGCGGCACGGGTAAAGAAGACGATATTCGTCATCCGACCATTGAAAATGGTGTTTTAATCGGGGCGGGTGCAAAAGTTTTGGGTAATATCACTGTGGGCTATTGCAGTCGTATTGCGGCAGGTTCTGTCGTGTTGCAAGAAGTGCCGCCATGTAAGACTGTTGCAGGGGTTCCCGCGAAAATCGTGGGCGAAGCGGGCTGTTCGCAGCCTTCGCAATCCATGGACCAGATATTAACGGAATAGAAGTTATATAAGATCGATAAAAAGCCCCGAAGTTTGATGCTTCGGGGCTTTTTTGTTTTTGGGGTACTTAATTAAGCAAACATTGCCAGTGGATTTTCAAGATAAAGGGCGACACGGGTTAGAAATTGGGCGCCCAATGCCCCGTCAATGACCCTGTGATCGACCGATAGCGTGACTGACATCACGATGGCGGTTTTGACATTGCCATCATCTGCTATCACTGGTTTTTTCATGCCGGCACCAACTGCCAAGATTGAACCATGCGGTGGGTTAATCACAGCGTCGAAGTTTTCAATGCCCATCATACCAAGATTGGAAATTGCAAAGCTGCCGCCCTGGTATTCATGGGGGGCAAGTTTTTTGTCGCGGGCACGAGCGGCCAAGTCTTTCATTTCACGAGATAATTCTGAGATTGATTTTTTATCTGAGTCGCGCAAGACAGGTGTGAACAATCCGCCTTCAATAGCAACGGCCACTGCAACATCGGATGGTTCCAGTTTCAGAATCCGGTCTTCGGCCCAAACAGCATTACAGTCCGGCACGTCTTGAAGGGCTCTTGCGCAGGCTTTGATAATGAAATCATTGACGGATAATTTGATACCGTTCGCTTCTAACGCCGCGTTCATCTCTTTGCGGGCTTCCATTAAGCGATCCAAATAGATCGAGCGGCGCAGGTAGAAATGCGGGATGGTTTGTTTGGCTTCCGTTAGGCGTGCGGCAATGATTTTGCGCATGCCGTTCAGAGGCACTTCTTCATAAGCGCGATCTGTATACATGGCTTTGACGCTATCGGACGTAGCAGAGGATGCTATTGCAACTTTTACGGCGGGTGCTGCTGCTACGGGCGCGGCAGCTGTGTTTTCCAAATCTGCCTTGATGATGCGGCCATGTGGGCCGGAACCGGCCATGTTTGCGAGATCAATACCTTTGTCGGCGGCGATGCGTCGTGCAAGCGGCGTTGCAAATACGCGGTCACTCGGTTTTTTAGGGGCAGCGGTTATGGTCGCGGGTACAACGGCGGGTTCGGCTTCGGTTGGTTTGGCATCTACCGGGGCAGCGGTTGTGCCAATATTGTCCATAGCACTTGCATCTTCATCTTCTTCCAGCAAAATGGCGATAGGCGTGTTTACAGTCACGCCTTCAGTGCCTTCGGCAATCAAGATTTTACCGATTATCCCTTCATCGACAGCTTCGAATTCCATTGTGGCTTTGTCGGTTTCGATTTCAGCCAATAAATCACCGGAATTGATAGTGTCACCTTCTTTAACCAGCCATTTCGCAAGTGTACCTTCCTCCATCGTAGGAGAAAGCGCAGGCATAAGGATTTGGATTGCCATATCAGTATTCTCCTAGCGGTAAGTGACGGTTTTAACGGCGGCCATGACTTCGTCAGTGGTGACAAGCGCAAGCTTTTCAAGGTTGGCCGCATAAGGCATTGGTACGTCTTTACCCGTGCAGTTGATCACGGGCGCGTCGAGATAATCAAATGCACGTTCCATGATGGTGGCGGACAGATGATTGCCAATAGATGTGACAGGGAAGCCTTCTTCGATTGTCACACAACGGTTTGTTTTCTTAACAGAATTTATTAATGTGTCGTAGTCGATCGGGCGCAAGCTGCGCAGATCGATGACTTCGGCTGATATACCCTCGGTCGCTAAACGGTCGGCGGCTTCCAATGCATATTTCATGCCGATACCAAAACTGACAAGGGTGACATCTTCGCCTTGACGCCAGATTTTGGCTTTGCCTATAGGTACGGTGAAATTTTCCAGATCAGGCACGTCAAAACTGGTGCCATAGACCATTTCATTTTCCAAGAAAATCACTGGATTCGGATCGCGGATCGCGGATTTTAATAGACCTTTGGCATCCGCGGCAGAGTAGGGCATCACCACTTTCAAGCCCGGGATTTGGGCGTACCATGCGGCATAACATTGGCTGTGTTGGGCACCTACGCGAGACGCGGCACCGTTGGTGCCGCGAAAAACAATAGGACAACCCATTTGGCCGCCTGACATATAGAGCGTTTTGGCGGCAGAGTTTATAATATGATCCATGGCCTGCATAGCAAAGTTGAAGGTCATGAACTCTACGATTGGGTTCAGGCCACCAAAAGCGGCACCAACGGCAAGGCCGGTAAAGCCGTGTTCAGTGATCGGTGTGTCGATGACACGTTTGTCACCAAATTCGTCCAGCAATCCTTGGGAAACTTTGTAGGCCCCTTGGTATTGGCCGACTTCTTCACCCATCAGGAATACTTTTTCGTTGGCGCGCATTTCTTCAGCCATGGCATCACGCAAGGCTTCGCGCACGGTAGTTTTGGTGAAAGTTGTGCCTTCGGGAATATCTTCCATGGGGGTGTCGACAGGGGCAACAGCCTGTGCCGGTGTTGATGCAGCGGGTACATCTTCAACAAGGGCTTGTTCAACAGGGGCGGGTGCTGCATCTGCCGCTGCACTGGCGCCTTCACCGTCTTCCAACAACACTGCGATTGCTGTATTTACAGCTACGCCTTCGGTACCTTCTGCGATCAGAATTTTACCGATGACACCTTCGTCAACAGCTTCAAATTCCATCGTTGCTTTGTCGGTTTCAATTTCAGCCATAATGTCACCACTTTGAACAGTATCGCCTTCTTTTACTAGCCATTTTGCTAATGTGCCTTCTTCCATTGTTGGGGATAGGGCGGGCATAAGGATTTGAATTGCCATGATTATTTCTCCTTAGCGCAAAATATCTGTGTAAAGCTCATCTATCGACGGCTCTGGGCTGGTTTGGGCGAAATCGGCGGCTTTGGATACGACCTTTTTGATTTCCTTGTCGATCGCTTTCAGCTGATCTGTAGTGGCATGTTTGCCTTGTTCCAACATATCACGGACATGATCGATGGGATCACGTTCGTCCTTCATTTTCTGAACCTCTTCGCGGGTGCGATATTTTGCAGGGTCAGACATTGAGTGACCGCGATAACGGTAGGTTTTGACGCCAAGAATATAGGGGCCTTTGCCGGCGCGGCAGTGGGCGACTGCCCGCACGCCTGCCTCTTTTACAGCCAGAACATCCATACCGTCGACAGCTTCGCTTTCGATCATGAAGGCTTCGCCACGGGTATGAAGTTCTGGTGAGGATGAGGCGCGTTGCAGTGACGTTCCCATAGCGTACTGGTTGTTTTCAATAACAAAAACCACCGGCAACTTCCATAGGCTGGCCATGTTGAAGGCTTCATAAACTTGGCCCTGATTGGCCGCACCATCACCGAAATAAGTGAAGCTGACATTGTCAGTGCCGTTGTATTTTTCCGCAAATGCCAGACCAGCCCCGATGGGAACTTGGGCTGCAACAATACCGTGACCGCCATAGAATTTTTTCTCGGATGAGAACATATGCATGGAACCACCTTTACCGCGTGAATAACCACCTTCACGACCGGTTAGTTCGGCCATGACGCCTTTGGGGTCCATGCCGCAGGCCAACATATGCGCGTGATCTCGGTAAGAAGTTAAGCGACTGTCGCCTTCTTTGGCTGCTGCTTCAAGGCCGACAACGACAGCTTCCTGACCAATATAGAGGTGGCAAAATCCACCGATGACGCCCATGCCGTAAAGTTGGCCGGCTTTTTCTTCAAAGCGGCGGATCATCAGCATGTTTTTATAGTGTTCCAGCAATTCTTCGCCTGACGTATTCGTCTTGCGAGCCTGTTTTTTGGCAGCCATGCGTTTCTCCAAAATCAAGATAGTTTAATGTTAAACTATATTATACTGAAGTTAATTGGAAAAAGCACGTACTTTTTCACAAAAGTAAGCCGCCAAGGAGATATTTCCTTAACGACCTACTTTCAGCCTTGGGATAACTGGTCTTATCTTATTATAATTTCGTCTTCTCGGGCCATGCCCAGAACTTTACGCGCCTGTTCATCAAGAAGGTCTAAATCCAGGTATTTGTCTGATAATCTATGGGTTTTGTTTTCCAGATACCCCCGACGAGCTTGGAGCTGTGTTAGTTCTTGTTGCAGTAAATTTGCTTCTGCATTCACCTGATTGCGACGGAAATGTCCGAAATCACCCTGTATTGCGGCAAAACCGAAATATGCCATCAGCATCAATGCTGTTAGCAAAAACATGCTCGTTGTCAGAGCACCGGAATGTCCACGTTGTTTATTCATACTGCCTCACGGTTTGATCTTTTGCCAAACTCATACCGAATCATCGCACAAGCGATTCGCTTTGTGAATCCCCTAAATGCACATGATTTGATTTTTTTTGTTTATTTACGCGTGATCAGTGAAACCGGCGGCGTTAGGGCATGAATGTAGAGCGTAATAGCATTAGCCTGCACTGGATGCCGCGCAAATACTGTCGATTGTTCCTGAAATGGTTGCATTGAAGATGTCATCGCTCTGGTCTGCACTTAACCCTTCGCTTAATGCGCGTGAAAAGCTTGCGATTATGCCTGTGTTTTGCGCCAGCATTGCGTTGGCTTCATCTCGGCTATAGCCACCAGAGAGTGCGACCACACGCATGACACGTGGATGGTCAACAAGTGGTTTGTAGATATTGGCCTTAACCGGCAAGCTTAGTTTTAGCAAGACCTGCTGATCAGCGGGCAGAGCATCCAGTTGTTTGGTAACTTCTGCCAACAGCAATTCTTCTGCTTCCGCTTTATCAGCAATGGATATGGTTACTTCCGGTTCGATGATCGGAATAAGGCCATGGGATAGTATCTGTTGTCCAACTTCAAACTGCTGGGCCACTATAGCGGCAATACCTGTGGGGGATGCCGCGTCAATAACAGAGCGCATTTTCGTGCCGAAAATACCGGCATCGACCGCACGCTCCAGCGTGGCATCCAACCCGTCGATCGGTTTCATCAGGCGCACACCATCCATTTCATCCGACAGACCTTTGTCAATCTTCAGAAATGGGACGACACCGCGTTCTTTCCATAAATATGTAGCGGTTGGTTTGCCGTTGATTTCACGATCCATTGTCATTTCAAACAGGATTGCGCCGATTACTTTATCACCAGTGAATGCTGGTGCGGTTGCAATACGTGCGCGCATGGCGTGGATTAGGTCGTACATTTCCGCGTCATTTTCATATGCGTCACCAGAAACACCGTAAAGCTGCAATGCTTTTGGTGTAGAGCCGCCACTTTGGTCTAAAGCGGCGACAAAGCCTTCACCGGATTGCATTTGTTGTATCTGAGAAGTTTTCGGCATGTTCGGTCCTGTTATGGCTTTTGTTAGTATATGTGTTTACTGCGCTTTAGGTGGATGCGGCACTGTCTATAAGTACGGCAACGCCGGGCAGGGTTTTGCCTTCCATCCATTCAAGGAAAGCACCGCCTGCGGTAGATATATAGGAAAAACTATCGGCTGCACCTGATTTTTTCAAAGCTGCAACGGTATCACCGCCGCCTGCAACGGATAGTATCTTTTCATCCTCCGTCAATTCAGCCACTTTTAGGGCAACGGTATCGGTTGCTATGTTGAATGGGGGAATTTCAAAGGCACCTAAGGGGCCATTCCAGATAACGGTTTTTACCTGATCTAGATGTTTGCAGATGTTTTCAATGGATTTTTGCCCTGCATCTAAGATCATCGAGTCGCGGGGGCAGGCATCTGCGGCAACGGTTTGGTTTTCTGCGAACTCTTTGAATTCACGGGCTGTGACAACATCCAATGGCAGGATAATCTCGCAATTATCGGCTTTGGCTTCTTCCAATATGGCCCGCGCGGTATCTTGCATGTCGTGTTCACAAAGGGATTGACCAACATTATGGCCAAGGGCTGCTAAAAACGTATTGGCCATACCACCGCCGATCACGATCTGATCCATCGGGCCGATCAAATGGCGTAATAATTCCAGTTTTGAAGATACTTTCGATCCGCCAATAACGGCCAATACCGGACGTTCCGGTTTTGAGAGGGCCGCCGTTAAAGCACTAAGTTCTTCTTCCATCAAACGTCCTGCACAGCTTGGCAAAAGCTCGGCAATGGCAGCAACAGAGGCATGTGCGCGGTGTGCGGTGGAAAATGTGTCGTTGACATATATATCCCCCAGAGCCGCCAAATCCTTGGCAAACCCGCGATCATTGCGGGTTTCACCTGCGTGGAAGCGCGTATTTTCCAGTAATAATACATCACCGTCGGGCAGTGTTTCCACACTGTCACGTGCTACTTGCCCAATGCAGGAACTGGCAAAATGTACGCGACGATTCAGGACATGTGCCAATGCGGGCACGACTTGTTGTGTGCTTAGTGCCAGATCAAAACCGCGTGTCGGCCGCCCGAAATGCGATAGCAAAATCGGTTTTCCGCCTTTGGCCAGCACTTCCAGTACTGTGGGGGCAATCCGATCCAAACGTGTGGCATCCAAGACTTTGCCATTTTCACATGGCACATTTACATCCACGCGGATCAGAACATTTTTGCCGTCCATATCCATATTATCAAGTGTATTCCAAGCCATCAGCTTACCTCCAGAAGGCGATCCATCCGATCAATCGCAGACCTTGTTGTGCCAGAAACACAATATTGGTGCTGTCGTTTACCTTTGCGTCATACGTAATTGCAGCGATAACACAGAGACCAAAGACGATTGCGGTTTTATTTGTCATATAAATACGGCCCGTAAATTTGCGGGCCGTCCTGTTTTAGATAAGCTTGCCCATAGCTACGGCAGTATCGGCCATACGGCAAGAGAAGCCCCATTCATTGTCGTACCACGCAAGGATGCGCACCATATTGCCGCCCATAACTTTGGTCTGCTCACAGGCAAAGTTGGATGAATAGGTGCTGTGGTTGAAGTCCACTGATACCAGCGGTTCATCTGAATATTCCACGATACCTTTCATGGAACCATTTGCGGCGGTTTCCATAGCGGCGTTTACTTCTTCGACAGTTGTATCTTTCGGTGTGGTAAAGGTTAGGTCTACTGCCGATACGTTCGGTGTCGGCACTCGAATGGCAGAGCCATCCAGACGGCCCTTGAGTTCAGGCAATACCAAGCCAACGGCGGCGGCGGCACCTGTCGAGGTCGGGATCAAAGACATGGCAGCGGCACGCGCACGGTACAGATCCTTATGTCGGCGATCCAAAGTCGGCTGGTCCCCTGTATAGGCGTGGATCGTCGTCATGATGCCTTTTTCAATCCCGATGGCATCGTTCAACACTTTGGCGACAGGGGCCAGACAGTTGGTGGTGCAAGAGGCGTTTGAGACGATCAGATCACCTGCGGTCAGCGTGTCGTGATTAACGCCGTAGACTACAGTTTTGTCTGCGTTCTTGCCGGGTGCAGAGATCAGCACACGTTTTGCACCGCGATCAAGGTGCACCTGACAGGCATCTTTGGAATTAAATTTGCCTGAACATTCCAGCACCACATCGATACCGTCCCAATCCAGTTCATTAGGATCGTAAGTGGAAAACATCCGCAACGGGCCTTTACCCACGTTCAACGCACCGTTTTCAATGCTGATGTCACCTGCAAAGCGGCCATGCACACTGTCGTATTTCAATAAGTGTGCGGCACTTTCAACAGGGCCGGTGGCATTCAGGGCGACAACTTCAATGTCTGTGCGTCCGCTTTCGATAATCGCAGAAAGCGTGGAACGTCCGATGCGTCCAAACCCGTTAATGGCGACTTTTAGTGTCATGGGGTATCTCCGTTTAGCAGGTCTACTGCATGATTTTCATATGCATTACAGATAAAGGCATAAGGTCTTCATAAAAAGCATAACGCCCAAGGTTTTATCCTTGGGCGTCAAAATGGCGCGATATGTTAGCGATAAAGTAATCTAAAGCAGGGCTTTCGCTGCTTCTGCCACCTTATCTGCGGTGATGCCGAAACGTTCATACAGCTCATCTATGGGGGCGGACGCCCCGAATGATTCCATACCGACGAAGGCAGATTTTTTCCAAGAACCGCGCTCGCCACACAGCCACCGATCCCAGCCCTGACGGGCGGCGGCCTCTACGGCCACGCGCACGGGGCCGGGGGGCAGGATGCGGCGACGGTAAGCTTCGTCTTGTGCTTCAAACAGTTCCCAGCATGGCATGGATACCACGCGGGTGCCGATGCCTTCGGCTTCCAGTTTGGCTTTGGCTTCCATTGCTATTTCCACCTCGGAACCTGTTGCCAGCAGGATGACCTTACGCTTGTTTTCAGCTTCTGCCAGAACATAAGCGCCCATTGCTGTCATGTTTTTGTTGGTGTGCTTGGTGCGTACTGTCGGCAAGCCCTGACGGGTCAGGGACAAAACGGACGGCGTTTTGGTTGAAGTCACGGCCAATTCCCAAGCTTCTGCTGTTTCAACACTATCGGCCGGGCGGAAAACATTGGTGTTAGGCGTGGCGCGGCTGATCGCCAAATGCTCAACTGGTTGGTGCGTCGGGCCGTCTTCGCCCAAGCCGATACTGTCATGGGTCATCACGTAAACGGTTGGAATTTCCATCAAAGCGGACAGACGCATGGAAGGACGCGCATAGTCAGTGAAGCACATGAACGTGCCGCCATAGGGACGAATACCACCGTGCAAAGCCATACCGTTCATTGCCGCTGCCATACCGTGTTCGCGGATGCCCCAATAAACGTGACGACCACCGCGGTTGCCCGGCTCAAACGTGCCCAATCCGGCTGTCAGTGTGTTATTTGAACCCGTCAGGTCAGCTGAACCGCCAATCATTTCCGGCATGATCGGGTTGATCACTTCCAACGCCATCTGGCTGGATTGGCGTGTGGCCTTTTTGGGCTGTGTTTCAGATATCTCACGCTTCAGGCGCTTGACTGCCGCAGATAATTTCTTGGAAGGTTCCCCTGCAAGACAACGATTAAACTCTGCCTGTTTGGCCCCTGATAGGGTCGCAAACGCAGCTTGCCATTCAGCACGGGCCGTGGCCCCACGTGACCCGATGGCTTCCCACGCTGATTTGACATCCGCCGGGATTTCAAATGCAGGGTAGGGCCAGTCGTAAGCTTCGCGCATTTGTGCTAATTGCGGGCCTTTGATATTATAGCCATGCCCGCCAGAAGTATCCTGAACACCATCAACACCCAAAGCAATATGTGTTTTACAAGCGATCATAGACGGTTTCGGGGATTTTTTGGCTTCGGATAAAGCCCGATCAATGGCAGCAGGGTCATGCCCGTCAACGGCAAAGACTGACCAGCCGGCAGCCTCGAAACGCATCAATTGATCCGTGCGGTCAGACAGCTCAGCTGTGCCGTCGATGGTGATATTATTGTCATCCCACATAACGATCAGCTTGGATAGCTCGTGGCGGCCTGCAAGGCCAATAGCCTCATGGCTGATGCCCTCCATCAAGCAACCGTCGCCAGCCATCACGTAAGTATAGTGATCAACCGCTTTCTTGCCGAACCGTGCTTGCAAGGCTTGTTCTGCCATTGCAAAACCAACCGCATTGGAAATGCCCTGGCCCAATGGCCCTGTCGTGGTTTCCACCCCGGATGCATGGCCGTACTCAGGATGTCCCGCAGTGATAGCACCTGCTTGGCGAAAGTTGCGGATCTGATCAATGGTCATGTCTTTGTAGCCAGTCAGATGCAGTAATGCATAAATCAACATAGAACCGTGGCCCGCAGACAGAATAAACCGATCACGATCAGGCCAGTTTGGGTTGCTTGCGTCGAATTTCAGGTGTTTCTCAAATAAGACTGTGGCGACATCCGCCATGCCAATAGGCATGCCTTGATGTCCGGAAGCGGCAGCATGTACTGCGTCGGCCGCCATAATGCGGATGGCGGCGGCTTTTTTGAAATGGTCGGGATGTTGGGTTTTCAGGTCTGATAATTCCACGGCGCGGGCCCTTTATGGCAGCTAAAAGATAAGGCGTTTCGTAACCTGTGATAACAAGCATTTGGGATGGGTCAAGCGGATGTATGCTATTACGCGAAGTTATTGCCGCATTGAATTGTTTTTTATTGGGAAAAATGCATAATTAAGTGGATATGTTTTCGAATCAAATAATTGAATTTGGCAGCGAGGAGCAAGATGCGGGCAGTTAGAAAATTAGAAAGACGTTTCAAGTTTGCATTGGCAAACCTTGAGAAAGAGACGGATACACAGACAGGCGTGGATGAAAACGCCAACCTTTCCAAACAGATATCCATTCTGGAAGCAGCCGGAGTTGAAAAAGATGAAAAAATCAACGCTCTGAATACCGATCTTGCGACTTTAACTAAAAATGCTGCAACATCCGACAAACAAGTCGTGGATACTAAAGCTGCACAAGATAAGATAACGAAGCTTCAAGCCGCATTTGAGCAAGCCCAAGTTGCAAAGGCGGATGCCTTGAAAGAAATCACCGTGCTTCAGGGTAAATTGCAAAAGCTAGAAGCAGCAGGCGGTACATCTGTTGATGAGGGTGCTGATGTTGGCGCGCTTAAAACCAGACTTGCCGAGTCCGAGGCGAAAGCGGATGCTTATTTTAAGCGTACACGTGAATTGCGTGGTGCTTTGCAACAGATACGCACGGGGCTTAAGGATAATGTGTTGGATGCAGATACGGTAAATACCGCAATGCAGCTTGAACTGGAAGCTTTACAGGCCCAACGAGACACAGACCTAATGGAAGTAAATGTCATTTTAGAAAAACTAACGCCACTTGTGGAGGGCAAATAATATGCCGGAGATTACAATTCACATCGGTGGTCGTAATTTTGATGTTGTATGTAAAGCGGGTGAAGAGCCGTTTTTGCATTCGGCCGCCGCATTGCTGGACCTAGAGGCACAAGCCCTGACGGGGGCTATGGGGCGCATTCCTGAAAACAGGATGTTGTTGATGTCCGGTTTGATGCTGGCCGATAAAACCGCAAGTTTGGAGGATCAACTGGCCGCAGCAGGTCGGGCCAATGAAGGCGGGCCGCTGGCCAGTGAAGTTACCGCAGAAATTGGCAAATTGAAGGGTAACTTAAAGGCGGCACAGGCAAATTTGAAAACTGCGGAAGATGCGCTTGCGGGCAAAGAGAAAGAACTTACAGACACGAAAACACATCTAACCACTGCCCTAGAGGCAATGGAACGTATGGTCGTAATCTTGGAAGAAAAGGGCACCGCTTGAGTGCCCTTTAATCAAGCGTTGGATGCGCGGATTTTGTCGGCGGCATCTTTGTCGAAAGCCACGCCGTTTTCTTCCAACATCGTGTCCAACTCACCTGATAGGGTCATCTCTGTGATGATGTCACAACCACCTATGAATTCACCTTTGACATAAAGCTGTGGAACTGTCGGCCAGTCGGAAAAGTCTTTCACACCCTGACGGATTGCCTCATCAGCCAGAACATTCACGTCCTTGTAGTCAATGCCCATATAGTTCAGCACACCAGCCACACGGGATGAGAACCCGCACTGCGGCATCTCTGACGTGCCTTTCATGAACAGAACAACATCGTTGTCTGTAACTGTTTCTTTGATTTGTGCGTTTGCATCAGTCATATGTTTGGTCCTTGTTTTTTCTTCGCCAGTCTGAACGGCAAGTAAACTTTAACAGATAGATAAACAATCAATAGAAATATGACAATGGTAAGTATCGGCGAGAATACATCCGTACTTTCCAGCACTCACAACATTAATTTTTATCTTTTGGTATATACATTTTTGCCTGGGCTTGGGCATCTTTTGGCACGTTATGTGTCGTTGTATACCCTCCGCCAGCCGTTCCGCCAGAGCCACTGGCTGTTGTTATATGTTTATCTGTTTCCGCATTCCATTTTTTGGGTGGTGAAAAGAGGATGTAAACAAATCGAATAGCAATAAATATACTGCCAAAAAATATAAGAAGCATCGCCCATCCAATGATATCACTGATCATTCCTTCACCTTCGTCGTCAAAGCCAATGCGTGCAATTCCCCGTTGGGACCGTCCATTTTACCCTTTAATGCCGCATAAACCATACGTTGTTGGGCCACGCGGTTTTTGCCTTTGAACTCTTCTGCAATGACCTGAGCTGCCATATGAACGCCGTCAGCCCCGTCGACCATTATGTCGGCTGTGGGGAAAGCGTCGCGTAAAAGGGTTTCGATTTCAGAGGCTTCTATGGCCATTTGGGTATCCTTCTTTGAATAATACTTGTGTATCTTGCGGCCTGTTTACAAGATCGCCCTAGTTTCCACCAGCCTGTTGCACAAAAAATGATGCACCTTTGGGGATTTCGGGAAATTCCAGATCAAACGCAGTGGTCCGGATGGTTTTTGGGTCAACCCCGCGCACTATACGCCCCGCATGTGTGCTTGGTACCGCAAAAGGGGACAAAGGAACGGCATCTGCTGCAGCATAGGTGTTTATGTACAAGGTTCGCGGCCCGGATGAACGGTTTTCGCCAGATGCGTGGGCTAAACAGACATGCATTAGGCACAGGCTGCCGGCCAGTCCGTAACATTCAATGGCATTTGCTTCAAAATCAGGAATTTCTGCGTCATCAATCGCACCTGTAAACTGTCCGCCGTGCCACAGGGAATGCAGCTTACCTTTGTGCGACCCCGGTACAATTTTTAACGGGCCATTTTCTGGTGTGACGTCGTTTAAAAACAAAAGAGCGGTAATTTGATCGGTGTTGGAATGCGGATCAAACGGAAAATCCTGATGCCATTTCACTACTGTTTTACTATTTGGTAATTTAGAATTCATTTTTGCATGATGAAACCGAATATTTGGGCCCAGCAGATCGGCTACATAATCACCAATCCGGCTGTCGAATGTGGTATGTTCACATACACTGGAAATCTCGGTCGGGGATGCTACGCGCCGCAAAGCAGGTTGGTCTTTTGAATGGCCCGGCTCCACATCAAACCGGGGGCGACCATCCAGAATTGTTCCGTAAGCTTCCGAATAGGCGCGACTTTCTTCTACCCATTGTGAAAATGCGGTGTTTAGATCAGCCAGTTCTTTTTGCGAGATTGCATCTTGAATGGTGAGCGCGCCAACCTGCCAGAATTCATTGATTTGCTTTTTTGTAAGTGCAGACATTCAGGCACCCCATATTTGTTTTGGGAAGCCTATAAAGCAATGTGTGTACTGTCGAACACAAAAACGACAGGGCCATAACACGCGTGTCGTTTCAGGTGGTCGTGCTTTTATGTTGCAATGTTGGCGATGCCGCCTTCAAAAGCACCCTTAACATCAGCCAAAGCAACCTTGCTTTCGCCCATAATAATGTCGCTACCGCCAAAGCTACCGATTTCGGCCGCTTCGACACCTGCAGCTTTGGCTGCCGTGATCAACGCACCGGCGTCTTTGGTTGCCAACAGGTAGCGCGCCTGATCTTCACCAAAGAACCAGCCTGTATCACCGCCTTGAACGGTCACGCCAACGTCTGCTGCCATTGCCATGTCCGCAACGCCCAAGGCCAGACCGCCGTCGGACAGGTCGTGTGCTGCTGTAATCAAACCGTTTGCGTGGGCAGAACGTACAAATTCACCCGCCGCTTTTTCCGCTGCTAAATCCACGTGCGGTGCATCGCCGTCTTCACGTCCGAACAGCTCTTTCAGCAGGGCAGATTGCCCCAAGTGGCCGTCGGTTTTACCGATCAGAACCAAAGCGTCCCCGTCATTCGGGCACATGCGGATCATCTGATCTAACGCGGTCAGCAAGCCTACCGCACCAATGGTGGGTGTCGGTAAAATACCGATCCCATCGGTCTCGTTATAAAGCGAGACATTGCCCGAAACGATTGGCATATCCAGTGCTGCAACAGCTTCACCAATGCCCTTTATACAGCCAACAAACTGGCCCATAATTGTAGGTTTTTCAGGATTTCCGAAGTTCAGATTATCTGTTGTTGCCAATGGTTTGGCACCTGTTGCACACAGATTTCGGTAAGCTTCCGCAACTGCCTGTTTACCACCCTCATAGGGGTTGGCCATGCAATAGCGCGGGGTCACGTCGGACGTAAACGCCACGGCTTTTTCGGTGCCGTGAATGCGTACTACACCTGCGTCTGAACCCGGGCGCATAACTGTATCGGCCATCACCATTTGGTCGTATTGTTCATAAACCCAGGCCCGTGATGAATAATTCGGACTACCTGCCAGTTTCAGCAAAGCATCAGCTGCATCCACTGATGGTGCATCGATTAATTTTGCGGGAACAGGTGTTTCCACCCAAGGGCGGTCATATTCGGGTGCTGTGCCGGACAGGGCCTTTAGAGGTAAATCGGCCTTAACCTCACCGTTATGTAAAACCAAAAAGCGGTCTTCGGCAATGGTTTCACCGACTATGGCAAAGTCCAGGTCCCATTTTTCGAACACGGCTTTGGCTTTGGCTTCCAATTCGGGCCGTAACACCATTAACATGCGTTCCTGACTTTCAGAAAGCATCATTTCATAGGCGGTCATGTCAGCAGCACGAATTGGCACGTCTTCAAGGTTCAATTTCACACCCAGATTGCCTTTGTCACCCATCTCGACAGCAGAACAGGTCAGGCCAGCCGCACCCATATCTTGTATGGAAATCACCGCGCCGGTTTGCATCAATTCCAGTGTGGCTTCCATCAGGCGTTTTTCAGTGAACGGGTCACCCACCTGAACGGTTGGGCGTTTATCTTCTATCGTGTCGTCAAACTCTGCGGATGCCATTGTGGCTCCGCCAACCCCGTCGCGGCCTGTTTTGGCACCCAGATAAACAACCGGCATACCGATACCGCTGGCGGCAGAGTAAAAAATGCTGTCGGTTTTAGCCAGGCCTGCGGCGAATGCATTGACCAGACAGTTACTGTTGTAAGCTTCATGAAACCGGACTTCGCCGCCCACGGTTGGTACGCCAAAACAGTTGCCATAGCCGCCGATACCTTCAACCACCCCGTTAATCAGGGATTTGGTCTTAGGATGGGAAACTTCGCCAAATGAGAGTGAGTTCATCGCCGCAATGGGGCGCGCGCCCATGGTGAACACGTCGCGCAGAATACCACCCATGCCGGTCGCTGCACCTTGATAAGGCTCGATATAGGACGGATGGTTGTGGCTTTCCATTTTGAACACCAGCGCATCACCATCGCCAATATCAATGATACCTGCATTTTCACCCGGACCACAGATGACTTGCGGGCCCTCCGTGGGTAAGGTGCGCAGCCATTTCTTGGAAGACTTATAGGAACAATGCTCGTTCCACATCGCACTGAAAATACCCAGTTCGGTATAGCTGGGGGTGCGGTTCAATAGACGAATGATCTCGGCATATTCATTCGGTGCCAATCCGTGGTCTGCGATCAGTGTTTCGGTAATTTCCGGCTCGATGGTCATGAAAGAGTCCCCAAGATGCACATGTTTGCGGCCTTTTACTGGTCTAATGTCAAAAGGGGAAGGGCGGAATGGTTAAATCGGCATAAGCTTGTGCTAAAAAGTCCATATGACAAAAAAAGAGGCCGAGCAAAGCTCGGCCTTGAAGTCCAACAGGGAGGTGAAACAATGCAGGAACGCAACAGTGTTGCTCATCTGCGCTGCTTCGAGACTTCATGTATATACTGGAAGTGTTTACGACAAGTGCAGTTAGGGTGCGTTTTTGGTATACCCGCTAGTCGTTACGTGCATGGCTGATAATATCTCAATACTGGTTTCATGTAAGCTATTGAATTACTTGGTATCGTTGTTGCTTTTATTATACGCGCGTATTTCTTCTACTATGAAATCACGGAAGGCTTGAACACGTTTCGAGTGTCGTAATTCTTCGGGGTAAGCTAAAAATACGGGTATTTCCTGACTTTCCTCATCAGGTAGAACGCGAACAAGCTCCGGGAATTTCTTACTGACATAGGCCGGCAATGCACCAATACCCACATGATTCACCGTTGCCTGCAATACGCCGAAGTAGTGGTTTACGGTTAAGTGTGACGTATGATCAGCATTTAATATGGGCTTTAACCATTTCACGCTTTCATTGACCTGTCGTGCTGTCAGATTCTGGCTTAAAATGCGGTGGTTTGCCAGATCCTCGAGGCTTTGCGGTGTGCCAAATTTATCCAAATACTGTTGTGTTGCATAAAATCGCATGTTCACCGTCATCAAGCGACGGCGCACCAGATCAGCCTGACTGGGTTCTTTCATTCGAATGGCAACATCGGCTTCGCGCATGGGTAAATCCAGCACGCGCTCTTCCAGTACCAGATCAATTTTCAGATCGGGATATTTGTCATATAGCTTGCCAATGCGCGGAGCGAGCCAGAGCGTACCAAAGCCTGTGGTTGTGGTGACGCGCAATTCGCCAAAAACCTCATCTTCGGCATCGCGAATGCGGGCCTCGGTGCTTTCCAGTTTTTTGGACATCTCGGCCGTTGCATCGAACAGCAGTTCGCCCTGTTCGGTCAGTATCAGGCCGCGCGCATGACGGTGGAACAAGATTACATCCAAACTTTCTTCCAACGCCCGAATTTGGCGACTGACAGCGGATTGTGACAGATGTAGCGTATTGCCCGCATGGGTCAAACTGCCTGCGTCGGCCACCGCATGAAAAATGCGTAATTTATCCCAATCCATGATGGTCCCCAGCTATGCAATTTTTGCAACAATAGCGGATATAGCTATGAATTCTAGGGAAAACAGGTGTGGAATGCTAAAAGGTTTTGCCTTTTTGATGCAAACCTTTGCCTTTTGGACAAAGCGATAGGGAAAGCGGTCATCTGAGTAAATTAGTCATATGAGCAACTTGAGCCCAAATAGCCTATTCCTTACAGAGCTGCAAACGTCCGCTATCGGTCAGCATCGTCAGTTTTGTGTATAATGATATCGAAACCTTCATCTCGTGTAGGTAAGATAAAATGCTTGGAAAGTTGAGAAAATTGTTCTTCCGTCAGAGCAAACGGGTGGTTACCAGCTGCGTTACGAGCGCGCAACCTCGCAATACAAATCTCATCTGAAACGCACAACACATGCAGCTTGTGTGAGGCCTTAGTTTGCTCAAGGATGCCCCGCATCCAACTACGTGCTTCGATTGTATTCGCTTGAAAATCCAACACAACCGAGATGCCCTCATTCAGTAAAGATGCGACGTGAGGGCCCATAACCTTCCGCAATTTCGTAGCACAGCGCACATAATCCGATATTGAAGACATTTGGTCCGAATAAAGTGTGTTCAACCACGCGTCTTCCGCAATCACGACAGCCCCGTCCACGCAAGCAAGTGTAGTAGCCAAAGTGGATTTTCCTGAAGCGGCCTTGCCACACAGCAGGTGTAGCGTTGGCGATTTAGGGGACATGAAAATAACCTTTCTCTGTGAGGGGCACACAACTGACGTCCAGAAATAAACCACCTTACCCGGCGTGTCAGGCCGGAAACATAATCCGATATTGGCGCTGAGCGCGGTATTTCTGAACCAAGTTCTTCATGCGTGCTAGCTAGCATGCACAAACGCCAACGTCTATCACTGAGCAGACATTCTAAGTTTGATAACCAATGGCCTCTTTGTCCGCATTGCCGCCCTTGACCATAATTTTCCGAATGTCCATTACCCAAAGGCAACCTATGTATATATAAAGGCAAAACCTTTTGACATTCCATGACGGGGGCGATCAGGCTTTTTGCAGGAAATAAACCTGTGCATCGCCCTCAACGGTTTGTTGCAGTAATTTATGGCCTTGTTCAGTGCAAAAATGTGGCACGTCGACAATGGCGGCAGGATCATCCGCCAGCATTTTCAAAATCTGACCTGTTTCCAATGCGTTCAGACGTTTGCGTGCCTTCAGCACGGGCAGGGGGCATAAAAGCCCGGTCGCATCAAGTTCGGCATTCCAGTTCATATATTTGCAATTAAGCGGGCGTGTAACAAAAGTCCACGCATATGTGACTTAATGGTACGTGACGTGGATGAAATGCATCGCTACAAGGGGCGCATGTTTGGAATTGACCTGTTTGATGCGGCCCTGATGCCGTCCCTGATCGTGGCCCTGCTTGCGGGCGTGATCAGTTTTCTGTCACCTTGCGTTTTGCCGATTGTGCCGCCTTACTTGGCCTATATGGGTGGAATTTCGATGGCCGAGATGGCGGATGAAAAAGTATCGAACAAACCGGCCGTTGTCGCGGCGATTTTCTTTGCCTTGGGTTTGTCGACGGTATTTATTTTCCTTGGCTTTGCAGCATCAGCATTTGGGCAAGTATTTTTACAATATCAAGAAGTTATGGGGCGTATTGCAGGTGGTGTAATCATTCTATTCGGCTTGCACTTTCTTGGTGTTTTCACTCTTCCGTTTTTGCACCGCGATATGCGTCTGGATGCGGGGGATCGTGGTGGCAGCGCTTTTGGTGCTTATGTTCTGGGTTTGGCGTTTGCCTTTGGTTGGACCCCGTGCATAGGCCCTATTCTAGGCACGATACTGTCATTGGCGGCACAAGAAGCATCGATTACACGCGGGACAGTGCTGCTGGCAACTTACGCTATCGGGCTGGGGTTGCCGTTTATTATTGCGGCGATCTTTATCAACCGGGCCATCGGGGTCATGAACCGTTTTAAGCGACATATGGGAACGGTAGAGAAAATCATGGGTGGAATGTTGGTACTTGTCGGCGTGATGTTGATAACGGGCGCATTTTCCAGCTTCTCTTTCTGGTTGTTGGAAGTATTCCCGGCGCTAGGTGCAATCGGTTAGGGCCTATTGTCGCCTTACTTTATGCGAACTCCCCGCCTATAGTTTGCCAAATATATGTAAATGGGCGTGCAATAATGCCAAAACAGGCGCAACAGGTTAAACAACGTAAAGTCTTTTACATACCGGGCTATGACCCGATGTTGCCGCGCAGGTATCGTGAGTTGTATCGCACGGAAGGTGCCATGCAGGCTGCCGTTTCAGATTATGATCTGACATTGAAGGGCAAGAGGGGGAAGGCCGAGAATTATGGCTGGACGGTGGATACATCGATTGAGGGCCAGAAAACCCATACAGAGTTCGAGTTTTTACTGTGGTCTGACATTGTGCAAGCCTCGATGAAACGATCGATTGCGGGCAGTTTCTGGTTATTGGCGCGTACTGCCTGGGCCTATATTTCAACAGGGTCGTTGTTGCGGTTGGCGAAGTTGCAAAAGGGGCCGATTATTGCGGCCCTTTACCCTGTTGTTGTGCTTCTTGGGCAGTTGATGCTGGGGCTTTTACTGGGATATTTTGCTTATCATGAAGTTGCGGATTACACCCATTGGACGCTTGGCCTTATTGTTGGTTTCGGGGTTTTGTCTGCGGTGATGATATGGTTCAAATCGAAGGACAATAAAATATACGCTTATTACTTGATGCATGATTATGCATTTTCGGCGCAATATGGCGGGGATATTCCCCCGGAACTGATGATACGGATGGAAGAGTTTGCCGACCATATACATGCCGCCCTTATAAGCGATGTGGACGAGGTTCTGGTGGTGGGTCATTCATCGGGCGCACATTTATCCGTGTCCATTCTGGCCGATCTTATCCGTCGATTGGGAATACCTGAAAAGGGGCCGAAACTAAGCTTTCTGACCCTTGGTCATGTGGTACCGATGGTCAGTTTTTTACCTAAAGCGTGGATTTTACGGCGTGATTTGAATTATTTATGCCAACGTGAAGAACTGACATGGGTTGATGTTACGGCCCCCGGCGACGGTTGTACATTTGCTTTGTGCGATCCTGCATCTGTCAGCGGTGTGGCCCCCAAAGGTGGTCACAAATGGCCGTTGGCATTTTCTGCCGCTTTTTCCCAAACCTTGTCACCGGAATATTTTGCCAAAATCAAATGGAAATTTTTTCGGATGCATTTTCAGTATCTCTGCCATTTCGATCGCCCGCGTGATTATGATTATTTCCAGATTACAGGTGGGCCTGTGACATTGGAAACACGGTTCAAAGATCGCGCCCCCAGCCCATCTGTTATCACCCGTGCAGTGAATAAATACACCAGCCAAGAGGCCCCGAAATGAGTAAGGATTTTATTCCGCCAAAGCCAATGGCACGTGCTGATAAGGTTTCGATACTCACTCATATCAGATTGTTTCGCAAAGATATTTTTGCATCACAACCTGCGAAACTTTACCGCGCATGGATGGCCGAGTTTCGCTTGCCGTTCTTTAAATCATATTTCATCAACGATCCTACATTGGTTGACCATATCCTGAATAAAGACCCCGACAATTTCCCAAAATCAGAGATTATCAAAGGGGCTTTATATACGTTGTTGGGCGACAGTGTTTTCGTAACCAATGGCGAGATATGGAAACGGCAACGACGCATTATTGATCCGGCGTTTGAAGGCGGTCGGTTGCGTGATGTATTCCCTTCTATGCTTGACGCAGGGCAGGCGGCGGTTGCACGGTTGGATGGGTTGGCCGATGGACGATCTGTTGAGATTGAAGAACAGGCCAGCCAAATGGCCGCAGACATTATTTTTCGCACGCTTTTCTCCATTCCTATTACGGATGATATTGCCAAGCAGGTGTTTGATAAATTCCGTGAATACCAGCGCACGCAACCCTTGTTGAATATCGCAAGTTTTTTGAAAACCCCGAAATGGATCCCGAGATTGCAAAGCCGTCGCACACACCAGACCAGTGCGGATATTCGTGCGTTGTTAACGCAGCTAACGCAGGACCGGTTCGCGCAGATAAAAGCAGGCACAGCCCCCGATGATTTGGCAACCAAGATCATGACCACCAAAGACCCAATTACAGGGGTTATGTTTTCACCCGATGAAATGGTTGATCAAGTGGCGATATTTTTTCTGGCGGGTCATGAAACATCTGCCAGTGCGCTGGCATGGACGTTGTATTTGCTGGCAGTTGATCAAGGCACACAAGATCGGGTTGCGGCAGAGGTGATGGGAATTGACGAACTAAGTTTTGCTAACCTGTCGAAACTGCGCTTCACCCGCGATGTGTTTCGTGAAGCTTTGCGGCTTTACCCGCCTGTTCCGATGATGATCCGTGAAACGCTACAGCCCGAGCGCTTCCGTGAACGCGAGATTAAGGTCGGTAGCCAGATTGTGCTTAGTCCATGGCATATTCAACGTCATGAGCGGCTTTGGGATAGGCCGGACGTGTTTGATCCCGATCGCTGGAAAACCGATGAAACGCGGGCTTGCGCACGAAAAGCCTACATGCCGTTTTCAAGCGGTCAACGGGTCTGCACAGGGGCCGGTTTTGCGATGATAGAAGGTGTGTTGATGCTGGCAATGATCGTGCGTGCCTTTAAATTGGAACCAAGTGGCAAAGCTCCGGTTCCAGTGGCCCATCTCACCGTGCGTTCCAAAGACGGTATTCATCTGAAACTTACGAAGCGCGACGTTGGTACCAGCTAAGTACGAATAATCTAATGGCACTGGCAAGTCCCGCATCAACCTTACGGGCCTCATCTATTTGGGTTGCCAACGCGTTTATCGGTATGTTTTCTTCATGTGCAATTTTTATGAAAGCTTGCCAGAACGGATATTCCAACGACACACTGGTACGATGACCGCGCAAGGTTAAGGAATGTTTTTGAGGGCGGCCAAGGTCGAGTTGGCTAATGATATGGGGAAGGGTGATTATAGCCTCCTGTCGTGTTTTGCACAAATGTGTACATCAAAGGTTATGGGTATGCCGCCGATTATAGTACGTTATGATTTTTATGGCATCATGCCTTAGTCGGCAAACAAGGAAAAGCCTTCTTCCTCTAGGGCCATGGTTTCACCGACTTGCAGGGTTTTTCGCGCGGCAGGGCCATATGTGTTCGTATCGTCCTGCAATTCGGGGAAAACCATAAACAGTTCTTCACGTGGGGCCGCGTCAATGGAGGACAAAGACATGTGACCCGGGTGAAAGCTTTCAGTGGGTGCTCCATTTGCAAAAATGATCTCGTGCCGGTCGAATAGAATATGAATATAATCCGTATACTTAACTTTGTAATTAACAGTTATACTGTAGTCGTTTATCAGGCCCTTGGCCGGTGCCAGAACTTCACGTTCGCCATGATTGATTAGGGCGCGGTCGGCGTCGATCAACATGCGGTGTTGTGGCGAGACATGCATATCGCGGTTGGGTGTGCCGGGGCCGAATGCATCCTTGCGAATGCGGATCGGACGTAATTTTGGAAAGGCCATCAGGCGTGCGCCAGTGATGCGTTTGTGACCAATCCAGCGAATTGCCTGTAGTCCGTTGTCGGCAGTGATGACCAAATCATCAACGCACAGATGTTCTACAGGGACAGGTCCACGGGGTGTTGTAATCATAGTTCCGGGGGTAAAGCAGATAATGCTGGGGATGCTGCCATAGGGAACACTGCTATTACCTGATAATAGGTTGATATTGCGAATTTGATCGCCTTGGGACATTGAGCCCGTAAGAACAACAATTCTGTTGACGCCATCGTCAATACCGTCCCCTGATGCTGTTAGATATGCAAACGTCACAGGTTGCCCGCTTACAGTCGCCGAATAGACTTCAACCCCAGACCCCGTCCCTGGATAAACGGGCCAAGCACTAGAGGAAAAATTGACACCACCAATACTGAATTGGTCGCCTGTGTCCTGGGTGCTTGGTTCTAAAAAACCATCGTCATCTAAAACCGTCACGGTTTCAGAATTGCCAACTCTTAGCCTGTTGGCATTCAATGGGTCCCCGTTGACCTGAAATGATGTAAATGTCTGTGGCACTTACCTGTATTCACCGCTCTTGTAAGCAGGTACGCCACATCTTATCGTGAGTGATCCAAACTGCCCGTCTCATTATACTCTTAGCCCATCTTGTTGTGGGTCTGAGCTTATTGATTACTAGGTAAGAAAAGTCACTAGATACTAGACGCGTTATTCATACAGGGATTAAGTTTTTAAATCAATAAATTAACTTCTATTAAAATATAGTTAAAGATTAATGATAAATTGCATTAAAGCAATGAATTAAACGTGCAAGTTAATGTATAATTTGCGCTATTACTTGGATTTGTTCGAATAAGTATTATACTTCTGTTACGGTAGTAAGGTGTCTGGTACATGCCCCGTATTCGTTTAAGTTGCATCGTGGTATGGGAAGAACACCAAACAATTCGGTGCGTGCGGCATCTTCGATAGTTCCATTTGCCATTTCCACGGGGTGGGAACCTTCACATGCAATGCCTTCCGCATTTATAATTTCATGCCTATTAAACAAGATGTGGATATAATTTAGTTCTTTCAGGCTGTTATCTTGTGGAAATGTTGCGTTGCTAAATAAACTTCTGTTGGAACCAGTCCTTTGCGGCAACCAAACCGAAGTGTGTTTTCCTTTTTTTAAACAAAACTTTCTGCTTGTAGGCTGGTATTTATGCGTAGGTTCTAAACAGCATACTGGCCTCGCGTGTATTTATAGACTGACGTACGGATTGGCCAAAGCTGGTTGGATTTGTCTGCAGTTCCGGAAAAATATCATATAGTTCTGCTCGCGCCGCTTCTTCAATGGCATCGTGGGTCATTTCGCCTGGATGAAAGCTTTCAGACCAGCTGCCATTGGCCTGAACCAATTCGTGGCGATCAAATAGGATATGAATATAGTTTGCTTGCCTGACTAGACTATCAACCATAATGGTTTTGTCATTCACAAGGCTTTTTGCGGGAACCAGAATCTCTGTTTCACCAAACATAAGCTGCGCTTGTTTCGATTTCAAAAACATACGGTGTTGTTGTGAAACCAATAAATCCCTGTCTGGGCGATTATGCCCGAAAGCGTGCGCCTTGATCCGAATGGGGCGCAAGTGTGGGTGGGCTTGCAGGCGGGCACCTGAAATATATTTTGTCCCGATCCAGCGAATAGCCTGCAGGCCGCTGTCTGCAGTAATGACCAGATCGCCGACATTCAGGGTTTCAATGGCAGCAGGCCCAGTGGGGGTGGTAATTTGGGTGCCTGGCGTAAAGCACACAATGCTGGGGATTGTCCCGTAGTCGATATTGGTATTGCCGGCATTGATCATTGTGATGCCGGTAATGCTATCGCCCGGGTTGATTGTACCGGTCAAGATAACGAGCCTGTCTACGGAATCGTCCACACTGTCACCTGATGAGGTAAGGTAGCCAAAAGTTACTGTTTGTCCGCTCACCGTTGCAGAGTAAATTTCCACACCCGAGCCAGTATAGCCTGGCCATGACGATGATGTGAACCCAGTGCCACCAATACTGAATTGATCGCCGGTATCGGTTGTGCTTGGCTCTAAAAAGCTGTCATCATCAAGGATAATAACTGTTTCCAGAATGCCAGCTGTCAAAGGCCCACCGTTAATGGGATCGCCGTTTACCTGTATCGATGTAAACTGTTGTGGCATTATATAACTCTATAAATTTGATAGAGGTTTTTGATCTCGGCCCTATGCATCGTGTTTGAACGATTTGTAAACCGCCCCTTCTGTCGCTGCGCGTTTTCTTTCTATGTTTTGTATGCACAGATAGTGCTTAATGGCATCGCGTTGCATCCAGCAAAAACGCTCTGTTGCTACAGGGTCCGGTGCATTCCCTTCAAGATTAACCTCTTGTGAAATGATTTTGACACGGACATGGGTCTCTTTTGAAAATGGTAAGGCACGTGTTGCGACAGTTTTTGTAACAGGCCGTTTATGAGTTTCCTTCATTGATCGTTTGAAATTGACATTTGTAGCTTTGACATAAGATTTCAGTACTGACGTATCGGAACTGTGCGCAAGTTCATCATGTGTTGCTGTGCCCACATGTGGTTTAATCATATTTTCAGGATCAGTATCCGATAGCTGCCCTATTGGGCTTTCCTGTATATTCAGGGTAGGGGATGAAGGTAAAAATGGCGTCATTTGATGTTGTTTCAGCTTTAACACTGAGTTTTCGTGCAAGTTCACAGGATCGGTTGTGTCGTATATTGTTCCTGATGAAGGCGTATTTAAGACTTTGCCGTGTTCTTTTTTAAGCCGTTGTATGTAGTTGTTGTTTTGCTTTTCCAAAGGAGGTGATTTTTGTGTGGCTTGAAACTGCGGGCAAACACGCACCAATTGATCCGCTGACAATGCCAGTGAATCAAGCTTTTCCGCGCTTGTTTTTCCGCCTGTTTTACACATATTACCTTCCCGCTTTTTGCTGCGGGTTAACTACTGATGAAACTTATACATGAAGACGGTGTATATACCAAATTAGTTTGTAAATTATTTTTGATTTTATTTAGGTTAACAAAAGGATAAATATTTGCTTATTTACTCTAAGTAATAAATGATCAATGGGCATAATTTACTGTATTTTATTGAATTTAAAGCATTAATAAATTCAAAGCTCTTTGTTGACGTGCTGAAATCAAGTGCAGCTATGTCGGGTAAATTGAATGGTTAAAACAGCCCATAGTTGCCAGAAATCTATCTGGTTTGGATTATGTACAAGTTCTAAGGAAAAACGGCCCCGATGAGCCGCAGCCATTTTTGCACCTGATTCCCGTCCGTGGGTATCTGTTATTTTGGCCCGATCATATCTTTTGGTTGAACCACACGATCAAAAGTTTCCGCATCCACAAAGCCAAGACGAATAGCTTCTTCTTTCAGTGTTGTGCGGTTTTTATGGGCGGTTTTGGCAACTTTGGTGGCATTGTCATAGCCAATTTCCGGCGCCAATGCCGTGACCAACATCAGGCTTTCCCACATCAGTGTGCTGATCCGTTCTTCATCAGCTTCAATGCCGTTAACACAATTGTCTGTAAATGCTACAGATGCATCCCCAAGCAATTGCATGGATTGCAAAACGTTATAAGCCATCATCGGTTTGAATACATTCAGTTCAAAATGACCTTGGCTTCCGGCAAAGCCGACGGCGGCGTCATTGCCGAAGACATGGGCGCAGACCTGGGTTAAGGCTTCGCATTGTGTCGGGTTAACTTTGCCCGGCATAATTGACGATCCGGGCTCGTTTTCCGGTAACATCAACTCGCCTAAGCCGCAGCGCGGACCTGAGCCTAGAAAACGTATATCATTTGCAATTTTGAACAAAGAAGCGGCAACGGTTTTCAGTGCACCGGACATTTCCACCATAGCATCATGAGCTGCCAATGCTTCGAATTTATTGGGCGCGGTGATGAATGGCAGCCCTGTGATTTCTGCCATGTTTGCAGCAACTTGAACATCCCATCCAATCGGCGTATTCAGTCCGGTACCCACTGCCGTACCACCCTGAGCCAGCGGATAAATATCGATCAGGGCCCGTTTGACCCGCGCAATACCTTGTTTAACCTGAAAAGCATAGCCGCCGAATTCTTGCCCCAATGTCAGCGGGGTTGCATCTTGGGTATGGGTGCGTCCGATCTTGATAATGTCCTTAAAGGCGTCCTCTTTATGTGCCAAAGCCGCGTGCAGTTTTTCCAAACCGGGGATCAGCACGTTATGGGCGACCATCGCCGTGGCAATGTGCATTGCGGTCGGGAAGGTATCGTTTGAAGATTGGCCCATGTTGCAATGATCATTGGGGTGAACAGGGGTTTTTGTCCCCATTTTACCACCCAAAATTTCAATCGCACGGTTTGAAATAACTTCATTCGCGTTCATGTTCGATTGCGTACCGGAACCAGTTTGCCAGACTACCAGCGGAAAATGGTCGTCTAAGCGGCCGTCAATGACTTCGCTTGCCGCTGTAATGATGGCCCCTGCGATTTGTGCAGGCAGTTTTTTCAATTCCAGATTGGTTTGTGCACAGGCTTTCTTGATCACGCCCAATGCACGCACTACGGCCACAGGTTGTTTTTCCCAACCGATTGGAAAATTGATCAGGCTGCGTTGTGTTTGTGCGCCCCAATATTTATCGCAGGGAACCTCCAACGGGCCAAAACTATCGGTTTCTGTGCGTGTTGTGGTCATTGGTTTTCTCTTAGTTTTTTTAAGTGTATACTGGTTGTTACAAGTAAACTAGGTGTATTTCTACTGCGATGGTTTTCTAAAGCTGTCCAGAGATACGACTTCAGCGTCTTTCTTTGGCGCGATCTCTTTTTCAAGGTCATCATCATCGATCATCATCATCGGGCTTTCGGGGGTGTCTTCGTGATAGGATTCTTCATCTTCATCCTGATCAAACCGCAAGCCAAATTCGACAGTCGGGTCAACAAATGTCTTGATCGCGTCAAATGGAATAACCAGTGCTTCCGGTGTGTCGTTGAAATTAAGAGAAATTGAAAACCTGTCATCCAGAACCGTCAGATTGTCGAACCAGTGTTGGATCACAATGGTCATCTCTTCAGGATAACGTTCACGCAGCCAATCAGCAATGTCGACACCGGGGTGGGTTGTGTCAAAGCAAATAAAGAAATGATGTTCACCCGGCAGGCCATCTTGGCCAATCTTGCGTAGCAAATCAGCCATAAGTCCGCGCATGGCATTATGCATTAACTCTGCGTAGTTGATTGTGTTTGTCATTTTATGCTTTCAACAGTCCCAGTACCCATAGCATATAGCATTGGGTGTGACTTAAAAGGCCTTGATTGGGCTTCATTGGTAAATATTTTATAAGGGATGTTATACCGCCCTTGGTGGTTTAGGGCGGTATGGAATGGCGTTTATTAAGTATTATGCTTTTTATGCGGTTTGGGCATAACCAAATTCACCCGCGAATGCAGCTTTTACACCGGGCTGTGCAATTACACGATCCCTGTGTGCCGCAATGGAAGGGAAGCGCAGTGTTAATTTTTCATCCAGACTGGCTTCCCAGTGAATGGTGGCTGCAAAGTATAAATCTGCAAGGCTCAAGCGGTCACCCGCAAGATAAGGACAATTGCTAAGTCGCTCGTCGATCAATGCATAAAGTTTAAACAAATCATTAACGGCCATTTTTTTCACGGATGCGATCGCATCTTCATTTGCAAAACGCGCAGGGAAAAATATGCGCACCCAAACCGGATGAATTGTACCGTATGCATAGAACAACCATTTCAATGCTTCTGCACCTTCCATTGTATCAAGGGCTGGCATAAGACCTGCTTCGGGGTTTCGTGCGGATAACCACATATTGATCGCGCCCCCCTCCATGATGCTTGTATTGTCCAAGGAAACAACAGGGACTTTTCCAAGGGGGCTTGCTATTATAAACTCATCGGTTTTTGCGGATAAATCCACTTCATTTACACTATAATTTTCACCGACAATGCTCAGGGCGGCTTTTACTGCCGTAGAACAACTAGAATTGATGTGAAAAAGGTTAATCATATTTTACTCCATTTTATACATGCACAGCTTTTTCAACGGCTGTACGTTAAGTTTCTGTTTGTATGAAATGAGTATTGTTTATTTCCGCTGAAGGCATTAGATGCTAAATATGCAAATTATATTTACGATACAGTAATAATGAATACAGATGGTATTCCTGAATTCCTAGCCGTTGCAAAAACTGGTACATTCACCTCTGCGGCACATACTTTGGGTGTTTCAATTGCCCATGTCAGCCGTCGTATTTCAGCACTAGAAAATCGCATTGGTGTAATTCTGTTTGCCAGAAGTACACGCTCGGTCAAATTAACACCGCGTGGCGAGGAGTTTTTTGAGCGTTGTGATCCGCTGTGGGATGACTTGGAGGAAGCATTACAGTCCGTTTCGGAATCCAATATACGTTTAGAGGGCAGATTGCGCATTGCTGCCCTTTCGGGATCCTTTGCAAATAAAGTGGTTGCACCAGCAATAGCTGCCTTTGCCGCACAACATCCGGGTGTTGATATCGAAATAGATTTCAGTGCGCGCCATGTGGATTTAAAACGCGAGGGCTTTGATTTCGCAATTCGATCAGGGCAACTGGAAGACAGCGATTTGATCGCACGCCAGCTTGCAACACGCACAAGTATAGCCGCCGCCAGCCGCAGTTATCTCGAAGAACACGGGCAGCCCCAAAACCCGGCTGATCTGTCAAAACATACCTGCATATTATCAGGCTTGTCACCTTGGCGATTCAACATAGATGGCAAAATCAGATCGTTTAAAGTTCGCGGTAGGCTTAAATGTAATTCAGGTGAAGCCATCACAGCGGCATGTGAACAAGGTGTCGGAATTTCCTATATAGCATCTGCCGGTTACGGCCATGCATTAATGGACCGGCGTTTAGTACCCATTTTGCGCCCATACTGGAACAATGAGGCGTCGCTGTATTTGGTCTATCCAAATCGTAAGTTTATACCGCATCGTGTACAGTTTGCGATGCAACATATAGAAGATGTGGCGCGTATTGTACAAACCGAAGAGCAGCAGAAAATTTTGGCAATTTAGGTGTTATGTATTGTGTATATTGGTAATTTAAGTGCAGGTTTCTGTTGCCAGGTACCTGCGAACCCCGCCTTACACCGCTAAGTGCAAGGAGTTAAGTTTCGATATTTCGAACTGCTTACGCAGCTAGAGCTACCGGAGCACGATTGTCATTTGCAATTGTACATTTTACGCCGATAACGGTGGCAGTCTGCCGGGCAAAAGCTAACATCTTTAGACGTCCGTCGATCCTATTTCGACCCCATACCGCCCCCAAATGAAGGGATTTTTGGTGGAGTCGCCGGGTACCGCCCCCGGGTCCGATCCGTTTATTACATGCGCGTTTATCACCATAGTCCCCGAAGGAACAAATCTAATATAAGCTTAATATGTGAAGATTTAAAGACCAAAGCGACTGTTGGGGGTTTATAAGTGGCGATTTTGCGACGGTGTTTTGCCAAAACGTGCTTTATAGGCGCGGGTCATGGCGCTTGGGTTCTGAAATCCGGCCCGCAGGGATATTTCAAGAATACTTAAAGAGGTGGATGTTACCAATTGTTGCGCTGCAGAAAGACGGATGTGACGGTAAACCTGTCCGATAGGCACACCGAACTCTGCAATGGAATGGCGATCCAAAGTTTTTGCCTGACAGGATAATTTACGGGCCAAAGAAGTGCGGGAAAGTGGGTTTTCCAAATGGCTGTGCATTAGATATAATGCTTTGTTCAGCAACGGATCACGGGCCTTATGTAAAGGAGTATCAACAAATTGGGTTGTGTTTTGGTGCATGAAAAATGCTTCCAAATCAACTTTAGAAGATTGACCTAAGTGTTTGGTAATAATTGATAATGACAAATCAAATGAAGACATTGCACCTGCGCATGTAATCCTGTTTCCATCTTCAATTACTCTCTTGCGTTCCGCGTTAACCGAAGGAAAATTTTCCTCGAAACTTTCGAAAACATCCCAATGTATTGTTGCTTTTTTCCCTGTCAGCAAACCGGCAGCTGCCAGCAACCATGCAGCTGTATCCAGCCCAACTACTGTGTTTGCCCGCTTTGCCGCCTTTTGGAATGCTATACGTGCTTTCGGTGTGTCATGTTTTTCGTAATCATAGCTTGAATTCACAAGAAGATAATCACAACGATCCATATCTGCTAATGCACCTTCGGGTAAGATTGGCGAGCCGCTGGACGATTGAACCGGTTGCCCGTCAATTGTAAGAAACTGCCATTGAAATATAGGTACACTTACGAATGAATTACAGGCACGCAACGGTTCCAGGCAATTCCCCAAAGAGTTATTGGAAAATTGATCAAACAACAGAAAGCTAATGTTAATCGGTCGTTCGGGTATATTTGTCCATATAGGCATGATTTTTGTCTATATAGGTATAGTCAAAGCTGTCAATCCAGTGTTCACTTTTAAAAAATAAACCGGAGAAACTCTCATGCCTTTAGCTATGAACAATAACGTCTTTATTACCTGTGCTGTCACAGGGTCAGGTAGCAGTCAGGATCGCAGTCCGCATGTACCGCGTTCGCCGAAGCAAATTGCCGATAGTGCTATCGCTGCAGCCAAAGCAGGTGCTGCTATTGTGCATTGCCATGTGCGCGATCCTGAAACGGGTGTGCCGTCACGCGACCCAAAGATGTTCCGTGAAGTGACGGACCGCGTGCGCGATGCCGATATTGATGTTGTTCTGAACCTGACCGCTGGTATGGGCGGTGACATGATATTTGGTCCACCGGATGCACCTTTGCCATTGGCCAATAGTACAGATATGGCCAGTGCCGAGGAACGTGTGGCCCATATTGCTGACTGTCTGCCAGAGATTTGCACGCTGGATTGTGGCACGATGAACTTTGCCGAAGCTGACTATGTCATGACCAACACGCCCGGCATGTTGGAAGCTATGGGCAGCATGATGGAAGATTTGGGTGTGAAACCCGAGATTGAGGCGTTTGATACGGGCCATTTGTGGCTTGCGAAAAATCTGGTTGAAAAAGGTATCCTGAAATCGCCCGCTTTGGTGCAGTTGTGTATGGGTATCCCATGGGGTGCACCCAATGATTTGAACACCTTTATGGCAATGGTAAATAACGTGCCAAGCGATTGGAATTGGTCAGCTTTTTCCATTGGTCGCAATGAAATGCCTTATGTAGCGGCAGCGGTTTTGGCCGGTGGCAATGTACGAGTCGGTCTGGAAGATAATCTGTGGTTGGCCAAAGGTCATTTGGCGACGAATGCCGAACTTGTCACACGCGCTGTCACTATTATCGAGGCTATGGGTGCCAATGTGATGGGGCCGGATGCGGTGCGCGAAAAACTGAATCTGACCAAGCGCGCACCACGATGAGCGTGCCTAAAAGGGTGGTGATAACAGCAGGGGGTGCCGGCATTGGCCGCGCTCTGGCGCTAGCATTCCACGCGTCCGGCGCACGGGTTGCGGTTTGCGATATTGATGCGACCGCCATTGCAGAACTGGCGGAAATCCAGCCGGAAATTCTGGGCCGTGTTGCTAATGTAACCAATGCGGATGATATGGCGTCCTTTCTCGGCGATGTTGACGCGGCTTTTGGCGGCGTTGATGTAGCCCTTGCAAATGCGGGAACAGGTGGCCCTGCAGGTGCAATTGAGAATTTGCAACTTGCTGATTGGCGGGCTTGTATTGCCGCCAATCTGGACGGGGCATTTTTGCTCTGCCAGTGGGCGGCAACACATATGAAAGCCCAAGGATCGGGCTCTATCATCCTGACGTCATCGACCGCAGGCATGTTCGGTTACCCAATGCGCAGCCCCTATGCGACAGCGAAATGGGGGGTGATCGGGTTGATGAAGACGCTTGCCTGCGAACTTGGCCCTTATGGCATTCGCGTCAACGCCATTTGTCCCGGTGCCGTTGAGGGCGACCGTATGGAACGGGTCCTGCAAAATGAAGCGGCAGCGACGAATAAAGATGTTGAAGACGTCCGTCAAATTTATGTGAAAGGTGTGTCGATGAAAACCTGGGTAAGTGCGGATGATATTGCTGATGCAGCCCTTTTTCTAACGTCACCGGCCGCATCAAAAATTTCAGGCATGGCACTGCCTGTCGATGGCCACACTGAATCCCTTACATAGGAATGAAAATATGACGAAAACAGCAGCGATTATCGGTGGTGGTGTAATTGGTGGGGGCTGGCTTGCGCGGTTCTTGTTAAACGGTTGGAACGTGAACGTTTTTGACCCTGATCCGGAAGCCGAACGTAAAATAGGTGAAGTGCTGGCAAATGCGCGGCGTGTTTTGCCGATGCTTTATGATGTGGCCTTACCCGCAGAAGGTATATTGACATTTTGTGACACTCTGGAGGAAGCCGTAAAAAGCGCCGCTTGGGTGCAGGAAAGCGTGCCTGAACGTTTGGATATTAAACACAAGGTTTTTGCTCAAATTGAAGCTTTCGCGCCGCATGATGCCGTTATTGGGTCATCGACATCGGGTTTTAAACCGTCAGAACTGCAAGTGGGCATGAACCGCCCCGACGCGGTGATGGTGACACATCCGTTTAATCCGGTGTACCTGCTGCCCTTGATCGAAGTGGTGCCATCGCCGATAACCAGCGCGGATGCAGTTGCGAAAGCCAAAGAAATTTTGACCTCTTTGGGGATGTACCCATTGCATGTGCGCAAAGAAATAGATGCCCATATCGCCGATCGTTTCCTTGAAGCGGTGTGGCGCGAAGGTTTATGGCTGATCAAGGATGGCATTGCCACAACAGATGAAATCGACGATGCCATTCGTTACGGTTTTGGTCTGCGTTGGGCGCAAATGGGCCTGTTTGAAACCTACCGTATTGCGGGTGGTGAAGCGGGCATGAAACATTTCATTGATCAATTCGGCCCGTGTTTGCAGTGGCCGTGGACGAAACTGATGGATGTGCCCGAATTGACGGATGAATTGGTTGCAATGATTGCGGATCAGTCGGATGCCCAATCCGGCCATCTGACGATCCGTGAATTGGAACAAAAACGTGATAATAATCTGGTTGCCATGATGCGTGCATTACGTAGCCAGGACAGTGCTGCGGGTGCCTTGATAAATGCGCATCAATCGTCGATTAAACAGACTGTTACACCGGATTTTTCCAAGCCAATTCAAAGTGCAGAACGCATGGTTCCGGTCAGTTGGACAGATTACAACGGGCACATGAACGAAAGCCGTTATGCCGAAGTATTCTCGCTAGCCGTGGATCATGTCATGGTGCAGATAGGTGCGGATGCGGACTATATCGCCAGTGGATTTAGCTATTTCACCGTTGATTTAAGCTGCCAGTACATTGCCGAAGCCCATGCGGGCCAAATGATCACCGTGCAATCGCAAATCATATTGGGCGAGGGCAAAAAGTTGAAAGTCCATCATCGCATGTTTGCAGAAGACGGAACATTATTGGCAACGAGTGATCATTTCATGTTGCACGTCAGCCTGAAAACAAGGCGCACATGTGACCCCGAACCTGAAGTTATGGAACGGCTCGTGGCGGCGGCCAGGGCGCATGCTGCCCTGCCTGATCCACGCGAAAAAAGGAGTTAGAGATGCATTTCGGGCTGACAGAAGAACAAGATATGATCGTCAAAACCGTGTGCAGTTTTGTCGAAAATGAAATTTACCCGCATGAGCAAGAGGTGGAACGTACAGGTATTGTGCCCAAAGACGTTGCACAAGAAATCAAACAGAAAACTCTGGATTTGGGGTTTTACGCCTGTAATTTCCCTGAATCTGTAGGGGGTGCTGGTTTAAGTCATGTTGAATTTGCGCTTGTAGAGCGTGAATTGGGCCGTGGCTCTATGGCGTTGAACCACTTTTTTGGCCGCCCGCAAAATATTTTGATGGCCTGCAAGGGCGATCAGATTGAACGCTACCTTATGCCGGCAGTACGTGGTGAGCGCATGGATGCATTGGCAATGACTGAACCGGATGCGGGCAGTGATGTGCGCGGCATGAAATGTTCAGCGGTCAAGGACGGTGATGATTGGATTGTCAATGGCTCAAAGCACTTTATATCCGGTGCAGAACATGCTGATTTCTTTATTGTTTTTGTGGCAACAGGCATTGATGAAACTCCGCGTGGTCCAAAGAAGCGTATCACCACATTTCTGGTTGATCGTGGCACAAAAGGCTTTGATGTGCGGCAGGGTTATAACTCGGTTAGTCACAAAGGATACAAAAATTGTATTCTGGATTTCGATGATTGCAGATTGCCACAAGCACAAGTATTGGGGCAGGTCGATGGCGGTTTTGCGGTGATGAATGAATGGCTTTACGCCACGCGCATCACGGTGGCTACCATGTCTGTGGGCCGTGCGCGGCGTTGTTTTGACTATGCGTTGAATTATGCGGCTGAACGCAAGCAGTTCGGACAGCAAATCGGTAAATTTCAGGGTATCGGCTTTCAAGTCGCCGATATGATCACCGAAATTGATGCGGCTGACTGGCTTACACTGGCCGCCGCATGGCGGTTGGATCAGAACCTGCCCGCCAATCGTGAAATTGCCAGTGCCAAACTATACGCCAGCGAAATGTTGGCGCGTGTGACTGACGCGACTTTACAGATCTATGGCGGTATGGGGCTGATGGATGATTTCCCCATTGAACGCTTCTGGCGTGATGCGCGGGTCGAACGCATATGGGACGGTACATCGGAAATTCAGCGTCACATTATCAGCCGTGAACTGCTGCGTCCGTTGGGGGCATAAATGGCGACAGGATTAGACCGTCTTTTTCGCCCCAAAAGTATAGCTGTTGTCGGCGGTGGTACGTGGTGTGAAAATGTAATCGCGAAGTGTAAGGAATTCGGGTTTTCAGGTGCAATTTATCCTATCCACCCATCAAAAGACACTATTCAAGGGGTGCCGTGTTTTCGGGCGGTTTCTGACCTGCCGGAAGCCCCGGATGCGTGTTTCATCGGTATCAACCGTGTTGCGACTATCGCAGTTGTGCGTGAATTGTGCGCCATGGGGGCAGGCGGGGCCGTCTGTTTTGCCAGCGGTTATCTGGAAGCGATGGGTGAAGATGCGGATGGTGCCGATCTGCAAGCGCAATTACTGGACGCGGCGGGCGATATGACCATTATCGGCCCCAATTGTTATGGCTTTGTCAATTATCTGGATGGCGCACTTTTATGGCCTGACCAGCATGGTGGGGTGCAGGTGAAAACAGGCGTGGCGATCATTACGCAATCGTCAAACATCGCGATTAACATCACCATGCAGCGACGCGGATTGCCCATCGCATATGTTGTAACCGCAGGCAATCAGGCGCAAACTGGCCTGTCGGATATCGGTGCGGCATTACTTGCCGACCCGCGTGTGACCGCCCTTGGGTTGCATGTTGAGGGTATTGACGATCTGCGAAGTTTTGAAACATTGGCAGCAACGGCGTGGAAACTGGGCAAATCGATCGTTGTGCTGAAAGTTGGAAAATCGGATCAGGCGCAAGCAGCGACCATTTCACATACCGCGTCTTTGGCAGGTAGTGAAGCGGGGGCAATGGCCCTGTTCCGGCGGCTTGGAATAGCACAAGTTACTTCCTTGCCGGAACTATTGGAAAGCTTGAAACTGTTGCATGTTGCTGGGCCACTGGCCTCGAATAATATTGCCTCTATGTCCTGTTCAGGCGGTGAGGCAAGCTTGATGGCAGACAGTGCCGTTGGGCGCGATATAACCTTTCCCGACTTGACTCTTAGCCAATGTGATAATCTGCGCGCAGCCCTTGGCCCGATGGTTAAGCTTGCCAACCCTTTGGATTATCATACTTATATATGGGGTGATCCAAATGCGCTAGCCAAAGCTTTTACCGCAATGATGGATACGCATCTGGCCCTTGGTGTTCTGATTTGCGATTTTCCACGGGCTGACCGCTGCGATCTGTCCGAATGGGATGGGGTGATCGAAGGGGTGGAAGCGGCTGCCAAAGCCTCGGGCCTGCCAATGGCGATAACGGCGTCATTACCCGAAAATATGCCCGAAGATGTTGCCACCGATTTGGTCGCCCGCGGTATCGTGCCGTTTTACGGTTTGGACGAAACGCTGGCTGCCATTGAAGCGGCGGTTTTTTGTGGGGGTACCCATGAAATTTGTTCACCTGTTTTGAAACCTAAGACCGCAGGAAATGTAATAACATTGACTGAAGCTGACGCCAAAACGTCTTTAAACGCATATGGGGTTCAGACCCCGCAATCGTTTGTCGCATCTACAACTGATGAAGCAGGGCGAGCTGCTGATAAAATCGGGTTTCCCGTGGTGTTGAAGGGGCAGGGTATTGCGCACAAATCAGAAGCAGGTGCCGTGGTTTTGAACCTTGCGAATGCGGTGGATGTTGTCAACGCTGCAAAGGCTATGCCCACGGATTGTTTTCTGGTCGAAGAAATGGTCACGAATACTGTGGCGGAATTGCTGGTCGGCGTGGTTCTCGATCCTGCACATGGCTATGTTTTGACCATTGCAGCCGGGGGTGTTTTGACGGAACTCTTGGCCGATAGTATGTCGTTGTTGGTGCCGAGCAATGCTGCGGATGTCGAACAGGCTTTGGGGCAATTGCGGATCGCTAAGTTGCTGAACGGTTTTCGGGGCCAACCTGCTGCAAACATTAGTGCTATTGTTGACGCGATCATGGCGCTACAACGTTATGTTATGGAACATGCGGGACGTATAGAAGAGGCAGAGATCAATCCGCTTTTATGTACGCCGCAAACTGCGATTGCGGCTGATGCCTTGATCAGATTAGGAGAATATGATGTCGGATAGCCCGATTAAAATCCAACGCAACGGTGCTGTGCTGGAAGTGACACTTGATCGCCCGAAAGCCAATGCGATAGACCTTGCGACCAGCCGTATCATGGGGGATGTTTTTGCCGATTTTCGCGATGACCCTGATCTGCGTGTGGCGATTGTAACAGGCGCCGGCGATAAATTCTTCTGCCCCGGGTGGGATTTGAAAGCGGCTGCAGACGGTGATGCGGTTGATGGTGATTACGGCGTTGGCGGCTTTGGCGGTTTGCAGGAACTGCCCGATATGAACAAGCCCGTAATTGCGGCTGTAAATGGTATTTGTTGCGGTGGCGGATTGGAACTGGCCCTGTCGTGCGATATTATACTGGCTGCTGATCACGCCTCATTCGCATTGCCCGAAATCCGATCCGGCACAGTGGCCGATGCCGCATCCCTAAAGCTGCCCAAACGCATCCCCTATCATATCGCGATGGAAATGTTGTTCACGGGCCGTTGGCTGGACGTGGAAGAGGCCGCACGTTGGGGCTTTGTCAACCATATCCATCCCGCCGCTGACCTGATGTCAAAGGCTCGCGAAATGGCGGCACTTCTGGCGTCAGGCCCGCCATTGGTCTATGCCGCGATCAAGGAAGTTGTGCGCGAAGCTGAAAACATGAAGTTCAATGACGCGTTGAAAATGATGACGCACAGCGAATTTCCCACCGTCAAAACGTTATATACGTCAGAAGATCAGTTGGAAGGGGCCAAAGCATTCGCCGAAAAACGTGATCCGGTTTGGAAGGGGCGTTAAGGCCGCATTGAAAGAGGGCGTAAATGGTTGGTGAGACAAATCTTGGTGTGCTGCTATCGTCGATGAAGACGAAACTTGTGGATGGTATATATGTTTTCGTGACATTGAAAAATCATGCGATTCCAACGATGTTAGAACCGCGCATGATGTTTATGGAAGCAGAAGGTACAACCCTGATATTAACCAAAGAAGAGGCCGAGGCGGCAGCTTTGGACTATGAATTTCCCTGCCGTATGATTACCCTTGAAATTCATTCCTCTCTTGAAGCCGTTGGGTTCCTTGCACGCATTACCAAAGAACTTGCGAAAGAGAACATGGGTGTGAACCCGGTATCGGGCTTTTACCATGATCATTTGTTTGTACCAGACGGGCGACAGGATGATGCGCTGCGTATTTTGCAAACATTAGCGGATGAAGCTTAGCTTAGGGCAAAGGCGCATTTGGCCAAACATTTAGGGTTATTTCGTTAAATAACCACCGGTCATATTAACGACTATGGTGGCCAATCCGGGCATTTGGCATAGCCCACAACGTGTTATCATGCCGACAGATGCAGCATTGTCGGCTTTGGCCTGTTCCAGTACAGTATTCCAACTGAATGCTTTGTGGCTGTCGCAAAGAAGTTTTGCGTTTACCGTAACGCCCAAACCTTTTCGACGGTGATCGGGGCTGACCGAAACTGCGCCTGCAAACAACCAACCGGAAAGAGGCCCGTCAGGATGATACCGCATTGTGGCAGATGCACAGGCAATCAACGTGTTTTGTGTATCTCGCAGGCAGGTAAGAACGGAAGGCAAATGATCCCCGCGCAGATAATAGGCAGGTGTCGGTGCAACGCCGGTCGCTTGGTTAAGTTGTTGAGATTGATCGATAGTCTCTTCATCCGGATGGGTCAGGCTGGTCAGTGTCCACCCATCCGGGAAGGCGTAGCCGTTAACGATTTTCTCACAAGCTGGGACAACATCACACGGCGATCCGGTAAAGGCTTCCCAATAGGGGAATTCCATATCTGAACCGAATTCCTTGGCCAATCGTGTAAGGGTTTTATCCCGATCAACCATGGTTAGGCCAATAAACCCGTCACGTTCAGCATCTGCGCGCACATTGTCCCATCCATAACTATCAGGATCGAGGATATTCAGGATTCTACCGCCATTGGCCAAAAGTGGTTGTTCGGCAAATATCTCGGCGCGTGCGCGTATGGCTTTTTGCAACGCGACGATGTGGTTGTCACCAAAATATTCGGCCATGTTACCCCCATAAAACATACAGCCTACCAGCAATCAGGGAAACATACAGTTTAATATACTTTTGAAAATTTTAGACAGCGGTGGGTTTTCACCTTTTCTTGCTGGCAAACCCGCTTTGATTTCAGTAATCAGGATTAAATCATCCTCATTCGGAGAGACCCTCATGCTGGCAGATGCACAAAATCGCAAAGACACCGCATCGCGCTGGTTTGAAGAACTGCGCAATAACATTTGCAACGCCTTCGAACTGCTTGAAGATGAACAGGTCACGGGGCCATATGCGGATAAACCTGCGGGTCGGTTTGAACTGCGTAAAACCACACGCGGTACCGATGGAGATGGTGGCGGTGGGCTAATGTCGGTGATGCGCGGTGGCCGCTTGTTTGAAAAGGTCGGCGTTAATATCTCGACCGTGCATGGTACGCTGTCACCGATGATGATCAAGGCAATGGCGGCCCGAAAAAACATCCCCGGTCTGGAAGATAACCCGATATTCTGGGCGTCCGGTGTATCGCTTGTCGCCCACATGAACAGCCCGAAAACCCCAGCAGTGCATATGAACACGCGTATGTTCTGGACACCCGGCGCCAGTTGGTTCGGTGGCGGGGCGGATCTGACCCCGATGGTTGCAGTTGCCGAAGACACCGCGTTTTTCCATGATGTTCTACGCAAGGCTTGCGATCAACATGACCCTGCTTACTACCCAAAGTTCAAAGAATGGGCCGATGAATATTTCATGATCAAGCATCGTAATGAACCACGCGGGGTTGGCGGTATCTTTTTTGACGACCACGCTACGGGCAACTGGGATGCCGATTTTGCTTTTACCCAAGACGTGGGCCGCGCATTTCTGGACGCATTCCTGCCCATTACCCGAAAACGCCGTGATGAGCCGTGGACGGATACCGACCGCGATGTACAACTGATCAAGCGTGGCCGTTATGCAGAGTTCAATCTGGTTTATGATCGCGGTACACATTTCGGCCTGCAATCTGGCCATGATCCCGAAGCTGTGCTGATGTCGATGCCACCCGTGGCGAAGTGGCCTTAAGCCTTATCCAATGAATATCCAAAACCGCGCACGGTGCGAATATATTCAGCGTTGGCCACCGCATTCAGTTGTTTGCGCAGCCGCCCGATATGGACGTCCACGGTGCGGGTTTCTACCTCTAGCGAATTGCTCCAAACCCGTTCCAAAAGCTGGTCACGTGAAAACACACGGGCAGGGGCCTCTATCAGGATGCGCAGCAGTTTAAATTCCAGTGGGCCAAGGTGGATCACCTTGTCCCCAATGCTGACCACATGACGGGTCAGATCCATTGTGATTTGTTCATAAGTCAACATATTTACACCCAAACCGCCCTTGGAATTGCGCAGGCCTGCCCGTACACGCGCAAGCAGCTCTTTGATAGAATAGGGTTTGACGATGTAATCGTTGGCGCCTGTGTCCAGACCGCGTACCTTGTCATCCTCTTCGCCGCGTGCGGTCAGCATAATGATAGGGATGGATTTGGTGAATTTTCCGCGTTTGATTTGGCGGCAAATTTCCAGACCGGATGTTTGCGGCAGCATCCAATCCAGTAAAATCAGATCAATCTCCACCTCATGCAGGATCAACAGACCTTCTTCACCGGTTTCGGCTTTGTAGACGTCATAACCTTCGACATCCAGGTTATAACTCAGCAATTCCAGCTGTGAAGGTTCGTCTTCTATAACCAGAACTTTTGGGCCACCTTTGGTCATGGCATTACTTTCAATTTTTCATCCATTTGATAGGGTAGTTTTTATGTGCTGAATGTAACAGATTTATGACAGCTTTTCCAAAACTATGTTGGCAACAAGTGGAATTTAATATTAACGGTTGGGGTTAATGGGTTTATCGCAAGGTTTGTCAAAAAGGTGTTTCGTGACTAAAGGTATAAAAATAGGTATCCTCGAAACAGGCATGAATAGCCCTGGTCTTGCAGCGCATGGCGCATATACCAGCTGGTTTGAGCGTATGTTGTTGACCACATCCGGTAGATTTTCCTATCAGGCGTATCAGACTTATAACGGTGAAATTCCGTCTGCGCCGGATGCTTGTGATGCTTACATTATCAGTGGCAGTTCATCCAGCGTGTTGGATGCCGATCCATGGATCAAGGCATTATCTGATTTTCTGGCCGATATCCCGCTAATGCAACCGATTGTCGGGATCTGTTTCGGGCATCAATTGTTACATCAAATTTTTGGTGGAAAGGTTGAAAAATCTACCAAGGGTTGGGGCATTGGTGTGCATGAATATAATGTCGCCCTGTGCATGGACTGGATGAATCCCCGTTTTGATAGAGTTGGGCTACTGGTTTCGCACATGGATCAGGTCGTACAAACTGCCCCGGACACTACTGTGCTCGCCGGTTCGGACTTCTGTCCCAATGCAATCACTATGATCGGTACAAATATCCTGACCCTTCAACCGCACCCTGAGCACACAAAAGAATTTGCGCATGAGCTTTATAATACAAGACGCGCGCGTATCGGCAATGGTCATGTCGATGATGCTATAAATTCATTACAGCAACCGACCCATGAAGGGGCGGTCGCTGAATGGATTGCCCAGTTTATAGCGGTGCGGGTCTAACTGTCGGCCGCCAAAAGTGCTGCATTACCACCTGCCGCAGTTGTATCAATACAGATATGACGTTCCAATACGCAGCGGTTAGCAACATCGTCGGCATCAATAAGTGGCAGCAAAGCCCCCCCGCGATTTGCAAGGGCAGAACGGGCACTACGCAAAGCGACCTCATCAGCCCATAAAACCACCGCATCAAATCCTGCAAGTGTTTCTAAATACGCTAATGGCACGGTGCCGGACAAACCTTCTGCAAGCGAAGCATCCGGTGCAATAATAAGCGTAGAACAACCTGTTTTTTGGGCTGTTTCAGCTTGAACTTGCGCCTGTTTCAGCGTTGGCCCAAGGCACAGAACAACACCACGCCCATAGGTGGACAATTGATTCAATTCGCCCGTCGGCCCCGGTAGTATGGCACTGTGCAAGGCGGTGCGATCAGGACGTTTGACGTTATTCAAACGATCTTGTACTTGATTGAAATCAAGTGCGGTTTCCAGATAAGGCTGTTCTTCCGCCATGTCAGGCATCACAAAGCGCGTCAAATAATCCGGCCCGCCCGCTTTTGGCCCGGTGCCGGATAATCCTTCGCCGCCAAAGGGTTGTGAGCCAACAACCGCACCGATCTGATTGCGGTTCACATAGATATTGCCCACATTCAGACGGTTGCAAAGCTTGTTCACAAAGGCGTCAATCCGTGAATGCACCCCGAATGTCAGGCCGTATTGGCTGGCATTGATTGCATCGACTACCTTGTCCAAATCTTTGGCCTTATAGGTTGCGATATGCAGAACAGGGCCAAAAATTTCCTCCTCCAAATCCTGAATACCTGACACTTTAATCGCGGTCGGTTTGGCAAATGTACCTGAATTTGGCACAACGATCTGATGCAAGACGCGCCCTTCATTTGTGGCTTTGGCTATATGCGCGTTAATACCGTCTAATGCAGTTTGGGTGATTACTGGGCCAATATCGGTGGTGACGTTCCACGGTTGCCCTGCAACTTGGGCATCCATCGCCCCATACAGCATTTCCAGAAATTTGGGCGCAATATCCTCTTGTAGATAAAGCATCCGCAACGCCGAACAACGTTGCCCTGCCGATTGAAAACTGGACGCCACAATATCACGTACTGCTTGTTCGGGCAGGGCGGTGCTGTCGACAATCATTGCGTTCAACCCGCCGGTTTCCGCGATCAACGGGGCGGCGGCTTTGCCGGTTTGTGCCACAGATTTATTGATATGTTGGGCCGTTGCGGTAGAGCCGGTAAAGCAAACCCCACCTATGCTGGGGTCGGCAACGATCAGCGCGCCAACTTCGCGGCCTGAACCGATCAACAATTGCAAAGCTGTGCGTGGAACACCTGCTTGATAAAGCAATTCCACCGCACGGGTAGCTATGATCGGTGTGGGTTCAGCGGGCTTTGCCAATACAGCATTGCCGACAGATAAGGCGGCTGCGATTTGACCTGAAAAAATGGCCAACGGGAAATTCCAGGGTGAGATACAGGCGAATACACCGCGTGGATCGCGGGATACGTGGTTAGCTGCTTGCGCTGCATAATAACGCATAAAATCAACAGCCTCGCGTAATTCAGCAATGGCGTCCATCAAGGTTTTACCCGCTTCGCGCGCTAAAATTGCGAACAATTCGGCATAATTTTCTTCATACAAGTCAGCTGCGCGGTTCAGAATGGCTGCTCGCTCTGATTGGGACGCGCTCCAAGATTTTGCCGCCTTAATAGCAGCTTTGGTATCTGCTGCACTTGCCAAGGTCACATGACCCAGAACGTCGTTGGGGTTAGCGGGATTTACAAGCGCATGGGTTTCCCCCGATGGGTGCCCTTTGGCGAGTTGGGCGGCAACTGTCCATTCGGATTTAGCAAAAATTTCGCGCACACCTGTCATGCGCGCCAAATCAGTAACGCTTGTCACATCAAATCCCAAGGAATTCACCCGCTCGGGTTGGTATAGATTGGCTGGTTTAAGTACTGACGCACTGCTTTGATCTTTAACCGCATTCCATGCGTCATAAGGGTCATTAACTACTTCTGCCGCAGGAATATCCTTGTCAACAATCTGGTTTACGAAAGAAGAGTTGGCACCGTTTTCCAACAAGCGGCGCACTAGGTAAGCCAACAAATCATCATGCACACCCACGGGGGCATAGATGCGGCAACGTATATCGTTTTCACCCATGATCTGATCGTATAGCCCACCGCCCATACCATGTAAGCGTTGGAATTCATACGTGTTTTCTGATGTAGCCATATCCATAATGGTTTTCACGGAATGGGCATTATGGGTGGCAAACTGCGGATAAATTCGCGCGTTGTACTCAAGCAGCTTACGTGCACAACCAATATAAGAAATATCCGTGGCGGTTTTCTTGGTGAATACAGGGAACCCGGGCAGCCCGTCAATTTGCGCGCGTTTGATTTCAGTGTCCCAATAGGCCCCTTTTACCAGACGCACCATAATTTTACGATCCAGTTTTTCCGCCAGTGTATGTAACCAGTCCAGAACATAAGGTGCGCGTTTGGAATAGGCTTGCACAACAACCCCAAACCCGTCCCAACCTGCCAAACGCGGGTCGGACAGAACCGCTTCGATTATATCCAAAGATAGATCAAGCCGGTCGGCCTCTTCAGCATCGATATTCAGGCCCATATTGGCATTTCGGGCCTGAAGAGTCAGATCAAGGGTGCGGGCAACCAGCACATCCATCACCTGATCCTTTTGTGCTAATTCATATCGCGGGTGCAAGGCGGACAATTTGATCGAAATTCCGGGATTTTTGCGGACATCGTCACTGTTGCTGTGTGTTGCAAGATAACCGATTGCGTCAGCATATGACTTCACAAAGCCTTGCGCGTCGCGATCTGTCAGAGCTGCTTCGCCCAACATATCATATGAATGGGTATAACCCTGCATTTGACGCTTTTCGCCGCGTTTCACCGCTTCTTGGATGGTTTGTCCCAGCACAAACTGATTACCCATTTCCTTCATTGCAGCCTTGACCGCGCGGCGGATAACAGGTTCACCCACACGTTTTACGAGCCGTCCCATAGAGCTGGTAACCCCAGCTTCTTCTTTTGTACTCAATACCTTACCTGTCAACATTAAAGCCCAGGTCGATGCGTTTACCAGTGAGCTGTCCGAATGCCCGATATGGCTGTTCCAGCTTTTTGTCGATAGCTTATCCTCAATCAAATCATCCATGGTTTTGGCGTCAGGTACCCGCAACAGGGCCTCTGCCAAACACATCAATGCCACGCCTTCCGTGGTAGATAATCCGTATTCAGCCAGAAAAACTTCCATCAACCCGGGGCTTTTTTCAGCGCGAATATCTTCCACGATTTTAGCTGCACGCAACACGGTCTGCTGGCGTGTATCGTCAGACAGGTTGGCGGCTTTTATCATTGCGTGGATGCAGTCCTTTTCATCGCTTAGATGATGTGTGCGCATTGATTTTCGAAGCGTAGAAAGCGTTGCCATTGGAATTCTCCTAATCGGGGTATCTCAGAAGTATAATCGATTCTCATTGGTTTTATTTCCTTAAATATTTACTTAAACAGTGAATATCACTTATATTTTGGGTATTCATGCTATAAAGAGTTCACAATTGTATTACGGATAGTGAAAATGGATAAGTTTGATTTACAGATAATTGAAATCCTTGAAAAAAACGGCAGAATTACAATATCCGAATTGTCCAAGCAGGTGGGCTTGTCCAAAACACCTTGTCAGGCGCGGTTGAAAAAGATGGTGGAAAACAAGACTATTCTTGGTTTCAGGGCGGTTTTGAACCACGAAGTTCTGGATCGTAGCCACATTGCATTTACAGAAGTGCGCTTGAACGACACGCGTGAAGCGGCGTTGAATGCGTTCAATGTGGGGGTGATGGAAATCCCTGAAATTGAACAGTGCCACTTGATTGCTGGCCAGTTCGATTATCTGTTGAAAGTTCGCACCAAAAGTATCGTGGGCTATCGCAAAGCATTGGGCGAAAAAATATCATCCCTGCCATGTGTCGCCAGCACATCCACCCATGTGGTGATGGAAGCGGTGAAGGAATAGTCATTCCGCGCTTATTGAATGTTTGATTTAATTTACTTCAACAGGCCGACTTCTTTGTAGAAACGCTGGGCACCTGCGTGCAAAGGAACACCGATACCATTCAGTGCAGAATCGAGTGTGATAGTTTTGCCTTTGGCGTGACCAACATCCAGCAATTTGCGGGATTTATCATTCCATAATGCTTTGGTGATGTTGTATATCAAATCGTCGTCTTCACGTGCATTGGTGTACCATTGTGCGCCAACCGCGACTGTTGAAGCTGCATCCACACCTTCATAAGTGCCAGCCGGAATTTCGCTTTGTGCAAAGAAACCGTATTTTTCGGTCAGGACCTTTGCCCCGTCACCGGCGATAGGAACCAGTTTGATTTTTACAATGGAGGCCAGCTCAACCAATGAACCCGTTGGATAGCCTGCTACGACAAAGAACGCGTCGATTTTGCCATTGCGCAATGCTTCGGATACTGCACCGCCTTTCAGGGCTTCGGCTGTTACATCTGCAATACCCAAGCCATTGGCTTCCAATATCATGTTTGCGTCCACATAAGTACCTGAACCCGGCTCATCCAAGGAAACACGCTTGCCTTTCAGATCGGCGACAGAATTGATCCCGCTGTCAGCCAAAGCAACCAAATGGATATGCTCTTCGAACAGCGCCGCGATTGTGCGCAGGTCTTTGGCAGGTTCTTTGCCTTTCATAGTCCCTGTGCCGGTGTAGGCCCAGTAAGCCACATCGGATTGTGCAAAGCCGGAATTCCGCAGGCCGGACAGGATTGCGTTTACATTATCGACAGAACCACGTGAAGACACTGCCGATGCGATCAGGCCATCAACGCCACAACTACCGCCAGCGTCACATTCACGCGATCCCGGGGGTTTAGAAATCGCATTCGCAATCACACCGCCAACAGGGTAATATGTATAAGCCGTACCACCTGTGCCAATGGTAAAGAATTTTAGATCTTGTGCGGTTGCAATGGCGCCAAGGCCCAAGGTTAAAACGGCACCAACAACGGCGGTTTTTATGTTTTTTCTAAAAAATTTCACATGTAATCCCCCGATATGTTTCATTATATAACTATGAAACATGGGCTAGGTTAAATATCAACAGTTTGCGATTAAATGTTATGTTACATTAGGATAAATAGAAAATCTTTTTTGCTTAAGGAATGAATACATCCGCGTCTTTTAAACACCGTAATGCGAAGCTTGATCGTGTTTGCCGAATGCCCGGGATTTTACTGAGTTTATTGGTTAAAAACTGCTCATAACCACGGGTGCCGGTGACAGCGACTTTTAATAGGTAATCATGCTCGCCGGAGGTTAGAAATACTTCAAGCACCTCTTCCAATTCTATGATAATCCGCCCGAATGCCTTTAATGCATCCTGATTGTGCCGTTCCAAGGAAACTTCGACAAAAACAATTTCAGTGGCACCCAGTTTATATTGATCCAGTTTGGCGGCGTAACCTTTGATATAGCCATCGGCCTCCAGCCTACGTACACGTTGCCAACAAGGGCTGGTTGACAGGCCAACGGATTGCGCCAGATCAGCGGTGGATATTTTTGCATTTGCGACCAGAATTTTTAGAATCTTTGCGTCAATTGCATCAAGTTGTTTTTCTTTATTATTTTCCATATAAAGTATAATAATTTGATAAAATTAATATTAAAAGCAAAAAATACTTAATTATTGAATTAAAAAAGAAAATACAAAATAACGAGGGAAGGTTTTCATGTTAAGGTAGCCGTACCAACTCTTACCAAAGGAAAACCTCTATCATGCATAAAGCTTTCCATCCCTTATCGCTTCACGTACCGGAACCGGGGTGCAGACCGGGGGATGAACCTGATTTTTCCGAATTTGTTATTCCCAGGGCAGGAGAGGCCCGCAAACCTGCACATGATGCGACTGCCCAGTCGATGCGCGATATGGCGTTTTCTATTGTGCGGGTGTTGAATAAAGAGGGTGAAGCGGTGGGCCCGTGGGCAGGTGATTTAGCTATAGATCAATTAAAAGCGGGTCTGCGCCACATGATGGTGTTGCGTGCCTTCGATGCGCGAATGTTAATGGCACAGCGTCAGGGAAAAACCAGTTTTTATATGCAATCCCTTGGGGAAGAGGCCGTGTCTTGCGCATTTCGGATGGCGTTGAAAGACGGTGACATGAACTTCCCCACCTATCGCCAAGGTGGGCTATTGATCGCCGGTGGTTATCCAATGGAAATGATGATGAACCAGATATATTCCAATGCCGCAGATCCGATCAAAGGCCGCCAGATGCCTATCATGTATTCGGCAAAGGATCATGGATTTTTCTCTATTTCAGGCAATCTTGGTACACAATATATTCAGGCTGTCGGTTGGGCCATGGCATCGGCAATTGCAGGCGACACCAAAATTGCAACCGCATGGATTGGTGACGGTTCCACTTCTACCAGTGATTTTCATGCGGCCCTTGTCTTTGCATCCACATACCATGCCCCCGTTGTTCTGAACGTTGTCAATAATCAATGGGCTATATCGACATTCCAAGGTATGGCACGCGGTGAAGCTGCAACCTTTGCCGCCCGTGGTCACGGTTTTGGTATTCCGTCCTTACGGGTGGATGGCAATGATTACTTGGCAGTTCATGCCGTTGCTAAATGGGCCGCAGATCGGGCCCGCAGCGGTCTTGGCCCAACCTTGATCGAACATGTTACATATCGTGCAGGCGGTCATTCCACCAGCGATGATCCATCCAGTTACCGTGCCAAAGGTGAAAGTTCTGCGTGGCCCTTGGGCGACCCGATTGAACGGTTGAAAACCCATCTGATTACCCTTGGTGAATGGTCAACAGAACGCCATACCCAAGCCGAAACCGAAGTCATGGATGAAGTGCGCGCAGCGCAAAAAGCGGCGGAAGCCAATGGTACGCTAACATCCGGGAAAAGCCCGTCATCACGCGATATTTTTGAAGAGGTTTATGCCGAAATGCCGCCCCATCTGATCAAACAACGTCAAGAAGCGGGGTATTAACCCATGCGTATGACAATGATAGAAGCCATTCGGAACGCCCATGATTTGGCAATGGGTGCGGATGATAAAATTGTAGTTTTCGGCGAAGATGTTGGCTTTTTTGGTGGCGTTTTCCGCTGCACCGCAGGTTTGCAGGAAAAATATGGCAAGAACCGCTGTTTTGACGCCCCCATCAGCGAACTGGGCATTGTTGGTGCTGCCATCGGTATGGCGTCTTACGGATTGAAGCCCGTTGTTGAAATCCAGTTCGCCGATTATGTTTACCCTGCATATGATCAAATTGTTAGTGAAGCCGCACGTTTGCGGCACAGATCCGGCGGTGATTTTACCTGCCCCTTGGTGATCCGTATGCCCGCAGGCGGCGGCATTTTCGGTGGCCAAACCCATAGCCAAAGCCCCGAAGCACTGTTTACCCATGTTGCGGGTTTGAAAACCGTGATACCATCCAACCCACGTGATGCAAAGGGTCTGTTGCTGGCAGCAATAGAAGACCCTGATCCGGTGATATTTCTGGAACCCAAACGGCTTTATAACGGCCCGTTTGACGGTCACCATGATCAACCGATTGTACCATGGAAAAAACATGAACTGGGTGAGGTGAATGAAGAATATTACACCACGCCACTTGGCAAGGCTGAAATTGTGCGGGTAGGGATGGACGTGACAATATTGACATATGGAACAATGGTTCATGTGGCGCAGACGGCGGCAAGCGAAGCAGGGATTGACGCCGAAATCATTGATCTGCGCACACTTGTACCACTTGATACCGATACGATTGAAGCTTCCGTGAAAAAAACCGGCCGCTGTGTTATCGTGCATGAAGCCACCAAAACTTGTGGCTTTGGCGCAGAGCTAAGTGCGTTGGTTCAGTCGTCGTGTTTCTTCCACCTTGAAGCCCCTGTAACACGGGTAACAGGTTGGGACACACCCTATCCCCATGCGCAGGAATGGGATTATTTTCCGGGGCCTGCGCGTGTAGCACAGAATTTAAAGAAAGTGATGGAGGTTTAACTTGGGTGTTTTCACAATTATTCTGCCCGATGTGGGGGAAGGCATCGCTGAAGCGGAACTGACCGAATGGCATGTCAAAATAGGGGACATTGTTAAAGAGGATGATATTCTGGCAGTGGTAATGACCGACAAAGCCGCTATTGAAGTTCCATCGGAGAAAGAGGGCACTGTGACCTGGCTGGCAGGCGAAGTGGGTGACACAATTGCAATTGGTGCAGCTTTGGTTAAGTTGGATGTACAAGGTAAGGGGAACGGGGGTGCGATCGTTCAGGATGTTGCCCATGAAACCGTTGCAGAAGCTTCGCCGCCTACACTCCCCGTGATTGAAAAACCGCAAGCCGGTCCATCAGTACGTAAACGCGCGAAAGAAGCGGGTGTAAGTTTACTGGATATTACAGGTACCGGCCCTGCGGGGCGTATCACGCATGAGGATATGGACAAGTTCCTGACCCCGGTTCCAAGCGCACAAAGCCAAACAACCGAAGTGAAACAGATTAAAATCACCGGTATGCGGCGCAAAATCGCGGAAAAAATGGCGCTGTCAAAATCACGCATCCCCCATATCACGATTGTTGAAGAGGTTGATATGACCAACCTTGAAGATCTGCGCGGCAAATTGAATGCAAAATACAAAGATAGCCGTGCAAAGCTGACAATCTTGCCCTTTATGATGCGGGCCATTGTGGAAGCGGTGCGCGCGCAACCCGAAATGAATGCGCATTTTGATGATGCGGCAAACGTCGTTTCACAACATAGTGGTGTTCACATTGGTATCGCAACACAAACCGCTGCGGGCCTAAGCGTGCCTGTGGTCAAAAATGTGCAATCCCTGACCTTGTGGGGTAGTGCGCAAAACATGTCGCAACTGTCTGAATTGGCACGCAATGGCAAAGCAACACGCGATGACCTGACGGGATCAACCATTACTATAACTTCGCTCGGGCCTCTTGGCGCTATTGCTTCTACTCCGATCATCAATCACCCTGAAGTGGCCATCGTCGGTATCAACAAAATGGCCATACGCCCGATGTGGGACGGCCAGCAATTTCAACCGCGTAACATGATGAATATATCGTGTTCATTCGATCATCGCGTCATTGACGGGTATGATGCTGCATTGTTTGTGCAAAAACTCAAAACTTTGCTGGAAACTCCTGCGATGATGTTTATTGAAGGGTAAGCAACAGACAGGAGGGGCCGATGACATTAAGCGTGCTTAGGACAAAGGCGAAATCTGCTTTTCTGGCAGGTGTCAAAGCCGCTGATCCTGCGATTGCATTGCAACATGCCCTTGAAACGCAACCGCTTACCCCGCTGGATGGTGGAAATTACATTATCATCGCCGTGGGCAAAGCTGCCTGCAAAATGGCGCAATCCGCGATTGATACGTTGCCTGAAGTCGCTGATTTCAGTGCGATTGCGGTAACGAACTACGAAAATGTGGTGAAAATTGATGGCTGCCACGTATTCGGTGCCGCACACCCTGTGCCGGATACCAACGGGCAGGCGGCTGCGAATGAAGTGATTGCGCTACTGGAAAGTGCCACCGAAGATGATGTTGTTCTGGCTTTGATCAGCGGTGGTAGCTCAGCACTGTTACCGTCACCCGTGCAGGGCGTCAGCCTTGAAGACAAAGCGAAAGTGAACGAAGTGCTGCTGACTGGCGGCTTTGACATCACCCAAATGAACCTTGTGCGCCAATCGTTGTCCAATCTGAAAGGCGGCGGGTTTTTACGTTATGCGAAACCGGCCACAGTCCGTTCCTATATTCTGTCGGATGTGCTTGGCGACGATTTACGCGTTGTCGGCAGCGGCCCAAGCATTGGCCCGATCGGGACGATTGCAGATGCGCGAAAATTACTGGTTGAAACCGGAAATTTCGACAAAATGCCCGAAAGCGTGTGCACATATCTGAAAACCGCACATGAACGATCCGTGGAACTGCAACAACAGGCCACACTCATTTGCTCCAACAGCCAAAGTCTGGCCGCATTGTCTGAAAACGCCGAGGCCACAATGATGCCTGAGCCTTTGATCGGCGATGTACACGAAGCTGCCGAGCGCATCCTTTCGGATGTTGAAAAACACAAAGACAAAGGCCCGTTTGCATTGGCATATGGCGGAGAAACAACCGTAGAGCTGACCGGAAACGGCAGGGGCGGGCGCAATCAGGAACTGGCACTTCTGGTCGCCGAAAAAGCCAACTGTGTTGGGTTGACAGGCACTTGGGTATTCCTAAGCGGCGGCACAGACGGGCGCGACGGCCCGACCGACGCCGCAGGCGGTCTGGTGGATGGGTCAACGCTTGACCGTATCGCTACTGAAGGTGGCGACATCACCGCCTTACTGGCCAATAACGACAGCTATGCTGCCCTGAAACTATCGGATGATCTACTGATGACAGGGGCCACAGGCACCAATGTTGCAGACTTGCAGTTGTTTCTGATGGCTTAGTCAATCAGGTCGGATAAGCCCTGGATCACACTGGCACTGCGCTCAAATGTGGCCAATGATGCTTGTGATCGCGCCAGTATCCGCAGGCCTACATATTGTGCGGTTAACATATCTGCAAAAGCGCGGCGTTTTATTTCATTCAGGTCGCTATGTCGATGTGATGCGCCAAGTGCGATTTCAAACCCTTTGCGCATTTTATCCAGAGCCAGACCAACAGCCTTTGCAATATCTGCATCATATGCTGCGGGGCCGGCGGCAGCGGTACACACAAGACATCCCCTGCGGTCACCTGATGCAACAGCACCGACGACCTTATTGAAAAGCAGCATGATACGATCCCACCCATCAACATTGTCAGGTCCTGATAAAAGGATCACGGCAGGAATGATCGCTTCTTGGTCGTATAATTCCAGCACAGACATAAATAACGGCTTCTTGCCATCAAAGGCTTTGTAAAAACTACCGCGCGCAATTCCCATCCCCGTTAAAAGACCGGGAAGAGTAGCCCCTTCATAGCCATGTGCCCAAAAAACATTCATCGCCTTCAGGGTTGCTGTTTCGATATTGAACTCGCGTGGGCGTGCCATTGGTTTCGTATCCTTCTCTTTTTGAAATACTAATTGGGAACCAAAAGGTCAACAATTCACGATTATGTGATTTGTACCAATCGGTTCCTAATTGTATAGATGATCGGGAAATAAAGGACTGACTATAAAAACCTCTTATATTCATTAACTGCGGGGAACCGCAAAAACAGGAAAACCTATCATGTTCAAAACTCTAATTCGTCTTACCGTTGTCGCTCTTTTCGCATTTGGTGCAAATGCGTCTGTTGCAGCAAATAAAACAGGCAGCTTTCATGGTGCCAGCGATCACATCACAAAAGGGGATTACACAATCTCCAAACAGGCAGACGGCAGCCATATCATCACATTGGAAGATAATTTCAGTTTGGACGGCGCACCTGATCCAAGTGTGGGTTTCGGTAAAGACGGCAAATATGCGAAAGCGACTTACTTAGGCAATCTTAAAAGCCTGAAAGGTAAGCAAAGCTTTGCAATTCCGGCAAGTGTTGATTTATCGCTTTTCAACGAAGTTTATATTTGGTGTGCAAAGTTCACGGTACCATTGGGCGTTGCGCCGTTACACTAACCGTTTCTTCCAGACCTAGAAAGCCCTGCATTCATGCGGGGCTTTCTTGCTTAAACCCCATCCACAATGATCAATGTACAGTCCGCGTTGGCATGGCGAATGGCCTTCACAGGCGCGTATTCGTCGCTGTTGGCAAAATCCCGTGCTGCCTGCATATCAGGAAATTCCACAACCACGATACGGGTGGGGGTCCATAAGTCAGCTTCAAGCACGTCCATGTTGCCGCCGCGTGTACGGTAAATACCACCGAACTTTTCTGCGATGGGTTTGGCTTGAGCCTTATAAATCTCGTAAGCTTCGGGGTCATTGATTTTCGTGTCAACGATAACATATGCACTCATAATTCATCCTTTTGCATGTTTAATATTGCATTGCCCAACCGTTCACGCACATCGTCGGGTTCATCCTTGATCGCCTGCAAGATATAGTCCAGTTCGCCGCGCGTGCTGTGTAATTGATCGATCAGGGAAATGATGATGCTTAACGCGTCGTCATTCAAGCTGAAATGTTCGGTCAGTTCACAAAGCAGCTCCATTCTGACCAGATCAACCTGCCTGAAGACGATCCCACTTTCAGTATGCAAGGGTACGATAATCTCGGCCTCGATGAACGACACCAGCTGTGCGCGCGTCAGGGTGGCAATGGCAGCTATTGCCTGATCTTCAGAATATCGTCCGGTCATATCTTCATCCCCTTGCGTGGATCATAAGTGTTTGTTTTACGCCAATTTTGCATAAACTCTTCCAACTTTTCATCAATCTTGGTCGGAGACACAATTCGCAACTCAACACGTTGATCACCTGCAGGTTTGCCAAGCGGTTCCACACCGCGTCCGCGCATTCGCAAGGTTTGGCCACTGCTGGCACCTTTGGGAATGTTCAGCTTCACAGTGCCTTCAATCGTCGGGGTTTCCACTTTACCGCCCAAAACTGCCTCATCAAGTGTAATCGGCAGAGTGATCAGAATGTCATTGCCCTCGCGGCGAAACAACGGATGCGGCTGCACAGACAATGTCACCAGTGCATCGCCCGCTGGCCCACCTTCAAAACCGGGACCGCCCTTACCGCGCAACCGAATGATCTGCTGATCTGCCGTACCTTGTGGAATTTTGACATCCAACGCGCCGCCATCCGGTAGGGTAATGCGGGTTTTTCCACCCAGAACCGCATCCATGAACGGTATCTCCAACGCATAGCGTCGATCCTGACCGCGCATATTGAACCCATGTGCTGAAGACTGCTGCCTACCGTGCCCACGTTGGCGCAGGATTTCTGCGAAAATATCAGAGGCATCACCAAAGCCCTCATATTGCTGGCCCGACTGATAAGGATTGTCGGGATTTTGTGCATATTCGCGGTAATATTTCCGCTCAGGTTGCTGTTCGGCCCCTGTGGCATCTATTTCACCACGATCAAAACGGGCGCGCTGTTCGGGATCTTTCAATAGATCATATGCGGCAGAGGCCTCTTTGAAGCGCAGCTCGGCAGAAGTATCATCCGGGTTCAAATCCGGATGGCTGGTGCGTGCGATTTTACGGTATGCCTTCTTGATTTCGGCGTCCGTTGCGGTTTTTTTCAAACCAAGGGCTGCATATGGGTCTTTGCTCATCGTGGCCTCAATAACAGGGTGCCGTCGTGACAACACCCATGGGTTTGCATAGTCGTTTCGCTGGATTCTAACGCATTGTCAGTATCCAACGTTGATCTGCATCATAAAACAACGGTGACCTAGCCCATCCTGTGGTTCGGGGTCGAATGCGATATAGCAATTTCATCCGCGTTCATATCCTCCGCAATATCCTCAAATAATGGTGTGGTCATGTAACGCTCGCCCGTGTCCGGCAACATGCATAAGATGACGGTACCTGCTTCGGATTTTTCAGCGATTGCCATTGCAACAGCAAATGTAGCACCCCCTGATATTCCCGTCAGTATGCCTTCACTTTGCGCAAGCTTTATGGCCCAGGCAACCCCGTCGGACCCGGCGATAGGGATCAGATCATTATAATAGTCATTATCTACAGCCTCTTGCAGCACGGCCGGAATAAAATCGGGGGTCCAGCCCTGAACCGGGTGGGGCTCAAACGCGGGGTGACTTACTGCAGGTTCACGGTTCGCATTGCGTTCTTGTGCATGCCCACTACCAATCAGCTGTGCATTTGCAGGCTCGCTAAGTACAATATTAATCTCTGGCCGTTCTTTGCTTAATATCCGTCCAACACCTGTTACAGTGCCGCCTGTGCCGTAGCCCGTTACCAGATAATCCAGCCGTTTGTCTTTGAAATCAGACAATATTTCCTGCGCAGTCGTAGCTGAATGTATGTCGGCATTTGCTTCGGTTTCAAATTGACGCGCTAGGAACCAGCCGTGTTTTTCTGCCAATTCCTGTGCTTTTTTATACATGCCGATGCCTTTTTCCGCACGCGGGGTCAAAATGACTTTAGCACCCATCATGCGCATCAAACGCCGCCGCTCGATGGAAAAACTGTCAGCCATTGTTACCACCAAAGGATAACCTTTTTGCGCACATACCATAGCCAACCCTATACCGGTATTGCCGCTGGTGGCCTCAACCACTGTTTGGCCGGGCTTCAATGTGCCGTCACGTTCAGCAGCCTCAATAATATTTACTGCCAGACGATCCTTTACCGATGCACCGGGGTTAAACGCTTCGGCTTTCACATAAATATCAACGTCCTTGGGTCCAAGATTATTGACACGTATAACGGGTGTATCGCCGATGGTATCAAGGATACTATCATAAACGCGTCCACGCCCGTTTGTGGTTCTGATGTCTTTTGGGATGCTCATGAATATCTCCTGAAGTTACCGATGCAATGTTGTACCATCATAATATAATAATCTAGTGCCAAAGGATCATTATCACAGTTCCGCAGGTACAGGTTATTTAAAAATAATTGCTGCATATAAAACCGGACAGCAAGATACGTCTGCATTCATCCCGGCAGGAACTTTATTTTTGCAGTTCTTTGACCATCCGTTCAATCGCCATCGGATAGCCATCCGCCCCATGCCCCATGATAGCGTCGAACGCGACCTTGCCGATATAGCTGACGTGGCGAAATTCTTCACGGGCATGGATATCTGACAAATGTAACTCAAGCGTTGGAATTTCAACCGATGTAATAGCATCCATAATCGCGATAGAGGTATGCGTATAAGCCCCTGCATTGATGATAATTCCGTCAAACACGCCGCGTGCTGCGTGTATCCAGTCGATCAATGCGCCTTCGTGATTGGATTGGTGGCATTCAACTGAAACGCCTAGTTTTTCTGCTTTTTGCAGACACATCGCTTCTACATCGGCAAGGGTAGTCGTGCCATATACCTCTGGTTGGCGTGTGCCAAGCAGGTTCAGGCTAGGGCCGTTCAAGATCAGGATGCTTATCATATGGCGATATTTGCCATGGATTGGTACAAAAAACCAGCACTGCTTTATACGATAATTGAAGGACGGGCTGCCATTCGGGAGAGGGCAGCCCGCCAAGGCGCGAAGAGATGGAAGCTTCACATACCTTACATCCGCCAATCTAATGGAATACAGAATGAAATGAGTAACGAATATCACTCTTTTCTGATTGATATAAAAAACATCTCTACACTTGCAAAACCCCATAGACCTTTTGAAAAAGCCCCACTAGGCTCGCCCGAAAATATAAGGGGTCTGCATCATGTTAGCAGGACATTTATTGGTCAAATCATTGATCGAACAAGGCGTCGACACAACCTTTGGCGTGCCGGGCGAAAGCTATCTGGCAGTGCTTGACGGGTTATATGATGTGCAAAACCAAATACGTCTGATCACCACCCGAAACGAAGGCGGCGCCGCGTTCATGGCTGAAGCTTACGGTAAGCTGACGGGTAAGCCGGGCATCTGTATGGTAACGCGCGGACCGGGGGCCACAAATGCGTCTATCGGGGTGCATACGGCCATGCAAAACTCCACACCGATGATCCTGTTCGTGGGGCAAATAGGCCGCGATATGCGCGACCGTGAAGCGTTTCAAGAAATTGATTACAAAGCATTTTTTGGCACTGTTGCGAAGTGGGTCACGGAAATTGACAACCCTGACCGTATCCCAGAAATTATCGCACGCGCATTTCATACGGCATTATCCGGCAGGCCGGGCCCCGTTGTTATCGCGCTGCCCGAAGATATGTTGACATCGGACACGCAACACCTGCCTGCACCCTGCATAAAAATCACCGAACCTGCCCCTGCACCAGAGGCATTGTTGGCTGCCGTTGATTTGTTGAGTACTGCCAAAAAGCCATTGATCGTGGTTGGCGGTGGCGGTTGGACAGAAGCGGGTCGTGATAACCTGATTTCATGGGCGGAAGCGAATGATCTGCCGATCGCAACAGCGTTTCGGTATCAAGATCTGATGGACAACACTAACCCGCAGTTCATCGGTGAGGCCGGTATTGGCATGTGGCCACAAATGAAACAAAGAATAATCGATGCAGATGTCATATTCGCGCTGAACATCCGCTTCGGCGAAAGCTTTACTGATGGCTGGACATTACTTGATGTGCCGAACGCGAAGCAAAAGATCATCCACGCCCATATTTCCGACCGCGAGCTTGGTAAAATTTACCAGCCCGACGTGGCCATTCATGCAAGCCCCAATCAACTGCTGAAGGCGCTTTTGAAAACCAAACTTACGCCCAACTGGGCCGCATGGCGTAAAGAAGCCCGCGCGGTTTACGAAAAAATGCTGCCCGCACGCCCCCAAACCGGTGCGGTCGATATGGCAGCGGTCTGTGATTATCTGCGCGAAAATCTGGATGACAATGCGATCATCACCAACGGCGCGGGCAATTTCGCGATCTGGGCGGGAAAACACTTAAGTTACACGCGCAACCAACGCTATATCGGCCCGCAATCTGGTGCGATGGGGGCAGGGTTGCCGTCCGCTATTGCTGCCAAAGCGGTAGAGCCGAACACCCAAGTGGTCTGTTTCGCAGGTGACGGAGATTTTCAGATGAACGGACAGGAATTGGGCACAAGTGCGCAAGAGGGTTTGTATCCTATCACCCTGATCCTGAATAATTCCATGTACGGCACCATCCGCGCCCATCAGGAAGGCCGCTATGCTGACCGCATTTCAGGCACCAAAATCGTCAATCCGGATTTTGTCAAACTGGCGGAATCTTACGGCATACATGGTGAAAAAGTCACTGAAACCAATCAGTTCGCCGCCGCTTTTGAACGCGCAAAAGCATCGCCAACGGGTGCGATTATTGAGCTGATTATCGATGAACAGGATATCACCCCGTTCCGTACAATGGATGAGATTAAAAAAGGCTGAATTTCCCCGATATTGCGGTTCACGAATTGCCGATCACTAGATATAGTGATCGGTGAATCATAAAACCCGTAAGATATAATGGGCAACGGAGGCTGACTTGCAACAATACCATGATGCTTTGCGCGAAATCCTGAAACAGGGCGAACAATCCACTGATCGCACGGGCACGGGCACCATCGCGCATTTTGGCCTGCAAATGCGTTACCCGTTGGCAGACGGCTTTCCTTTGGTCACGACCAAGAAGGTTCATCTGCGTTCAATCATCCATGAACTGCTTTGGTTCCTGTCAGGGGATACAAACATCCGCTACCTTAAGGAAAACGGCGTTTCTATCTGGGATGATTGGGCCGATGAAAATGGCGATCTTGGCCCGGTCTACGGCAAGCAATGGCGTGCGTTCCCGTCGGCAAATGGCACCGTGGATCAAGTGGCACAACTGATCGAAAACATCAAATCCACGCCCGACAGCCGCCGCCTGATCGTATCAGCCTGGAACCCGGCAGAGATTGGTGAGATGGCCCTGCCGCCATGCCACACCATGTGGCAGGTGCGTATCATCGGCGACACCATGCATTTGCAACTTTACCAACGTTCGGCGGATATGTTTCTGGGGATTCCGTTCAACATCGCGTCATACGCGCTGCTGTTGCAGATGTTGGCCCATGTCACGGGCTACAAGGCGGGCGACTTCGTGCATACACTGGGTGACGCGCATATCTATTCAAACCACATGGATCAGGTGACCGAACAACTGTCGCGGGACTTGCGCCCGTTGCCGGTAATGCAGATCAAACGGGATGTCACATCGATCTTTGACTTCAAATATGACGATTTTGAACTGACGGGTTATGACCCGCACCCGCATATTTCTGCCCCCGTGGCGGTGTAGCCATGATTACACTGATCGCAGCACGCGCAAGGAACGGCGCCATCGGCAAAGACAACACCATCCCGTGGCATGCGCCCGAAGATTTGAAATTCTTCCAGCGTGAAACCTATGGCGGGGCCATCATCATGGGGCGCAACACGTGGAACAGCCTGCCGTTTAAACCATTGAAAAACCGCCTGAATATTGTGATCACATCCAAGGGATGCGGGGCAGAGCATGAATTTACATCGCTGGATGCAGCCATCACGTTTGCCGAAAACGCAGGCTATCGGCGTATCTACGGCATCGGCGGCAACCTGATTTACAAAACCCTGCTACCCATGGCCGACCGTCTGTTACTGACCGAAGTGGATTTGGCCGTTGAAGACGCCGACACGTTTTTCCCTGAGTTCGATCAGGCGGAGTGGGTGCATAAGGGCGGGACGCAGATTAGGGCGGAAGACCCGAAATGTGTTGTGGAAGAGTATTTGCGGTGTACGTAACCTAAAAGTTGATCTGCGCAAGCTTGCAAACTCAGCGCCCGACACTAGGGTGGGTGCAAAGCGCCCTCCCGTTGGGGAATGGTCTCGAAGATTGTTCACAAGCTCCTGTCGCCTCGGCGAGCAATCTCCTGCCGCCTCGGCGGGGTCGGGCGCGGCTTTTGCAAAGCAAAAGCTATGTGCCACACCCTCATCCCCCCATCTCCTTAATCATCACCTGCACAACCCATTGATCCTCCCGCACATGAATATCCGTGACCTCGGGGCGTTCCAACAGGGCGCGCAGCAAAAACACGAACGGATCGGTGGGGTTATAATCTTGGCTGGTATGCAGATAGCCCAGCACCCAGCAGCGTTGTTCATTGTTTAATCGAATGGTTTTCAAAGCGATCTCCGTAAATTCTTAAACGAAAACGGCTGCCGAAATTCGACAGCCGGGGAGTTCGAAAATCGCCCGAGAACGACTGCTATGACCTTTAGGTCGAGACCCTGAACATACGTCATAACCTCCCCGACCTAATAAATCGAGAAGGCATCATTAACGGTTGATACCAACCGTCTCAGGCGAAGTTTCGAAACCCCGGGGCTGACATGCGTCAACCTTACGCGCAGGATAGGTCAGTATCCGTATCAGGGAAAGGGGGAATGTGGCCGTATATATTGACGCATCCCCCCGAAACGGCATTAGATAGGGTGAACCAAAGATAAAGGATACAACCCCATGAGCTTTGCAGGCAAAACCGCTTTTGTAACCGGTGCGGGCGGCGGTATGGGGTTGCAGATTGCCTGTGATCTGATGGCGGCAGGGGCCAATGTGGCGATGGTTGATGTAAAGCCGCAGCCGGATTGTATTCCTTTGGGTGCCGGCAACTTTATTTACCTGAAAAGCGATCTGTCGGATGATGCGGCGGTAAAGGCCGCGGTGGCCCAAACGGTTGAAGCCTTCGGCGGTATTGATCTGTTGGCCAATGTTGCGGGTGTGCTGTGGTTTGACCGTGATAAATCCGCATTGGAAATGGATATGGATGTTTGGGATACGGTGTTTCGCATCAATCTGAAATCTATGGTCCACACCACCCGCCATATTGCCCCCCATATGAAAGCGGCAGGGGGCGGGTCGATGGTACATTTTTCCACCATTCAATGCTTGCGTGGTGATGATGCCCCGCAAGATGCCTATCAGGCGTCAAAGGCGGGGGTGATTGCCCTGTCGAAATCGCTGGCAATCCAGTTGGGCCGCGCCAACATCCGTTCAAACGTGATATTACCCGGCCCCGCACAATCCCCGATGCAGGCGCGTTGGGATGATGATGCGGCGGCGATTGAAAATCTAAGCCAGGTCGTACCGTTAGGCCGCGTCGGACAGGTGACAGATATGTCAAACGCCTGCCTGTTTTTATTGTCCGATAAAGCCAGCTTTATCACTGGCACCGAACTGGTTGTTGATGGCGGCCTGTTGGCCCGTCCATAGATCAAATATTAAAACCCAACATCTGTCATACGCGCAGTGCACGCTTTGTGTACGCCGATCATACGCGCATTATCAGATCACAGTTTCAGTTTTTTTGGTTTTTTCAACCTGCATGTCCTTCAAAATCTTCACAGCCTTTGGATTGGCTTTTTCCCATGCTTTGAAGCGTTGTAGTGCTATATCAAGCCCGGGTTTGCGTTTGGTTTCTGGCATATCTGCCATCATCGCAAGTTCTGCTTTGGTCAGGAAATAAACCTGTACTGTCGCTGTTATCTGTATGCATTTAAAGGTTTCTTCATCACTAAGCGGACGAAGTGCAATCACGGCATGGCATCCGTAAAATGCTGATAATACTGTTAAAAGTTCTTGCATATTCTGTCCTTTCTCGTTGCTCGAAGGACAGGCGCAGAAGGTCGGACAGCGGTACCATTAGGCCCATCCCCCCATCCATTCAGACTAAAGCCGGGCCCTGTAATCACGCAATGACTGAATATATTTTTTTCGATTGTGTGATATTTTCTTGCAACAAGTGGTGTAATATATGCGTGTTACGTATTGATATTAAACAAATAATACTCATGCTTTATAACTTGAAATATTTCACACTGCCATGTGACAGGGCTTGTTTTGCAAAGTTATGACGTTCACGTCACTCTATAGGTATCCCGAAGTGGCGCAGTTTCCGCTTCATAACCCGAAAAGGAGTATGACGATGTTAAAATTCTTAATAACCACATCCGCCCTGCTCGGGATCGCCACTGCATCGCTTCCCGCGCAGGCCCAGACAGTTTGCAATACACGTGCGAAACTGGTTACACTGCTGACTGAAGAATATGGTGAAGTTAGTAATGGTGTTGGGGTGCAAAATGCCAGTCAGCTAATCGAACTATGGTCGTCGAAGAAATCCGGCAGCTGGACAATTATTGCCAGTCGTGCAGACGGTATATCATGTGTACTGGCCACTGGACGCAATTGGGCCAATAACCCGGCCTACGCCACTGCATTTGATGAAAACGTAAAATATTAACCTTAAAAACGAAAAACGGCGACCGAATGGCCGCCGTTAAAACGTGATAGATCAGTAGCTTAAGAAAGCTTAATGTCTACTGCGCTTTCTTTACCGTTACGACCTGTTTCCAGTTCATAAGATACTTTTTGGTTGTCGTCCAAGCCTTGCAAGCCAGCCGCTTGAACTGCAGTTACGTGTACGAATACATCGTTGCCGCCATTGTCAGGTTGAATAAAGCCGAAGCCTTTTGTTGGGTTAAACCATTTTACAGTGCCGTTAGCCATCTGTTATCTCCTAATTGATCACGCGCAGGATGCCGTGATTTGTTTTTGATTCCCACAAGTCCCAAAAGGAACAAATGGCGGCACAAGAGGCCGTTAATACAAGACTTTCAAGCATCAGGTTTAGGAATTTTGAAAGGCCTGCCCAGATTTAGGAGTTAGGCCGAGACCGTGCGTTTATTTCGCGTAAGTCCCTTAATTCTTCGAATTCTACTAATGTATCACAGCATCACTGCTGCCTTCGTGATCGTATATTAAGGCGCTCATACGCGGATATTGCCACCCACGTCAAGTACAAACAAGAACGGCACCCGGTAAGGTGCCGATCAAGAATTTAAACCAAAACAGTTTTATAGAAGCGCTATATTTGTCGCGTTGTCTTTACCGTTACGACCTGTTTCCAGCTCATATGATACTTTTTGATTATCATCCAAGCCTTGCAGACCTGCTGCTTGAACTGCAGTGACGTGTACAAATACATCGTTTCCGCCATCATCCGGTTGAATAAAGCCGTAGCCTTTTGTTGAGTTGAACCATTTTACGGTGCCAGTTGCCATCCGTCTTCTCCTAGTCTGTTCCACGCGCGGAATGCCGTGGGGTGGTGCTGCTGTCTTCAATCTCGGTATCAGCAGGCATCACAGTGGAAGTCGGCAGATCGGTGAATAGTAAGCTTCACACGGTAAACAAAGGGGTTTATGCGCCTAATTGCAAGCTTTTCTTGCGCGTTTGGTGTATTCGGCAAGAAATGGAGGATTCGATGAAAGTAACGATTTATGGGCTAAAGTCTTGTGATACTTGTAAAAAAGCACTGAAAACACTGCAAGAAGCTGGGCATGATATAAGCTATATTGATGTGCGTTCCGATGGGATTGGGGCCGATAAATTGGCAAAATTTCATTGTGAATTTGGTCAAGCCTTGATCAATACAAGATCAACAACTTGGCGCGGTCTGTCCGCTGACGACCGCACACGCCCTGCATTGCAGCTATTGTTGGAACATCCGACTTTGATGAAACGTCCTGTCATAGATGCGGATGGTGTGTTGTCATTGGGTTGGGGCAAAGATGTACAGGCTAAGTTCAGGTCTTGAAATTCGGCCTGTGCGGGGTCAGATATAGCCAAACAGTTAGGAAGACAAAATGCGTAATACGGTTCTAATTCTTGGTGTTATCGCTGGTCTTTGGGGTATGCTGATTGGTTTTTTCGGCTATGGTTATACCCAATTTATCGAATGGTTCGGGGAAATCCCGGATGTGGCCGAGCAAGTCGATCACATTGCCAGAACCCAAATCATTAGCTTGGTCGGGCCTATTTTGGCCTTGGTGGGTGGTGGAATGGCCCATGCACGTCCTGTGTGGTCCGGACCGATTCTGTTGGTATCAGGGATTTTAATGTTTTGGGGCTTTGAATTTGGTGCTTTCACAATGTTCCCGATTACGATGTCTATCGTGGCAGGTGTGTTGGCACTTATAGCGCATTTCACCAAAGGCGATTAAGGTATTTTCATTAACTTATCGAGTGAAATCGGACCTGCCCCTTTGGCTATTATAACAACGAATAGTACAATCCACAGCAGGCGCTGATCCATGATCAGGCTGCCGGATGCGCCGTCAAACCATGTTCCTAAATCCATGCCGGTTTTGCCATGCCCTGTCACATCGACATAGGTTTGTATAAGGACGAAACCGACCATGCCCAAGGCGGCCAGCCGAGTGAATAGACCCAAAAGCAATAAAATGGGCAAGATGAACTCACCCGCTGTGCCTGCAACGGCAACGGCCCAATGAAAACTGCTTAAAGCGCTGCTGTCATAGCTCGCAGCCTCAAACGCTTTGGGGAAAATTGCGATATAGGCGTTGTCTGATGGATGCAGGATGCCGAAAATACCGTCCCCCAGTTTGGTTTTGGCCGAGTTCCAGAAGTAAAAAAACAAGACTGCAATAAAAGAAAATCGCGCCAACGTAGGTAATAACCACGTGCCCAATAACCCATTGATACATGCAATGACACAAGTATATGCGGAAAGTAATGCAGTCATAAATTCTCCTAAGATATTATTTTTGTTATGATATTTTGACTTAACAATAGGCCTATTGCCTGAGTTAAATCAAACCCCATATCAATATCCACTGCCGCATCATACGCATCCCCCAGTGATTTGCCCTTTAGTTGTGTCAAAAAAACATGCGTTGGCGCATCAAGTTTGTGCATTTCGACATCAAGTCCCGGTCTGGAAATCATAACCACCTCACCAAGCGCATCTATTTGGGGAAAATCTTGTACCATATTCATTTGCCAAATCGACAGGATTGGATAATCGGATGCCACGATTTGCATCATGGGCGACAGGGTAAGTTTTATCTTCAGTAGCTTTTCCGGCGATAAATACGCCAGCTTTTCCGTTGCTATCGCAGGAATATCCGCAGCGTGATAGCTGCGCCGCCTTGCCAGTTCCAGACGTGCAACATCGCCCAGATAGGGCAGATGTTGTGTTTGTTGTGCTTCCGAAAGGAATGCCGGGAAATCTTCGCCGTAAACCATCAAGATAGGTGATTTTGGCGGACAGTTGCGCACATATGTTGCGGATATAGCTTTGAAAAAGTTGTCTCCAAGTATCTTGCGAACAACAGGAAAAGCGATTTGCATGGCGTTAATCAAGCTGAAAATAACGTTATTACGGTGTACATCAAAGCGTTTACCCGCAGGGCGACCATTTGGATCGACCAACCCGTTTGGTGCCGCAATATCAGGATTTAGCAGTGCATCTGCAAATTCCGATTGATCAACAATCATTGCGCGGCCATGGATGTGGTTTTTGCAAGGATAATATTCGCCTGTTTTGCTTCATGTGCCAGAACATCCCAAGCGGGGATATTGTTATCCCACTCGATTAGTGTCGGGCGTGGGCCCGATTGTTTCAGGGTATATTTGTACAATTCCCACACAGGATCAACGACCTGACGTGCATGATTGTCGATTAGTAATCTGTCGCCGTAATCGTCAATATCTTCTTCATGGCCCCCAAGGTGAACTTCACTGATCAGATGCAAAGGGTAGGTGTCAATGTAGTCCTTCGGGTTAAACTTTTGATTTATCGCAGACACAAAAACATTGTTTATATCCAGCAGTAATCCACAGCCGGAACGGTTGGCCACCTCGGTTAGAAAATCCACCTCTGACATATCGCTTTGTTCAAACGTACAATAGGTTGACGGGTTTTCAAGCAACATTTGGCGATCGATTGTGTCTTGAACTTGTTGTATATGATCAACCACACGGTTCATGACATTACGAGTATATGGAACCGGTAGAAGGTCATTCAGGAAGTGACCTTCGTGGGTTGACCAAGCAAGATGTTCGGAAAACAAACCGGGGTTCAGCCAATCGACCAGATGCTTCAGGCGTGCTAAATGATCCGTATCCAACGGGCCTTCACCACCTATGGACAGACCTACGCCGTGGCATGAAATAGGGAATATTTCGCGCAAGCGTTTCAATTGCGCAATTGGGCGGCCACCTTCACCCATGTAGTTTTCAGCATGGATTTCCAGCCAACCGATAGATGAAGGGGCGTTTAGAATGTTGTCTAAATGCCGGGCTTTATAACCAACGCCGGCGCAACATGGGATGTTGTGGTCAGACATCTTGAGAACTCCCGCACAATGAATTGAAGCCGCGCCTAAGCTGGAATATCACGGGTCAATACAGTTTTGGAACCGGTACGTGCGGTGCCATCCGCGGCTGATGGAAGTACGATCGTTTCACAAGTTCCACCATCGACCAGTGACCATGCGTTTCCCTGGTAATCTACGTGCGATGTTCCCGCACATGATGTTCCCGGACCGGCAGAACAACCGTTTTCACCTGCAAGTGCCACACCGTAACATTTTTCTTTCCCGGCGGCCGAAGCAGATGTCGTCTGGGCTGTAAGGGCCGCGGCGACGGCCGATGCAACGATAAGCGCTTTAGCTGACTGAGACATGATATGTCCTCTCTTGGGCGGGTAATGGTTATATCTGCTGATAATGTAGACTAACAACAAGACTATAAGACGCGCTACTCACTTTGCAGTGAATGACAGGTAATTTAAAATTTGTAACATTTCAAAATATAATATGGTTTAAGTTTATGTAGGGTGGAGTGTAATTTATTGATATTAAATAAATAATATAATATTCAAACAATTGTAAGTTACAAAACCTGTCCGTTATATAACGACATAAATCATACGAATTATCCCAATAAAACTGGGCGGGCAGAATATCTGCCACACCCAAATCTGTAAATTAACGTTGATCCAGGAAAGTCTTGTTCCCGATAAACATTGTACGTGTGGCAGTATTAGAAAATGTAAATATGGTGTTTTTCTGCGCTGCAACAGGGGTATTGGAAGCGGTGCGAACGATCATGTTGATGTCGTCCGGATCTCTGTCGGAACCTTTTGCATATACAGTTGATACTTGCGCTGTAAGAGCGGTTGCACCGATTGCTGCGATGATTAAGGCTTTAAACATGTAAGTCATAGTGGGTCTCCTCTTATAGGTTAAAGTTCACTCATATTGAGCGTCATAAGAGGATGTTAGAAGTAAAGTTTGATCACATGCTACACACGTTAGAGTGCATAACGTGTAGTTTAAATGACGTGATGATACCGTGCTTTATGTTTGGAAATGGGCCGAGTACATCAATATAATTACATTTCGACAGAAACTATGCGAAGTAATATCCATATTAAATTTTTTGGACCGTGCAGCATATAACGTTGTACAACATTACGATATAACAGTGGTGGGGCTTATGTCTGATATTGAAGTCAATGGAGTTCGCTTGCAATATACTGATACAGGGGACGGAAACGAGAGTATCGTTTTCTCGCATGGTTTGCTTATGTCCGGCGATATGTATGCCAGACAAATAGCACATTTTTCGAACCGCTACCGTTGTATTGCCTATGATCACCGTGGGCAGGCGGGCAGTGGGGTGTCACAAAACGGTTATGATATGGACACGCTGGCAGATGATGCGGCCGGACTTATCCACGCACTTGACATTGCCCCGTGCCACTTTGTTGGTCTGTCGATGGGTGGATTTGTCGGGATGCGTCTGGCGATCAATCAGCCTGAATTGTTAAGATCGCTGATACTTCTTGATACCAATGCCGATGCGGAGCCAACAGAAAGTGCGCTGAAATATAAGCTCTTGAATTTCATTGCACGTTGGTTTGGCTTGCGTATTGTTGCTGGTCAAGTGATGCCGATACTTTTCGGAAAAACATTTATGACCGACAACGCCCGCACAGTTGAGCGTGCCGATTGGCGACGCCATATAGCAAGCCATAACCGCAAAGGCATCACCCGATCCGTCAAAGGTGTTATTGAGCGAAAAGGCATTTATGATCAGCTGGATAAAATTACCCGACCCACCTTGGTAGCGGTCGGCAATGAGGACGTCGCGACACCGCTTGCCACCGGACAGCGTATTGCGGATGCAATAGGTGGTGCCGATTTCCGGATCATTAAAAATGCCGGCCACTCTGCGACGGTCGAGCAGCCGGATGCGGTTAATGATATAATCGAACAGTTTTTGCGAGAGCTAAAGTAGCTTAGTGACCTTTTTACCCGACAAAAGCTTTCTCAAGCACATATTCCGCAGGCGCACTGTTTGACCCTTCGGTCAGTCCTGCCGCTTCACAAATCGCTTTGACGTCCGTGTTCAATCCCATGGAGCCGCAGATCATCACGCGGTCGGTTTCGGGGTTCAATGGTGGCAGGCCCAGATCAGCGGCCAAGGTACCGTTTTCCAGCAATGTAGTCATGCGGCCCATTTTCGGGCTGTTTTCACGGGTCGTGGTTGGGTAATAACGTAGCTTGTCGCCAATAAACTCACCGATCAGCGGATCGTCGGCCAGTGAGGCCACTAAATCTGCACCATATTTCAGCTCTGCTACATCGCGGGTGGTATGGCACATGATCACTTCTTCGTAACGTTCATAAAGTTCCGGGTCACGCATCAATGACGCAAATGGTGCGATGCCTGTACCTGTGGCGATGAAATACATCCGTTTGGCAGGCAATAGCGCATCCAAAACCAATGTACCTACCGGTTTGGGCCGCAAGATCACTTCGTCGCCAACCTTCAGGTGTTGCAATTTCGATGTCAGCGGGCCGTCCTGCACTTTGATCGAATAGAATTCCAGTTCCTCATCCCATGAAGGGGACGCAATGGAATAGGCGCGCAGCAGCGGTTTGCCATTGTCGCCCATCAGGCCGATCATCACAAACTCACCTGATCGGAACCGTAAGGATTGTGGGCGGGTCAGGCGGAATGCGAACAAACGGTCAGTATAATGGGTCACGGATGTCACGGTTTGCGCATCGGGTAATACGGGTTTGGCTTTGGTCGTGGTCACGGGGGATTGCTCTGTCATCGGTTTATCTTTCGAAGGCTGTCTATAGCGGGAATGTGGGGGGTGCAAGTCTCAGGCGGATTGGCGCAGGCGCGACTGGTAATTGAAATCTTTCCAGTTAGCGCGGTATAGCCATTGTTCCTGCGGTTGGCGGGTGGCCAGCGCGTCACTGATCTCGACCTCGTCAAACCCGCTGCGGCGGGCCATGGCATATTGATCAGCCAAAACGGCCCCATGGGCACGAATGCGGCCTGTATAGCCGATCAAGCGCAAATGGCGCGCGATGGAAAAGCCACGACCGTCGTGGGACGACGGGAAATCGATGCGGATTATAGCGGCTTGATCGAAGTAAGGTTTGATCTGTTCCGCCCCAACAGTGTTTGGCACATCCAGGCCATAACCTGCATCTGTGGCGTAAGAAGAGGATGTTACGGCTTCCCAGTCGCGAAATCCCGCTGTCCAGTCGTCGGTTATAAATCCCGTGTCATTGATCAATTGTGCCATATTACTGTCCCGCGCCGGCACGCATTGGGGTGCCATCCAGAAAATGTATGCCACATTCAACTTTGTCGGCACCGCGCCAGCGGCCCGCACGTTCATCTTCGCCGTCTTTCACGGCAGTGGTACAGGGGGCACAGCCAATAGACGGGAAACCTTTGGCCACCAGCGGGTGGCGCGGCAGGTTGTTGTTGATGATATAATCCTGCAAATCGGGTTTGCGCCAATGCGCCAGCGGATTAATCTTGATCCGCTTGTTTTCTTCGTTTTCAAACAGGTCTAAAGCAATACGGGTACCCGCCTGAAAGCGTTTGCGCCCTGTGATCCAGGCATCAAACTCTGACAATGCATTTTCCAGCGGTTCCAATTTGCGCAAGCTACAGCAGGCGTCCGGGTCTGCTTTGTGCAAACGGCCGAAAGGATCACGTTCTTTGATCACGGTTTCATCCGCCTTTATTATGCGTACGTTTTTCAGCCCCAGCTTTTCGGTAACTTCCAACTGATATGCCAATGTCTCAGGAAACAACATTTCGGTGTCGATAAAGATCACAGGCGTTTCAGGTTTGATCACTGATACCATGTGCAGCAATACAACAGACTCGGCCCCGAAGGACGACACAAGTGCCGTATTGCCGACAATTGGATCGTTCAAAGCTTGGCGCAGCACAGGGATGGCGGCGTGATGGCGATAAAAGCCGTTCAGCATTTCAACACGTTCATTTACGGTGACGCTTGATGTTTCAAAAGGCATGATATTTACTCCGCTGCAATACGCGTTTCGGGATAAAGAGCGATTTTAAAAGGCTCCAGCCCCAAGCGGCGGTAGGTTTCAAGGAATGTCTCGTTCGCATCGTTGCGAATATCCAAATAGGCGTAGATCAGACGTTCAATCGCAGGCACAATTTCCGTATATGAAAACCCGCGACCGGCACTTTTGCCGATGGTCGCCGTTTGCGTGCCGTCACCGCCAAGGGTGATTTGGTAGCTTTCTACGCCTGCGCGATCAAGGCCAAGGATACCGATGTGGCCGACATGATGATGGCCACAGGCATTGATACAGCCCGAGATTTTGATCTTCAGTTGGCCGATGTCATGTTCCAGTTTCAATTCTTCAAACCGCGTGGCGATTTGTTGGGCAATCGGGATAGAGCGGGCCGTGGCCAAAGCACAGTAATCCATACCCGGGCATGCGATAATGTCTGAAATCAGGCCAATATTCGCAGTCGCCAATCCCACTTTGCGCAATTCTGCATAGATTGCAGGGATATGTGATTTATGCACATGCGGCAGGATTACGTTTTGCTCATGACTGATGCGTAATTCGTCATGGCCATATTTTTCTGCCAATTCCGCCATTACGCGCATCTGATCAGAAGTGGCATCCCCGGGTGTAGCCCCGTGTTTTTTGATAGAGATTGAGACAATGGCGTAATCAGGGTTCTTATGGGACGATAGATTGGTGTCCGCAAAAGACCGAAATGCAGGGTCGGTTTTCAAGCTGACATCAAAGCCATCCGTATCGGCATTGATATAGTCAGGTGATGCAAACGCCTCTTTGATATCGGCAAACAATACCTGATCATAGCCACCAAAGGCGGCGCGCTGAATGATAAAACGATCTTCAACAAGCTCCCTGATTTTATCAATGCCATTTTCATGCACAGTGATTTTAATCCGGGCTTTGTATTTATTGTCACGCCGCCCTAGGGCGTTGTAGACCTGCATAATGGCTTCGCAATAGGGCAGCAGATCTTCGCGTTGCAGGAATGTACGTAAGACTTTACCAATCATAGGCGTACGGCCCAAACCGCCGCCGACAATAACTTCATAACCGATTTCACCTGCATCATTTCGCAAGACACGCAGGCCGACATCATGGGCTTTGATCACGGCACGGTCGTTTTCGGACCCTGTAACCGCGAATTTGAACTTACGGCCCAGAAACGCGAATTCGGGATGGTCGGTTGACCATTGGCGCAACAATTCCGCAGTCGGGCGCGGGTCTTCTACCTCATCTGCGGACGCCCCTGCAAAATGATCGGCCGTAACATTGCGAATGCAATTACCAGAGGTTTGGATGGCGTGCATATCCACATCCGCCAAAGCTTGCAGCATGTCAGGCACATCCGACAGTTTCGGCCAGTTATACTGTATGTTTTGACGGGTGGTAAAATGGCCGTAACCCTTGTCCCACTTGTCTGCAATAAACGCGAGCTGGCGCATTTTGGCAGAATTTAGCGTACCATAAGGGATCGCCACGCGCAGCATATATGCATGCAGCTGCAGATATAGTCCGTTCATCAGTCGTAAAGGTTTGAATTCATCCTCGGTCAGGCTGCCGTCCACACGGCGTTCAACCTGGCTGCGGAACTGGTGTACGCGATTTTGGATGAATTCTTTGTCAAATTCGTTGTAGTTGTACATGGGAATTATACCTCTGCCTGCTTGCCGTGGGCGTAGTTTGACGGGCCGCGGGTGCGGAAATCTTCGCGGAAATGGGTGGGGATGGGCTTGCCATTTTCTAGGGCGGCATCAGCTAAATACGCGCCAACCAAAAGGGCTGCCTGTTTATTGGCCGATGCCAACAAATCATTAGCCTGCACTTCATCTTCAAGGAACAAAGCATCATCATGCGACAATACCCATTCACCATTATGTCCGTAATAAACCACATCGCCCTCGATCAGGCGGTTTGCGGTCAGAACTTTAGGGGTGTAAGCGCGCACCATTATACCTGCTCCATCTTTTGGGTTTTGCGTGGTGCCCGTGATTGCCCATTATCTGCAATGCCGGGCACAGTCCCAAAGGCGATGTCCGCATTGCCAAGTGCCGCAGTTTCAGCGGGTTCTATTGTGTTGCCGGATTTCAGGCGTACAACATGGTGGCCTCGGCCCGCATGTTTGATCATCAATGCGTTGATCTGGCTTTGCTGCCAAGCAGCACCGAAAGTTTTCTTGCCTGTCTCGACCACAATCGCTTCACGGCGGGCCAATTCAAGGATTGGTTTGGCAACCAGATGGTCGTGGATCACAACATCGGCCTCATGCAACAGGTTGCGAGCTTTCAGAGTTAGCAGCTCAGGGTCGCCGGGGCCGGTACCGATGAGCCAAACACGACCCTGTTCAGGATCAGAGGCCAAAACTTCATTCAACAGATTGTCAATATCCTGATTAACCGCCGCCTCGCCACCCTTGGCCCAGGCAAGCGGGCCACGCTTAAAGTAGAACTTTGACCAAAAATCACGCCGCTTGCGGCCCATTGGAATTTTGTCGGCCATAGGGCGAAACGCCTGACCGATGCGGGCAAGGGCCCCCAATTGTTCCGGCAGGCTTTCTTCCAGTTGTTGCTTGATCTTGCGGGCCAGCACAGGGGCGGCCCCTTCAGTGCCAATGGCAACCGTAACAGGTGAACGGTCGACAATAGCAGGCGTGATGAACTGGCTATCTTCCAGATTGTCTACTATATTGACCAATGCGCCTGCGGCGCGCCCTAAATCAGTGGCGCGCTTATCCTCTGTTGCATCTTCATTGGCCCCGTAAACCAAAGCAGCATCGATAACATCTTTTGCATTCACAGTGCGGTTTAAATATGAAATTTTGCCCGCTTGTGTCCATTGCAACACCAGATTGCTTGGGTTTGCCCCAAAGACCAGAATATGCGCATCGGTTTTTAGCAGCAACCGAAGTTTGGCAACCGCACACGCACCGGCACCCGACACAATAACGCGGCGGTGGTCGAGGTTCATAAAGATCGGAAAATGGCGCACGGGCACTGTCCTTTTCAGTTTGCTTTTCGATTATATAAGTTAAATGGAATAATATTCCAATATTACCCTGTACATATCTTATAGTTAGAAATATTATCCCGATAAATACTATATTATGGCTGATATGTTTCGAATATAAGGAAAAAGCGGGATGACTGACCAACTAGATGTAATCGATCGGAAGATCTTAAGTGAGTTGCAGGCCGATGCCTCACAAAGTCTGGATGAAATAGCCAAGAAAGTTGGGGCGTCCAAGACACCTGTATGGAATCGTATCCGCAAGCATCGTGCATCGGGTTTGATCAAGGCAAACACTGCAATACTGGACCCACAAAAGCTGGGGTTAGAGGCGTGTTTTTTCGTCCTTGTTCGCACGTCAGAGCATGATAAAAATTGGCAGGAAAAGTTCGTTAATACATTGATGGCCCGTCCCGAAGTGCTGGAAGCGCACCGTCTTGCGGGTGACATCGATTATATCCTGAAAGTGCGGGTGGAAAACGCCAAAGCTTATGATGTTTTTTATCAGGCACTGATCGGTGAAGTGAAGATTTTCAACGTAACTGCCCTGTTGTCGATGGAAGAGATCAAATCAACGACCGTGTTGCCGGTTTAGGCTACATCCAGCAGCAGGCTGGTTTCGGAATTCAATACGCCCGATATTTCACGGATTTGGCGCAAAGTCCGATCTATCGCTTGTAAGCTATCGGTGCGGATTTCCGCGACCAAATCCCATTTCCCGTTAGTCGAATGCAGTGATGTAACTTCGGGAATTTTGCGCAAAGCGCGAATTACCGCGCGTGACATTGATCCTTGTAACTCCACACATGTAATGGCGCGAACTCCGTCGCGATCATCAAGGTCGGTTTCAATGGTGAACCGACGAATAACACCACCGTCTATCATGCGGTTCAGGCGGGCTTTAACAGTGGCACGGGACACTTGCGTGGCCGCCGCCAGTTCTGTCAACGAGGCGCGAGAATTGATACGTAACGCTGCCAATAACCGACGGTCGGTTTGGGTGATTTCGATCATTATTTATCCTTTTTGCGCAAATACCATACCATAATGTAATATCATTCTGATCCTTTGTACATTAATTTGGGTTAGATATTACATTATATTTAATTAATTTACTCAAGAAAATTAAACTGGATTGTTAAGATGACTCGTAAAAACTGCCATATACTGGGTGCCCCCGTTCAAACAGGTGCAAGTCAAGCAGGCTGCCTGATGGGGCCAGCAGCCCTGCGCACAGCCGGATTGCCTGAAATGCTTCAAGGCATGGGCTGGAACGTTAATGATCTGGGCGATATGCAGCCCGAAAACGTGACTGTTGAGGTGCACCCAAACGATGCAGTTCATAACTTGGCGGAAACCGTTGGCTGGACGCGTAGTTTAAGTGATGCGGCTTACAAGGCGGCGCAAGCAAGTGATTTTCCAATCTTTCTAGGCGGTGATCACAGCCTGTCTGCGGGGACTGTATCGGGTGTGGCCCGTAGCGCTGCAGAAGCAGATCGTCCGTTGTTCGTTTTGTGGTTGGATGCGCATCCTGATTTGCATACACCCGGCAGCACTGCCAGCGGAAATTTGCATGGAACGCCGGTTGCCTATTTCATTGGTCGTCCCGGATTTGAAGCTTTCCCACCGCTGACTCACCCGGTTGACCCACAAAACATTTGCATGATGGGCATTCGTTCTGTCGATCCTGCCGAGGCTAAAAAAATTGATAAACTGGGTATCTGTGTTCACGATATGCGCGCTATTGATGAACGTGGTGTTGCGGCCCCGTTGCGCGAATTTATAGATAAAGTGGTTGCCGCGAACGGCATGCTGCATGTCAGTTTCGACGTGGACTTTCTTGACCCGACAATTGCACCTGCCGTCGGTACTACAGTTCCGGGAGGATGCACGTTTCGTGAAGCCCATCTGATCATGGAAATGCTGCATGACAGCGGGTTAGTCACCTCACTTGATCTGGTGGAATTGAACCCGTTCCTAGATGAACGCGGCCGCACCGCACGCCTGTTAACTGATCTTACCGCCAGCTTGTTTGGCCGCCGTGTTCTTGATCGTAAAACCGGAAGCTACTAAATATGATCTTACAGGCACCTGCTGCGGTTGTGATGATCCGACCGCATAATTTTCATCCTAACCCTGAAACACGCGGTGACAATGCGTATCAATCCAATGCGATAGGAACCGCGACTGAAATCGCGGACCGTGCTCGTAGGGAATTTGACGATGTTGTAGCGAAGCTACGAAGTGTGGGCGTCACAGTACATGATTTTGATGACAAAAGCGGTCAAACCCCTGATAGCGTGTTTCCGAACAACTGGTTTTCAACCCATGCAGGCGGTCACGTTGCGGTATATCCGATGTATGCGGAAACCCGCAGGCAAGAACGGCGTTGGGATGTCATTGATATGCTGAAAAAGGACTACCGTGTTGCAGATGTGATCGACTATTCAGGGCTGGAACAGGATGGTTTAGCACTAGAAGGCACAGGTGCAATGGTGCTGGATCATGTGGGCCGCGTGGCCTATGTGGCTAAGTCAAACCGCGCCGATCCGGTGTTACTGGAAAGGTTTTGTACAAATTTCAATTACGAACCCATTGCTTTTGATGCTGTGGATGCGGATGGAAACGCTGTCTATCACACCAATGTTTTGATGGCGATCGGTACGCAATATGCGCTGGCCGGTCTGGATATGATTGTTGATGATGAGCGCCGCGAAACTGTACGCGCGCGCTTGGTGGAAAGTGGGCATGAGATGATCGCATTAAGTGAACATCAGATTTCCGAATTTTGCGGCAATGCATTTGAATTGACAGGCCAAGACGGCCTTGTCTTGGCTATATCACAGCGTGCCCTGAATGCCCTGACGTCCGCGCAAATTACAATCATTGAACAAAGTGCGCGGATCCTACCGCTCAATATTCCCACGATTGAAACAGCAGGAGGCTCGGTTCGGTGTATGATCTCTGGCCTGCATCTTGCAAAACGTTAAGAATTGGACGACCTAAATGACCCATCCTAAACCATCCCCTCTGGCCTTCGTCCCATTCGTGTCGGTCGATAATATGATGAAACTGGTCAACAGCATCGGTATCGAGGCCGTTCTCGTTGATCTGGCCGCATATATAGAGGCAGATTTCAAGCGTTGGCCTGAGTTTGACAAAACACCGCGCGTGGCATCCCATTCGGATGAGGGTGTGATAGAATTGATGCCAACGGCGGACGCGGATAATTACGGTTTCAAATACGTAAATGGCCATCCGAAAAATATGAAAGAGGGCTTTCAGACCGTCACTGCTTTTGGTGTTTTATCCAGCGTCAGTAATGGTTATCCTATTTTGCTAACAGAAATGACGATCCTGACTGCGTTACGTACAGCCGCGACTTCTGCCTTGGTGGCGAAATACCTGGCCCCGAAGGGAACCACAACCATGGCAATGATCGGCAACGGGGCGCAGTGCGAGTTTCAAGCCATGGCTTTCAAAGCGATTTGCGGCGTGGATACCGTGCGGCTATATGATGTTGATCCGGAAGCCACCAAAAAGGCTATGAAAAACCTTTCCACCACTGGGTTGACTGCTGTTGCCTGCAGCTCTGGCGAAGAAGCGATTGAAGGGACAGGGATCATAACCACCTGTACCGCCGACAAATTGTGCGCCACTATTCTGACCGATAATATGGTCGGCGCCGGTGTTCATATCAACGCCATTGGTGGCGATTGCCCGGGCAAGACAGAACTGCACAAAGATATTCTGACCCGTTCGGATATTTTTGTCGAATACCCACCGCAAACCCGTATTGAAGGCGAAATTCAACAATTGGCCGAAGATCATCCTGTGACAGAACTGTGGCAAGTGATGCTGGGTCAGGCCAAAGGTCGCACAAACGCCCGCCAGATTACCCTTTTTGACAGTGTCGGCTTTGCGATTGAAGATTTCTCTGCCTTGCGTTTTATTAGTGACAAAATTGCAGGTACGCCGTATTTCGAGCCGCTTGACATGCTGGCCGATCCTGACGATCCGCGTGATTTGTTCGGCATGGTAGCGCGGCGAAATCCGCCTGAAAAATAGGGCGTGTAGGGGAATTACCCTTTAAGTAAAATATTGGATTTTTTGCGCACCAAAACAGATCGCAGATCATGCATTGCCATCAGCAACTCATCTGTGAACGCATCGATTTGTTCATCCGTAGCATCTGACTGCACCCATTGGGCCGTTTCATTCAGATGATCTATGGCGCGTTTGATATCGTCGATTTTACGTGCAGCAAGCAGTTTGCGCCGCGCGACTATCCAGGCGTCAATTTCATTGCGCTCGGCGGCGGTCGGAAATTGGTCACCTTGGGGTTTCACGTTGCCATTACGAATGTTTACGACTGCGATTTGTTGCAATTCCAATCGACGTTGGCGGTTTTCCGTATCGACGCGGAACACAACTGCCCCATTTTCACGCACCCGAAAGAATAGACCCGTATCATTGCCCATGTTTGCCATTAACCTTTTGTTTTCTTTCATTCTAGTATGGGATCGGCATCAGGTCAACGAAGCGCAAAATGCCTGAATACGGGTGCATGCGTCGGTCAGGGCTTCATTTGATGTCGCATAACTGACGCGAAAGTTGGGGCTTAAACCAAAAGCAGCGCCAAACACCACTGCAACACCATAACTGGACAAAAGCTCGGTCGCGAAATCTTCATCCGTTTCAATGGTCTTGCCTGAAGGTGTTATCTTGCCGATACACTCTGCAATCGACGGGTATACGTAAAACGCACCTTCTGGTGTATGACAATTTACCCCTTTGGCATCATTCAACATTTTGACAACCAAATCACGGCGATCTTGAAAAATAGGGCGGCTTATTTCGATGTAGTCTTGTGGTCCATTCAGGGCCTCTACTGCCGCCCATTGACTGATCGAGCAGGGGTTCGATGTGCTTTGCGACTGAATTTTGCGCATTGCGGCGATCAGATGCTCGGGCCCTGCGGCATAACCAATGCGCCATCCCGTCATTGCATAGGCTTTAGACACACCGTTTACGGTTAAAGTGCGCTCATATAGCCTTGGTTCCACTTCGGCAGGGGTACAGAATTTGAAATCGTCATAGGCCAGATGTTCGTACATATCGTCAGTCATCACCCAGACATGCGGGTGGCGCAGCAATACATCGGTCAGCTCTTTCATTTCCTCGCGTGAATAGCCGGCACCTGACGGGTTGGAAGGCGAGTTGAAAATCAACCATTTGGTTTTTGGCGTGATTGCGGCCTCCAGCTGGTCTGCAGTCAGCTTATAGGCGGTCTGTATCGAGGCTTCGGCAATCACTGGTGTGCCGCCTGCCAATAACACCATGTCAGGGTATGATACCCAGTAAGGTGCCGGGATCACAACTTCATCATCAGAATTAAGAGTGGCCATCAATGCATTGTAAAGTATTTGTTTTCCACCGGTTCCAACGGATACTTGCGTTGGTGTGTAATCCAACCCGTTATCGCGTTTCATCTTGGCACAAACGGCCTGTTTCAGCTCTGGAATACCGTCCGGTGCAGTGTATTTCGTTTTGCCTGCATCAATCGCCGCTTTGGCTGCGGTTTTGATATTGTCAGGCGTGTCGAAATCGGGCTCACCTGCACTTAATGCAATCACATCTTTACCCGCCGCTTTCAGTTCTGCCGCTTTGGTCGATATTGAAATGGTTGGGGACGGTTTTACGCGATCCAACGTTTTTGATAAAAATGACATGGAGTGTTCCTTTAACTGACAACAGTTTTGTAGGGGGATGTTAAATAACGCGCAAGTCCGGACTTGTGGAATTCTGTGGCTGGGGTATTTAACGGCAAAAGGGGTGCTCTATGGCTGAAAACCGCGAAACTCGATTAAAACGACTGCGCTTGCGGTCCTGGCGCCGTGGTATCAAGGAAATGGATTTGTTGTTTGGCACCTTTGCCGATGAAATAATGCACACTTTAACCAATGCCGAATTGGATGCCCATGAAATATTGATGGCCGAACATGACCAAGATCTGCTGGTTTGGTTTACTGGCCAAAAAGACACACCAAGTGAATTAAAAGATGCATTGTCACGGGTACAAAACCATTTTTTATCTAAAAATACGACTTAATTTAAATAATTTAACCAGTTGTTTGAACTTTGCTGTCAATAAAGGCCCTGAGCAGTTATTGACGGAGTAAAACATGAGTGTACATGAAAATCTGGTCGTTGGCCCCGTGAAACAGCAGGGTAGCGATTTCCTTGGGTCGTATCTGGAAACATTATCGATGGTCGAACGACTTCATCGCTTGTTGCTTGATGTCATTAAGGATGAATTTGAACGTTTGGGACTATTGGACATCAACCCTGTACAGGCATTGCTGTTATTTAACATTGGCGAGAACGAAGTGACCGCAGGTGAATTGAAATCACGTGGTTATTATCAAGGCTCGAACGTATCTTACAATCTTAAGAAGCTGGTTGAAGCCGAGTATATGGAACATAAACGTTGCGAAATTGACCGCCGTTCGGTCCGGGTTCGATTATCTGACAAGGGGCAACATATCCAGACTGTAGTGTCCGACCTGTTTGGGCGCCATTCTGACGGTTTTTTGGGCAAGGATGTTCTTGATGACCTGGACTTGGGTGATTTAAACCATGCATTGCATCGATTGGAACGTTATTGGGGCGATCAGATACGGTATATTTATTAGCGCGGTCTTGGAGTGGTCTCATACATGACACAATTCAGTTTTATTCCTCAAAATCGATTATATTGAAGAACTGCGGCGTTTTTGTTAAGTGTGGTGGTGCAAGTTTTATAGTATCACCTCTTAGCTGTATGGGATTGAGCAATGGATTACCAAGCCAAAATTGATGAGTCTTTAGATGTGCTTCACCAAGAAGGGCGTTATCGTGTATTTCATAACATTCGCCGTATGAACCAACAATTTCCAAAAGCAATCTGGACAATGCCGTCTGGTGAGGCCCGTGAAATCACGGTTTGGTGCGGGAATGATTACTTGGGCATGGGTCAAAACCCCGTTGTCCAACAGGCTATGTTCAATGCGATTGAAACAGCAGGGGCCGGGTCCGGTGGAACGCGCAATATTTCCGGTAATACATCGTTTCACAAAGACTTGGAAGCAACACTTGCCGACCTGCACAGCAAAGAGGCAGCATTGGTGTTCACTTCGGCCTATAATGCGAATGAGGCTACACTATCGGTTTTACCAAAACTGTTTCCGGGCCTGATTATTTATTCGGACGCCTTAAATCATGCCTCGATGATTGAAGGTATACGCCACGGCTTTGGTGAAAAACATGTGTTCCGCCATAATGACGTGAGCCACTTGCGCGAATTGCTGGAAAAGGCACCAAAAGATGCACCGAAACTGATTGCATTCGAATCGCTTTATTCGATGGACGGCGATTTTGGCCCGATCAAGGATATTTGCGATCTGGCGGATGAATTTAATGCGCTGACTTATATTGATGAAGTTCATGCGGTTGGGTTGTACGGTTCGCGCGGTGGTGGTGTCACGGAACGCGACGGATTGGCGGACCGCATAGATATGATCAACGGAACCCTTGCGAAAGCCTATGGTGTGATGGGCGGTTATGTCGCCTGTAACGCCAATCTTGCGGACGCCATCAGATCATATGCGCCCGGTTTCATCTTTTCCACATCCCTAGCCCCGGCGATTGCCGCAGGTGCAAAAGCGTCCGTTGATTATCTGAAAGAACATGCCGAGTTGCGCACGATACATCAACAACGCGCCAGAAATCTAAAGACGCAAGTTAAAGCTTTGGGAATGCCAGTATCTGATTATGGCAGCCATATCGTTCCGATCCATGTCGGCGACCCCGTAAAATGTAAAATGTTGTCCGATATGCTTTTGGAAGAACATGGTATTTATGTGCAGCCGATCAATTTTCCGACCGTGCCGCGTGGTACTGAACGCTTGCGGTTTACACCGTCACCGGTCCATAGCGATACGATGATCCGCGACTTGGTTAACGCATTGGATGATCTGTGGGGACAATGCGCGCTTAATCGCCTAAAAATGAGCGGTTAGGGGTTAGCGCTAGCATAGGGGTGCCTTACCCGACTATTTATGATATATATAAGGTGAAGAGGGTACACCCTCTCGATTCGAGGCAATTGAGAGCAGGAATTAGGTAAGTAAGCCATGGTATTATCGGCTGAGGACATTCGTCCAAAAGGATTTGATGCATACCCAGTCACATTGGGTGACATGTTGCGTGGCGAACGTGCGACTGCTGGCAAATCACTTGCGGATGTTCATGTTGATCTTAAAATTGGCGCTAACTACATTTATGCAATCGAAAACGGTGATTTACAGGCTTTTGAAACCAAAGGTTTTATTGCGGGTTATGTTCGTTCTTATGCGCGTTATCTGAATTTGGATGGTGATAAAGCCTACGAACAATTTTGTTTGGAAACCGGGTTTGATGGGCTGAAGGATGATGTTGTTGACCGCGAAACACCCAGCCAAAATGATCGTCTGAAGCACAAGTCACCAAATGTTGCCAGTGGTATTGGCTCAAAAGCACTTGAGTTGCTCACGCTGCCTGCACAAAGTTGGTATGAACGGGTTTCATTCTCCGCCATAGGGTCTCTTATGGTGTTGATGACACTCGTGGTTGGACTGGGCTACGGTGGGTGGTGGGTTCTGCAAGAAGTACAACGTGTACAATTTGCCCCTGTCAATGAAACCCCCGGTGTTGCATCCAATGTTTCGGTATTGTCGGAAGGGGTTGCTACCGCGGACCCAAGCCCCGAATTTGGCACAACGGAAATTGCGACTGTTTCAGATAATATGACGTTATCATTGGATCAGTTGTACCGCCCGCAAGAGCTTGATCTACCCAGTGTCATTTCACGTGATGGCCCGATTGCGACGATTGATCCCGAAACGTTTGGTACATATGCCCCAAGCCGAAGTTTAGTTATGCCTGCAAGTATCCCGACAGAAAGCACGGTTGCCGTTGTCGAACAAGGACCGCCAAGTCTGGATATTGTTGCCACACGTCCTGCATGGGTGCGGGTCTATTTACCTGACAACAGCGTATTGTTTGAAAAAATATTGAATGCGGGTGAACGCTACAGACTGCCAAACGATTTGCAAGGCCCATTACTGAAAGCAGGGAATTCAGGCGCGGTTTATTTTATGATCGGTCAAAAAATCTTTGGGCCTGTTGGGGCAAATGGCGGTGTTTCACGTAAGGTATCTTTGGCGCAAAGCGATATAAAACAAAGTTATAGCGAAGTTTTGAACCTGTTCTCAGAACCGCTTGCGCCGCCGTTGAATGCAGTGCACGATCAAACTGCCGAAGCTATTTTAAAAACACTTCAAAACGACTAAGCTGTAATAAGCTACGCTATAATCAGGCCCTTTCATGACCCACAACCCCATTCGCCCATGGCGCAATATCTACCGTCGTAAAAGCCGTCAAATCCATGTGGGTTCTATACCTGTCGGGGGCGATGCGCCAATCACTGTGCAAACGATGACCAATACACTTACGTCCGATGCTAAAGCGACGATTGCGCAAATTCAGGCCTGTGCGGATGCGGGGGCCGATATTGTGCGGGTGTCTTGCCCTGACGAAGCCTCGACAGCCGCAATGTATGAAATCGTCCGTGAAAGCCCCGTACCCTTGGTGGCAGACATTCATTTCCACTACAAACGCGCCATTGAAGCTGCTGAAGCGGGGGTTGCCTGTTTGCGGATCAATCCCGGCAATATCGGCAATCCAACGCGGGTGGGCGAAGTTATCAAAGCGGCTAAAGATCACGGCTGTTCCATCCGTATCGGGGTGAATGCAGGGTCATTGGAAAAGCATTTATTAGACAAATACGCCGAACCTTGCCCAGACGCGATGATTGAAAGCGGGATGGATCATATCCGTATTTTGAAGGACAATGATTTCCACGAGTATAAAATATCTGTAAAAGCATCCGATGTTTTTATGGCCGCCGCTGCCTATCAAGGATTGGCAGAAGCCACCGATGCCCCGATCCATTTAGGAATTACCGAGGCGGGTGGATTAACCTCTGGCACTATCAAATCCGCCATTGGTTTGGGTAATCTGTTGTGGATGGGTATTGGTGATACAATCCGTGTATCATTATCCGCTGACCCCGTGGAAGAGGTCAAAGTCGGTTATGAAATTCTAAAATCCCTTGGCCTTCGCCATCGCGGTGTCAATATTATTTCCTGCCCAAGTTGCGCGCGCCAAGGTTTTGATGTGATCAAAACTGTGGAAGCCCTTGAAAAACGTCTGGAACATATCAAAACCCCGTTGTCATTGTCGATTATTGGTTGTGTGGTTAACGGCCCGGGCGAGGCCCTGATGACGGATGTTGGCTTTACGGGCGGCGGTGCCGGGTCCGGTATGGTTTATATGGCAGGCATGCAAGACCATAAACTGGGCAATAAGCATATGGTTGATCATATTGTGGAACTTGTCGAAAAACGTGCCGCAGAAATAGATGCAGAAGCGGTGGCTGATCAAGCAGCGGAATGAAACGTAATATGATGGCTGTATTTTATATCATTACTTTCGGGATTGTTTTGTTGCTTGCCTATATCCGTTTTGCACCCAGTGATACAGACATGCTGCATAAAGACCCGCAAACTGCGGCTTCAACTGGTAAGCCAAACGAATACCGTTTCACATCCACATTGTTTGATATAACTGCAGATGAACTGATCCGGCTGATCGATGATTTTGTGCAAAATCAACCGCGTACTACACGTATTGCAGGGGCCGTTGATACAAAAATGATCACCTATGTGCAACGCTCAGTACTGATGGGTTATCCAGATTATATTACGATCAAAGCCGTAACATCAGGTGTCGATCAATCAAAACTGGTGATATTTTCCCGCTCACGCTTTGGGCATTCAGACTTAGGCGTCAACAAGATGCGTATTGATCAGTGGATCTCCGTTATCCGTGGGATGATTGCCGGACGATAGACAGCCCTGACTGATCTCACGCCACATTGGATTATTCAGGGACATCTCACAACGGGCAATAAAATCGCGGCCACCGACCTGCATACAGATTTCCGTACCCAGTTCGACACGGGCCCCAGTTTTGTCAGTGCAATAACAATCCGGCCACTTCACTTTTGCCTCATCCGCGTATGATAGTGATGAGATGATGATGAATATGATCGGTAAAAGCCACTTCATACAGTCTTTCTAGCATAAATATGTATAAAAGTCATGCTTGGTATTGACCAAAGCCCAACAACACGCAATGTCACGCAGATGATACCAGAAGATAAACTTAGACAAATTACTGCGCGCTTCGAATTTCTGGAAGCCAAAATGGCGGATGGGTCTGTGGGCGATGATTTTGCTACCCTGTCGAAAGAATATTCCGACCTGAAGCCAGTTGTTGATAAAATTGCAAAGTATCAAATGCTTATAACAGATATATCTGACGCTGAAGAAATGCTTGATGATGCTGATATGAAAGAACTGGCAGAAGAAGAATTGCCTGAACTTAAAGCGGCATTACCCAAGGCAGAACATGATTTACAACTGTCATTACTGCCAAAAGACGAAGCTGATGAGCGATCTGCAGTGTTGGAAATCCGCGCCGGTACTGGTGGCGATGAAGCGGCGTTGTTTGCGGGCGATTTGCTGCGCATGTACCAACGCTATTGCGATTCTGTTGGCTGGAAAATTGAAATCATCGAAGAGGCGGCAACCGAACTTGGCGGATACCGCGAAGTCGTCGCCAATGTTACCGGCAAAGGTGTTTTTGCCAGGTTGAAATTTGAAAGTGGTGTTCACCGTGTGCAGCGTGTACCGACAACTGAAAGCGGCGGGCGGGTGCATACTTCGGCGGCCACCGTTGCGGTTCTACCCGAAGCACAAGAAGTTGATATTGATCTACCGACAACGGATTTACGGATTGATACCATGCGTGCATCCGGTTCCGGTGGGCAGCACGTAAATACAACCGACAGTGCGGTACGTATTGTTCATATCCCTACAGGTATTATGGTGGTATCGGCTGAAAAATCACAACATCGCAATCGCGAAATTGCATTGCAAACCCTGCGCACACGCTTGTATGACCTTAAACGTCAGGAAGCTGATGAAGAACGCTCTGCCAGCCGCAAAGGGCAGGTAGGGTCAGGTGATCGTTCCGAGCGTATTCGCACCTATAACTTTCCACAAGGACGCATGACTGATCATCGCATTAACCTGACGCTTTATAAACTGGATCAAATTATGCAGGGTGACTTGGATGAAACAATTGACGCGCTTATTGCCGATGATCAAGCGCAAAAGTTGGCTGAGCTGAACCCGTGACCCAAACGGTTAAAGCGTTATTGCAATGGGGTCAGACACAGCTTTCACCAGTCATAAAAGATGGGGCGGCAACGGATACCCGCATTTTGCTGGCCTATGCGATGGATATAAATCGTGGGCTTTTAGGGGCAAGATTGCAGGATGCAGTTACACCCGAACAAGTGATACGATTTAAAGCGACCATTGCGCAACGTATGCAACACCAACCTGTTGCACAGATTATTGGGGTGCGGGAATTTTGGGGACGGGATTTTGCTGTGACTCCGGATGTGCTTGATCCAAGGCCTGACACTGAAACTCTGATTGAAGAAGTATTTAAAAGTGGGACTGCCGCGAATATTCTGGATTTGGGAACCGGGTCCGGCTGCATTTTATTGACCTTGCTGGCCGAATGGTCCGATGCGCGTGGGGTGGGTGTAGATCAATCTGAAAAAGCGTTACTGGTTGCGCAAGACAATTGCAGATCCCTTGGGTTAACAGAGCGTGCAACACTAAAACAATCCGACTGGTTTTCCGATGTGACGGGCAAGTTTGACCTGATTGTCAGTAATCCACCCTACATTACGGCAGATGCTATGTTGACTATAGCACCCGATGTGCGTGACTGGGAACCGCGCATGGCCTTGACGCCAGGGGGCGACGGATTGGATGCTTACCGCGAAATAGCCCGAAGAGCGGGGCAATATCTTACCCCTAACGGGCGTATTTTCGTGGAAATTGGATGGGATCAGGCACAATCTGTTTTGGATATATTTGCCGAAACTGGGTTTTCAGATGGCTTTTGCGTGCAGGATTTAACAGGAAAAGACCGTGTAATTGCTTTTATAAGGTAAAAAGAGGCGTAAGATGGCCTATTTTAATTAAAATTCATCAAAACCCCTGTTTAAGGCTTGTATCGGTATTTCAGTTGGATATAATTGTGCACAGGATGATTGATTTAGTCTCATCCGGTAAACCCCATAAACAAAACGGGAATTCGTCGTTAAGACGCAAACTTCAAATATTCGAATATAAGGTAACCAAACCATATGAGATCGCCCAACAAATCGCGCTCACGCAATAAGAACCACAATAACAATCGTCGTGGCAATGCAGCAAATGTTGTGAACCGGGTGTTTGATAGCGCCGGCCCAGAGGGCAAAGTGCGTGGTACGCCACAACAGATTGTAGATAAATACCAAGCTCTTGCCCATGATGCGACATTGTCTGGTGACCGTGTAAACGCGGAAAATTTTTTACAGCATTCCGAACATTATTCACGTCTTTTGACAGAAGCGCAGCGTGAAATAAATGAACGCCGTGAAGCCCAAGAAACACAACGCCAACAGCAGCAACAAAACCAGAATAATCAAAAGCAGAACCAAAATAACCCACAAAAGCCTGCAGCTGTTTCCGGGGAAGCACAACCAGATATTGCAGGCGATACAGCTGAACTTTTTCCTGCTCAGGCAGATCAATCAAATTTGGTGGAAACTCCCGAAAGCAAACCTTCGTCTGATACACCGAAGAAACCCAAGCGGGTTAGAGTAGCTGCAAAGAAAGTTGAGCTTGCGGCACCTGAAGCAGAGAAACCTGCTGAAGCCACGAAGCCGGAAGCGGCCGCTGAATAATTACATCACTCAAATTGTTTGCTAAGCATGCAAAACTGTTGAACAGATAGTTGTTCTGCACGTTCTGTCGGTTGTATTCCTGCGGTGCGCAACCGATCCTCTACATCTGGCGCAAGCGATTTTAAACTGGCACGCAGCATTTTACGGCGTTGATTGAAAGCTGCAGCAACAACGCGTTCCAAGATCTTGGCATTACAATCAAATTTAGGTTCGTTGCATTTGGTAATATGTACCACCGCAGAAGATACTTTTGGAGCGGGTGTAAATGCTTGCGGCGGTAAATCCATCACGATCTTTGCGTCACTACGCCACTGTGCAAGAATGGACAGACGCCCATAAGCCTTGCTACCGGGTTGTGCCACAATACGCATCGCTACCTCACGTTGGAACATCAACGTCAGGCTATCCCAATAAGGCGGCCATATGGTCGGGGTTAACCAGCGCACCAGTAATTCGGTGCCGATATTATAGGGTAGATTAGCGACAATCTTAATTGGCCCATTCAGGTGTTCACTAGGATTCAGGGCCAGTGCATCCCCTGGTATTATCTTCAAGCGCCCTGCATAATGATCGGCTATTTCGGCCAAAGCGGGAAGGCAACGTTCATCGCGTTCAATAGCCACAACACGCCGTGCACCCTCATGTAGCAATGCGCGGGTCAGGCCACCTGGCCCCGGACCGATTTCCAGCACATCACAATTGGATAAATCACCTGCTTGGCGTGCAATTTTTCCTGTCAGGTTCAAATCAAGTAAAAAATTCTGCCCCAAGGATTTTTGTGCGCGCAACCCATGTTTGGATATAACATCGCGCAGGGGCGGCAGGCCATCAGCCGATACTGTCATAATGCGCTCTGTTTTCTGCCATAAAGTGGGCCTGCCTGATTGCCTCAACCAGACTGGTGGGATCCGCGATCGATTTGCCCGCAATATCAAAAGCCGTGCCATGATCGGGCGACGTTCTGATAAACGGCAAGCCAAGCGTGGTGTTGACGCCGGCAGAGAAATTCAGCGTTTTCAATGGAATTAAAGCCTGATCGTGGTACATACAAACAGCGGCATCATATTTAGCACGGGCAGCTTGATGAAACATAGTGTCAGCGGGCATAGGCCCGATCAAAGACATACCGCTTTGGCGTAGTTTTTCCAAAAGCGGGGTAATACGATCAAGCTCTTCAGTACCCATCGTACCGCCTTCACCGGCATGTGGATTCAGGCCGGCAACGGCAATAACAGGATTTTGCAGGCCGAAATCACGCGCCAAAGCTTGATGTGTGATCGTCAGAGTTTCCTCAATCAACGTATCGGTCAACTGATCGGGAACATCCGATAATGCAATATGGATCGTTACGGGTACGGCGCGTAATTCGGGTGCACATAACATCATCACAGCATTTTTGACCCCACCAAGATGTGCTAAAAATTCTGTATGACCCGGAAAGGGGAATTGCGCACCGACTTTTAGAACTTTTTTATTGATCGGATTGGTGCACAGGGCCAAAGCTTGTCCCGTGGTAACAAAATCCACTGCCATTTCAATGGATTGAATAACATCATATGCATTTTCAGGTTGTTCAGTGCCCACGACAGGTGCGGTCGCAAAGGGTAAGTGCAGAACGGGTAGTGCTTGTTTGAAAGCACTTTCCGCCTGTGATGGGCTTGTTATAGCTTTTAGCGGCACATCGGTTGCGGCTTCAACATGGCCGTGATCTGCAATTAAAAAAAAGGGCCGTTCATTTTTTAGCTGTTTCCAGGCTAGTCCGGTTAATTCAAGTCCGACACCGCTGGGATCCCCTGCCGTTAGTGCAATCGGCTTTGTCATTTTGCAATAATAATAGCGTCGCCGCGTAATTCCTGTAAATATCCGGCACCAAAACTGCCAACGCGCTGTCCAAACAGGGCATTGCGGATTTGTTCACGCGCGCCTTCAGGTAAGTCTTTGGCACGGTTACACAACATCACTACATTGATGCCACCGTTTTCCGCTACATAATAACCGGATTCATTTGGGTCGAGTTTTGCAATTTCAACAGCAAGGCGCACGGGTACTTGTGCTGATGGAAGCGATTGACTGGTAACTGCATTTTCGGCGAATTTTGACGTGTTGGCCTGCATATCCAAACATGTGTCGCTTGAATTCATCAGTTTTGTGGCCGCTGCGATTTGACCACCTTGGCTTGATTTCGTGTTTGGCATAATTACATTCAAATAGCTGACAGAAATAACTTGTTCGCCGGCAGACTTGGCTTCGCGCACGCCGCGTAATTGATAGAGCGCAATCGCACTACCAAGAATGATGGGGGCTGTAACCTGACCTGGCTCTAATGCGGATACGCGTGATGAAACCTGGGCGGGCAGGGTGCCGAGCGGGATCCAACCCATTGCGCCGCCGCGAAATGCCGTATCTGATTTAGAGAATTTTTTTGCGGCAATAGAGAATTGGTTACTGCTTTTTAGCGTTTGTGAAAGGCGATCCGCAAGTGCGCGGGTCTGTGCAGCCCCACGTTCTGCAACGGGTAAAATAATTTCTGCGATATTAACCGTCTTTGGAAAACTGATTGCGTTGACATTCAGTTGCGCATCCACTTCTTCATCCGTCACGTTGACCTTGGATGCAAAGCGCGCACCAATAACATTGCGCCATAAAATACCTGCGCTAACAAAATCCTCAAAAGTTTCACGATGAACCCCGCGTTGGCGAAAATAGTTAAGAAGCTGTTCTGTGCTAAAGTTTCCGCGAGCAGCAAACTCTTCCATACCGCCCAAAATTTCTTCATCATTGGTGGTAATACCTGCTTCTTTGGCTGCCTGAGAACGTAATCTATCTTCGATTAATTGGTCTGTTGCCATCTGGCGTAAATCACCGCGGGTGCCGAATGACTGTAGCATTTTGATGCGCTGTTGCAGCTCGTATTCCGTGACCACGCTGTCATTGACGTGATAAATGGGCGAATAAATACTTGCGGCTAATGAAGGAAATGCCAAAGAAAGGCAAAGCGAGATACCATAAGTTAAAAGAGCTATTTTTTTCATTGTTTCACCTATTCACCTTAAATCGCACAACGTCGTTTCCGATTTTTTGTACGTGCCTGATTACCTATCCCGATAAACGAGACTGTAAGCCCCAGTTCTGTAGTTGGAGTAACATTACCAGAGGAGACATATTGAAGCGAGAGGGAAAGATCAATTTCTATGCATTCATTTATATATTTTATGCCAAACTCGCCTTCTATGGCGCTGTCGGTAACAAAGTCGTGACGCCATTCAGCCAAATATTGCCAGTTGTCGTATGGGGTGAAAATCAACTTTAGGGCTGCTTCACTACGCCTGTCATTTGCCCCTGCAACAACATCTTGTTTCAAACGTAGATATGTTGCTTCACCTTGTAATTTTTTATAAATAAAGTTCAGACTGGTTTCATTTTTGGACAGATTGAATTTACTGTCAAACAAAGTTCGGTTGGTTAGCTCAAACGCTTTGGGGAAACTTATGGTAAATGCACTGACCCAATCGGAATTTGTACCAGCCAGACCTGATGCTGCTGAAAATTGACTCAGGTCTTTTTGGCGGTAAACGCGCCCGACAGTTGCGCCAAAATTCCAACCAGATGGATTATAAAGGGTGTAATTCACCCCGACATTTGCCCGTAAACCAAGTTCTTTTTGGTCAAACCCCGGAAAACGGTTCGTTGAAAACAGATTGGTTTCTTCAAATTCTACCTGAATGCTGTCTTCATTTGGTGTAGAACTCAGACTATCTTCGTTCCAAACCAATTGGACAATGGGTTCAATGACGTGGGTTGCAGATCCTGTGGTCTTAGACAAAGGCCATCTGATATCGGCTGAAACTGTAGGGGCAATGCGGTTGGCTGTTGATCCTGCAAACCCCGTGTAATTGCTGCTTAAGGTGTAATACTCGGCATCAACTTGTCCGCGCGCCCCTAGCAAAATCCCGTTGCGAAGTTGCCATTCACGTTGCCAATCCGCAACAATTCCTGCGCGTGAAAACCGATCGCTGCCATCGCGCAGCAGAGTTGTTGAATGAACCGTAAATCCAAGTTTACCGCCGAGTAGCGGATCATCCTGAATGCCGCGGTAATAAACATTCGGGAAAACCAGCGGAATTTCGGCGTCGATTTCATTAATGCGCAGGCTTTGGAAAATTGATGTGCTGACTTTCAGAAAACTGTTTTGGCGATTTCGCTCCAGATAAACCTCTGACAAAAGTCGATCTTGCGCAGAAATCTCATCATCATCTTCATAACCGTATTGGGCGCGGAAAGTTTTATCAGACGCAACATCCAGCTCAAATCCCCACTCATAATCCCCTGCAATATGGAACCGGCCATTGCCTTGCAATGATGATCTGAAAGCGTTGTCATCAATGCCATCGATCAATAAAAGTGCTCCATCAAACTGATAATATCCTTTTTTCGTCTGACGACGATATTGGCCTTCAGCAACAAAGCTTCCTACGGTTGATACAAAAGCCGTTACCGTTGCGTCTGAATGATCGTCAATTGCGATGAAATAAGGAACTTTTCCACCGAACTTTAATAAATCCGAGGTGAAAAATGACGGTGTTAAAAAGCCGGTTGCGCGATCAACTGTAGGATCAGGCAAACGCAATCTTGGGGTATAAAGAACCGGAACACCCAGAAATTCCAGGCGTGCATCTTCAAAGTATAGTTGCTTGGTCAACTCATCGTGGATAACACGTTTTGATCGTATCTGCCAAAAGGGTGTTGGGCTTAATTTACATTGACCTGTATCTGATGTGTTGCCGGGTGAATGTGGTCTTCCAATATAACAGGTGCTGGCGACAACGCGATCCAATACTTTAAAGCGATTATCTTTGTATTGTGCCTGATCAGCGGCTAATTGGAACTGTTTTGCGATCAGCACACGTGCGCCTTTGATTACATTATCTGACAGATCAGACGACAGCTCTGCATCCGTGCCTGTTAGAATGCTACCGTCAGTGTTGGTAATGGTAAAGCCGTTGGGGATCGTCAGTCTACCGTTTTTTTGATCGTAAACAACCTTATTGGCCGTTAATATCTGGCCGTTGGATACGATGCGCACGTTACCACTAGCCGTCAAAGTTTGGGATGCCGCGTTGTAGTCAACTGCATCGGCCAACAAGCCAACCGGCTCTTTTGATTGTGCCGATGCGCCTGCAAAGCCATACAGGCCGAAGGCGACGACAAAGCTTGCCAGCAAAATGCTTGATACCATTTTCAAGACCATTGCGTCTTATCCGTCCTCAAGATGCAAAAACAACGCCAGTGCCGTTAAAAGTGCGGCTAAAGGGGCTGCCCATGCAGCAAAAAATATGGGAATCTCTCCCGCCTCTCCAAGGGTTCTAGCAAGATTTTGAAGAAAATGTAGGGAAAAGCCGCATAAGAGTGCCAATAAAACCGAAATTCCCAGATTTCCCAATCTGGCGTTTTGTAGTGTAAAGACTGCACCGATAAGTATCATTGCCGCAAACAGAATGGGCCGGGCCAGTTCAATTTGTAAATGCACTCTATGTTGACGCGAAGAAAAGCCTGCGTTTTCCATTGCATTGATGAATTTCGGCAAATCCCAGATAACGACTGTTTCGGGTTTTGGATAACCTTCCAATATCTGCTCGCTGGTGATCGTTGTCGGCACCCGCATGATCGACTTTAATTCAGAATCCGCTTCAGGATTACCGCTTGCGGCTGATAAATCCCAAATTTTCGTGCGAATGAGTATCCATTCATTATTGGATAAAACCGCCGTCGCCGCCGAGATGCGCTTTGTCGCTTTATTGTCGCGATCAAACTCAACCATGGTAACATCACGCAGACTGTTTCCGTTCTGCGTTGCTTGATTTGCAGTGATAACAATATACCCAGTTTCGGTTTTCTGACGCAACCAAAATCCATCTTCATTTACCGTGATGGTTTTATCAGGCCGCCCAAGATAGTCATTTTTAAGGTTGTCGTAATAGGTTGAAAAAGTCGCAACCAGCGGATTCAGAAATAAAATAGAAACGAGACCGATAAGTGAAGCCGTTGCAATGGGTAACCCCAAGCCTTTCAGGGCTGATACGCCTGCGGCACGTGAAACAACAAATTCGTTGGATCGCGCCAGACCGACACAAAAAACAAGTCCCGATAGCATGACGATGATCGGCATTGCCTCGCGGATAAAAGACGGTGAGCGTGTGCTTGCCAGAGCGATGGCTTTTGTTAAATTAAGACCGACATACGATAATGATCGAATGTTTTCCATTGTATCAACAAAGAAAATCAACAATCCGATAATTAAGAAAACCCGAATAAATGCCGAGATGAATTTCTTGGTGAAATACCAGTATAGTGTCATACGCGGGCCCGCCTATTTGCCCAAAGAACTGACAAGCCAACAGTATTCCAACCTTTCGTCGTAATGATCAACAGCAAAACAATGATGGTAATGGACAAGACGATAGGCATATAAAGCGCAAGCGACAGGGATGGTGACTTTAATACGAAACTTTCGGCTGCACCTCGCATGGTATTCAGACCAAGCAGAATGATGACCGCAAATACGATACGATAATAAAATCCTGTGCGGCTAAAGTTGCCGGAAAATAAAATAGCGGCCCCTAGAAGCGGCATAAAAAGCGAAAATAATGATTTCATAAACCGTGATTGTGCCTCAACTGCATAAGGCAGATCCGCAGGTTTAGCTTCAGAAATGGCCCAAGGTAAATCCAGTGTGATCATATCGTTAACTCCAATCCGGCGTGATCCTATGTTCTTTGAAAACTGTGACAGATCATAAGAAAAGCTATCAAATTGAATAACGTTTAATAGGCGTGTGCCTTCATCGTACTGCTGTAAACTGCCATTTATCAGGATCAGTTTGGGCGCTTCTTTATTGTCTACAAGACGCCCGGTAGGGGCTGTATGGATCATTTGTTTGCCCTGAACAGAAGTTTCCCTGATCAGAACATCCTCTAGAAGCCCGTCGTCATGCATTTGCCCAAAGTAAAAGGTTACACCCTTTTTCGGAGTGATGAATTCCCCTACTTTAATCAATTGAGACAGATATTCCTGACGGATTTCATGTTGGCGTTTCTGGAACGCATTATTGCTGGTTGGGGTAATGAAATGGGCCATGAAGGATACAATAATAAAACAGATTATTCCGAATATAAAAAAGGGGCGGGCATATTGAACAGGTTTTTGACCTGCTGCCATCAGTGCTGCATATTCCGATTCCGCATATAGACGGTTGGTCAGGAACAATGCAGCAGCAAACGCGGCCACGGGAAAGACGCTTTCAATCACACGGGGTAAAAGATAGAAGCTCAATTCCACGAAAACCATGCCTGGCTGCCCGTTTTCAATTACCACATCAACGATCCGCAGGGCCTGATTAAGCCAAAGAATGCCGCCAAATACGAATAGAAAAAATATAAACGGGCCTATAAGCTGATGCACAATATAACGATCAACGATTTTCACGCGGCTTTTGTCCCCAAAGCAAATAGATAGATTACACTTTCTTTATAGGAAGTTTACACACAACAACAGTCCCTTGTGGCCAAATCCCACATTTCACGCTAGGTCTTGTGAAAATAAGAAACATGACCCTTAGGAGCCACATTATGAATGTACCCGTGAAGCCCAAATTTATAGAAACCGATTTGGACGCCATTGCCGATTTTGAAGGTAAAGTAGCGGTCTTTATATCGCCAAAAGGACAAATAGGATTGGCCGCACGCAGGGTGAATAGGTTGATGAAACGTAGCCTGACGCGGTTGGCGGAAACTCAGTTGTTTGAAGATATGCCAAATGCAAGTTGTCATGTGATGTCGATGCCTGCGGGCATGAAAGCGACAGAGGTTCTAGTGATTAAGATGCCAAAACGGGTGACGGTGGATGATGCGCGCCTTGCGGGCGCCAATCTGGGGAAAGCCGCAGGCGGGGCCAATTTGCTGATACTGAATGGCGCAGGCAAATGCGCTTCTGAAATCGCTTTTGGCTTTGCATTGCGCCAATATAGCTTTCACGATCACAAAACCTCTGATGCACCAAAACAAGGTAATATCACTGTGATGGCCAATCAGGCAGAAGAGGTGGCGCGGGATTATGCCCCCAAAAGTGCCATTGCCGAAGGTGTGTTCTTTACCCGTGATCTGGTAAATGAGCCCGCAAACATTCTGACCACAACCGAATTTGCCAAACGTTTGGAGGCGTTGAAAAGCATCGGTTTGAAAATAACCACGTTAGAAGAAAAAGATATGGAAAAGTTGGGCATGCACTCGCTTTTGGGCGTCGGTCACGGCTCACCCAGCCCATCCAAGATCGTGATTATGGAATGGGATGGTGGCGGTGATGAACAACCTTTTGCACTTGTCGGCAAAGGTGTGGTTTTTGATACGGGCGGCATTTCCATCAAGCCTGCCGCCGGTATGGAAGAGATGACGATGGATATGGGCGGTGCAGGTGTTGTTGCCGGTGTAATGAAAACATTGGCTTTGCGTAAAGCAAAAGCTAATGTTGTGGGTCTTGTTGGTCTCGTGGAAAACATGCCCGACGGTAACGCGCAACGCCCGGGTGATGTGGTTAAATCCATGAAGGGTGACACGATCGAAGTCATCAATACAGATGCCGAAGGGCGCTTGGTGCTGGCCGATGTGCTGTGGTATGCACAAGAAACCTATAAGCCAACGGGTATGATCAATCTGGCGACTTTGACAGGTGCAATCATTATCGGTTTAGGCCATGAAAACGCAGGTGTGTTTTCCAATAATGACGAATTGTCACGCAAATTTATCAAAGCAGCCACGGTTGAACGCGAAGGCGCATGGCGTATGCCTTTGGACAAGGCTTATGACAAACTGATCGACAGCAGAATTGCCGATATTAAAAACACCGGCGGACGCGCGGCAGGCTCTATTACGGCAGCGCAGTTTTTACAGCGTTTCGTAAAAGAAGATATGCCGTGGATACATCTTGATATTGCAGGTGTGGCATTGATTAAATCCGAAACTACCCTTGCCCCGAAAGGGGCTACGGGTTGGGGCGTTCGTGCATTGAACCGCTTGATTGCTGATCATTATGAGACTGACTAGTGGCAGAAGTATTTTTCTATCACTTAACAAGTTCAACACTGGGGCAAACCCTGTCCCAGTTACTGGAACGCACTTTGCAAAATAGCTGGCGTATTCTGGTGCGCACGGGTGATGAAACTCAACTTGCGCGCCTTGATGTGCAATTATGGGGTGGCAATAGTCCGCAGTTTTTACCCCATGGGATCAGTGGTTGCACGCATGATGCGGATCAGCCGATTTTACTGACAAGTACATCTGACAATACAAACGGTGCGAAAGCATTGATGTTGGTGCATGGCGCAAAAACCACCGTAGATGAGGTGGCGCAATTTGAACGTGTCAGTCTGGTGTTTAACGGTAATGAAGAACAGGCGGTCCAAGCGGCCCGCACCGATTGGAAAACCCTGACCGATGCAGGTGTCGCGGCCAAATATTGGTCACAGGCATCGGGGCGTTGGGAGATGAAAGCGGAAAAAAACGGGTAGGGTGCGTGGCCCAATAAGATCAACGGGTTAAGGTTAATTTATCGCGGTTGATCCGAAACTCGGAAAATAAATTAAGATAATCCATTCCCAAAAGCGACCCAAACAATTCTCCGCCATTAACCGATGCAGGTAAATCGTAATCCGTTATGTCGCCCAATTTAACGATACCAAGGCGCACAAATGCTGTGCTGACTGTACCGTTTGCAGTTTCAGCACGGCCCAGATAATTCAGATTGTCGACGTCAATATCGATGCGTTTAGCGTCGTTCTTGGACAGAACTATTGCACTGGCACCCGTGTCGATGACAAAGTCTATATCCTGCCCGTTTATTTCTAACGTGGCATAGAAATGACCATCATTGGCGCGTGAAAGCGTAATACTGCCCATTCCATTTTGAATTGCAGATGACGGAAAAATCTGTGCTTTGAAAACATCGCCAAAGCCATAAGCTGTAATGGCACCGACAAAAATAAGCATCCAGATCAAGGCCTGCTGTACGGTTTGGCTGAAACTGCCGCGGCGTGAATACAGAAAACTTCCAACAATAGCGGTCAATAAAATGCTCAGATAAAACACATAAGCCTTATCGTCCGTTGTCATCATAAAACGCCCAGACCCTTTAGCCCGTCGACGACGAATTGCACAGACAGGGCCGCCAATAGCATCCCCATAAGCCGTGTAATCACCTTGATCCCCACGGGGCCCAATAAGCGTTCAACAGGTCCGCTGGTCAGAAATAAAAGAAAAGTTACCGCGACGACGCTGATCATCGCTGCGATAACGATAAAGGTAGACCCAATGTCGCCGCTCATTTCGCTGACCAACAGGATCATAGCGGCCATTGCACCCGGGCCGGCAATCAACGGTGTGGCCAAGGGAAACACTGACGGGTCATCGTGATTGTCGTCTTCCGCCTGTGCCTCGCGGCGTTGTGCGCGTTTGTTGAATAACATTTCAACCGCCATCAGGAATAACAATAAGCCGCCGGAAATGCGAAAGGCCGGCAACCCGATGCCAATGAATTCTAATAACGTTTCACCGATAATTCCGAAGGTCGCCAAAATGAATACGGCGATCAGGCAAGCACGTAGCGCAATGCCACGTCGTGTGACTGCATGCCCTTGTGTCAGTGAAATGAATAGCGGTAACAGTCCGGGCGGGTCTATGACCAAAAACAGTGTTATAAAGGCTGCTATGTAAAAATCTATCATCGTCTTTTCGCTGCGTCCAACGCTTCACCGGCATTCATCCATAGCTTTTCAGCTTTATCCATCGCCTGCAAGATTTCACCGTGCTTTTTGGTTAATTCTTCAACTTTTGCAGTGCTTTCGGACGTGTAAAAGTCCGGATCAGCCATACGTTCGGCAATTTTAGCCTTCATATTTTCCAACTTTTCAATACGTTCTTCGCATTTTGTGACGTCCTCTTGCAAAGGCTGTGTCAGCTTGCGTCTTTCGGAATTTGACAGGCGTTTTTGCTTTGGCCCTTTGGCCTTTTTCTTGGCTTCACTCGCAGCCCCACCACCACCTCGTTCGGCAAGCAACATGGTTTTATAAGCTTCCAAGTCCTCATTATATGGCCGTACAGTACCGTCTTTGACCAACCATAATTGATCGGCAATTGCGTTGATCAGGTGCGGATCGTGGCTGACCAAAATAACTGCACCTTGGTATTCGCCCAAGGCCAAAGCCAGTGCTTCGCGGCTTTCAATATCCAGGTGGTTGGTCGGCTCATCAAGAATTACCAGATGTGGCGCGTCCAGTGTGGCCAGCAACAATGACAGTCGCGCCTTTTGCCCACCCGACAGTTTGCCCACTAAAGTATCAACCTGTTCTTTGCCAACACCGCCTGCCGCTAGGCGGCCGCGCAACCGTGCCTGGCCTTCTTGCGGGCGTTCGCGTTGGATATGCTGCAACGGCGTTTCATCTAGATAAAGTTCATCCACCTGATGTTGGGCAAAATAACCGATTTTTAACTTGGAAGAGCGGATAAGGTTGCCTTCCATTGGCTGAAGTTTATCCGCTAACAGTTTGGAAAGCGTAGATTTACCCTGACCATTAGCCCCCAGAAGTGCGATCCGGTCGGTCTGGTCAATACGCAGGTTCAAATTGCGCAGGATTGCTGTGCCATCATAGCCCACATCAACACCGTCAAGACGCAGAATCGGTGGGGAAAGTTCTGTTGGTTCGGGAAAATTGAACGCAGCTACAGCGTTTTCAACCGAAGATGCAATCGGTTGCATCCGTTCCAGCATTTTCAATCTTGACTGTGCCTGTTTTGCCTTTGAGGCTTTTGCACGGAACCGGTCAACAAACGCCTGCAAATGGTCACGTGCAGCATCTTGTTTCTTGGCCATAGAGGCCTGTTCGGCCAGTTTTGCACGGCGCACATTGTCAAACGTGTTGTAATTACCCTGATAGAGTGTAAGTTTTTGATCATAAAGGTGCAAGATCGCATTCACCGACTTGTTCAAAAGCGTGCGGTCGTGTGAAATGATCAACACGGTGTGGGGGTATTTTGCCAGATAGTTTTCCAGCCAGATCGTGCCCTCTAGGTCCAAATAGTTGGTTGGCTCATCCAGCATCAGGATCTCTGGTTGGGCAAATAAAACACCGGCCAAAGCCACCCGCATCCGCCAACCACCCGAAAACTCGGAACAAGCACGCAATTGGGCTTCGCGGTCAAAACCCAGACCGTTCAGGATGCTTGCAGCACGTGCTTCACCTGAATAGGCGTCAATCGCGGTTAAACGTTCATAAATCTCACCAATACGGTCTGCATCCGTCGCTGTTTCGGCCTCTGCCATTAGGGATGCGCGTTCCACATCTGACGCCAGAACCGTATCCAGCAGACTGACCTCATTTGACGGTACTTCCTGACTGACCCCACCAATCCGCAACCCTTTGGCTGTGCTGATAGCACCGCCATCCAACAGTAATTTGCCCGTGATCAGGTGAAACAGTGTTGTTTTACCTGTCCCATTGCGCCCGACAATACCAACCTTGTGGCCCGTGGGAATGGTCGCCGTTGCGCCCGCCAGCAATTGGCGACCCTGAATGGAATAAGAGATGTCATCGATACGTATCATTGCGCTGCTTTGCTATAGTGTGGGCTTAGTGTCAACACACAGCGTTTCTGCCATTGTTTATTGTTGCACAAGCCAGAAACGTTCTGGGCTTTTCAAGTTGAATTCCTTGTGTTAGTGCGGCCCAGAAATACAATCCCTTAAAGGAAATCTGACATGGCCCTAGAACGTACATTTTCAATCGTGAAACCGGACGCAACGAAACGTAACCTAGTGGGCGCGATCGTTGCCAAGTTGGAAGAGGGCGGATTGCGCGTGATCGCACAAAAACGCATTCAGCTGACATTGTCACAAGCGCAAACATTTTACGGCGTGCATTCAGAACGCCCGTTTTTCGGCGAATTGTGTGAATTCATGATTTCCGAACCAATCGTTGTGCAAGTTCTGGAAGGTGAAAACGCCATCCTGCGCAACCGCGAAATTATGGGTGCAACAAACCCGGCCGATGCAGACGCGGGCACAATCCGCAAAGAGTTTGCTTTGTCGCTTGGTGAAAACTCTGTTCACGGATCAGACGCACCTGAAACTGCAGCAGAAGAGATTGCTTTCTTCTTTAGTGGTCTAGAGTTGGTTGGTTAAGCAACCAACTCAGGCGGCAGGTAAATTGGTGTCGCCAAGTTGTGCGTAAGTTGAAAAAATATTCAGGGCTGTCATGGCCCTGTTTAAAGGTTTATGCGGAAATATAATTTGCGATTTGAAGTACATTATAAGTGAGTTATCCGTATAAATATTAATTTTTATCATAATTGATTAGGAGAAAAAATGATAAATAGAAGAAATGTTCTGGGAATGTTTGCTGCTCTTATAATTACTGGTTGTGCGGCACCTTTGATAGAAGAAACTGTTTCTAAAGGTTTGAAGGTTGATGCGGTTTCTGTTGATGTTAGTAATCTTAAAAATGGAGTAACAGGCCGACAATTTAAGGTGCCAAATGACAAGATTAAGGCTGATATTCTTTCGGCTCTTATCCGTGAAACAACAACATCGCCATCTGGGGCGCGGCCAGTAACACTGGTCGTAAAGCTGGATAGTTTCAGATTAGTATCGCCAGGGCAATCTGTATTACTTGGCGGGATTAGCACTGTTACAGGCCGTGCAACGGTTATTGATTCAAAGACAAAAGAGATCATAGTCCCAGAAACAAAAGTTCTGGGGAATGGAAAAGGATATGCGCCTGGTGGATTGCTTGGAGCAATTGTTACTAAAAAGCCTGCGGAGGACTATAAAACAACTGTGGCGGGCTTTGCTGCAGATGTTAAATTACGGGTTTTTGGTAAATAATTTTACAGTAATGTAAAATAAATCAGGGCGTTATTTTTGAGAGATAACACCCAACGCATTCAAGGCCGCTTCAAATTCGGAGCGGCCTTTATCTTTACCCGACAGCCGCGCCTTGATTGCATCAAACCGCTTTTGAAGGTCTTTTTTCTCAATACCCTGACAGTCATTCCACGGCCGACCCTGTAAACCCATGACAAGCGCGTAATAACCGATGAAATGTGACTTGCCGCCAGCTTGTAAGGAACGGAAATAAGCTTCGTCAGGGCCAAGGTCGCGTAGCTGCTCTGCCGTTTTAATATCCGCGCGACCATAAAATATATCTGAGGCGGGGCCAAGATTGCGGATACTGGACGGTTTGCCGCTCATGCTTTCGCGAATTCTTTCAAGGCGGCGGGATATAATTTGTGTTCTTCTTTGATAACGCGGGCGGTGAGTGTATCGGCTGTATCATTTGGCAAAATTGGAACCTCAACCTGCTTCACGACAGGTCCCGCATCCAATTCGGGGGTGACGATATGTACGGAACATCCGCCCATTGCATCACCTGCATCCAGTGCCCGTTGATGTGTATTCAACCCTTTGTATTTAGGTAACAGGGCAGGGTGGATATTCAGCATTTTGCCTGCCCATTTCTCGATCAGTTCAGGCGTGAAAATCCGCATGAACCCTGCAAGGCAAACAATATCGGGTTTGTAAGAGCTTAGAACTTCATGCAATTCAGTATCAAACGCCGCACGATCACCCTTATACGGCCGATGGTCGACAACGGCGGTCGGTACACCCAATGCTTTGGCTTTTTCCAGACCCGCAGCTTCCGCTTTATTTGCCAGAACCAAAACAGGTTTTGCGCCAAAGTCAGGGGATTTCATCGCTTCAACCAGCGACACCATGTTAGAGCCGCTGCCGGAAATTAAAATGGCAACGCGTTTGGTCATAGGTTACCCGAATAGGCGACACCTTCACCTTTGACGATTGTGCCGATACGAACGGGGTTGATGTTTTCAGCCGTAAATGCTGCTTCTATTTCAGCTACATTTTCTGGGGCACAAATCGCAATCATGCCAATGCCGCAGTTAAAGGTTTTCAACGCTTCGTCTTGCGCCAGACCCGCTTGCGTAATCAACCAGTTGAAAATTGGCAGTCGTTCCCAACTGTTCAGATCAATTTCAGCACCCAAACCATGGGGCAAGGCGCGTGGCAAGTTTTCGGTCAAACCGCCACCTGTGATATGGGCCAACGCTTTCAAATGACCCGTTTCAAGGGCGGCCACCGCAGGGCGGACATAAATTTTTGTCGGCTCCAACAGCGCGTCACATGCACGTCCGTCACCAAAGGGTGAGGGGTCATTCCAGTCAAGCCCTGCCATTTCAACGATTTTGCGTACCAGAGAATAACCGTTTGAGTGGATACCGCTAGAAGGCAGACCCAGTAAAACATCGCCCTCGGCCACGTCTCTTGGCAACATGCCGCCGCGTTCCATAGCGCCCACGGCAAAACCCGCCAGATCAAAATCTTCGCCTTCATACATGCCCGGCATTTCTGCAGTTTCACCGCCCACAAGGGCTGTATTGGCCTGTCGGCAACCTTCGGCAATGCCGTTGATCACATCTGTGGCTTTGTCGATATCCAACTTGCCTGTTGCGAAATAATCAAGGAAAAACAAAGGTACAGCACCCTGACAGATCAGATCGTTCACGCACATCGCGACCAGATCAATCCCGACCGTATCCAGTTTGCCTGTATCAATCGCAATCCGCAGCTTGGTGCCGACACCGTCAGTTGCAGACACAAGAACCGGATCATTAAAGCCTGCGGCTTTCAGATCAAACATCGCACCAAAGCCGCCAAGCCCGTCCATAACGCCTGGGCGTTTGGTGGATTTAGCCGCCGGTTTAATCCGCTCTACCAATGCGTTGCCCGCGTCAATATCGACGCCTGCATCTGCATATGTCAAAGAGTTCTTAAGATCGCTCATATCTATCCCCAAATCAGGCCCATAGCCAAGTTTGCCCCCATTTAACCCAAGCTTTCTGAAATGAAAACAGCGAAGCGGCCTATGGGGGCAGAAAGGGAAAGATATATCGCCTGTCTATATGTTGTAATCCCAAGCAGTTGGTTCAAAATGGTATTGACCACCTGATCGGGTGACATGACCAAAGCCCGGAAAATCCAGATGCATACCTGCAACCTTAACCCTGTCTGTTGCAACTTGATCCAACAAACGTGCACGGGTTTTGCGCGCCATATCTTGATCAATATCAAATGCGATCGTCCAGTCCGGGTTTGCAAATTGCAGCTTTGTGGTATGAATAATATCGCCCCAAATCAACAATTCATCACCATTAGATCGCAGATGCACACCCATGTGACCCGGGGTATGGCCGGGTAAGGGCACCAGTTCCACACCCGGGACAATTTCTGTGTTTTGCTTAACAATTGTGATCCGGTCGTTATATGGTGCGGTTTGTGTGAGGGCGATGTCAAAAAAGGATTTTTCCATATCGCTGGACTGCGATCGAAGCGTGTCATTGTGCCAGAAGTCCCATTCAACCTGATTGGTGATCAGATCAGCGTTCGGGAACATTGCGTTGCCTTTGCCATCGGTCAATCCGCCAATGTGATCCACATGCAGATGTGTGGCAATCACATGATCGATCTGATCAACGCTTACGCCTGCATTGGACAGTGATGTGTGGTAATTCCCCAGCGTATCGACAAAACTATCCGTTGTACCGCTATCAATGGCAATCAATTTGTCGCCCGTGTTCACCAAATACCCGGTTACCGGGATCACTTGGCCCATTGGTGCCGCTGGCAGATGTTGGTGGGACAGGGTTTTGGCAGCGATGTCTTCATCATAACCCATAATCAGTTCTGGGTTTACTGTCAGGGCACCGTCCAATAGGGCGGTCACTTCAAAGTTGCCTACTTGCATACGGTTCACACCTGTTATTTGTTTGCCGCGTTTGGGGGTATTGGCTAAAACGGGTATCGTCACTAGAATTGCCGGGGTAGCCAAACCAGTGGCCGAGAGTTTCAGGAATGTGCGTCGTGTGGGTTTCATAACAAGCTCCGATATAGGATATTAATGGAATTGAAGTTCCCTATATATTTTGGGATTAAGGGCTGTAAGCTCGGTACTTCTTATATATGATAAAAGAAACGCTTATGGATAAGACATGGATCATCTTGGGTTTCTTGCGAATTTTTTGGCTGTGATAGATGAAGGGTCGCTTAGTGCCGGGGCACGGCGTAAAGGTATAACGCAGCCTGCAATAAGCCAACAAATGGCCGCTCTTGAACAATATTATGGGTGCAAGCTGTTGCAGCGCAGTAAAAGCGGCACGCTGCCAACTGACGCGGGAAAAATTATATGTCGGCACGCATTGCAAATACAGGAAACCCATAACCAGATTTTGGCAGAACTTGATACGCTTGACGGGTCTACCGCCGGCAGGTTGAAAATCTCTACCAGCCAGGCCATTGCTGACCTTGTTTTGGGGGAATTGATTTCGGATTTACACCAGACCAATCCTGACTTGGAAATCCTGATGCAGGTTGAAAACAGGGTCGTGGATGTTGTGCGCGAAGGGTATGATTTTGCTATTCGCATAGGGTCGCAAGGCCAGTCTGACGGTGTGGTCCGTAAAATCGGTGCTTTGGACATCGTCCTCGTTGCAAGCCCGGCCTATTTAGATGCAAACGGCAGGCCTAATCGTTTAGACCAGATTGAAAAGCTGAATTATATCGAGTTTAGCATTGGTGGTGCTAATGGCTTCATATCAGCCAGTAAAGAAGGCGGTGATGTCCAAATTCCAGTGAATATCGGGTTCAGGGCGGATGCCCCGAACCTGATGCAACAGGCACTGTTGCGCGGAATTGGCTTTGCCCGCATGCCGCGCGCCTCAGTCCAGCACTTACTCGATCAGGGCGATCTGGAAATCTTGCTGCCGGAATATCGAATGGCCCAAAGGTCGATCTATATTGTTCATCCGCATCGCAACTCTTTAAATCGCCGTGCTTTGCTGTTTATTGATGCATTACTAACAAAAATGGCGGGTACCGACTATATGCACGCATTACGTTTTTCATAATCCACCAGAACCGCTTGACCTGAACAAAACATCTGATAGGTCATGATCTCAAGGCGGGCCTGTAGCTCAGTTGGTTAGAGCAGAGCGCTCATAACGCTTTGGTCGCAGGTTCGAGTCCTGCCGGGCCTACCAAATTTCATAGATATTATGTCGTTGAAATTCATTCACAACGAAAGATTGCTATTGTTTGCGGCGCCAGCGTTTTGGTCCCGTCGTGTGTATCGATACGCCTTGTGTATCCACGGCCACTGTCACCGGCATGTCTACAACCGTGAATTCATGAATGGCTTCCATGCCCAGATCTGCAAATGCGACGACCTTCGCGTTTCGAATGGCTTTTGCAACCAATACCGCAGCTCCGCCGACAGCAATAAGATATGTGGCTTTATGGGTCGCTATTTTGTCTATGGTTGCCTGACTTCGTTCTGCCTTGCCAATCATCGACAGTAATCCTTCGCCCAGCACCATATCCGTAAATCCGTCCATTCTATTGGATGTCGTGGGTCCGGCTGGTCCAATGGTCTCGCCTTTGACAGGATCGACAGGGCCGACATAGTAAATCACCCTGTCTTTAAGGCTTACGGGCAGTTCCTGACCAGCCGCTTGCATGTCAGCCAAGCGTTTGTGGGCGGCATCGCGCCCGGTTAACATTTTTCCGCTTAGAAGCAACGTTTCACCTGTTTTCCAGTCAGCCATTTTTTCGCGCGTTAGTGTATCCAAGTTCACACGTCTTAGGTTCACGGTTGATTGCTCATTCATAATACTTGGCCAATCGGACAAGTTAGGCGGTGACATGTAGGCTGGCCCGGAACCATCAAGCGTAACGCGGGCGTGCCTGTTGGCAGCACACTGCGGCATTAGCGCGACGGGTTGTGATGCCGCGTGCGTGGGGTAAGTCGCAAGTTTAACATCTACAACAGTCGTCACACCACCTAGACCCTGCGCACCTATTCCAAGGGCATTGATACGGTTGTAAAGATCAAGTCGAAATTCTTCCGAATTACTATTCGGACCGCGCCGAACCAATTCGGACATGTCAATGGGTTCCATAACGGCGCGTTTTGCCAACAACATGGCTTTTTCGGAACTACCCCCGACACCGATCCCGATAACCCCGGGTGGGCACCAGCCCGCCCCAAGTGTTTCTATCGTTTGGACAACCCAGTCACTTACGGATTCGGATGGGTTCAAGACCGTAAATCGGGCTTTGTTTTCCGATCCACCGCCTTTGGCGGCAATCATAAGTTCAAGCGTATTGCCCGCAACCAATTCCACATGTGTTACGGCCGGGGTGTTGTCTTTTGTGTTCTTTCTGTCAAAGAGCGGATCATCGACCATTGATGCACGCAGGGGGTTCTTGGCGTCAAGATAGGCAAACCGCACGCCGTCGTTAATAAGATCGGACAACGTCTTTTCAGAATTGATATGTGCATCTTGGCCCAATCTTGCAAACACGGTCACCATCCCTGTGTCTTGGCACATAGGACGCTGCCCGATTGCCGCAAGCCGTGAACTTTCAAGTATTTGCCCTATTGCGCCATGTGCAGGTGCGCTTTCCTCGCGTTCATACGCTTCCGATAAATGCATCAAATAATCTTTTGTATGATAGTAGGAGATGAATTGAAGTGCAGCACGTACAGTCTCGATAATATCCGGACCTGAAATTTCGACGCGTTTCATTGGTTCTCCTTAATTCTATCTTTGCAGTGATAGAAATAACCTACCGTATAGGCATGTCATTCATTAACGCGGCAATGATAGCACTGCTTTTAGTCCACCCATTTCGTCGCTTTGCAACAATACAAGATTGCCACCATGGCTGCGGGCAACGTCAGTGGCAATGGCAAGACCCAAGCCGGATCCCACCCCTTTATCTTGATTGCGCGCAACATCCAGCCGGGTGAAGGGTTCCACCGCGGCATCGCGCTTGTCTTTGGGAATGCCGGGGCCATCATCTTCGATCATGAATACAACGGTACCGGCCTCAATCGTTACGGTAAGATGTGTATTTTTACCGTAGTGTACAGCATTGCCCAATAGATTTTCTATCGCGCGTTGCACCGCTTGTTTGCGGCATTTCAATGTGTCGTCCAATGGTGTTTCCATGATGAATGACAGGTTAATATCATGCCCCGCACGTTTGAAATTCCGCACGATCTGTTTTATCAAAGCTTTCACGCCAACGGTTTCGGTCTTTTCTTCGCTATCGCCCCGCGCAAACTCCAGAAATTCGGTTAACATTGCTTCCATTTCGTCCACATCGCGCTTTAGATGCTCAACCTCTTCGGATGGTGCAATCAGCCCAAGCGACAGTTTCATACGGGTCAGCGGTGTGCGCAGATCATGGCTGACGCCTGACAGCATCATCGTGCGTTGTTCAATCTGGCGAATAATGCGCGCGCGCATTGCCAGAAATGAATGACCGGCACTGCGCACTTCACGTGCGCCCCTTGGGTTGAACGGGATTGACCAACCACGCCCAAAGGCTTCGGCGGCATCCGACAGGCGTCTGATCGGTTTGATCTGATTGTTCAAAAACAAAATAGCAATGCCGGTAAAAAGCAATGCGGTCAGTATCATTGCAACAAGCAGCTGGTGCGGGTTTTTGGCAGAAGTGCGCGCGGGCGGAAATGAAAACTTAACAGGCCCTTTATCGGTTGTGACTGTCAGTTTGATAAAATCTGTATTGGACAGAAGATCGATATTTAAGACATTGTTCACTTTGGACTTTAAAGTTTTGTCCACATAATGCTGAGAGGGGCTAAGCCATGTCCAACGGTCATCGGGGTATGCCCGCAGAGTTTCATAATCAACAAGTATATTCAAAGGCATAGCAGCGCTGCGCATTTCTATCATGGCAGTGCGGCGATCAGGGGCTTTTTCGGCAAGGGACGCAATATAGTTAATTTCCAATGCGATATTACTGGACATTTCAGTTGATACATCTCGAAATAAACGTTCGGCAAAATAGGCGGCAACCACGATTTGTATAACCACAACGGGGACCGCCAAAATCACCATTGCACGGCCAAACAGACTGCGCGGTAATTTTGATTTTATCCATGTTTCAATCACGTTGATCATATAAACAGGGTTATGCTGATGTGATCGGTGGTGCAAGGGAAAGTGATTATGCAACTATTTTGCCACTTCGGGCAAAATCCCTATAGACGGCTCAAAATCGCTTTGCTATACGCGGCCTCGCAACATATGATGCACAGGTATTCCGACGTAGCTCAGCGGTAGAGCAGTTGACTGTTAATCAATTGGTCGTAGGTTCGATCCCTACCGTCGGAGCCAATCATTTCAATAACTTAATGCGAATTAACGCGATTTAGATTGGGCTATTTTGCTTTCTAGGGGACATATGGGGGACAATTGGCAGTTAAAACCGCCTATTTTGCCATTCAACAAACTGTTTCCAAAAACCCGCTGTGTAATAGGGTAATCTTAGGGTTACTGTAGGGCTGTTCGAAAGGGATTGTTTTTGTGATGGCTGCCATTGGCAGGCCAGTACGTAAACCATCAAGCAGACCGCTTTGTACTTTAGACCTCTAAATTATATGATGATACGGAGGTTTATAAATGTGGATAATTCATAGAAGGAGCAATGGTCATGACAAAGGCTGCGAAGGGTACCACGGTGCTTGATGCTGACAAACCCACCGTTGAAACAACACCAGAAGGCGGTCTTGTTGTAGCAATGCAAAGAGTGCCAGATAGATTTGAGCAAGTGTTTGATGCGAAAAAAATGACCTATACGCTCTGCGCATCGTGGGCTACGGATAATCCAAAGTAGGAGCAATTCAATGAACCGCTCGCTTACAAACCACCAATCCATGTGGTTGGGGTATGCTATCTGAAAGGATGCATAGAGGGCGGTTCTTTAGATTGTTTGAAACAGAATGGGGCAGTGCTTTTATCATATCACCCCTTATCAAAGAACCCCAAGTACGGCTGCAAGAGGTTGGCAATATGGTTAGGTTGTGGGCGGGAGTGTGAATGGCGGCTATGGGGGAACCCCCGCCATTCTCTACGAGTACCCGATTGGCAAGTTTTTATAGAATACATAAGTTTGCCTGAAAGCTTTTTTAACGTTACAGTGATGGTATTAGGCGGGATTTGACAATATCACGCTGGATAGAGGGGCCATAAATGCAGCACTTAAAAATGAAGCTTTTTGCATGCGTTCTGTTTGTGGCTGCGTGCCAACCGACGATAATGGAAAATAAAGTACCTTCCACGCAAAGCACATTGCCTCCAGTGAAGGTCGTGCATACAAGTGAGTTGAAAATTGTATCTCATCCAAAAATTGCTTCGTTCACTATCCCTACTCAGAATGATCAAAATCGACTGCAAATATTCGTGACACCCTCGTGTAATTTTTGCGAACGGATATTCCTAAAAGTACTGGATGCTAAAAAAAATGGTAATCCAAACTTTTCTAACACGACTATTTCTTTTTCATTGATTCCACGTAAGGATCTGGATGTCCAAATTATCAGCGGTTTCATGTGCATACCCGCAAACCGTCGCCACAACGCTGTCATTGATTATTATAGTGGGATGATGAGAGTTAATGGCGGGGAAGTAATTGAGAATAGTGCAGCAATCGCGATGTATGAACAAATCATGACGAAATATGGTATCTCCGATGATCGCCGTCGAGTTTGTGAACTAGATGACCAAGCTCATTCGTTGATTGCTGCTGTATATTTGGTTGCGGACAACTATCGTACTCAAGACAGGGTTCCGGTTGTTGTGTACAATGGAAAATATATTAATGCTTTAAATTACAAAGATTTGGAAAGAAAGGTGAGGTGATATATGTATAGAATAGTTACAATTTCTCTAGCGTTTTTGGTGCTATCAAATAGTGCGATATATGCATGCGGTGGAGGAGGAGCAGGGTTTAGAATGAAAATGATCTCAATGGCCCCGAATCCTGACAAGATTGTTTCGGGAATGTCTACACTAGGCTCCAAAATTAGTGGAAAGAACTATACGGCAGTGAGCAAAGCGATATTCATGGCCCCTGATTATACGTTGCAAGCCATAGCGAATGGCGACACACCTGAGAGTCACAGACAGGCTGCATATGAATGGGGATACGCTGTTGGAAACCCAAAGGCTATCGGCTTTCTACGAACCAATGGGGAATTAGCCCAAGCCGCCTATTATACACTAACCAGAAGCAAAAAATATACGCCACTATCGCTCTACAACGACGGAGGTCTAGTGGATAGTATAGGTGATGTAGTAACTGCGATGGAAGGCGCTGCCGATAAACAAGCAGGCCGACCCAGTAAGTTTTAAAACTTCAGATTAGTTCAAACTGTCTTTTTAGCTATACGGTCGAAATGGACAACAGCAACGTATCTTACAACATAGGTGAATAAGTGAGAAGAAAGTTCACTGATCTAAGGGCAGAAAGTGACGAATTATGTCACTTCAAACATTGAGTTCAGCGTCCGGTTTCAAGACTGCCAAATCGCGAAAGAAAAGGTCTGTTATGTGGACAAAGCTGCCGTTCATTTGGTTTTGTCAAAGGTCTGCTTCCGGCCCATAGCAGTATTTCGCATCAAGTTTGAACGTATATCCTTCATCCCAAGACGATTGTAAATCACCCAGCGCATCCCTTTGTGATGAAATTTATTCTACAATAATTTTATTCGTTAAAAGTGGATAAATAATAATACCCCATCACGCACGCGCGCGCGATCGCGCGTACTGCGTTAATAAGTCAGGGATAATTCGTTAATATTTATACCATACGTACACTGTGATTACGGCTTGCTCTGGATGAACTTGAATGGCTGGCTAAAATTTACCTACCTGCAAAATTTCTTGTTTGGTATTTTGTACTGTTGAAATTTCCAAAGCCCTTTGAAGCATTTCCCTTTCCTTTTCACAGTCACATTAGAAATAGTCACGCCGCCGCTAAAGATAGTGTTGTTGACTACCGAGACATCCGAAGTGCTGTAGGATGGAGATTTCTTGCAAGGGCCGTATTCATAACGAGTAATTGATCCGCCATCATTAACTGTATAAACGCCGCACGTTCCGTCGCTGAACTTGTGGGTGTATTTTCCCTTCGATAACTCAAATGCAGACGCGCTTGATACATCGATTAGAAAAGCTGCTGTTGTTATCCCAACCAAGGACAAGGTTCTCAAGACAATTTCTCCACTTTCGAAAGTTACCAGTCTACATTCAACACTATCACAATTCCGGAAACTTTCAAATTGTCCCCTTCTGGCCCGTAGCAACCGTATGGAGTTGAAAGACCAAGGTCCGAGTTGGATTCTAAGCTACCGCTGTACGCCACAGAGCATCAAGTTCTGTGTGAAGGCCTGCTTTGCGGACAAAGCGGTCATTGTATGATATTTATTTTTTCTACCCCTGCGCTTGATGGTGGATTATACGTTAATTACTTGGTTTGTTTCTAACACTAGTCATATTGAGGTTTTCTATGAAGTTTTTACTGGTTCTGTTTTTTGTTTCACTTTTTATATCATCGTTAAGCGCATCTTCTTACGCACAGCAACATATAGACACAGCTGTTAAACCGCTTGGGAAAGGAACCGTTTTTCAAGGAAAGTGGAGAGGGTATGAGTTGATGACATATAAAGTGTTGAGCAAAACTTCACTTGTTGATGTTAAGACTGGTGCCGTGTTGAATTACAATGCTGAGTTAAACATGACACAGGGCAGTACCACGAAATTTACCCCGCATAGTGGCAAACGCCCTTCTGGAACCAATGGAGTCCTTAAGGTTGGTCACAAATGGCAACATACCTACAAAAGTGGCGATGTAACATGGACGCGAAAGTGTAAAGTTGCCAAGAAAGGCACATTTAAAAGTAAGTATATTATAGTGAGCAATGCATTTCAGGTTAAGTGCGCAAATCAGAGATTAGATAGGCCAAAGGGCAAGCGGGAAACTATTTGGCTACTCGAAGACTTTGCCCATATGTTGAGTTATTCAGCTAATTGGCAAGGTGGATCGATGCAATTTGAAATTCGTGGTTTCCAATGATTTACCATAGCAACAATCATAAACTTACATTCAGGCCTGCCCGTTCAGACCTTAAATTCCTGTGCATAAAGCATTATTTGAACGGATTGAAGTTGAATTGATTTTTTTTCTATCTGGGTCTAAATTGTGCAAAATTAAGTGTGATTAAAGAAAACGAATTGGAGGGGATTATGGTTAAATCACTTTTACTTGGAATCTTAATGATGTTGGCAACATTTGCGGCTTCTGCTGGTAGTCTAAAGCCAGATTCAGCCTCCAAGTCGCTCTGTAAAGCGTCGGATTATCAACACAGTTTTGAGGGTGTTTGGTTTCGGGATAATCAAGATATGCTGCTTTTTCGACTTAGTTACAATGAAAACAAAGATGCCTGCTACGCATGGCTAAACAAGCAAAAGGCGTGGGGGATTGGGTCAGTTGGATCGGTTATCGGTAAAACTCGTAAAGCCGGTAAGAAGATCCGTTTCACGAGTATGCGTGTGATTGTCGTTGTCGACCCTGCCAAGAAAAAAGCTACCTACAAGCGAAAAAGTAAGTCACGAGTTACTCAAGGGTCAGTTTTTTAGCAGAGGTTTAACCGCTGAAAGCGCATTATTCGGCTCATCTTTTACACTCCTTTGCACGAATGAATGCAGACCGAAATACACCTACACCAATGCTTTCTCAACGACCTTGCACCCAGCATATCTGTTGAATTGTCAGATTAAACTGATTTGCTATGGTGGACTGCAGATTTGGGCTGGTTTCAAATATAATTAAGAAGATAAAAGCAGCGGATCATGACGATACTGTTATTATTGTCCCTGACGCCCCCTGAGTACGGGCAGAAGTGCGGTAATGTGCAATGTAGAAAAGAAGCCCTTACGGCCATGGTGCAGCTTGTAGACAGCAAAGACAGCGCAACCGCCCTTATTTGGCCCAACTGCGCTTACACAGGCTTTAAATGGCCCTAGCATTGAAGTTGAATGCATTTACTGCGTTAGATAAATAGCCAGACCCCATTGTGCGTTGCGATGAATGCGTGCGGGACTAGAATGGCGGCTCAGGGTCGCATTTAGATGACTTAGGAAATTCAGCCCAAGCCGTGAAGAACTCTTGAAGAAAAAACTTGGCTTCGAAGGATAGCAATTGGTCAGGGTTGCTACGTAGGTGGTTCTTAATACAATACTGCAATAAGCTATGTGGTACACCATCAACAGATTGTTTAAAGGCCAACTCCATTGCTTGACGGATTATATTACGGACTTCCTCACGTTGGCTGTCCCCACCACAGACGCACCGCCTTTGATAATCAGGATGGTCCACTGGGCTGCGGTCCCAACCTTTTGCGCGCATTTCCATTGCCCATTCTTGTTCAGCCATCGCCCCGCCTGACAATATAGGCTCACCATTATTCATGCATTCCTTAGTCAAATAAATGTCACCCATCTTGGTAGGGCAACCACATCCGCAGTAACACTCGGCTCCTTGGACGTCTTCACCCTGATCATATTTCACACCGTAATCACTCAACCAATTGACAGCGGCATCGTAGGGGTCGGTATCACTGGTGGCTGTCTCTTCCGGCCCGTCACCGGCAACAGGATCATATTTAGCCACACGCTTCACCAGCTCATGCGCTCGCCCTTTGAAGTCGCCCTCAAATCTAACAAAGGGCGGTATCTTTGCCAGCAATTGTTCGCCATTAAATATGATTTCATTATGCGCGTACACGTCTGCATCCCATAATAATTTTCTAGCACAGTCCATAGTAGTATCCTTTCGAGATGTTGCTGGCGGGTTATCCATCAGCTTGGTTAATTCAGTTTGTCTAACGTCAGCACCTATGGGACAGAATTGAGTATTTAACTAACGGAGGATTTCTGGTTCATCGTAACTTATATGGAGTGAAGATGAATAAGAAATCCGGGCAGTCAAAAGCTGCAGCAGACAAATTAGTAAAGAACA
>JAJFHZ010000012.1 GCA_021775355.1 Amylibacter sp. | reverse complement strand
ACTTAGAATCGAATGCGGCTGGTCGCAGGAACGTTATATTACCTTGATCCAAGATATGGCCACTCGGTCTTTTGTTCAGGACCGATAACGTCAGAGAATTGTGACCTCGGTTGCTGTCGAACGAAGGGCTAGTTTGGGCTCAAAGCTGCCATTGATCATCGGTAAAGCATCAAGAGCCCCGTGACTGGCTGCTATGCGGAAAAAGTCGCCATTAGATAATCAACTCGGCAGCTTATGAAAAGCTAGCGGACTACGAGACAAGTGCTGTCCAGTTTATCGAGGCAAGTCCAGAGACATTGGGTTAGGTTCTAGTGAAGTTATTAAAGCCATGTTTTTCTTCGGCTTTTTTACGCGCATTTACTGCTTCATCAAAGCTGGAATAAGTGCCTAGATAGTGCCGCCTATTTTTGTATTTTATTTCTGCTTTCCATTTGCCAGACTTAAGCTTAGTAACCCCTGCTACACCCGTAGGATGGTTTGCGGGCAAAGTTTTGTTGATTTGGTTCTGGCTACCTGTAATCGCACGCAGGTTTACAATCCTGTTGTCCGCTCTATTGCCGTTTATGTGATCTACTATTTCAGGCCAGTAACCATGCACCATAGCAAAAGCCACTCTGTGTGCTCTTAAGTTTACATGGTTAAAGGTTGCCAGCACATAGCCAGACTTATCTACATAAGTAAACGCCGGCTTTCCCGCCCACCTACCAATCCAAGCTTGCGGCATAGAGTGGCAGTATCGCCAAGTAAACTTACCAGTCTTTTCGTCGTAATCTAAGCGCTCTCTAAGCTCTTCTATATTTATATTATCAGACATTTGTAAGTCTTTCTGTTTACTTCCGTTATTTCCACTAAATAATTTAATTTAGGGGAGATAGAGGCTCTATGGACTCACTCAATCATACACATTCCCTAATAGATAGAGATATACTGACATTCCCCAAGTGGAATGCAGCGGCATCATCAATCAGTAAGTTAATCGGCAACTAAAGGCGTGAACTGTCATTTGGACTTGAATGCGAATGTCTTAAAAGGGTTTAAAACAGTCGTTCGTTGCCGCTAAATAAAGTTAATTGGTCATTTTTATATTCGTCAGAGGTGAGTTGTGGTGAATTTAGAGTTCTTACCTCAACTAGTCTCTTATTTGCCCGTTCCATCCGATCAGCTAGTCCAACATTGATGTTGTGTGAGTTGTGGTTGGCCGACAGTATCGGTTTCTCGACCCTGAGGGCTCTGCTGGCCGCCTGTATGCGTATTTCCAAGGGGACTTCAGGGTTTTTGTAGACGGCCTGTAGGAAGGCGTGTGCGTCGCCATCAAAGGCACCGTCGATCGTAGCCACAGCTTGGCGGGTGGCTTCTTCAAGTGCGAGCGTTTTTTTATTCTTTCTGCCTGGTGGGCGACCTGGGCCTGCTTTATAGTTGCCTTTTCTTTTGGGTTTGGTAAGCAAAATGTTTCCTCCATTCTGAACCATTTAACCATTAATAAGGTATTATAATACCTCACTTCGTGTTCGAGGGCAACTTATTCAAAAGTAATATATGTTTGATTTAAGTATAAATTGCTGCCCCACCCAGAGGCTCTGCATGGTCACCTCAGGTATCTTTAGTCATTATCGAGACCAACGGCTTAAGGAAGGGAAACCCAATGCTGAGTGCGCCCGTCCAAAACCTGAACTGAACCGCAGTGCCATGGCACAGGCTAGTCAAAGGTGTTCATGCGAGGTTAATGAAGTTAAGCGAGGATAAAAAGTGAAATAGGCAAAATTTTCCTGGCGTTTCTTAATGTATTTACTTATCCTATAAATGACCCGGAGAATTTAACCTAAGATAATAACGGAAAACAAAATGCTTGACGAGAGAAATTCAATAGCAGTTTTAATTAAACAAAGCCGAGAATCTTTGGGATTAAATCAGCGTGAGTTTGCAGAGTTTATTGGATTGAAAGATGGGGGTGAACGTACGGTCGGAGGCTGGGAGCGTGGAGAACATAGACCGACTCAAACGAAATTAAAGTTGATTGAAGCGCTAAGATCAGATGTGCCACTTAAGCCACCTTCATCAAAAGCGAAGTTTGACTTTATTGATTTGTTTGCTGGGATAGGTGGCATAAGGCTTCCATTTCAGGAAAAGGGTGGGAAATGTGTATTTACGTCTGAGTGGGATAAATACGCAAAGAAGACATATGCCGCGAACTTTGGCGAGTTGCCAAATGGTGATATCACTCAAATTCCAAGCACAGAAATCCCAAGTCATGATCTTTTGCTAGCAGGTTTTCCATGCCAAGCTTTCTCGCAAGCAGGTCTAAGGAAGGGTTTTAAAGATACGCGGGGGACGATGTTCTTTGAAATCCAAAGAATTTTGGCATCGCATCGCCCGAAGGCTTTTCTGCTTGAGAATGTTAAACAATTAAAGGGGCACGATAAAGGGCGTACGTTAGAAACGATCTTGCGAACTCTAAGGGGTCAAGAAGTGCCTGTGATTGCTGATGATATTCCCTTGTCTGATGAGGCGCGTCAGAGTTTGTCCTCAAAATTAAATTATGACGTAGATTTCCGTGTTTTAAAAGCTACTAATTTTGGCGTTCCTCAGAACCGAGAGCGGGTCTATATCATTGGCTTCTGCAGAGACACTGTTGCCGAGGCTGAACAAGGAGGTTTGGCGAAAAGAATCTTGGATGAGTTATCCAAGAAAACGTCATATACACGGCTTGGTAATATACTTGACGAGAACAAAACTGTGGACCCTAAGTACACTATTTCAGATAGATTGTTGGCTGGACATCAGCGCCGCCTTTTGGCGCACAGAGCTAAGGGCAATGGATTTGGGTTCAGTGTATTCAAAGCCGATGATGCGTATTGTAACACGATCAGTGCTCGTTATTACAAGGATGGGAGTGAAGTGTTAATTGATCAAAGCGAATTGGGGTTAAACCCGAGAAAATTGACGCCAAGGGAATGCGCTAGACTCCAAGGTTTCCCAGAGGAAATGAATGTTGAGGCAGTTTCTGATGTCCAAAACTATAAGCAATTTGGAAACTCTGTGTCAGTACCAGTTATCCGTGCCATTGCAGAATTTATGACCCCCTATTTGAAAAAGTGATTATCCAGAAGATGGCGTTTGTTTTGAAGACTTAGATCCCTTAAGTTGAAGAGAACAGGGATGGATTCGCTTTGAAAACACTTACTTATAAAGGCCGTGTGTTGGAATTTTTGCCTCCACCCGCAATAAATTTTTCCAATGATTTTTTTAAGTTTATATATTTGGAGCTGTACAAACGGATGATTCATGAGACTGAATATGAACCGATTTGGGACGTGGATGAAATTCATAACGATCCGATGCGCGCTGAAATATTAAGCTTGGCTGTGAAAACTGGGCAAAAGGTAAAAAAACCTTCTAAAAGAACATCAAATAAAGAACGTGCCATCACTCAATTTCATATTAGGCATTTTTTGAAAGAACACCCCAAGTTAAGCGGTCTTTTTTTAAACTCAATTAAACTGGCTGGGCCCACTATTGAAAATGCAGAGTTTCTTTTAGGGCAAGTTTGTTCTGCAGACAATTTTATTGAGATTAAACAGATTATTGATGATCAAAACCGAATGGCATGGTCGCGGGATAAGGACACATCTGAAAGCCAATCTGGAGTTTCAACTTTGGGAACTATTTCAGAAGCATTACTAAAACGTGCATTCGGGGTTATGGCCGATAAGACTAATTTCTTCAAGGTAGGTAAAAGCGAGGTACAAACTTACGGTGATTTTGTTCTTATGTGTCTACCCAATAACTTGTGGATTTCGGTAAAGTCTAATTTTGCGCGCGAGCGATTGCTGGCATCTGGATTTACCACCGATATTATTGGCGCAGGTTTTTTTGAGAGTGCTGATGAATTTACTGGGCAGGTTCGTGTGCGAAATTTTCAACGAGCTGGTTTTCTAGCTATGTATTGTCCTGATATTGCGGTGAGTGAAGAACAAATGAATGATGGTACTTCAACATTTGAATTGATTGAGGCACATCATCGCAAGAATGGAACAGATATGCCTAAAAATATTAATGGTCGACCGTTCATCCGACGGTTGAGCAATTTAAATTCAGACTTGGCTGAATTGTTGGATGAAAAAGATATAAGAAAGCGTGTAACCGTCAGCTTTTAATAATTTGTGCTAACATATTATCCGTTTCTTTTTAGCAAGGTGTCTAGAGAGCTCGGGGCTATACAGTGAGCTATGGGGGCAATGTGACGATTCCTGGTCGTGAGATGTACCTAGCATATTCCTGTGTAAGATTAGATATCAATTCGTCTCTGAACCGATAAGCAACAACCCACCCATCAGTGCTGGGTTTCGTAACGCTGATTGATAGGTTTCTAAAAGCAGTGATTTTTCCTGGGTTTTGCCCAGTTGAAAATCTTAGAGTAGGACTACTCCATTCCGCGTCTTTCACGTTCTTGCGTTTCGCTTTGAGGGTTGGTTTTTCGTTTACTCTAGTGCCATCTGGCGAAGCAAATGGCCACTCGACAGCGAGAAGGTACAGAAGTGGCCCAGATTTGGGTTGTGCATTGTCGCAGCTCGCACCAATCTGAATGAGACGAAGCGAGCAATCTGCCCATTCGTCCGTGTTGGCATTGAAGATTTCATCTTTGAGTTGGGCTTCGGTAATTCCCCAGAGATCGGTAAGCGCTTGGTTAATGTTTGCGTGCGGGAATTCAATGACAGCACCAAGTTCAGTCGGTGCGATAGGTGCGCTGTTGGCTCCCCTAGCAAAGGATATATGGATGGCGCTGTTCACGCTCGCTTGTGCTTCGATTGTTGGAGACGCTGTTGGGTCGATCAGTGCAGTATTCCAGTCAACTTCATCGCCGCTATCAGGGTCATGCTCTGCTATGCGATCAGATAGTATTGGCAATAGGACACGATTAATGGATTCTCTAGGGGTTTCACGGGCTCGGCCCATTCCTGCGCCAGTTTGAGAAATTCTATAAAGCACTTTACCCAGCTCAGCACTAAATTCCTCAGAAGCTCTGAATTCGCTTGGAACAAGATCAATAACTGAACGAAGAACCGCATCTGTGGCGGCGGCTACGTCCGCCTCCCAAGTCAGAAGAGCCTTAAGTTGCGTATTCTCACCTATCTTTTCGAGAATATCGCTACGGAGTCTTGCAGGGTCGATAACTTCACCGTTTGCTGTATCAATGTAGTCGCCTTTTCTTAATGCGGTAAAAAATATTGGGAGGTGTTTAGCATCCTCTCCAACGAGACGTTCGAATAGGTATTGCTTGAGTTCATCTACTTCAGGCTGTTCGGCCCAGAGTATTAACCCATATGGACCACTTTCGGGGCAGATTAGTTTTTGAATAACGTCTTCTAAGGCGGTGAAAGCGACTTGATTTCCAGTTCCAAAAGTTGCGCCCGTGGTTAGATTTTGGTCAAGAAAAAGGATTCTGGTACCAGGCAGTTTCTCCCAATCTACTACCGCTTCGTCGCTATAGAGCTTCGAATGGCAGTCTAAACGGAGAAAGTCCATGCTTTCCTTGATGCCTTTTAGATGGTGTTCTTTATCATCGACGATTACAAATCGGGATTTAATTAACATTCTTAATCCTCTAAAACAGCAAATCTTAGCGCGATAACCGCACCGTCGTAATTGGCCGGAACGTCAGTTTCGGAAGGGTCAGGGAAGGTAAGCTCGCCATCATTGAGTTCCATCACCATGTTTGCGTAATACAGTCCCATCCCCATGCCATCTGGACGCCTAGTATAAAACGGTCGGACTAATTCTGCCGGAGCATCTTCAAATCCAGGTCCCGTGTCGGCGATCACAATTGCTGGGCCACCTTCGAAATCGGTTTCAATATTCATATATAGAGCTCTTCCGCTGCCTTCCTCTTCGTCGGGCCAGCGGGTACGCATCCAGAAAATCGCGTTGTCTATAATATTGGTGATCGCACCTAGTGTAAGACCGAACGAACATGACACGGTCACACTAGGAGCATCATCTTCGACTGCAGGGCATTCAAGGCGTACCTTATGGTGCCTGAAGCGAATTCGATTGAGATCGCGCGCCCGTTTAACGACGGACTTTAGATCTACCGGTTTCCTGTCTTTTTTCCTCAATAGATCGGAAAACCCGTCCAACAGACGCATCATTTCTTTGACCTGTTCCGCCACATCCTCAACTTCTGGCTTGCCCTCTAAGTTCCGGTACAAGGAATGCACACCTTGCTCAATTTCATGGAACACAACGGCAAGACTAGTTCCAGAGATACCCGTAGAAAGCAGGCGCTCCTTCATCGATGTGTATTCGTATTCTATGCGATCCAAGAGGGGGTCTATCTGTCCAGATAGTCTATTTTTCTGGCCTATCACGCGTAGTTTGGCGACAGGTTCCAAAATGCTCTTGGTCTCGGGATCCTGGACGCCGCCTAGCAATTCCCTAATTGCTTTTCTGTCAACCTCTCGCTCTCTCTGCAAGGGTTCGATCGCTCCAAGCACTAATCTCTGCAGGCGTCCGTAGGCGGCATTTTCGATGAAGCCTTCGCGGTTAGATTTTTCGACCAGATCAGAACTTGACTCCTGATTGAGCGAAATATGCCCGACGACTATGTTTCTGCTGAGGCCTTTTGTTGGATTGTTGACCCGCTTGAGATCCAGCCCCAGCCAATCGTTGTTCCGTTCACCGTAGTCATAAACCCGTATTCCGTCACGATAGACTCGGATGCCTCCATTTTCATTAAGGAAGTCCTTTATAAATTGTGTTTCCCCCATTTTTTTTGCAAGCTTTGGAGTGAGATCATACACAAAAAACTCTCCAGAAATTGGGCCAATTCCGTCAAGCATGCCTGTGTCAGCTATGACTTTCCGCAATGTAGTATTCTGGGCTTTTCCGCTGAATAGTGGGTCATCATCCTCTGCTTCAGTGGGGGGCACCAAAAGGCGCGTTTCGTTTTCTTCGACCTTCCGTTTCTCCCTAGAAATTCCGAGTATACCACGAAATTTATAGGTGTAGCTGAACGTTTCCCCATCGAATTCAAAGTTGTACTTCCAAGGGGCCCTCTTTAATAATTCTGCCGGATCGGGCAAGTTTTCAATCCATTGAGGGAAATCGGGTATTTCCAGAATCGCCTTAAAGTCGTCTCTAGTTTTTGAACCAAAAGGCGATGAAATCGAAGCGATCTGGCGATATAATCGTCGAATCTCACCCCTTGTCCAATGTAATTCACGAAGTTCTTCAACTTGGATAGAAGTTCCGGTCTCGCCGTCGGTGAATAATTCTGGATCACGTATTTCGATATCAACATTCGCTTCATCGAGAAACTCGTGTTTTATCATGGCATTCCAATCAATACGAACGACGACTTCTTGCTCACCTTCTGCTCTGGTCACCATTGTGATTTGATTTCCAAGCTTGTGAACTGAAAGTCGCCCAAGGCCTTTGGAGCCAAGTGGAAGCCTTCCCTTAGCCGTTCGTTGTTTTTGTCGTAATTGAGTTTCTTTGTGATCATGAGCGATGACAAGCCAAATATTTCGCACTGTATCTTGCGACATACCCATCCCATCATCTATAATTGTGATAGCTGGAGACTTAGATCCTATTCCACTAATGTTTACAGTAACGATCGAAGCATCAGCATCGTAGCCGTTTTTGACCAGTTCAAAAACAGCCAATCGAGGGGTTCCGATTAACTGATCTCCTAAATGCTGTAGTAATCTTGCTCGGGGCTTAAAAACGGCCCTGCTGTTTTCTTGTTTCATTAACAACACACTTACATTGAATAATTTATTGAATGATACTCAGATAGTTCAAACTCACTGAGTTACAGCTTACCATTTTGTAGTAATAACGGCGAGAGTTAATTATTCAATTTTGAATTTTAGCTCTTAACGAGCTTAACTTGCCTCTCTATTCTATAGTGGTTTAGTGGAATAGTACTTTTCGATTTCGGTAAGCGATCTAGTTTGGCTCTCCACCTCACCATACTAAAATATTGCTCTTTGGGTTTTCCCACCAAGTTCAGCAGATAATACTTTGGATATCATAATCGAGACCTGATAGCATCAGATAAAACGGTTTAGAGGTATCGATGACTTGATTGTTTTAGGGATGTAATGATAGATCAATTTTTATTTTATCAGATAATTACCAGTTACTTTATGCGCTAACTACAGTCCGTGCGGGCACCACATATTTCAAAAGTAGACTTAATTGTCAGGGCCTTTTATCGAATGTGGCGCAACCGTATGCGACTATCGTTCGGATTGGAAAAACCTCATCTGTCTGTCGACAGAGTTTTGGCACCAATGACGTCTTAATCTAAGAGAACAGGGGCGCAGTAGCGAATGCGTTTTATAGAGGCTGTGAAGGCGTGATGGATATCCTGCCAATTATGTATCTCAAACCGGTTGTGCAGTTTTCTTTGAAGCCATGGTGTATACACTTCTATGGGCTATACATTTACCAGCAAAATGTAATCAACATATCTAAAGGGCTTCCTCCGCTCACGCGGCCCACCCACCTGTCGAAGGTACTCCCCAGTTCTTTGAAACGGTTTAATACAAGGGGGGAGGGGGTTCGATTACCAAATGTTTTGTTGTCTCGACAGCAATTGGGTTACAGTAGTGATAGGGTAGTTGAACTGATGCTACAGATGCACTGAAGCGTGGGAATTTTAACAGCATGTTGGGAAAATAGTTGGGAGATATTTAAAGTATACTATTAATAATGTTTAAATACAATGTATTAAATATGATTTTTGAATCCCTTCGTCTCCGCCACCATACCTTTTTATACAATACTGTTGAATTGCTTTGAGTGGCTTTTAGCCCCTATTTTAATAGTATTTAGCAGCCTTGCCTTTTCACTCGTTTCCTTTCGATTATACAAATATTCTGTCACTGCATTATATGGAATGTAGTCTTATTGAATGATCCATCTATCTGGAAAACTAACAAAGAATTTGGCCGAAAGTAATTCAAAGCAACAAAGCGAACCAGAGCTTTCAACAAATCAAATTCTTATGAGTCCATATTATTTAGACGACATATCTACACAAGGTCCATTGAAAGGAAAGCTGTGGCGCAAACATCGCATAACGTCCCTGAAAGACCCGATATCAGATGAATTTGAGTTTCGGCATTTTAGAAATTTGACGAACAGTTGGAATTATGATCGCAGTGATTGGGATGCTTCCAAAATGGAAGAAGACGATCTACTGATTTCCACATTATCCAAAGTTTTTGAGACAAGCATTAAACTTCACTCTTTTGTTGCGCAATGTTGATCTAGAAATGCTGCCTTAAGAGACGATAGTTGTTAATTTCATTTACATTGATTGAATGCCGAATATCACTATATTAACAAATACAATTAAATTACAATATATTAATAATGGCAATGAAGGTATCCCATGACAGGCAAAAGTAATAAACTCATAATTTCAACTATGAGGGACGAAGGCCCGTATATAATCGAATGGATCGCATATCACCGCGCAATCGGTTTTACAGACTTTTTGATTTACACCAATGATTGCCGCGACGGGACCGATTTACTTTTAGATCGATTAACGCAGTTAGGAATAGTCACCCATGTCCGAAATAAAGTGCTTAGACGCGGACCCCATAAATCCGCTTTGAAAGCGGCGCAGCAACACCCCCTATATAAAAGTGCAGACTGGGTTTATGTCACGGATGTAGACGAGTTTCTTAACATCCAAATAGACAAGGGCCATATTGATGATCTCCTGGCAAAATATAAAGGTTCAGATGTAATTCCTATAACATGGCGAATGTTTTCACATAACGAACAGTCAGATTTATACAGCAAACCCTGCATAGAAGCGTTTATAGACGCAGAGTCGGCCGTAGCCGTTAAAGGTGAAAAAGGCCGTTTTGTAAAATCGATATTCAAGCCCAACAATAATATTGAGCGTATGGGATTGCATGCACCCGTTTTTGCGAAAAAATACGAGAATAAAGTCAAATGGGGTGCCTCTTGGATAAATGAAGATGCATCTACTAATCCACAGCGCCCTACTACAGATTTTGGATATGATGTAGCGCAGGTCAATCATTATGCCGTGCGTTCAATTGATGCCTTTATGATTAAGCGCGATCGCGGACGTGCAAATCATGTTCGTGAAACGATTGGCTTGGAATATTGGAAACGCTGGTCTTTAGGTGGTGTTGAAGATACTTCAATACAGCGGCATTTTCCTGCTATGAAGAAAGAGTTCACTGAATTGATGGAAGATCCGGTTCTTGCAGGTTTACACGAAGGATCCTTGAATTTTCAGAAGAGACGCGTGAAAGAATTGTTAAATCAGGAACCATTTCAAAAATTAAGACAAGATATATTGTCCATTTCAAGTGCGAACGAGTCAGAGGTGCGAGTAAATGTTAAAAGTATCAACGACAATCCAGTAACCCAAGAATTGCAATTAAAAGCACCAGGTAGACATAAAAACCGATTAAGGATGTTGGAACATATGCCAAAGGGCGGTCGTTGTGCAGAGATAGGCGTTTGGAATGGTGGGTTTTCGGGTGCTATTCTAGATGTAACTCAACCAACTGAATTGGTTCTTATTGATCCTTGGGATCTTCTTTCTGCCCAATCTGAAGATGAATGGACACACAAAAAGCATAAAAATCATATTTTTATGAGTGAGCTTTATCAGAACGTTGAGAAGCTTTATGGGGGTCTTGATAATGTCACGATCCGAAAGGGTTTTTCTGAAGACGTTCTGTCATCCTATCCCGACAACTACTTTGACTGGGTCTATATTGATGGTAACCATCGATATGAATTCGTGAAACGGGACATTGAGATATCATTTGAAAAAATACGCCCGGGTGGAATTATTGCAGGTGACGATTTCTTCTGGAAAAGAGATAATAGAATGCATGTGCGCGAGGCGGTATTTGACGCGCTGGAAGAACGTGGAATGCAAAAGCGGCCAGATCGACTTGGCCAACAATTCATGATCACTGTTCCAGAGTAAAACCAAGCGAAAGTCACCAATGCCTGATAGCGACTATGAAGAAATATTTGAAATGCAAGGGGTGAAAACCCCCTTTTTCCAAATGTTATAAGCGAGCGCATGAGAAACCTAATTGAGCGTGGGCGTTATGAGATTGGCGAAGTTAGGATCTTGCAAAAGGGATCGATTGCAAAGGCGCCTATGAACAAAAATAGTTAAAGGTAACGTAATAGCCATTAACAAGTTCCACGGCACACCGTACTAGAAAGCGCGGTAAGAATGCTGCTGAAGATACCAACATCCAAGACTTCTTACCAAAAGTTGCAAATGCAATGGAGTGACTTAATGCAAGATCCGATGCTTGGTCAATTGCACAAACAAGCGGTAGCATATCATAAGTCAGGTATTAAAGCATTGTGAAAGATCCAACGAGAAACGAGCTTTTTAACAAAATAAAGAAGTTGCATAAGAAACATGGGAACGTTTAAATTAGACTGGTTTTGAGCATGGGAAAGAGTTTTAATGAATCGGCAACATCATCTGTTAAGGCTATGCATACACATTTAATTTTTTGATACGGAATAGTTATGTCACGTTCACCATATGAGAACCTTTGTAAAAACGCTTTTTGGCGTAGTGGGGTATCAACGAAGGATCCTTTTAGTATAGAGGGTCTTTATAGGCGAAAATTTAAGATCTTACGGAAAGATCGAATTGCAACAGCGGGAAGCTGCTTTGCACAACATATCGCGCGGCACTTGAAAGAACGAAAGTTTAATGTGCTACAATATGAGGCTGCGCCACGTGGTATGTCTGCGGATGTTGCGGCGAAATATTCATTTGGAGTTTATTCGTGTAGATATGCAAACATCTACACCACTGCCCAACTTTATCAGCTTGCCCGTGAAGCCTTTGGTGATTTCTCCCCTGCTGAACCCGTATGGGAAAAAGATGGAAGATACTATGATGCACAGCGCCCAAGTGTAGAACCTTACGGTTACGCATCAGCTAAAGATGTGATGACAGCAAGAAAAAAACATTTAGAAAAAGTCAAAGCGATGCTACTTGATATGGATGTTTTTGTATTCACTTTTGGTCTGACTGAAGCGTGGATACATACTGAAAGCGAAACAGTATATCCAACAGCTCCTGGGACTATTGCTGGTAGTTATGATCCTGAAATTTATAGCTTTAAAAATTATTCGTATAATGAAGTATTGAAGTCGTTTAATAAGTTTTTACGCTATATTCGAAGAGCTCGCAATCATAGGCTGCGTGTGATAACAACCGTATCGCCTGTACCTCTTACAGCAACGGCATCTTCCTTACATGTATTATCGGCCTCTAGCTATTCGAAATCTGTGTTGCGGGCAGTATGCGGATCATTGGAAGGTCAACATTCGAGGCTTGATTATTACCCATCTTATGAGCTTATAACAGCAGGTTTTACCAAGGGGATATTTTTTGAAACAAATCTGCGTTCGGTAACATCACAAGGTGTTGCAAATGCTATGAGAATATTCTTGAGTGAGCATGACCCACAAGGTAACGAAAACCCAAAGAGCGCGCCCCCTAATTTTCCAGAAAACACAACCCAAGGGGCTATGCTGGAAGATGACATCCAATGCGAAGAGATACTCTTGGAGGCGTTTAACAAATGAAAACGAAATCAATTTGTGTTGTTGGGAATTCGCATATCTCTGCCCTCAAAGGCGGATGGGATTTAATCAAGGATGAGCATCCACAACAACAAGTAACGTTTTTTGGTGGCTTAAAGAAAAGCTTAATGAACCTTGATAATATTGATGGAAAGCTCGGGTTGCATAATGCTGAGGACGCTGAATTTTTCAAAAAGATTTCTGGAACCGATGATTTTTTAAATCCAGACCAGTATGATGTTTTCTTACTAACTGGCATGGGGCTTTATCCCAATGCGATTATTAATAACTATTGGAACTATGCTACACCCAGCACTAAAAACTCTGTATCGGCAGAGTATTTTATCAGTGATGAAGCTTATGCGGATATGTTTTGGCAAGAAGTAAGTGAAGGGATGATGCTTCATGTCGCAAGAATTATTCGTAAGGTTACAAAGAAAAATATATATATAAGTTGGCAACCGTTTTTAAGTGAACAACTTTTTCAAATACCGTGGAGAGCAAAGCTATTTGAGCCAATACTAATAAACGATGATTATGTTTTTATTCATCACAATATGCAGATTATTTCACAAAAATTAAAGGATGAAGGTTTTGATGTCCTTATGCAGCCCGCCGAAAGTATTTTTAAAAAAATCATGACAAAAAAGTGCTATTCAACCGGGTCAATGCTCTTACGGCCCGAATTCAATCAGGAACACAAAGAATTAGACGTATTTCATATGAATGCTGAGTATGGAAGACTCTGTTGGCAAATGTGGGATCTTAGATAATTGACCTGTTTAATGTCTAACGTCAGCACCTATGGGAAAGAATTGAGTATTTAACTAACGGAGGGCATTGTCAGTGGAAACCTAATTGAAATGGGCAGTGTGGCGAGGTAGCGTTTTCGGAGGACAAATAATTGCCCTTTCCGTTACTTTAGCACCCCAGTTCGCATCAGTTTTGCATTTGCGCGCATCATCGAAGTTACTTTTCTGTGATCACTACGCATTTCACCGATTAACCAGTCGCGAATATTTTCTACTACAGGGCGCATTGGCGTCAGGTTTGATGCAAGAATATGGTAACGCCGCCCGGTTTTGACAACTTGTGGAAATATTGGCACCAACTGACCTTCTATCACTAGGCGTGATGTTTCGGGAACCCACGCAAGCGCAATGCCCTGCCCCCCAATTGCGGCTTGAATAATATTGGAATTATCTGAAAATTTTAGAATTTTGGGTTTTTTTAAAGGTTTTTGCCCAATTGCATGAAAAAACTCACCCATTGAATAACTTGAATTCTCAGACTCAATCAAAGTATGGGTACGACCTTTCCTTGGGTTTTCCAGAGTCCCGAACTCTTGAATATAACCCAGTGAACAAAGTGCCATTATCCGTTCGTCCGCGAATGCCCAACGGTGTAAGTTTTTGTCTTTGGGGTAGGAAAGCCTGATACATAGGTCAATGCCCTGTATTAAATCATCGCCATCGTCGGAATACATTTGAAAGTCCAGATTGACTGATGGAAAGTTATTCTTAAATGCTTTAAGACGCGGAATAAACCAATGGTTAACAGCATTGGATGACATTGATATTGTTACATTATCTCTGTTTTCTTCTTGCAGACCAATTTCTTGCAATGCATCAATGACTGTTTTAAATGCTGTAGAAGTTGCTCTGTATAACCGCCTTCCATTCCCTGTAAGTTGGATCCAACGGCCATGGCGGATGAACAATTTATAGCCCAGATGCTCTTCAAACCCAGCGATAGCACGGCTAATTGCAGGCTGTGTTACATTCAGCTCTTGTGCGGCTTTGGAAAAGCTGCCCAAACGCGCCACAACTTCAAATGTGAACAATGCATTTGGTGACGGAAGTTTGCGCCTGAGCATGTTATTACCTTAAGTAATGGCTGATATAATTATTATTATAGTTTCAATTTGTGAATAACAAGGCAAACTATGCTGCAATATCAACTCACAGGGAGAAATATACGTGACAGATTCGAAAAAAATTCTGCCGACCATAGATAATATGTCAGGCATGGATCGCGAAGCGATCAAAACAAGGCTAAGCCGTGGGGCTTCACGCCGTGAAGTTATGGGCTGGCTTATGGCTGGTGGTGCTACGATTGCCGCTGCAGGTTCTATCGTTAGTTCAGCCACATCTGCAATGGCTGCAACACCCAAAAAAGGTGGGAAAATCACCTTCGCAAGTGACCTTCATGGCCCGTCAGATACACTTGACCCAGGTTTGAACACATCGACAATCGATTATTCACGTGGCCGTGCACATTATAACAGCTTGGTTCAGTTCAATGATGACACATCCACACGTCCGGAATTGGCAGAAGAATATTCTGCAAACGGTGACAACACCGAATGGACATTCAAACTGCGCAAGGATGTAAAATTCCATGACGGCAGCGCTTTTTCCGCTGACGATGTAATTTTTTCCATGAACCGTCACTATGGTGAGGCATCAACTTCCGTTGCCAAAACGCTGGTGGCGGACGTAACAGAGTGGGTCAAAGTCGATAATCACACAGTGAAAGCTGTGATGGCTGGACCAAATGGCGATTTGCCTAAAATTCTTGCGACATCAAATTTCAAAATCATCAAAGACGGCACAACCGACTTCCAAAATCCGGTTGGTACAGGCCCCTTCAAGCTGAAAACATTCCAGCAAGGTGTGCGCTCACAACACGTACGCAACGATGATTACTGGCGTGAAGGTGCAAATGTGGATGAGTTGGAAATTTTTGCCATTACAGACAAGGTCGCCCGCACCAGTGCGCTACTGTCTGGCGATATTGATCTGATGCAAGCACTTGATCCAAAAGCGGTACCGCAAATTGAAGCAGCACCGGGCGTTGGTATTTGGTCAGTTGCATCCGGGGCCTATATCGGTATTGCAATGATGTCTAACTCGGCACCGGGTAATAACCCTGATTTCGTATTGGCGATGAAGTATCTTCAACGTCGTGAAAAAATCGTGCGTTCAATCCTGAAAGGTCAAGGTACCATTGGTAACGACCAGCCGATCAATGTGGCTTACGGCCCAGACTTCTGTGCTGACCTGCCAATTCGGGATCATGATTTGGACAAAGCCAAGTTCCATCTGGAAAAATCAGGCGTAACAGAGGCGGAAATTCAGGTAGCTGAAGTGGCACCTGGTACGACTGACATTTGTTTGCTGATGCAGCGCGAAGCACAGAAAATCGGTTTGAAACTAAACATCAACAAAGTACCGAACGATGGTTACTGGGGTGCTGTTTGGATGAAAACACCGATCAATGTGACCACTTGGAACATGCGTCCAACTGCAAACGTTATGATGAACCTGGCATTTGCGCCGGATGCACCATGGAACGATAGTTTGTGGGCAAATGAGCGTATGGGTCAATTGCTGGTAGAATCGCGTGCGGTCACGGACGCAGGTCTGCGTCATGAGATGTATTGCGAAATGCAAACACTTATCCACAGCGAAAGCGGCATGATCATTCCGGCACACCGGAATTATCTGGATGCGAAATCCGATAAAGTCGAAGGCATCACACGTATGCCTCTGGGTTCACTTGGTGGTTATGAGTGGCCTGAATTCGCATATCGCACAGACGTTTAAGTCTATATTTACGAAACTTTGCTGGCCCCTGTCGGGCCAGCAAACACATTGAATAAATTAATAACCTGCCATTTTTAATATCGGGTGGGATAACACCAAGCAAAACATGCCACGGGGGAGCTCTTCATGCAACGCATGGTCATTCAACGCATTTTTATCGGTATCATCACTTTATGGGTGGTATCGGTTCTGGTTTTTGTCGGTACATCGGTTTTACCGGGTGATGTTGCCCAAATCGTACTGGGACAAGCCGCAACACCTGAAACACTCGCCGCTTACCGCGCCGAAAACGGATTGGATCAGCCACTTTATATGCAATACGCAACATGGCTTGGCGGGATGTTTACGGGTAACCTGGGTATATCCAAAGCAGGTGGGGCCTCAATTTCCAGCCTGATTGGTGGACGCTTTGCAAACACTATGTTCCTTGCCGGTGTCGTGGCAATCATATCGGTTCCCCTATCTGTGGTACTTGGGCTTCTGGCAGCCATGTATCCTGCAACATGGATCGATCGCGTTTTGACATTCGGCACGTTGAGCCTGATCTCGGTGCCTGACTTTTTCATCGCCACATTCATGGTGCTAATCTTTGCGGTTAACCTGGGCTGGTTACCGGCCATCGCGAATGTCTCGCCCGATGATACCATGTTGGAAACCATACAGGCCTCGGCGATGCCACTGATTACCTTGATCATTGTGGTGTCAGCACAAATGATCCGCATGACACGCGCTGGTATTCTGAACGTGATGAATTCACCTTATATCGAGATGAGTATCCTGAAAGGTGTGACACGTAACCGGATTATTACACGCCACGCTTTTTATAATGCCATCGGCCCGATTGTGAATGTGATCGCACTAAATCTGGCCTATCTGGTTTCAGGTGTGGTAATCGTGGAAACTATCTTTGCTTATCCCGGACTGGCCAAATTAATGATCGACGGGGTGCAAACCCGCGATCTGCCACTGGTACAGGCCTGTGCGATGATCTTTTGTGGCACATATGTGGTTTTGATAATTTTATCTGATGTGGCGGCGATCCTGTCGAACCCACGTCTGCGCAACCCGAAATAGGAGGGGCAAAAAATGACTGATAAAACAGCAAATACAGAAGAAATCTCGATTTATGACGAGCTGCCCGATGTTCCCCCGAAAAAGAAAATAAGGCTGACTTGGGTCGGCAAACTTGGCGTAACCGTTGTGATATTCTGGCTCATCATGGTTTTCATCGGCCCCTATGTGGCGCCGTTCCACGAGGCCGATATTATCGCCTATGACAGCTTTATGCCAGTTTGGAGCGAAACCGAGGGTGAAGGCTTCCATGTGTTGGGAACCGATTATATCGAACGTGATATACTTTCACGTGTCCTTTGGGGCGCACGTACTACAATCGGCATATCGTTCATTGCAACGCTGTTAGCCTATCTTGTTGGTGTTACGCTGGGCATTGGTGCCGCTGTTGCAGGTGGTTGGGTTGATATGGCCTTTAGTCGTGTAAATGACGCGATCCTTTCATTGCCTTCCATTATGTTGGGCCTACTGATCGTTGTGGCTCTTGGCACATCAATACCGATCCTGATCTTAACAGCCGGTGTGATTTATGCCGCAAGTGTGTACCGTATCGCGCGCGCCCTGGGGCAAGACATCATGGTGATGGATTTTGTTGAAGCAGCCCGTGCCCGTGGCGAAGGCATGTGGTACATTATCACCCGCGAAGTGCTGCCCAATGCTATTATGCCGCTGGCCACCGACTTTGGTCTGCGTCTGGTGTTTGTGGTGTTGTTCATCTCATCCCTTAGCTTTCTGGGCCTGGGCATTCAGCCACCGATGGCTGACTGGGGTTCGATGGTGCGCCAAAATCTTGATGGGCTTGGATATGGCTCTTATGCAGCCGTGTGGCCGGCATTGGCCATTGCAAGTTTTACAATCTCAATCAACCTTATCGTTGACGATATTTCAGCGTCCGAAGGTGGTAGCCTAGCTAGGAAAATGATCTCATGAGCGAACTACTTGAAGTAAGAGACCTCCGTATCGAGGCACCGAAGAAAGACGAACCAGCGGTTAAGATCGTTAAAGGTGTCAGTTTTGATGTCAAAGCAGGTGAAGTGGTTGCCCTAATCGGTGAGTCCGGTTCCGGCAAAACCACCATTTCACTTGGCTCCCTTGCCTATACCAAACCAGGGCTGGAATTTTCCGGCGGCACGATAAAGCTTAAGGGTGATGATGTTTTAACTATGGAACCGCAAGGTGTGCGAAATCTGCGCGGCAACCGCGTGGCCTATCTGGCACAATCTGCGGCAGCCACGTTTAATCCTGCCCTAACAATTAACGAGCAGGTAACCGAGTCTGCTGTGTTACACGGTGTGATGACACAAGACGAGGCAGATGTCCGCGCGACAGAGTTGTATCACGCGCTGGAATTACCTGATCCTGAACGCATTGGCTTTCGCTATCCGCACCAGGTATCGGGTGGGCAATTGCAACGTCTGATGGCGGCAATGGCATTGGTAGGTCGTCCCGACCTATTGGTTCTGGATGAGCCGACAACAGCACTGGACGTAACCACGCAAATTGAGGTTCTGAAAGCCTTTAAAAAGGTGATCAAGGAAGAAGGATCGGCCGCGATTTATGTGACCCACGATCTGGCAGTTGTAGCACAAGTCGCAGATCATATTGTGGTGCTTTATTCAGGTGAAGTACAAGAGCAAGGACCGGTCGACCAAATTATCAACAACCCGCAACATCCATATACCAAACGCCTGATGGCGGCAGCCCATGCAGGGCCTAAACCCGGTATGGGCGATAAGTTAAGCGGGGACCACGACAAGGACGTCGCAAACATGCAAGTCAAGAACATGACTGCGGGTTATGGTGAAATTGTTGACGGCAAACCGGCCATTACCGTTCTGCGCGACATAAATATGTCAGTGAAAAACGGCCATGTGGTTGGTGTTATCGGCGAAAGCGGTTGTGGTAAATCCACCTTGGCACGCGTGATCGCAGGTCTATTACCCCCCGCACAAGGGGAAGTGATCCTTGATGGCAATATTCTGAAAGGTTCATATAAAAGCCGAGCCAAGAGAGATTTGCAAAAGGTGCAGTTTGTCTATCAGATGGCCGATACTGCACTTAATCCCAAGCAGCTGATCAGTGAAATTCTGGGGCGCCCGGTTGAAATGTTTCAAAACCTTCGCGGTAAGGCAAAACGTGAAAAAGTGGCTGAACTTCTGCGTCTGGTGGAATTACCTGTAGAGTTTGAAAATCGCTATGCCACTGAACTATCAGGTGGGCAAAAGCAACGGATCAATCTGGCTCGTTCGCTGGCTGCAATGCCCGAAATTATGCTGTGTGACGAGGTGACCTCGGCACTGGATAGTATCGTGGCTTCAAACGTGGTAAACTTGCTGAAACGATTGCGCGACTTAACGGGTGTGTCATTTATGTTTATCACCCACGATCTGTCGACGGTTGCCGCGTTCGCGGATGAGATTGTTGTGCTTTATGCTGGGCGCATTGTGGAACAAGGCCCGGTTGACGAAGTTCTGTCGCCACCTTTCCATCCCTATACCCGTCTATTGATCAGCTCTGTGCCCGAAATGCGCATTGGATGGTTGGAAGAAACCATGCAGAAACGCGAAATGGCGGTTGGGATTGCACGCGGTGTAGAAATCACCGACATTGGGTGCCCATTCTATAACAGGTGTCCGATTGCAATAGCTGGAACCTGTGAAAGGACATCGGCCCCGACATATGAACTGAAACCTGACCACTTCATATCATGCCATCACACCGCAGAAGAGATCGAGGCGATTGAAAAAGCACCACAGCAAGTTCTGCATGGCTTCGAGAAAGCCGCGCCGGATGATGATGTAATCGTAAAGCCCCTTTGATTGTAGAATGCTCATAAGAAGGATCAAACCAAATGATCAATAAAGTTCTGATTGCAATTGACGGTTCCAAACACTCACTGAAATGTGTCGAGTTTGGTGCCCAAATCGCCAAAGATGCAGGTGCGAAAGTTTTACTTTTCCACGTTGTAAAACCCTACCGTCTACCCGATAGCCTGAAAAAGTTTGCACAGGCGGAACATATGGCTACAATTGATGCGGATCTATTGAAAAAAGGCGCCCAATATCTGTTGGCAGGCGCCTTGGATGCCGCAAAACAGAGTGGCCTTAAAGATATAGAGATGGAAACCGAAGAAGGCCCAATTGCACGGACCATCGTAAGCCGGGCCAAATCTTTTAAGGCAGACCTGATTATCATCGGATCGCGCGGCATGGGCGATATTGAAGGCATGTTACGCGGCGGTGTTTCACATCGTGTTGAAACCTTGGCCAAATGCTCTGTTCTTGTGGTGAAGTAATTCATTAGGGTGCTCCACACGCAGTATTGCCTCTGCGATACTGTTGTGGTGTTTGTCGGGAAACCAGATAGCGTTGAACACTGAAGGCATTGTTGGCGGTTGCGTGGGTAGAGAACTACATTCAAATGCCGTTTTGCATCAGGGTCTGGACGTGGGTACCTTTGCTTTCGGGTGTAAGCCTAGTTAAGGTTATAATTCGGCTGCAGACCGTTTGGTATCAGGCATTATTTCTTATCCTGCCGACAAATCTTGACAAACGAAAGCCGCTTGTTCAGTCATAAGTAAAACTTTTGCATTCCGAGACACGATGAAATACAATCTTCCCCCTCTCACATGCCTGCCAGCGTTCGAAGCTGCTGCCAGATACAACAGTTTCACGAAAGCTGCAGACGAATTATGCGTAACACAGGCGGCTATCAGTTTTCAGGTTCGTAACCTTGAAAAGTCCCTTTCGGTAAGGTTGTTTGTACGCCATCATCGTACACTTGAGCTTACTTCAAAGGGGCAATTGTTATTTACGGCTATTCAAACTGCTTTCACTTCGCTGGAAGACGTCAAAGCGATTATCACCGGTGCCATTCCGTCGGATACCATTACTATCACTGCGCCAATTTCGTTTTGTGGTAAGTGGCTTGTGCCACGGCTGCACCGGCTTTATTCTGCCGTGCCAAATATCAATTTGCGCATTGACGCGAATGATACCGTGCTGGATATAAACAATTATGGCATTGAAATAGCGATCAGATATTGTGCATCCCCGCCTGATGGGGCTATGGTTCAGCCTCTGTTGGATGATGTCGTGTTTCCTGTTTGGAGCCCGCATGTTGATCATTCAATTACGTCGCTTTCAGATTTGAGCGATTGCAAACTTTTATATGACCAAATGACAGATTACACATGGCAGGACTGGTTTAAAACAGTAGAGGGGCTGCAAAACTCTGTTGTCGCGGATATCGGATTTAGCCATACTGCCAATGCAATCGATGCCGCAATTGCCGGTCAAGGCGTGGCATTGGGGCGGTCGGCACTTGTAGCCGACGATTTGGAAAGCGGGCGTTTAATGCGGCTTTCTGAAAAAACCGGTCAGGCAAAATTCGGATATTATATGGTTCAGGCGGATGCGGTTGGCACAAATGCAAAAGTCGATGCAGTTGCAGGTTGGCTGTTGAACGAAGCGAAAACCACTACTAAAGTATTATTTACATAAGCTTTACTTGTGCCAATCAAAAGAATCGCTCGTTTGAATGATCTGCAGCAGGTGCCTAGGGTTGGAAATAAAACAAGGAGTAAACCCGTGATAAACACCTCTGAAACTGAACTTCCCATTGTCCTATATGATTGTTTTTCCAATCAAAGATTTGGTGGCAACGTCGGGGGTATTGTACTGGATGCTGCTAATCTGGACAGCATCCAGATGCAAAAAGTTGCACGCGAGATTAACGCCCCGGTTACTGGATTTGTTACGGGCAAAGATGACAACGAAATCACTGTGCGGTTTTTTATGCCAGGCGCAGAAATAGCCATGTGCGGGCATGTGACTGTTGGATTATTCAGCCATTTTGCGGGCAATAGCGATGGCATTAAAGACTTTGTTATGAAAGCATCTGCCGGAGATGTGAAAGTACAGGTAACTTCTAAATCCGGTACGTTACCAAATGTGATGATGCAGCTATCACCCCCTACGATGACCCAGAATGATGTTGATCTGGTGGCCCTTGCCAGCGCGCTTGATGTTGCAGGATCGTCGATTGGAACGCGCGCATCTGTTGCGGGGGCAGATGCGGGGTTGAAACATTTGTTTGTGCATCTAGAAAGCCTAGCTGAGGTCGAGAATCTATCACCCGACTTTCAGAAACTCACGCAGGTCAGCAAAGACAACAATGTGCAGACCATCGCCTGTTTTTCCATGGAAACAGTTGATGCAGCCAACACCCTGCATATTCGTGATTTCTGCCCTGCGGTGGGTGTGGATGAAGTTCCCGCTTCGGGTACCACTAATGGGGCCTTGGCGGGATACCTTCTTGAGCACGGCTTTATAGCAAAGGAAGATCAACAAATTCTGGCTGAGCAGGGTCAGGAAATTGGCAGACCCAGCCTAATTTGCAGCGAAATCAAAATTCTTGAAGGCAAGATCGACACATTGAAGGTTGGCGGGCAAGCAGTGGCATCCGTCAGGGGCACATTGATTATATAACGGAGACGATACATGGGATCGGAAGTTTATGACGTTGCTTGGGCCGAACTGTTTATCCGCGCAACATTGGTTTGGGATGCCCATGCCGGTATTTTCCCAGACCCGGATGCAGATCTGTCGGGGCTTCCAGAATGGACAGCAGCAGGCATGGACTATGTTTCAATCAACGTTGGGTTTGACGTTCTCGACTGGCCCGAAACTAAGCGCACATTGATTGGGTATCGCCGCCAACTGGAAGCGATGAAGAGTGTCGTTATCATCAAAACGATTGCAGATATTGACAGTGCGCGTGCTGCGGGCAAACTTGCAGTTTCCTTTGATATCGAGGGGGTGAACGCCCTGAACGGTGATATCGGAATGATTGCGCAATATCATGATCTTGGTGTGCGCCAGATGTTGTTTGCCTATAATCTGAATAATATGGGTGCAGGCGGGTGTCATGATGATGACACTGGTTTGTCTGCATTTGGCAAGGCGGCTGTCAGTGAAATGAATCGCGTTGGCATGATTGTTGATTGCTCGCATGTGGGGCGGAAAAGCACGTTGGAAATTATTGATTACGCGCAAAAACCGGTGGTTTTTACGCATTCCAATCCAGTGGCTCTTTGCGATCATCAGCGCAATATCCATGACGACCAGATCAAGGCCTGCGCACAATCTGGCGGGGTGGTCGGGGTTAACGGCATGGGGATTTTTCTGGGTGACAATGATATCAGCACCAAAACCTTTGCTAATCATGTTTGTTATATCGCCGATCTTGTAGGGCCGGAACATGTGGGCTTTGGTCTGGATTATAAGCCGGCACAAAAACATGCGCCTGATCTTGGTACAATTTTACGCAGCCGCCCTGATTATTGGCCGGTAGGGCAGAAATATGACACACGCGGTATTAAACTTTTCACTCCGCAAAGCATGGCTGATGTTGTTGCTATTTTGAAATACCGGGGATGGTCGGATGCGGATCTGCGAGGGTATCTTGGCGGGAATTTCCGGCGGGTTGCCACAAGTATCTGGAACGTGGAAAATTGACAAGTAAAACGCTTCTGTGGATCGGTGTTCTGGTCCCGTTTGCCAATTCAAAACTTACCCGTAACGCCGCTCTTGCCGAGTGGTGCCAACTTTGTACCGGATAGGTTCACGCCTTTTGCGGTAAACTGAGATTGGTTCGAATTCGTCTGACTGCACCACCACCATACCTTTTACCTGAGACGGCTTGGTCTGATAATTTACATTGATGTTTGAAATAATTAGGTTCAGGCTGGCCCTAACGCTATCAGTATATATAACACCATATGTCTTCAGAGATAAAACAAACTAAAAATGCATTTACAACACGGGGCATTACCAAAGTGTATGGTTCGGGTGAGGCAGCGGTTCATGCTTTGCGTGGTGTCGACCTTGAGCTTCCCGCGGGTGAACTGATTGTGTTGCTGGGGGCCTCAGGTAGCGGTAAATCTACTTTGCTTAACATTCTTGGCGGGCTGGATCAGGCAACGGCAGGTACAGCAAGTTTCTTTGATCAAGAGTTGACGGCAATGAATGACCGGGAACTGACCCAATATCGCAGGCACCATGTCGGGTTTGTGTTTCAGTTTTATAATCTCATGCCCAGTCTGACTGCACATGAAAATGTTGAATTGGTGACGGAAATTTCCGACAACCCGTTAAGCCCAGACGAAGCATTGGCCCTTGTCGGGTTAAGCGAGCGGACAAGTCATTTTCCTGCACAACTGTCGGGGGGTGAACAGCAGCGTGTTGCGATTGCGCGTGCGATTGCGAAACGGCCAACCGTACTTTTCTGTGATGAACCAACCGGCGCACTGGACAGTACAACTGGCCGTACGGTGCTTCGTGTTCTTCAGGATGTGAATAAAAACCTAAATACAACGGTTCTGATTATCACCCATGCGGCGGCCACCGCTGCAATGGCTGACCGCGTTATCTATTTTTCTGACGGTGCGATCCGGGAGGTTATTGTCAATAAGCACAAGCTTAGTGCAGAAGAGATCGAATGGTAATCGGACAGGCATACAGGATATGACCCCGTTGGATCGTAAACTTTCACGGGACTTGTGGCGCATGAGGGGGCAGGCCATTGCAATCTCTATCGTGATTGCGCTGGGTGTGTTGATGCTTGTGATGCTGGACGGTTTGGTAAACTCGCTTGAGGAAACAAAACGGACTTATTACGAGCGATATCGTTTGGCCGGGATATTTGCCCCGCTTAAACGTGCACCGAACAGTGTGCTGGTCGAGCTTGAACAGATACCGGGCGTTGCTTCCGTTGCTGGGCGTGTGACAGGCCGCGCTTTAATTAATCTGCCTGATATTACTGTTCCGCTTAGTGCGCAAGCGGTGTCATTGCCGGATTTTGGGGCGTCGCGTTTGAATGATGTCTACCTAGCCGCCGGGCGTAATATAGTCCCCAGCCATGAAGATGAAATCCTGTTGCTGGAAGGTTTTGCAAAAGTTCATGGCTTGGTCCCAGGGGATAGCCTTTCGGCAACGATGAATGGCGCGCGCCGCACCTTTCAAATTGTTGGATTGACGCAATCGCCAGAGTTTCTGTTCTCTGCCCCGCCGGGTGAATTTACCCCGGATGACACGCGCTTTGCGGTCATCTGGATGAGTGAAACCGCATTGTCGGCAGCTTACGATCTAAGCGGTACATTTAACGAAGCATTGCTGTCCTTGTCGCGCAACGGTAATCTGCCTGAAATAATTGAACAGATCGACCGCCTGCTTTCACCCTATGGCGGGCTTGGGGCTTACGGATTGCAGGATCATGTCTCTAATCGGTTTATTCATGAAGAAATAAGTGGCCTGAAAGTATCGAGCCGTGTCGTTCCACCAATTTTTTTGGCTGTGGCAGCATTTCTTCTGAACATTGTTGTATCACGCATGATAAAATCAGAGCGTGAACAGATCGGCCTGCTGAAAGCTTTTGGCTATTCCAGCTTTGAGGTTGGTATGCATTACTTCAAATTTATTCTTGTGGTTGCTGTTGGTGGCGCTTTGCTAGGGTGTTTGTTGGGCGTTTTGTCCGGGCGTAGCCTGCTATCCGTCTATCAGAATTATTACAAGTTCCCGTTTTTGGTATTTCATGTTGATGCCAAGGCGTTTATTTTAGGTTTTGCTGTTAGTGTTCTTGCGGCCGCGACAGGCGGTATCTTTGTGTTGCGCAATGTTTTCGCCTTAACCCCTGCTGTGGCCATGCGCCCCCCCGCCCCTGCTGATTTCAGCCGCTCGACAAAATTCAACAACACTTTAAAAGTTATACTGGACCAGCCCAGTCGCATGGTTATTCGTATGCTGATACGCCAGCCCGGACGTGTAATAGGGGCGATTATCGGGATTGCGGCGGGGATGGCATTATCGGTTGCTATGCTCAACGTTATGAGCGCATTTGATCACACGCTAGAGGTCAATTTCAACATTATCGATCGCAGCGATGTCACGGTCAGTTTCGCCAACCCGTTGTCGGATAAAGTACTTTACGAATTGCAGAATATGGATGGCGTCATTGAAGTTGAACCCTTTCGAAACATTCCCGTCATTTTAAGAAATGGTCTTAAAAGCTATCGTGGTTCCGTGAATGGGTTGATTGAACGACCAAGGTTAAATCGTGCTATTGATGCCATGATGCAGGCTATAGATTTAGATAAAGGCGGTATTATTTTAGGTGTTACTTTAGCAGATATTTTACAGATAAAATCAGGTGAGATATTAACCGTAGAAGTGCGTGAAGGCCGCAGACCCATCTTGCAAATACCGGTCGCGGGTGTGGCAGAAACCCTGATCGGATCACCCGCTTATATGGAACTTGCGTCACTCAATGAAACACTGAAGGAACCCAATCGCGTATCGGGGGCCTATCTGCGTATCGACGGGGCCAAAAGTGATGCTATATACCGAGCGATCAAGGATATGCCATCTGTTGCAGGTGTTTCATTGAAAAGCGAGGCACGCAAAGCATTTAAGAAGCTGCTTGATTCTGGTGCGGGTGCCATCAGGTATATCATGGCTGCCATAGCAGGCATCATTACCTTTGGCATTGTCTATAATACTGCACGTATCGCATTTTCCGAACGCGCCCGCGATTTGGCAAGTCTGCGTGTGATCGGCTTTACCAAGGGTGAGGCTGCATTTGTCCTTTTGGGCGAGCTTGCCGTTATTGTACTTATCGCCCTACCCGTCGGCTCGGTTCTGGGTTATTATCTTTCATTCGCCATTTCCAAAGGGTTCAGCACTGACCTTTACCAGATCCCAATAGTGTTTACGCCTGAAAGCTATGGCTTTGCAGCTATTGCCGTTCTTGTGGCGGCAGTGATTTCCGGTTGGTTGGTCAAAATCAATATTGACGGTATTGATTTGGTGTCGGCTTTAAAAACAAGAGAGTGAACATGACAAAAAGAAAATCCCGCTCATGGATGACCAGCGCAACCATTGTTTTGATCATTGCTGCTATAACATGGGCCTTTTGGCCCCGCCCTTTGATGGTTGATGTCGGGGAAGTTAAGCGCGCGCCTATGGTCATGACCATCAATGAAGAGGGCAAGACGCGGGTACGTAATGCTTACGTGGTCTCAACCCCTGTTGCGGGTAGGTTACTGCGGATTGAGGTTGAATCCGGTGATCAGGTTGAAGAAGGAAAATCCATTATTGCGCGTATGTTGCCTTCAAACCCGGCCGCATTGGATATTCGGACACGCGAACAGGCGCGTGCTGCTGTCACAGCGGCGGAAGCGGCTGTTCGGGTTGCGCGGGCTGACTTGAATAAAGCCGTTGCCGATAGAGATCTTGCAAATATTGATCTGAACCGTAAGCGTGCTTTGAAAATCAGCGGAACTGTTAACCAGACGTCTGTTGACCATGCTGAACGGGCCTGGCGTGTCGCGGACGCGTCTGTTGAGCAGGCGAAAGCAGGCATTTCCATGCGCCAAGCGGATCTTGCAAACGCCCGTGCCCGGCTTATTAATTTTGACAGTGCCGACAGCGATCAAACGGTAAATAATATATTTCAAAACGAGGCCATACCAGTGTTTGCGCCGATTTCAGGCCGAATTTTACGGATTTTGCAAAAAAGCGAAACAACATTGCCTGCGGGCAAAGCCATTTTGGAAATCGGCGATATTTCCAATGATTTGGAAATTGTGGCGGAGCTGCTTTCAACGGACGCAGTGCGTGTGTTGGTCGGTAATCGCGTCATTATAACCAATTGGGGCGGCCCTACACCACTGAACGGGATTGTGGAGCGGGTTGACCCTTGGGGATTTACAAAGTTTTCAGCCCTTGGTGTTGAAGAGCAGCGGGTTAATACAGTGATCAAATTTAGCGATCCGCCCGAACACCGCAAAAGTCTTGGACACGGGTTTAGGATTGAGACCCGAATTGTTATTTGGGAGGATAAGGATGCGCTGGTTGTCCCTTCTAGCGCATTGTTCAGAGAACAAGACGATTGGGTGGTATTTGTCGCCAACGATGGGGTTGCTGTACTTAGGCAAGTCACAATAGGGCACAATAACGGCATTCAAGCCGAAGTGCGAAGTGGATTGGAAGCCAGCGATAAGGTTATTCTTTATCCCAGTGCAGGGCTAACAAATAATAGCCGTGTGGTGAGACGAAGCTTATAATGCTTCTTTAGCTGGTCTCGGGAAAAAGGCGGCAACTACTGTTTCCGAGTATCTTGGCCTGAATGAGCGGGTTCATTATGCACGGATTGGGCATATTGATTGAAACGGCACAATTCCGTGCTCTGCCCCAAGATGACGTTTGATCATTTAAAGTCTTTACCACAGCACAAACAGAATACTTGGTTCTGAGTAACGGCATGGCTTATTGGTAAAGCGTGTGTTGGTTTGTTGATGTGTGTAGTACGTTTATTCTATCCTCTGCAGAAAACGCATACTTAAGCTTAATAACTTAGTATAAATTATATTACTTAGGCTGGATTAATGAAAGATTCGCGTTATAGTTGAAGTTCAAGGTAGAAAGCCACCGTTTCCACAATTGGAATTAGGTTCTGGCCTTTAAAAGAATACGTGATTCAAGGATT
>JAJFHZ010000011.1 GCA_021775355.1 Amylibacter sp. | reverse complement strand
AAAAGCTTGGTGCTGTGATATAAGTGCCGTGAACTTAATGGCATTAGCGGGCACTTTTTTACTAATATTAAAGTATGACTCACAACTTATGCCAAAAAAGTTTCCCAGAAAAAGATGTGATTAGCCATCGTGTGTAATGCTGCTAGGGCGGATTGTAGGGTGGGGTAATATAAACATTAAACGCTTAACACATTGTTATTAATTATAATAATACCGTTAAGGCTGTTTTGGGGGCTCTAACGTCAGCGCTTACGGAACAAATTAGGCCATTTGGTAAGCATTAAAATGGCCCAGTGGGTACATTTGAAAATTTCCAAAGTGTTTAATTACAATGAGTTATGTCATAAAAGAGGAATAGTGGTGCCCAGAAGAGGACTCGAACCTCCACGTCCATACGGACACTAGCACCTGAAGCTAGCGCGTCTACCAATTCCGCCATCTGGGCATGTGATTTGGTGTGATGGGATTTACATGTGGTCATCAGAACTGTCAACGGCAACTGCATAGAGATGTAAAACAAACTTGTCCCTGTCGCTGGGAACGGGTATTCCAGTATCAACCGTTTTATCTGCCAAGGGATTCATATGTCACACACTCCTAAACTTGTTACTATATTCGGCGGCTCTGGGTTTGTTGGCCGCTACATTGCGCGACGGATGGCCAAAGAAGGCTGGCGTGTGCGCGTTGCCGTACGTCGCCCGAATGAAGCAATTTTCGTGAAGACTTATGGCACTGTCGGTCAAGTCGAGCCGGTTTTGGCGAATATCCGCAATGATGCATCGGTTCAGGCGGCTTGTGAGGGTGCCGATGCGGTCGTGAATTGTGTTGGGACGTTTGACAAAGGCGGCCGAAATGATTTCGAAGCGGTTCATGTGTCGGGCGCGGAACGCGTTGCGCGCATGGCTAAAGCGGCGGGCGCCAGTCAATTGGTTCATATTTCTGCGATTGGTGCGGATGTTGATGCCGCAAGCGAATATGGACGAACAAAAGCGGCTGGCGAAGCTTTGGCGAAGAAGGTATTCCCGCAAATTGTTATCTTGCGCCCATCGGTTGTTTTTGGTGTTGAAGACAACTTCTTTAACCGGTTTGCCAAAATGGCAAGCATTACCCCAATTATTCCGCTTGTTGGCGGTGGCTCAAGATTTCAGCCTGTCTATGTTGACGATGTAGCAAAAGCTGCTGTTGTGGGCGTTTTGGGACAAGCCCCTGCCGGTGTTTATGAGCTTGGCGGGCCTGACACCGAAACATTTGCCGCATTGGTTGATCGCATGTTGGCCTGCATCCGCCGCAAACGACTAAAGATCAATGTCCCTTTCTTTGCGGCGTCCCTGAAGGCCAAAGCTTTGGATCTGGTCTTTGCAATGACAATGGGCCTGTTTAAAAACACTATCCTTACGGCCGATCAGGTGCAGCAATTGCGCAGTGATAATGTGGTCGCCCCCCGCGCCAAAGGTTTTGCAAACTTAGGTATTGAACCCGTTGCGATGGATGCGGTTCTAGATAGTTATCTGTACAGCTACCGCCCCTATGGGCAATATGCGGAATTGACCGAGTCCGGGAAAAATCTGTCGGCTTAAGTGTAGGCTAACCACAACAGGACAGTACCCAATATGATGCGATAAATCACATATGGTGTATAACTGACATTTTTTAAAAGTCGCATCATCAAAGACAAGGCCAACAAGGCTGCGACAAATGCAAAAGTGGCTGCAATAGCACCGTCTTTTGCCGCTTGAAAATCAGCAGTCGCAATCACCTCGGTCCCCAGTAAAGCACCGGACGCAAAAATTGTGGGAATTGACATAAGCATTGAAATCCGTGCAGCATCTTCGCGAGTATATCCCATTTGTCGCGCACCAGTGATGGTAATACCGGAACGTGATGCGCCCGGTAACAATGCGATCATTTGCCATAACCCAAGTTTGATAGCGTCACGGTAATTCCAGTCGCGGGTTTCTTTTTCCTGTCCCCCATTTTGATCTATAAAATAAAGAACAATCCCAAAGATCAGCATTGTCCATGCGATGACTTTGATCGAACGCAGGGCATCATCAAAACCGGAAAGTTTCAGTGCAAGCCCAGCAACGGTAACGGGGATAGTTGCAATGGCTAAAAGAAATGCAAACTTTGCGGGTTCGGTTGTGAAGCGACCACATAGAATATGGCCACTCCCTAAAATGGCTATGCGGACATCGGTCCAAAAATACAGAACAACCGCACCTAAGGTACCAATGTGAACCGCGACATCAATAATCTGACCTTGATCCTGAAGGCCGGTAATGCGCGGCAACAGTATCAGATGCCCTGACGAAGAAATAGGTAAGAATTCTGTAATGCCCTGAACTACAGCAATGATAAAAAGATGAAGAAGGGACATGATTCGGCCTGCATTATTTTTTTGGACTTTAGATTGGCGTGAAACAAAAGGGAATCGGCTTTATATGTAACTAATTATGACCTATTTTTTACATTCCGCTGCCAATATCGGCGCAGGGTTTGTATAATTATACAATATAGGTAAGTAATACTGTCTTTTTTGTATTGTTAAATAATTATAATAGGTGATCTCTGGATGTTTTGTCTGTCATCGGAAAGGCCCACTATGGCTGAGAATAAAATGCTGAAGTTTGTGCAAGTCGCGCGGGATATGCCTGAAAAACGCGTGCCAAATTTACGTACAAATGATTACGATGAGATTTATCAAGAGTATGCTGCCCAAAAAGCTGCTGAACAGGCTTCGCGTTGTTCGCAATGTGGTGTGCCATATTGCCAAACCCATTGCCCATTGCATAATAACATTCCCGATTGGCTGCGCCTAACTGCTGAGGGACGTTTGCAAGAAGCTTATGAACTTAGCCAAGCCACAAACACCTTCCCTGAAATCTGCGGTCGTATCTGCCCGCAAGATCGCTTGTGCGAAGGCAACTGTGTGATCGAGCAGGCGGGCCACGGTACTGTGACAATTGGGGCGGTGGAGAAGTATATCACCGATACGGCTTGGGATAACGGTTGGGTTAGAACGATAACACCGGCAAGCGAACGTAATGAAAGCGTTGGCATTATAGGTGCAGGCCCTGCCGGATTGGCAGCGGCCGATATTTTACGCCGCCAAGGGATTCAGGTGACGATTTATGATCGTAATGACCGCGCAGGCGGGCTGCTGACATACGGAATTCCCGGTTTCAAGCTGGAAAAAGACGTGGTGATGCGGCGCAATAAATTACTGGAAGACAGCGGTGTTGTCTTTGCGATGAATACGGACATTGGTCAGGATATCAGTTTTGCCGATTTACGTGCGAAACATGATGCAATCCTGATAGGAACGGGGGTTTATAAATCGCGTGACTTGGCCGGGCCTGGCGCCGGCAACAAAGGGATCGTGAAAGCAATAGACTATCTGACCGCATCTAACCGCCTGAACTTTGGCGACAATGTACCTGAAATTGAAAGCGGTGAGCTATACGCGGATGGCAAGAATGTTGTGGTTATCGGTGGTGGCGACACGGCGATGGATTGCGTGCGAACGGCAATGCGGCAAGGTGCGAAATCGGTAAAATGCCTGTATCGCCGTGACCGTAAAAATATGCCGGGTTCCGTGCGTGAAACCGCAAATGCTGAAGAGGAAGGCGTGAAATTTGTCTGGCTGGCAGCCCCCAAGGGTTTTACCGGTGACGGGGATGTCACAGGTGTGATCGTATCCAAAATGCGCTTGGGTGCACCGGACGCATCCGGTCGCCAAAGCCCCGAAGAAATCGCAGGTGCGGATTATACGGAGGACGCTGATTTGGTGATCAAAGCGTTGGGGTTCAGCCCCGAAGATTTGCCGGCATTATGGGATGTTCCTGAACTGGAAGTAACGCGTTGGGGCACTGTGAAGGCTGACTTCACAACCAAAGAAACCTCTTTGGACGGGGTCTTTGCTGCGGGTGATATTGTGCGCGGCGCAAGTCTGGTTGTCTGGGCTATTCGTGATGGCCGTGATGCGGCGGACAGTATACTAAGCTACCTGAATGCGCGTTCTGCAGTGGCAGCACAATGATATTAACCTTTATATATCCCGCCCTGATTGGCCTGTGTGATTTACGCACACAATTTATGCACAGGGCGTATGACATGTGTTGTACAGATTTTTACACACCGAAAGTTAATGGGTCAGTAAAGATGACGCGGTCGTAATGTTTAATGAAGATTAATAATACTCGAAATTTAAATTGGGGGTAAAGGCATGGCCAAAACAGAAAATAAAAATAGAATACATGGAACATGTATGTGTGGTGCTGTCAGTTTAAGCCTTATTCCCAAGCAAGACGAATTGCATGCATGTCATTGTGAACAGTGCCGGAAATGGACAGGTTCTGCTTTTGTGGAAATTGATGCCGCAAAGAATACCTTGGAGTATGATGGTCCTGTCAAAAGCTATACATCATCTGATTGGGCTGAACGGGCATGGTGTGATCGCTGCGGGTCTACATTGTGGTACAAATTGACGATACCAAACAATGAATTTTATGGGGTGGCTGCCGGTTTATTTGAAAACGCAGGCAATTTTACACTCGCCAAGGAAATTTACATTGATTGCAAACCTGACGGATTTTCATTTGTCGGGGATCATTTGACACAAACGAAATCAGAAGTAGAAGCACTATTTGCTTCCTTCGGAGACGGAGAAGATTAATGACGAAATTTGATGCGAATTGGAAAGCCGAACAGGAAGCCAAACGCGCCTATATGGCTGATCATGGTATGTATTCCGAGACGGATGAACATTCTTCTTGCGGTGTCGGCATGGTGGTTTCCATTGATGGCAAGGCATCACGTCAAGTGGTTGAAAATGGCATTAAGGCACTGAAAGCAGTTTGGCATCGCGGGGCCGTAGATGCAGATGGTAAAACCGGTGACGGGGCTGGTATTCATGTGCAAATTCCGGTGCCGTTTATCTATGACCAGATTGAACGTACAGGCCATGAGCCACGCCAAGATGAATTGGTTGCAGTTGGGCAAGTGTTCTTGCCGCGTACTGATTTTGGTGCGCAGGAAACCTGTCGTACAATTGTAGAATCTGAAGTTCTGCGGATGGGTTATTACATCTACGGTTGGCGCCATGTACCGGTGGATGTGTCCTGTATGGGGGAAAAGGCCAATGCAACGCGGCCCGAGATTGAGCAAATTCTGATCTCGAATTCAAAGGGTGTAACAGAGATAGAGTTTGAACGTGAACTTTACGTTATTCGCCGCCGGATTGAAAAAGCGGTAAGCGCGGCACAAGTCAAAGATTTTTATGTTTGTTCACTGTCATGCCGGTCGATCATTTACAAAGGCATGATGTTGGCCGAACAGGTTGCGGTGTTTTACCCTGACTTGCAGGATGAACGTTTTGTGTCGTCTTTTGCAATTTATCATCAACGCTATTCCACCAATACATTTCCGCAATGGTGGCTGGCACAGCCGTTTCGCATGCTGGCCCATAATGGCGAGATCAACACGCTGAAAGGCAATGTGAACTGGATGAAAAGCCATGAAATTCGTATGGCTTCAGTAAATTTTGGCGATAATGCTGAAGATATTAAACCGATCATAGCATCTGGATCTTCTGACTCGGCGGCACTGGATTCAGTGTTTGAGGTTCTGGTGCGTGCAGGTCGTAATGCACCCATGGCCAAGACAATGTTGGTGCCGGAAAGCGGTAATTCAGCCGATATGAAGGCCGAGTGGAAGGATATGTACACTTATTGCAATGCGGTGATGGAGCCGTGGGACGGCCCTGCGGCACTGGTGATGACCGACGGGCGCTGGGTTTGCGCCGGGCTTGATCGTAGCGGATTGCGCCCGATGCGTTATGTCGTAACGGGTGATGGTTTGCTGATCGCGGGATCAGAAGCGGGCATGGTACCGACAGATGAAATGACGGTGTTGGAAAAAGGTGCACTGGGCCCGGGGCAAATGATTGCGGTTGATATGGCCAAGGGGCGATTGCTGCATGATGGTACGTTGAAAGATGAGCTGGCCGCAAGCCGCCCGTTCAGCAAATGGGTTGGCAGTATTGTTAATTTGGATAAAGCACACAGCAAAATCAGCGAGACCGTGACCTATACCGGGACTGAGTTGCGCAAGCGCCAAATCGCGGCAGGCTATTCGATTGAAGAGTTGGAAATGATCCTGCATCCGATGGCAGAGGATGCCAAGGAAACACTGGCGTCGATGGGTGACGATACGCCGTCAGCGGTTTTGTCTGATCAGTATCGGCCTTTGTCGCATTTCTTTCGGCAGAATTTCAGCCAAGTCACGAACCCGCCGATTGACAGTCTGCGTGAACATCGGGTGATGAGCTTACGCACGCGGTTCGGTAATCTGCGCAATGTGCTGGACGAAAGTAATGAACAAACCGAAATCCTGTCATTGGAAAGCCCGTTTTTGTCAAACGCGCAGTTTGATCATATTGTGGGCCAGTTCGGTGAAGCGGTCACAACGATTGACTGTTCGTTTGACGGCACTGACAATGGGGCTTTGCGTGCGGCCCTGATCCGTATCCGGACCGAAGCAGAAGATGCTGTGCGTTCGGGTTCCGGTCATTTGATTTTGACTGATGAGGGTCAGAATGAAGACAGGGTTTCAGCCCCGATGATTTTGGCGACTTCCGCAGTGCATGCGTGGTTGACCAAAATTGGGTTGCGGACATTTTGTTCGATTAATGTACGATGCGCCGAATGTATTGACCCGCATTATTTTGCGGTGTTGATCGGGTCGGGTGCAACGACGGTAAACGCTTATTTGGCACAGGACAGTCTGGCAGATCGGATTGAGCGTGGGTTGTTGGATCAGACACTGGACGTGGCGGTTGCACGTTACAAAGAAGCGATCAATCAAGGTTTGTTGAAGATTATGGCGAAGATGGGGATTTCCGTGATCGGGTCCTATCGCGGTGGTCTGAACTTTGAAGCGGTTGGGCTGTCGCGCGCGATGGTCGCGGAATTTTTCCCGGGAATGTTAAGCCGTATTTCTGGTATTGGGTTACACGGCATTCAACGTAACGCGAATAAGATCCATGCGAAAGGCTGGAAAGGCGGGCAGGATATCTTGCCTATCGGGGGTTTCTACAAGGCGCGACGTAGTGGCGAAACCCACGCGTGGCAAGCGCAGAATATGCATATTATGCAATCGGCCTGTGATCGGGCGTCTTATGAGTTGTGGAAGCAATATAGCACAAGCATGCAAAGCAATCCGCCGATTGCGCTGCGTGATTTGATGGATTTCAAACCTGTGGCCAAACCCATCCCGCTGGAAGAAGTCGAGTCGATTACAGCTATCCGCAAACGGTTTGTAACGCCGGGCATGTCATTGGGCGCCTTGAGCCCCGAAGCGCATAAAACACTGAATGTTGCAATGAACCGTATTGGTGCGAAATCGGATAGTGGCGAAGGTGGTGAAGATCCTGCACATTTTACACCTGAACCAAATGGCGATAACCCGTCTGCCAAAATCAAACAGGTTGCTTCGGGTCGGTTCGGGGTGACAGCGGAATATCTGAACCAATGTGAAGAGTTGGAGATCAAGGTCGCCCAAGGTGCGAAACCGGGCGAAGGTGGGCAGTTGCCGGGCATGAAAGTGACCGAACTGATTGCACGCCTGCGCCATTCAACACCGGGTGTTATGCTGATCAGTCCACCACCGCATCACGATATCTATTCGATCGAGGATTTGGCACAACTGATTTACGACCTGAAACAGATTAACCCACGTGCGAAAGTTACGGTGAAACTTGTGGCGTCTTCCGGCGTTGGCACAATTGCGGCGGGTGTTGCAAAGGCGCATGCGGATGTGATCTTGATTTCGGGGCATAATGGCGGCACGGGGGCATCACCCGCGACATCAATCAAGTATGCGGGATTACCGTGGGAAATGGGCCTGTCGGAAGCGCATCAGGTATTGGCGATGAACAACCTGCGCGATCGCGTGACATTACGCACCGATGGCGGTTTGCGTACCGGGCGCGACATTGTTATGGCCGCAATGCTTGGGGCCGAAGAATACGGTATCGGAACAGCAGCCCTGATTGCGATGGGTTGCATCATGGTGCGCCAATGCCAGTCAAATACCTGTCCTGTTGGTGTTTGTGTGCAAGATGAAGAGCTACGCAAGAAATTCACGGGTACGGCGGATAAGGTTGTGAACCTGATCACGTTTTATGCGCAGGAAGTGCGCGAAATTCTGGCGTCTTTGGGGATGCGTTCAATGGATGAAATCATTGGTCGCGCGGATATGCTGGCACAGGTCAGCCGTGGTTCTGCCCATCTGGATGATCTTGATCTGAACCCCTTGTTGATCAGTGTCGATGATGCGGATGCGATTGTTTACGACCGCGATAAAGACCGCCAACAAGTGCCTGATACGCTGGATGCGGAAATTCTGAAAGATGCACAACCGTTCTTTAAAGAAGGCGAAAAAATGCAACTGTCATATGCGGTGCAAAACACCCATCGCACCATTGGCACGCGGGTTTCCAGCCATATTGTGCAGCGGTTCGGAATGCGAAATGAATTGCAGCCTGATCATTTGACGATCAAACTGACAGGCTCTGCCGGGCAATCTTTGGGGGCTTTTGCACCCAATGGGTTGAAACTGGAAGTGTCGGGGGATGCAAACGATTACGTTGGCAAAGGTCTGTCGGGTGGCATGATCGTTGTGCGCCCACCCAAGGGCAGCCCGTTGATTGCTTCAGAAAACACCATCATCGGCAACACGGTTTTATACGGTGCCACGGACGGCAAGTTGTTTGCAAATGGTCGTGCGGGTGAACGGTTTTGTGTGCGCAACTCGGGTGCGGAAGTGGTTGTTGAGGGCTGTGGATCGAACGGGTGTGAATATATGACGGGTGGTGTTACGGTTATCGTTGGATCCGTTGGTGCAAACTTCGGTGCAGGTATGACGGGTGGTATGGCTTATGTTTATGATCCCAAAGATGCGTTTGGCCAATATGTGAACATGGAATCGCTGGTATTAGCACCCGTTGCAACCGCGCATTGGGAAGCGCAGTTGAAAGGATTGCTGGAACAGCATCTGGCGGAAACCGGTAGCCCGAAGGTGAAAGAAATCCTGCATCGTTGGGATGATGAGCTGGCAAACTTTATCCAGATTTGCCCGCAAGAGATGGTCAGCCGTCTTGCGCATCCGTTGGTGCAGGAAAGTGATCAGAAGTCGGCATAGCGTTAGTATTCGGACAATGATAATTATGCGGGCTATAGGTTCAACGCTTTACCCATGAAAAAGTCGACGACAATCACCGCCGACTTGAATTCATTGACTGTGCAAATTGCGAAAGGCAGTTACGTTAATTGAAATTATAGGTTATGCCGACCAGCACATTGTGCGTGTATATGTCTTGGTTATTATAATTTCTACCAACTACCTGTCCGAGTATATCAACGCCGGTAATGCCGCGAAACCTGTAGCTTAGATCCAGCGCAAGTTTATCGGTCAGGTGATATTTTAGTCCTGCCCCAACTTGAAAAGCAAAGGTCGTATCCGTTCCATCGGTGCCCACTCCACCGCCAGGTGCACCAGGTGCTTGTATATCAATCTTTTGATCAACGAAGGCTACACCAATCCCACCACCCACATATGGTATCAGCGGCGTACCGAGATCAATATCATACCAAATATTGCCAAGCAGAAAAATAGCGTCATTACTTCCATGATCATTGTTAGTAATGCCGCGCGCGATAATCGAGCTGTTGCCGGCATCAATTCCCTGATATGAAAGCTCGACCTCTGCGCGCACAGTGTCGAATACTCTCGTGCCGATGGCCCCGCCAATCAAAAAACCGTTGTCCCATGTATGGGTGGCATCCCATGAGATTCCGGCAAGGTCGATAAAATCGAAATTAGTTTTATCAGCCGTGCTATAACCGCCAAACAGGTTTACATACCAATCCAGACCCATGGAATTCCCGGTCGAATTTTCGGCGTGGGCAATTGAAGTATTCAGCATCATTGCAACGGCACTTGCGCCCGATAGAAATAATTTTCTCATGATATCTATTCCTTAGTTATAAATATCTCATATAGGTTTATGACAACTCAGCCGAATTCCCTTATCGGGCGATAAGTACGTACAATACACACGTCCAAAATGTGCTTTGAACCCATGCTAAGGGAACAGATATGCTGTGAATGTTTCAAAATGGTTTCAGTGGCTGACCAGTTTTGTTTCAATTATTATATGTACCCCTCAATCAAGATGGCCGGGGCCTTTTCGCCCAAATGAACACCGAACAAGCTTTTTGGTATTTGATCAGCTCTCTATTTAGTTGATCCACGTCCCGTTCGCTTTATGCTAGCCAAAAAATTTGGGCGATATGGCGCGAAAAACCAAAAACCAAGACGAGAAAAAGAAAAAGCCGGCAAGACCCATGGTTTGGCTTGCAGGCAAGTGCCGTCGTGTGTTTCGGGTATTGCGCAATATCTTGATTGTTGCGGTTACGGCAGCGGCAATATTGGTCTTGTTGTTTCGGGTCATCAACCCGCCGATCAATGTCTATATCGCGTCTGAATGGTACCGTCTGGGCCATATGAAACGCGATTGGACACGGGCAGAGGTTTTTCCACCCTATGTGGCGCGCGCTGTCGTGGCGGCGGAAGATGCGAATTTTTGCCAACATTCTGGATTTGATTTTAGCTCAATCAAATCTGCCCTGAATGGAAAAGGGCGCTTACGGGGTGCGTCCACCCTTAGCCAGCAGGTGTCAAAAAACGTATTTCTTTGGCAGGGGCGTACATGGCTACGCAAAGGGTTGGAAGCGGGGTTTACTGTTCTAGTTGAACTGATCTGGCCGAAACGGCGTATCGTCGAGGTTTATCTGAATGTTGCGGAATTTGATGAAGGCGTTTTTGGCGTAACGGCAGCAGGGCGGCATTATTTCGGAGTAGAGCCCGATAAAATAACACGACTGCAAGCGGCGCGTTTGGCGGCAATCTTGCCAAATCCGAAGCAACGCTCTGCCAGCCACCCATCAGGGGCGGTGCGCAGGCGTACAGCCCAGATTTTATCAGGTGAAGCCACAATTGCGGCGGATGGACGCGCAAATTGCTTTCAGTAGAGGTTGAATTGTTCGGCGCTTCGGGGCAAAAGCAAGTTACGCATAAACAAGAATTGTAACCATGTATCGTCTCTATCACTACCCCCTGTCACCGTTTTCACGCAAAGTGCGCCTTGTTCTAGCCGAGAAGGGTATTGAGGTAGAGCTAATCGAAGAGCGTTACTGGGACGAGCGCCCGGAATTTCTGCGTATGAACCCGAGCGGCAAAGTACCGGTTTTGAAAACCGACAAGCTGACACTGGCAGAGTCGGGTGCGATCTGTGAATATCTGGATGAAATACACCCCGAGCCGGCACTAATCCCGACGAATGCTGAAAAACGCGCCGAGATGCGCCGTTTGGTCAGTTGGTTTGACGACAAGTTTTACCGTGATGTTACGATGAATTTGCTGGGGGAGCGGCTGCTGAAAAAAATTATGGGCGGAGGTTACCCCGAAAGTAAAAACGTCAAGGCGGGTGCAAAAAATATTCGCTATCATATGAAGTATATGACCTATCTTCTGGATCGTCGTAGATGGCTGGCAGGGGATCGTATGAGTATGGCAGATTTTTCGGCAGCAGCACAAATTTCATGTCTTGATTATATTTCGGATGTTGACTGGAATAGTCACGAGTCGGTCAAGGATTGGTATGCCAAGATTAAATCACGCCCTGCATTTCGGTCATTGCTTGCGGATCAGCTACCGGGATTTCCGCAGCCTGCACATTACGCCGATCTGGACTTTTGACCGGGCTTCTTGAACGGCTGCGCCTTCAAGCGCAGGAAGAAGGCTTTGCCAAAATGGGTGTTTGTGCGCCTGATGCAATACCGCAAGCGGCTGGGTATTTGGCTGAATATGTCGACAAGGGCCGTCATGGTCAGATGGCGTGGATGGCGGAACGCATGCATTGGCGCGGCAACCCCGCGCAGCTTTGGGAAGAGGCCAAATCCGTGGTGATGCTGGCCGAACTTTATACACCCGCGCATGATCCTTTGGCAGTTCTGGGGCAATCTGATCGCGGGGCGATTTCAGTTTATGCGCAAAATCGCGATTATCACGATGCGCTGAAAAAGCGCCTAAAGCGGGTTGGGCGCTGGTTAGTGGCGCAAGCGGATGATGTTGAGATTAAGGTTTTTGTTGACACCGCACCGGTGATGGAAAAACCGCTGGGGGCGGCAGCCGGTTTGGGCTGGCAAGGCAAACATACGAATTTAGTTTCGGGTGATCTGGGAAACTGGTTTTTTCTAGGTGCAATTTTCACTACGTTGGATTTTGCCAAAGATGAAGCGGGAACTGACCATTGCGGAACGTGTCGCGCGTGCCTAGATATTTGTCCGACGAAGGCATTTCCGGCACCTTATCAACTGGATGCGCGTCGGTGTATTTCTTATTTAACGATTGAACACAAAGGCCCGATTGACGAAGATTTACGGGTGTTGATGGGTAATCGTATTTATGGCTGCGATGATTGTCTGGCGATTTGCCCGTGGAACAAGTTTGCGGTTGAAGCGCAAGAGGTTGCCTATCATGCGCGTGAAGAACTGAAGGCACCAAAACTGGCAGAACTGGCAAGTTTGGACGATGCGGCATTCCGTGTATTTTTCAGTAAATCACCTGTTAAACGTATCGGGCGCAATCAGTTTGTGCGAAATGTTTTATACGCGATCGGGAATTCTGGAGATGTAAATTTATCCAATGTTGCCGATATGTTAGCAGATGATGATGATGCAACTGTTGCCGATGCTGCGCGCTGGGCAGTAACACGATTGGGGCAGATATGACAGGTGTTTTGCTAAGTTTTGGCCATGGGTATTCGGCGCAGGCATTATCACAGGTTCTTGCGGCACAAGGATGGCAGATTTTTGGAACATCGCGATCAAAAGATGGTCTACCGGGTGTCACGGCATCCGGTGCGCAGCCAGTACTTTGGCCGGGTGACCCCGTTGAGGCTTTGTTGGATCAGGCAACACATTTGTTGATATCTATCGCGCCAAATGAGAACGGTGATCCCGTTCTGAACGCACTGTCAGATCAGATTGCAGCAAAGCGGGATCAATTTAAGTGGGTTGGGTACTTGTCGACGACAGGGGTTTATGGCGATCACGGTGGTGGTTGGGTGGATGAGGCCACAGCGTTAAATCCTGCAACGAAACGTGGGCAGATGCGGGTAGAGGCAGAGCATGCGTGGCAGGCAATGGGTTTACCGCTGCATATCTTTCGCCTTGCGGGTATTTATGGGCCCGAGCGTGGGCCGTTTTCGAAGCTGCGTCAGGGCACTGCGCGAAGGATTTTAAAGGAAAATCAGGTTTTCAGCCGTATTCATGTGGAAGATATTGCGCAGGTTTTGGCTGCCTCTATTGCAAAACCAAATGCGGGGTCGGTGTATAATGTCTGCGATGATTTGGCTGCACCCCCTGAAGATGTGATCGCGTATGCCGCGGAATTGTTGGGAATGCCTGTTCCCATTACAGAGGATTTTGAACTGGCAGACATGACACAGATGGCCCGCAGTTTTTATTCTGAATCGAAAAAAGTTTCGAATACAAAGATTAAAGAGGAACTGGGTGTTATTTTGAAATATCCGGACTATAAATCAGGACTTGAAGCTCTTTTGCCCAAGAGTTGAAAAAAGTAAAGGGACGGTGCATTGTGCGCCATCCCCTGAAAAATTGCTAAATTAGTAACACTTGCGTGCCCACTTTCGCCAAATCGAACAACTGCGAAATGTGTTCGTTGAACAGACCAATACAACCACTTGAAGAACGGCGACCTATTTTGCGTGTGTCGTGGGTGCCGTGGATACGGTAATACTGCCAAGACAGGTATAAAGCGTGGGTGCCCAAGGGATTGTCCGGGCCCGGCGGAATGTATGTTGGCCAATCAGGGTTTCGTTTCAACATATTGGCGGTCGGGCGCCAATCGGGGCCAATGCGTTTGCGGATAATTGATGTGCGCCCCAAACGGGTTAAGTCGTCTGATTCCGGCACGCTTGTCGGGAACAGGCGATAGACGCTTTCATCCTCTGACCAATAATGTAATGCGCGGCTACGGGTGTCGACCAATACCACACCGTTTCTAAGATTGGAGAAGTATGGTTTCCAGCTTTTGGATTTAAAGTTGGATGCATTCCGCTTCACTGTTCCGACATTCGGGTCGGCAACATTTTCGGTTTTGATGTCTGCCAACATGGCATTATCTGCCTGTGCCCATGCTTGCGTTCCTATAAGAAGGGGTGCCGATAGTGCTGACGTCGTAAATGCGCGTCGTGTGAATTTTGTATCCATTAGAAATATCCTATACCCATATTTTCGTTATAATACGCTAAATAGTGCGTTTGCACCACAGTTACAATTCAAACAATTGTTATGCCATTAACGGGGGTTCCCAAGTTGCGTTTAACGCCCTAAATAGGGTAAAGTTTTTGGGGTATAAGGGCAAAGCTATGATTAAAGCGTTATTTGTTACATTTATGGCTATTTTTGTGCTTTCGGCATGCTCTACCACTGTAAATCCCCCCGACACAGGCGGGTTTCACCCTAAAATCTTTAGAATATCTGCGGGTGCGACCAATAAAATTCAGTTCCGTCAGCTTGATACGGTGAATGCAATTCGCACAGCAAGCGGATTATCGCCGCTTGAATTGTCTGCACAACTGAATGCCGCTGCCAAAACCCATTCCATCGATATGGCCAAGCAACAAAGGCCTTGGCATTTTGGGTCTGACGGATCGTCACCGCTTGATCGTGTCGCACGTACCGGCTACCCGGGCATCATGCTGGGTGAGAATATTTCCGAAACATATGAAAATGACACGGAAACTTTGCAGGTCTGGATGAATGATCCCGATGCGCGGGCGTCTATTCTTGACCCGCAAGCACGTTTTCTGGGGCTTGCATGGTTTCAGGAAAAAAACGGCAAGATTTGGTGGACACAGCTGACGGGCAGCTAAAATCTAAGGCAACACATCTATTTGCGTACCGTCTTGCACCATAGCGTAGACTGTTTCCATTTCTTTGTTGGTCACGGAAATACAGCCGGCTGTCCAATCAGGCTTACTGCGATCGCCAAATAAAACGGGACCGCCATGGATAAAAATCTCGCCGCCCGGATCTTTGCCCATTGCTTTGGCATGTGCGATGTCTTTTGCGTTCGGATAGGACATGCCAAGACTTAGGTGAAATGCGCTGTTGGGGTTACGCCTGTTGATGAAATAGCTGCCTTCGGGTGTACGCCCGTCGCCTTCTATTTCCTTATGCCCACGCGGGGCAAAACCAAGATCTACGTCATATTTTTTAAGCACTTTTGTTTCGTGTAATAACCACATTGAACGAGTGGATTTTTCAACAATAATTCTAGTCACTTGCGGGCCATTGTATGTTTTGAACTTTGAGCCACATGCAGATAACAACAACACACTTGCCGTTAAAGGAATAAATTCCCGTCGTTTCATTGTTACATCCCCGTTTCTTGCGCAATCTTTTTAGCCGACTTTCTTTGTCGTTCCGTTGCGCTTTTCAGTTGACCGCATGCAGCCATTATATCCTCACCACGGGGGGTTCGTATAGGGCTTGCGTAGCCTGCGTCGTTCACAATTTCGGCAAATGCCTCAATCCGGTCCCAATCGGAACGGTCATAAGGTGATCCGGGCCAAGGGTTAAACGGAATTAGATTGATCTTGGCGGGAATGCCGGAAATCAGTTTAACCAGGCGGCGCGCATCGGCATCGCTGTCATTTACATCCTTCAACATGACATATTCAAAAGTAATGCGTTCAGAGTTGGACAGGCGCGGGTAATCGCGACAGGCTTGCAACAGTTCGGCGATTTTGTGTTTGCGGTTTATAGGCACCAATACATCGCGTACTTCATCCGTGGTGGCATGAAAACTGATCGCCAACATGCAACCGATTTCAGCACCCGCACGAATAATTTCAGGCACAACACCGCTGGTCGACAGGGTGATGCGGCGTCGCGATAGCGATATACCTTCATTGTCCATCGCTATCAGCATCGCATCGCGGACATTGTCGGTATTGTACAAAGGTTCGCCCATACCCATCAGGACAATGTTGGAAATCAGGCGTTTGTCGCCGGCAGGTTTGCCCCATTCTTCCAGATCATCACGCGTAATCAAAATTTGGTTAACAATTTCGCCGGCTGTCAGGTTGCGCACCAGTTTTTGTGTACCTGTATGGCAAAATGGACAAGTTAAAGTGCAGCCGATTTGGGATGAGATGCACAAAGTGCCGCGATTGGTTTCGGGGATATAGACCGCTTCCACCTCATGCCCGCCCGCAATACGCAGCAGGTATTTGCGGGTTCCGTCAGCAGAGATTTGACGTGTGATAATTTCAGGGCGCGTGATCTGAAAGTGTTCTTCCAATACCGCACGGAAGTCTTTTGACAGGTTTGTCATGTCGCTGAATGATGTAACGCCTTTTTGGTACATCCAGCCCCAAACCTGATTAACCCGCATTTTCAGTTGCTTTTCAGGCGTACCGATTTCCGCGAAGGCCGCCTTTAGCGCATCACGCCCCAGACCTATAAGATTGGGTTTAGCGTCTGTATCCAACTTGCGTGGAACGGTTGTTACGTCGTGTGTTATCGGTGTGCTCATTACGATGGCCTGCTATTGAAAAGCCCCAAAACGGGGTTTCGGGGCTAGTATAACATAAATGTGGAAAGCTAAACCGTTACTTACAGCGTTTTTCCGCTTCGGCTAACGCTGCAGTAAAGCCGACAAGCGAAAACGAGTCGGTTGTTTGTGTTCCACGTGCGCTTTGCGCTTTAACTACTGCAGATGCGCCGCGTTTCAGGGATGATCTGATTTTAGTGTCAACGGCAGCGGATTCAGGCCAAGCGTATTCGCCATCGGGGTACATGTTGTAAGTTGACGATCCAACGGTCAAAGTTACGGGCGTATCCGGTTTGAACGGGTAGCCGCCGGTAAAGGAAACTTCGCCTTGCACGCTATTCGCCGGCAGATAGGTCACGAAGAACCGGATGTCACTGCGGTTCACTACAACGGGTTTTCCACCGCGCATATTGACAGTTTTTGTGGGTTTTGACACGATCCAACATCTGCGCGGTTCATTTTCAACAAACACTGACCAGTCCGATTTAGAATCCACAACATTTGTCGAGGTTTGCGCTGATAGGGGTGTTGTATTAAAGGACACTGCTGCGGTTATGCCGCATGTCAATGCTATTGCTCTTTTCATTTTGCCTTACAGCCTCCAAGCTGTTATTTCTTGCCTCTTCCGCCCAAAATAGGACGGAATTGTGTTGATGTTGTGGCAACATACTAGAATAAGATCGGTAAATATAGCCAGTAGGCAAAGTATAAACCTTTAAAATCGGCGGATTATTGTCGTTATAAGTGGAAAACAAATGGATCATTCGGAAATTGTGGCAGAAATATGGCGTGGGGATTTTTTGGAATGCGTTCATCGCGGGCATATCGCGGTTTGCGATACACAGGGTGATTTGCTTGCCGGTTGGGGTAACCCGTCGGCAGTGGTTTTACCGCGATCATCGTGCAAAATGCTGCAAGCGCTGCCTTTGGTTGAAAGCGGTGCGGCCAAACGTTTTGGACTGACATCGGAACATCTGGCTTTGTCTTGCGCATCGCATAACGGGGCATTGATCCATACTGGGCGTGTTAGCAAGTGGCTGGACGGGCTTGAGTTGAGCGAGTCGGATTTGCGCTGTGGCGGGCATATGCCCAAAGATGAAGAGGCGATGAAAGGCCTGCTTTGCGGCAATCATTGTTTTGACCAGACCCATAACAATTGTTCGGGCAAGCATTCCGGATTTTTAACCCTGAATAAACATCTGGGCGGCGGATCTGAATATCTTGAAATAGACCATCCCGTGCAAGTTGCAGTGAAAACGGCGATAGAGGATATGGCGGGCGAAGAAACTCAAGGCTATGCGATTGACGGCTGTTCGGCGCCGAATTTTGCACTGACCTTGACTGGATTTGCCCGTGCACTGGCCCGCATGGCTGACCCATCCGGGCTGGGGGCTGTGCGCAAAGAGGCGGCAAAAACGCTGGTTTCCGCGATGGGCAAACATCCCGAACTGGTTGCGGGTGAAATGCGAGCCTGCACCGAACTGATGCGGGCGATGGACGGCAAGGTTGCGATAAAAACCGGGGCAGAAGGCGTGTTTGCAGCAATCATCCCCGAACGCGGTATCGGTGTTGCATTGAAGATCGAAGACGGCGCCACACGGGCATCGGAATGTGCCATTACCGCACTGTTGGTGCGCTTGGGCGTAGCTGATGCCGCACATCCACTGGTGCAGAAATATCTGTTTCACGACCAGCGCAATTGCAATGATTTTTCTGTGGGGACTATTCGGCCGAGTGAAGCGGTTTATCAGGGTGGGGCTAAACTTTAGTCATCAATGCGGGGAGGTTTTGCAATCGTTTGCGTATCATCCCCCGTTCCCAACATCGTAATTTCACGCCGTGGATAAGGAATGTCGATATTGTTTTCCTGCAATGTATCCCACAGCGCCAGATAGACGTTACCGCGAATATTGGTCAGGCCTTTGTTGGGATCACGTATCCAAAAGCGCAGGATGAAATCAACTGAGCTGTCGCCGAAGTTCACCACATGGGCCACGGGCGGTGGATTGCTAACCACGCGGTCAACGGTTAGGGGTGCGGCGGCGGCGAGTTTTTTGACCTCATGCGGGTTGCTATCATAATCGACACCAAAGTGAATATCTAGGCGAACAAAATCGGATGAATGCGACCAGTTGATTACTTGGCTGGTGATGAAATCTTCGTTCGGGATCAGATGTTCGCGGCCATCGCGTGTGGTGACGGAAGCATAGCGTGCACCCAGTTTGGTGATCCAGCCGAACGTGTCATTCAGTGAAATCACATCGCCCGGTTTGATGGACTTATCCAGCAATATGATGATGCCCGAGATCAGGTTGGACACAATTTTTTGCAAACCAAACCCGATACCAAGACCAATGGCACCAGACAGGACGGCAAGGTTGCCTAGATCGAAACCAACTGCTTTCAAGCTTAATAGAAAGGCTGCGGTGTAAAGACCGATTTGTAGCGCTTTGATCAACAACACCTTGATCGAAGGCGACATATCATCAATACGGTTGATCTTTCTGGCACCCGTTTTGGAAATCAGGCTGGCCATGATGAACAGGGCGAACAAAGACGATATGGCAATAAGAACCATCAGGATGGATAGTCTGGTATCGCCAATTTCCAGTGCTAAACTGTCCAGCAGGTTTTTTGTCGGTTCCAGAAAGTCCGTGATCTGAAGCGTAGCGATAATCCAGCCAAACCAAGTGACAAGCGCACGCAATGGGCCGTTTTTGATGAAAGAACTGATGACTGAAATCAGCAGCCATGAGATGGCCAGTTCAGCCGACAGACCAATAAAAAAAGAGCGGCTGGGCCATGTGATAGTTTGCATGATGGTTACAACCGTGAAAGCAACCACAATATAGAAAGCAAGCGATAATCTGCGGTGAACATCAAGAATAACAACGGAAAGGTGCTTTAAAATTCCCTCTTTCCCTTCGCACCATTTGGAACAGTGGGGCATGATTACACGGGCAAGTACGTTGCAAAAAACGGCAATGCTCACGATGATAACAAGCTGGTATAATGCCCATGGAGAGGTAAGGCGAACACCAAGCTTCAACAGTTCCTGCAAAAACTCTTGTGCCGATGTCAGGACTTCTGTTTTGCCGAGTGGATCCATGAATAATCGTCCCTTTTGTCATACCGTATGTGTTCCACGTGCCTTTTTCCAGTGCTTGCTTACAAAATGATTCGCAGATAGATGGGTAAGATGGAAATTCTTTTTGACATGGATGATAAAGCGCGCCTGCCGTGGCGGTTCTACGGCATGCAGTTTTCACTGCTTGCTGACTTGTAGTCAGACCCCTGTCATTGCAACCTACATCTTAAAACCATACGCGGGAGGATAAAATGTCCGCACCTAAAACAATCTATGATAAAATCTGGGATGCCCATCTGGCGCATGAAGCCGATGACGGCACATGTTTGCTGTATATTGACCGGCATCTTGTTCATGAAGTGACCAGTCCACAAGCCTTTGAGGGGCTGCGCATGTCGGGGCGTACCGTGCGTGCACCTGAAAAGACTATAGCAGTGCCTGATCACAACGTTCCCACAACGCTGGACCGTGTGAACGGGATTGAAAACGAAGAAAGCCGCATTCAGGTGGAAGCGCTTGATAAGAACGCCAAGGATTTCGGCATTCACTATTATCCTGTATCCGATGTGCGCCAAGGTATCGTGCATATCGTTGGCCCTGAACAGGGCTGGACTTTACCCGGTATGACCGTTGTTTGTGGCGACAGCCACACGGCCACACACGGTGCGTTTGGTGCGTTGGCGCATGGGATTGGCACGTCCGAGGTGGAACATGTTCTGGCGACGCAGACCTTGATCCAGAAAAAGTCGAAAAACATGAAGGTTGAGATTACCGGCTCTTTGCGCCCCGGTGTCACCGCCAAAGACATTACAATGACCATCATTGGTGAAACCGGTACGGCCGGTGGCACGGGCTATGTGATTGAATATTGCGGCCAAGCCATTGAAGAGCTGTCTATGGAAGGGCGCATGACCGTTTGCAATATGGCTATTGAGGGCGGTGCGCGCGCCGGGCTGATTGCACCTGACCAAAAGACCTATGATTACGTCAAAGGCCGCCCGCACGCGCCAAGTGATGCCGATTGGGACAAAGCAATGACCTATTGGAAAACTCTGTTTACCGATGAGGGCGCACATTTCGATATGGTGATCACGCTTAAAGGTGAAGATATTGCACCAAGTGTTACTTGGGGCACTTCACCCGAGGATGTTTTACCGATTGATGCGATTGTGCCCGCACCAAGTGATTTTGAAGGCGGCAAGGTGGATGCTGTTGCACGATCATTGGAATATATGGGACTTGAAGCGGGCCAGAAACTGACAGACGTAGCGATTGATACGGTGTTTATCGGGTCTTGCACCAACGGGCGCATCGAAGATCTGCGTGCGGCGGCGGCGGTGCTGAAAGGTCATAAGATCAAAGACGGTATGCGCGCGATGGTTGTGCCCGGTTCCGGACTGGTGCGTGCGCAAGCCGAAGAAGAAGGCTTAGCCAATATTTTTATAGAAGCAGGTTTTGAATGGCGCATGGCAGGGTGTTCCATGTGTCTGGCGATGAACCCGGATCAGTTGGCACCGGGCGAACGTTGTGCGGCCACATCAAACCGTAACTTCGAAGGTCGCCAAGGTCGCGGTGGGCGCACGCATTTGCTAAGCCCTGCGATGGCGGCAGCAGCGGCTGTAACGGGCCATTTAACGGATATTCGTACTTTTGAAGGAGCAGCATAATGGAAAAGTTTGAAAACGTATCGGGTGTTGCGGCTCCAATGCCGCTGATCAATATCGACACGGATATGATCATTCCGAAGCAATTCTTGAAAACCATCAAGCGTTCCGGACTGGGTGTGAACCTGTTTGACGAAATGCGGTATGACGATGATGGCAATGAAATTGCCGACTTCGTGTTGAACCAACCTGCGTATCGTAATGCCGAAATTATTGTTGCGGGCGACAACTTTGGCTGCGGCTCTTCACGTGAACATGCGCCTTGGGCGTTACGGGATTTCGGTGTGAAGGTGGTGATTTCAACATCTTTTGCCGATATTTTTTACAACAACTGTTTCAAAAACGGTATTTTACCGGTGGTTTTGCCCAAAGAGGCGGTGGACGCATTGATGGATGATGCCGGCAAAGGTGAAAATGCACGTATCGCGGTTGATTTGAACAACCAGACAGTGTCCGCAACAGACGGAACCGTGTTTGGCTTCGAAGTTGATGCCTTTAAAAAGCACTGTTTGTTGAATGGTTTAGACGATATTGGCCTGACGATGCAAAAAGTTGATGCCATTGACAGATTCGAAGAAAAATACACTGAAACTATGCCCTGGGTATAAAAATCAGGGTAATTACGCGATTTTAGGCCGCTCTTTAGCGGCCTTTTTTAATAAAATGCTGATTAAGAAAGCACGCAAAGTTACTGAATCCCAACAAATATATATAAAAAGCTTGACGAATAAGGCTTTTTTGCCACAATTAGGGCAATAATAAGGCACAAAGGCCAGATATTACTCTCAACGCTAGAGTAAAACATGAGGATGAGGCAGTGATTTTAAGACTTACAGGGGCAGCTGTAAGGGCAATAATTGTAGCAATCTTAGTGATGCTACCTGCGTTCTTACTGACGGGAATAACACAATCAGGATTGGAATTTACGCGCATCGTCGCGACGATTGCTGCAGTGTTTGTGATTTACGAATACGGTTTTGCAACCCCGTCTGTTATAGAATTTCGATATGCGGCACCATACAACCGCATTAGGTTCATGTTGTTGCTGGCCCTTGTTCTGACCCCAGCATATCTGATTTCAATTGTCTTGGATGGGCAGGTGTTAAACGGCACATTAGCAGGCATTGGACACGATGTTTTTGCGTTAATGGATTATAAATACAGCCCGATTACGATTGTGGCCAAGACTCTATCCGGCAATGATGCTGCCCTGCACGAGGCCATTGCCCAGGCAATTGCATTTAATGTGATGATCAGTACGGCATGCGTTTTGGTTTTTTGCTTTGCGGTCTTTACAAACATTTTACGATTTGCCGGCGAAGATTTTAATATGTGGTTGAATATGCCGACATATAAATCCTATGATGTATCAAGCTTGCAGGAAAGGCTGATAAACTCGGCATTTGCCAGTATGCTTATAGCTTTTTTAATCCCCTTATTCGGCCCCACTGCGGTTGATGTTTCCATGGTTTGGTTTTCAACCGACGGGGTTTTGGCACCGATTGCGGTTGCTTGGGTCACTGCAATTTGGATTTATTTACCTGCGATTTATCTTATGCGCGCCGCTGCATTGGCAAAAGTTGCAATGACGCGTGGTGATAAGGGGCATTGGGTTCCTGTCTGATCCTTAATAAAATGTGCCTATAAGCTTGACCAAATCCGTCATGCAGATTACCCGTTGGGCATCTGCATAAAAGGGATTTGCGCTATGAATACTCCATCTTTGTTAATTTTGCCGGGTGACGGTATCGGTCAGGAAGTAATGGCTGAGGTTCAGCGTATTATTGCATGGTATGGTGACAAACGCGATCTGGCGTTCGATGTGTCCGAAGACCTGGTGGGTGGCGCCGCTTACGACAAGCACGGCACACCGTTGCATGATGACACGATGGCCAAGGCGCAAGAGGTGGATGCGGTTTTGCTGGGTGCCGTGGGCGGACCGAAATACGATGAGCTAGATTTCAGTGTGAAACCCGAACGCGGGCTTTTGCGTTTGCGCAAGGAAATGGACCTGTTTTCCAACCTGCGCCCAGCACAATGTTTTGACGCGCTGGCGGATTTTTCTTCGCTGAAAAAAGAACTGGTCGCAGGTCTGGATATTATGATCGTGCGCGAATTGACATCCGGTTCTTATTTCGGTGAACCACGCGGTATTTTCATCGAAGATGGCAAACGGGTTGGCATTAATACGCAACGTTATACAGAAGATGAGATTGACCGCGTTGCACGGTCTGCGTTTGAGTTGGCCCGCAAGCGTGATAACCGCGTTTGTTCAATGGAAAAAGCCAATGTAATGGAAAGCGGCATTCTGTGGCGCGATGTTGTGACCGAAGTGCATGCAGCCGATTATGCAGATGTGGAACTGTCACATATGTATGCAGATGCGGGTGCGATGCAACTGGTGCGTGCGCCAAAACAGTTTGATGTTATCCTGACTGACAACCTGTTTGGTGATTTATTGTCTGATTGTGCAGCAATGCTGACAGGGTCACTGGGCATGTTGCCATCTGCATCTTTGGGTGCACCGATGGAAAATGGCCGCCCGAAAGCGATGTACGAACCGGTCCACGGATCAGCGCCTGATATTATGGGCCAGGGCAAAGCCAACCCATGTGCTTGTATCCTGAGTTTCGCAATGGCCCTGCGCTACAGCTTTGATCAGGGTGAGGAAGCCACACGTCTGGAAAGTGCTGTTGAGGCTGTTCTGGCAAAAGGCATCCGCACCGGTGATTTGATGATGGCAGATGGTGGCACGCCAGTTTCGACAAGCCAGATGGGTGACGCGATTTTGGCGGAGTTGGAAGCAAGCCTATAAGGGTTTTTGGTTGGATGAATTTGGAATGGGTCGTCTGTTTTGGGCGGCCTTTTTTACTATCAAAGGCCTGTGCAAGCCCGAATGTCCTAGCTGGGACATGTACTTAACTTATTGAAATCACTTGGTTTATATACTGACATTTCAGGTTTTTATTGCGCCCTCAAAGGACTCAATACTCGCCATTTTCACATGCCCAAAGCCGCGAATGTCTTCGGGTAGATTGGCAATGGCTAAAGCGGTTTCGGGGTCTGCATCCGCATCAATACCCAAGATCATCGTTTTATATTCATCAATCAACGCGCGCTCCCTACGGCGTTCGCGCGAATATCCGAACGGATCAAAAGGGGTGCCGCGCAAGCCTTTCAGTTTGGATAAAACCTTGAAGACCGGGAAAACCCATGCGCCGAATTCGATCTTTCTGGCTTTGCCTGTGACGGGGTCGGGGCGTGATAACAGTGGTGGCGCAAGCGAGATTTTCAGTTTCAGATCGCCCTCGAACTGTGCGTGTAGTTTTTCCTTGAACGATGGATTGGAATACAGGCGCGCAACCTCATACTCATCTTTATAGGCCATCAGTTTATAGAGGTTGTGGGCCACGGCGATGGCGTAGGATTTGCCCGATACCTTTGCCATGAAATCACTGTATTGTGTGGCATAATCAGCGTTTTGATAGGCGGTTAAACGTGCTGCGCGGTCTGCGGTAATTTCATCGAGTGTTTGCGGTTCATCTTCTATTGTCATGATAGGTAAAAGTGCATCTACGCGGGTTGCATCATTAACCCAATGGCGGCCCAGCGCGAAGGCGTTTTTGTTCATTTCAACCGCCACACCGTTCAGGTCAATTGCGTGGGTAATGGCTTTTTCACTCAGCGGGATAAGACCCTTTTGATAGGCACCGCCGAGCATGAACAGGTTAGTACCGATACTGTCGCCCAGCAGTTTTGTGGCATAGTTTGTTGCATCAACGAAATCGGCATTTGCCTGCCCAACAGTATCAACGATACGATTGTGCATCAGGTCTGTTGGCAGGGTGAAATCCCGTTCGTAGGCAAATTCGCGCGGCATTTGTTCGTGGGTATTAATAAGTGCATGTGTGGATTTTGATAAGGTCGACAGTGCTTGATTGCCCGCGCCCACGATCACATCGCAACCCAACATCAGATCGGCACAACCGTCTGCCACGCGGATGGTTTTGATGGCTTCAGGTGTGTTTGCGATTTTGATGTGCGAATAGACCGACCCACCCTTTTGCGATAGGCCTGCCATGTCGATGATGCCACTGCCCTTGCCATCCAAATGGGCGGCCATGCCGATCAATGCGCCGATGGTGACAACACCTGTGCCGCCCACGCCTGTGACAAGTATGGAGTAAGGTTTGTCGAGATTGGGTTTTGTTGCCGGTTCCGGTAGATCAGGTAAGTTGATCAGGGTGGCTTTGTTCTTGCGCGGCGTGCCGCCCAGAACAGTTACAAAACTGGGGCAGAAACCATCTGCGCAGGTGAAATCCTTGTTGCACACTGACTGGTCGATTTTGCGTTTGCGCCCCAAAGATGTATCCAACGGCTGTACTGCAACACAGTTGGATTGCACGCCGCAATCACCGCAACCTTCGCAGACGTCAGGATGAATATACAGGCGTTTATCGATGTCGGCCATGGTGCCGCGTTTGCGCCGTCTGCGTTTTTCGGATGCGCAGGTTTGGTCGTATAAAATAACACTGATGCCTTTGACCTTTGCGATCTCTTCCTGCACTTTTTGCAAATCACGGCGGTGATGGATTTTGATGCCGCTTGGCAAGCGTGATCTGTCTATACGATCAGGGTCTTCGGTGACATATTCCAGTTTGGTGACACCTGCGGCCAGAACCTCGGCCACGATATCGTAAGCGTCGAGCCCACCATCGTGCAGCTGGCCACCTGTCAGGGCGACTGCATCGTTATAAAGGATTTTGTAGGTCATGTTTACGCCTGACCCCACGGCGGCACGTACCGACATGATGCCGGAGTGGTTGTAGGTGCCGTCACCGATGTTTTGAAACACATGATCGCAGGTGGAAAACTTGGCTTCACCAATCCAGTTCGACCCTTCGGCACCCATATGGGTGTAACCTTCTACGCCGCGATCCATGAATTGCGCCATCCAGTGGCACCCGATGCCGGAAAAGCCGCGCGCACCTTCGGGTAGAATGGTAGATGTGTTATGTGGGCAGCCTGCGCAGAACACCAAACCGCGTGCGACAGGCAGTTCATCACGGACCTCGGTTAGGCGTGCTTTCAAATCACTGACTTTGTTTTCAAGTGATTTACCACCCCGTAGGGTCAGCAAGCGTTCACCTATGGCCGCTGCGATTTGCACGGAATTCAAGGCCAGTTCCGGCTGGAACAAAACTTGCCCCGTTTCGGATTTCTTGCCGATAATGATTGGCTGGTTTTCCTGACCGTAAAGGATGGCGCGAAGTTGGTCTTCGATCAGACCGCGCTTTTCCTCAACCACGATGACCTGATCCAAGTCTTTGGCAAATGCGGCAATGCCTGTGGGCTCCAGCGGCCACGGCATGGCGACTTTGTAAAGCGACAGGCCCATCCTGTTGGCACGGGCTTTATCTATGCCTAATTCATCCAAGGCTTGCAGCACATCCATGTAGGATTTGCCGGTGGATATGATGCCTATTTTCGGGGACTTGCCGCCTTTGTAGACGGTTTTGTCCAGCGCGTTGGCACGCACGTAGGCCCGCACTGCATCCAGTTTATGTTGGTGAAGTCGCGCCTCTTGTACTGTTGGGTGGTCATTCAGTCGGATATTCAAGCCACCTTCGGGCATGTCGAAATCGGTTGGCAGGTTGGTTTTGAAGTTGTCCAGACTGACGTCGATAGAGCCTGACGATTCCACGTTGTCCTTGACGCATTTCAAGCCGCACCAGACGCCTGCGTAGCGCGATAAAGCCCAGCCATGCAGACCGTATTCAATAATTTCCGACACGCTTGCGGGGTTCAGGACCGGCACCATTGCGTCGACCAATGCATACTCGCTTTGGTGTGCGGTGGTGGAACTTTCACAAGTGTGATCGTCACCCATTAGCAACAATACACCGCCGTTTTTGGAAGAACCCGCAAGGTTGGCGTGACGTATCGCATCACCAGATCGATCTACGCCCGGGCCTTTACCGTACCACATGGCGAACACGCCGTCGTGTTTGCCGTCACCGCGTAGCTCGGCCTGTTGGGTACCCCATATGGCGGTGGCGGCGATGTCTTCGTTCAGGCCAGCCTCAAAGATTACCTGCGCTTCGGTTAGCCGTTTTTTTGCATGGCCGAATTGCAGATCCAACCCGCCAAGCGGTGAGCCGCGATAGCCGCTGACATAGCCGCCTGTGTCCAGCCCGTTATCACGGTCGATCTGCGCCTGCATCAAACACAGGCGCACTAACGCCTGAGTGCCAGATGTGTAGATGCGAGTTTTTGATAGGTCGAACTTGTCGTCTAGCTGGGTATCAAAATAGGTCATTAGGGTAGATTACAGACAGGGCGTGGAACGGCAAGGGCTAAGCTTTGCGAAAGCTTAAGATATGGGCCTTGTCCGCGGCGTGATCGTGGGCTTTGTCGACATAAATCGGAACTGTGTGAATTTTAGGGGTGGTGATTTTGCCAGTGCGTTGCAGGTCATCCAAAAATGCGGCGAAACCTTGTGCTTTGAAATGTACGGCGCTGACGGTGATGCAGACCAGACCGCCTGTTTGTAACAGCGCAAGCAGGTTTCCCAAATCGTTCGGCCCCAAATGGCCCAGTGTAAAAGTGCCAACAGATATAAGTGCGCCGTAATTGTTTGGATAGGCTTCCAGTGACTGTTTCAGGTTGGCATTGTAAAGATTGCGGTAAAGGTGTTTTTGGCGGGCCTTGTCCAGCATTTCAGTGGAAATATCATAGCCGTCAATAACGTCTTTGGGCAGGCCTAGTGCTTGGGCGGCAAGCCCTGTGCCGCAACCGATATCGGCAATTGGAGTATCCTGTTCAGTTGCTATTTCGTGGAAAACCTTTGCAAGCGCGTTGGGTATATTATATCCCATCGCATCTGCAAATCCCGCATCGTAATGGGCTGCGAAATCTTTGTAATAGGCGATATTGTCCTGCTCATCTTGCAGGTTATAGGCACCTTCCAATAATTCGGTCGGGTTTTTGGTCATTTCAGTTTGACGATAAAATCTTTACCTAACCCATGCACTAAATCATGTGGGCGAATGATCACGGATTTGGTGCCATTCGGGATTTTGACGCCTGACAATGAACGGGTAAACGGTTGCTCGTTCACATGCGGGTGGGCCAGTACGCGGTAGCCCAGTTCAGTACCATCCATTAGGTACACCCCCCAGCCGTCGGCATAATGTTCCCAACCCGTATCGGCGTGCTTTATTGCGACGTTGAATCGCCATGTACCGCCCGATTTGCTGGCATCGGCATTCACCACGCGGGGAGAATCTGCCATGGCGGTTGTGGCGAAAAGCAGAGCGGTCAAGGCTGTGAGGCTGAACTTCATGGTAAAACCTTTGTATTTTTAGACACAATAACACTATTTTTGCGTTTTGCCATTTCACAAATGCGGAAACATGCGCTATAGCCCGCCCGTTCCCTATGGGGACATGTCCAAACTTTAACTTAGGAGACCTGAACATGGGTTACCGTATTGTCGTCGCGGGTGCCACTGGCAACGTAGGCCGCGAAATGCTGAATATTCTGGATGAACGCCAGTTTCCAATTGATGAAATTGCTGTGCTTGCAAGCCGCAATTCAATGGGAACGGAATGCAGCTTTGGTGACAAGACGTTGAAGACGGAAGATTTGGACACTTTCGATTTTACGGGTTGGGATATGGCTTTGTTCGCGGTTGGCTCTGACGCTACCAAGAAATATGCGCCTGTTGCAGCCGCTGCCGGTTGTGTGGTGATCGATAACTCTTCGCTTTACCGCTATGACCCGAAAGTACCGCTGATCGTGCCAGAATGTAATCCGGAAGCGATTGCGCAATATTCTAACAAGAACATTATCGCTAATCCAAACTGTTCAACTGCGCAAATGGTTGTGGCTTTGAAGCCTTTGCATGACCGCGCCAAGATTAAACGTGTTGTTGTGTCAACTTACCAGTCAGTTTCAGGTTCCGGTAAAGCCGCAATTGAAGAGCTGTGGAACCAGACCAAGGGCAAATATGTACCTGGTCAGGAAGTGGCAGCATCTGTTTACCCTAAAGAGATCGCGTTTAACGTGATCCCGCATATTGATGTATTCATGGAAGACGGCACAACCAAAGAAGAATGGAAAATGGTCGCTGAAACCAAAAAGATCATTGATACATCGATCAAGGTAACGGCCACTTGTGTGCGCGTGCCGGTTTTTGTTGGTCACTCTGAAGCCGTGAATATCGAGTTTGAAGAGTTTCTGGACGAAGATGAAGCGCGCGACATTCTGCGTGAAGCACCGGGCATCATGGTTGTCGATAAACGCGAAGACGGCGGCTATATCACACCAACCGAATGTGTTGGCGAGTTTGCTACATATATCAGCCGTATCCGTCAGGACAGCACTATTGAAAACGGGATTAACCTGTGGTGCGTGTCTGACAACCTGCGCAAAGGGGCTGCATTGAATGCGGTTCAAATCGCGGAATTGCTGGGCCGTAAGGTTTTGAAAAAGGGCTGATGCGCCTGAAATTGAGGAAATTCAAAAGGGGCCAGATGGCCCCTTTTTTATTGTGTGAACTGCAATGGCATGGGGTGGGCTGAAACCCACCTACACTTGTTCAAACATATCGCTTTTGGGATTAAACGCCTCTAATCCGCCGCCCCGAATATCCATCCATAAACCGTGCAGGGCCAGATCTTCGGTTTCGACCCGCTCTTTGACGAAGGGGAAGGTCATCAGGTTTTCTAATGAAACCAGAACGCATTCACGCTCAAGTGCACTGATTTGTTCTTCGCGTGTACCGCCTTTGGCTGCAACACGTTCGTAACCTTCGCGCAGAATATCCATCCAACGGCCGACAAAGCTGGTAGTCTCTTCCAGTTCGGGGGCATTGCCGGAACACATATCATGGCAACCGTTGACCCCGCCGCAATGCGAATGGCCGATGACCATAATGTTGGTAATGCCCAAAGCGGTGACGGCATATTCCACGGCGGCAGATGTGCCGTGATGGTCACCATCGGGCGAAAACTTGGGCACCAGATTGGCGATGTTGCGGTGAATAAAAAACTCACCCGTTTCAGCGCCGAATACGGATGTGACATGCATACGGCTATCACAGCACGAGATCACCATCGTGCGCGGGTGCTGGCCACTATCGACCAGTTTGGCGAACCATGCCTTGTTTTCCTGAAATTGCGTTGCACGCCAACCGTGGTAACGGTTTACCAGAAATGAGGGTAAGGGCTTGATGTGTTTCATGTTGTTGCGCTCTTCCTAAAGTCACTCTAATTTTCCTAGATTTGTTCGCAGAACACAAGGGTTACGAACGGTTTGGTTAGTATTTCTTTTTTCAGAATTGGGTTTGGAACAGGGCTTGTGTGTTTTTGAACTATCTAGCCTGCCACGGTTTTGGAAGACTGATAAATGCTTTGGCTTGAAGCATGGGGGAAATCGGGTAGGATTGCCTGAAAAGGCAGGAGTTCCCGATGCGCCCGAAATTTGCAGGCAAAACCCAAAAAGCGATTCCCATAGATTTTATTGCATCAGACAGGCTGAAAACATGGCTAAAGACAAAACCCAAAACGCTTCAGGCGTGGGTTAACTCATCCGGGTTTACCGCAGCGCTGGGGCAGGTTTTGACGGTACCGAATGCACAAGGAAAAATCGAAAAGGTTTTGGCGGGTTGGGGTGCTGAGAACACCCGTGTGCGCGGGCGATACTGGGCGGCGTCCGTGGCCGCTAAATTGCCGAAAGGTGTTTATGAGTTTGGCACGGGCTTGAAGAAATCCGAATTGGAAGAGGCCAGTCTTTCATGGCTTTTGGCGCAATATGCGTTTGATCATTATAAAGTGAAATCCGGTGCTGTGGCAATGCTGAAACCGGCAAAGGATGTGAACGCAAAGCGGTTGGAAATTTTGGCGATGGGGGAATTTCTGACCCGTGATCTGATCAACGTGCCTGCGTCCGATATGGGGCCGGAAGCACTGGAAACGGCATTTCGCAAGCTGGGTAAAGATTATGAGGCGAAAGTTTTGGTTACCAAGGGTGCTGCCCTTTTGAAAAAGAATTTCCCGATGATTCACGCGGTTGGTCGCGCGTCTGATCAGGCACCGCGTTTATTGGATATGGTCTGGGGTAAGGCAAACCATCCGAAAGTGACCCTTGTGGGCAAGGGCGTGTGTTTCGATACGGGCGGCCTAAATATCAAGCCGGGTTCATCAATGGGTTTGATGAAGAAAGATATGGGTGGGTCGGCCACGGCAATGGGGCTTGCACATATGATTATGGCTTTGAAACTGAAGGTGCGTTTGCGTGTGCTTGTTCCTGCTGTTGAAAATTCAATATCGGCGGGTGCATTTCGGCCGCAAGATGTGTTGACCTCGCGCAAGGGGTTAACTGTTGAAGTGAACAATACCGATGCCGAAGGGCGGCTGGTTCTGGCAGATGCGCTGGCCTATGCGGATGAAGAAAAACCTGATTTCATTGCCTGTATGGCGACATTAACGGGGGCGGCGCGCGTGGCGCTTGGGCCTGATGTACCACCGTTTTTTACCGATAGTGATAAGCTGGCTGCGGAAATTTCCAAAGCGGCGAAAAATCAGGCAGACCCTTTGTGGCGTTTGCCGCTCTGGGATCCTTATGAACCGGTAATCGAACCCGATGTGGCAGACTTGGACAATGCGCCTGCGGGTGGATTTGGCGGGGCCATTATGGCCGCACTTTTCTTGCGGCGATTTGTAGAAGATGCGGTGGATTTTGTGCATCTTGACCTTTATGGTTGGACACCTGTTGCAAAACCGGGTCGCGCCAAGGGCGGGGCTTGCCAATCGGCACGGGCGATGTTGCAGGTGATTGAGGATCGTTATGTCTGAACTTCACCGCATTAAAACCCCCGTTGCAAATTTGCTGGATGGTGAAGGTGGCGCGTTGGATCGTCAGTTGCTTTTTGGCGAAGGTTTTCATGTTTTGAAAATCCGGAACGATTGGGCTAAAGGATACAGGCATTCGGACGGGTATAAGGGATATGTTGCCGTTGAAGCACTTGCAGATTGGGTAGAACCCACAAATCGTGTCAGTGATATGGGTGCGCATGTTTACCCCGCGCCCGATATAAAAACTGTGCCGGTTCTGCACGTGCCCTATCAGGCGAATGTGACGGTTGTGGGGGAAGATGGCCCGTTTGTGGAACTTGCTGGTGGCGGTTATGTGCATAAACAACAACTTGAAAACCTGACAGATTTAGAGCCTGATTATGTGCGTACAGCGGAACGGTTTATGGGGGTCCCGTATCTTTGGGGCGGTAATTCGCAATATGGTATAGATTGTTCCGGTCTGATTTCCACCGGGTTGAAAGGTGCGGGTCAGAAATGTGCGGCAGACAGTACAGATCAGGAAGCCACATTGGGTGTGCTTTTGAATGATGAAAATGCGTTGCAACGCGGCGATCTTATTTTTTGGAAAGGCCATGTGGGGTTTATGGCTTCATCTACGCATTTATTACATGCAAACGGGTATCACATGAAAGTGGTAAGTGAACCATTGGCGCAGGCAGAAACACGTATATTGGCCATGGGTGTTGGTGCTGTGACATCACGCAAGCGCATAATGATAGAATAATTAATCAACTAACTTGATCATTTTGCGTTCCAGCACCCGCAGCACGGCCTTTAGATCATGGCCGCGTTTCAAAATGCGCCCGTCCATGCCGATCACAGCATACATGCCCTGCTTTGACGAAAGCTTCGGACATTTTTCCACACGGTAGATCGGATGTTCTGCCGTGCGTCTGAAAATGGAAAAGATAGCAACATCTTTTAACGGAGATATTCCGTAATCACGCCATTCGCCAGCTGCAACCATACGCCCGTAAAGCGACATGATTAGTGCAAGCTCCGCTCTGTGAAAGTGGATGGGAAGTTTTTGGTGGCTCTTTGAAGCGTGGTGAACATCCTGAAACATGGTTTAAGTTTGCGGGTTTCAGCGAGTGAAAGCAAGCGTCTTAAGTTGACGTAAAGGTAAATGCCCTTTTTTGCCACATTCTTCGCAATTGAAGGGCATTATTTGTAGGTAATACAACTTGTAAATCAGTATTCTGTATAGCGAGTAGATCAGCGACATGTCTGAAAAGACGGGGTGTTGTATGTTTTAGGGCAACCATAATATGCTGCATATTACAGGTAGTTACATAAACTGGGTTACTTGCATTTTTTTAATAAAGCCTAAGAATTGCCATATTCATTCCCATGTATTGCCGTGATTTACAGTCAAATGAAACGGGTAGCTAGCAATCAGCTTCCCTCGGTACCATGGCTTTTTTGCCCCCACCTTAGTTCATGGTATCGAGGACTACACCTTTCCTTTTCTTGATATTGACGAATGTGTCCTATTGGTCTTTTGTTGCGCTTGCATCTTAAGGAGTAAGAAATGCGCGATTTTCAATATCCCGGCCGTTCCCCTGTTTATGCCACAAACGGTCTGTGTGCCACATCACACCCTTTGGCGGCTAAAACGGCTGTGCAAATTCTGGAAAGTGGCGGCAATGCCGTGGATGCAGCTATTGCCGCTGCTGTTTTGTTGGGCATTTGTGAGCCGCAAATGACGGGAATTGGCGGGGATTGTTTCATTTTGCTGTCTCCGGGCGGTTCGGATGAGGTTATTGCCCTGAACGGGTCCGGTCGGGCACCTGCGGGCCTGTCGGCGGAAACAATGCGTGCGGCGGGCCATAAGGATGTACCGATACAGGGTGTGGAAGCTGTGACCATTCCAGGCGCGATTGATGCGTTTTGCCGATTGTCACAGGATTATGGGACATTGGGGATGACCACCCTTTTGGCCCCTGCAATTTATTATGCAAAGGCGGGTGTTCCTGTGGCACCACGGGTTGCGTTTGATTGGAAGCTGGCAGAGGGCAGGTTGCAGGGGGACGCGCAGAAGTTTTATTTGTTCGGCGGCAAAGCACCAAATGTTGGACAGGTATTTCGTGCCCCAAATCAGGCAGAGGTTTTGGAACGTATCGCCCTAGAAGGGCGTCGCGGGTATTATGAAGGTGAAGTCGCTGAAGATATGGTTGCGTCTTTGAACGCGCTGGGCGGGGTACATACGCTGGGTGATTTTGCCGATACCGTGTGTGAATACACCACGCCAATTTCCGGCGAATACAAAGGTACGGAATTGGTCGAGCATCCGCCGAACGGGCAAGGCGCCACAGCGATTTTGATGAATAATATTTTGACGCAATTCAATATTGCCGGAATGGATCCATATGGCGCGCAGCGTGCACATATTGAAGCAGAAGCAGCAAAACTGGCCTATGATGCCCGCAACCGTATTATCGCCGACCCTGACCAAACGACGCGGCTTGATCACATGCTGTCACAAGATACGGCGGATGCGCTGGCGGCTTTAATTGACCCGAAACATGCGATGGCGTCGGCTGCACAGGTCAGTGAAAATGTACATAAGGATACGATTTATTTAACCGTAGTGGACAAGAATTTGATGTCGGTTTCCTTGATTTATTCAATCTTTAATAGTTTCGGTTCCGGATTGGCGTCATCAAAATTCGGGATCAACTTCCAGAATCGTGGAAGCGGTTTTACTTTACAAGAAGGCCACCCAAATGAAGCGATGGGTGGGCGTCGGCCGATGCATACAATCATTCCCGGAATGCTGCGCAAGGACGGTAAAGTCACCATGCCGTTTGGCGTGATGGGCGGGGCCTATCAGTCCAATGGCCATGCGCGATTCATGTCAAACATGCTGGATTTCGGTATGGATGCTCAAACGGCTATGGATGCACCGCGCTGCTTTGATACTGGGACAGTGATGAATGTGGAGCGCGGTTATAGCGATGTCGTCAGGGCAGAACTGGCCGATATGGGGCATAATGTGGCGATACCAGAAGTACCTATTGGCGGGGCACAATCCATACTGATCAACCATGAAACGGGCGTTTTGGAAGGCGCATCCGATGCGCGCAAGGATGGTTGCGCATTGGGGTATTAGCCCTACAACAATTTGCGTTGGTATCGGTTATTTGTCCTAGATCGAATGCAAGGCGCTTTAGTTCATCTGCACTTCAAGCTGGTATTGGCCATTGCGTGTGCGGCTGAATAAACCTGCAACTTCGGGGTGTTCAATGGGTTTGCCGGTATCATCCATCATAAGATTTTGTTCTGAAACATATGCTACATAATAAGACGAGTCGTTTTCGGCCAGCAGGTGGTAATATGGCTGTTCTTTGTTGGGGCGCATATCTTCGGGGATAGACTCCCACCATTCTTCCGTGTTGGAAAATTGTGGATCCACGTCAAATATCACGCCGCGAAACGGGTGTTTTCTGTGGCGAACGACAGTTCCGATCCCATATTTTGCATTAACTTGTAGCACGGTTTGCCTCGAATCCCCTAATTCTAGCTTGCATCTAATCGTTTATAAGACAATGAATCTAGAAAACTGACACAAAAATCAACAAAAAATAGGGAAACAGTCTGTGAACTTATTGACAACAGTGCTGCAAATCGTTGCGCCAGTCTTTCTTTTAGCCTTAATCGGCTTTGTCTGGGTAAAGCGCGGGCATGAGTATCGTGTTGCCTTTGTCACGCAATTGGCGATGACTTTTTCGGTGCCGTGTCTGATCTTTGTGGCCCTGATGAAAGCAGAAATAGATCGTGGTGCATTGGGGGCTACATTTGTGGCAGCCTGTGTGGCTTATTTGGCAGTTACAGCCGTTTTTACAGTTGTTCTGAAAGTGATGCGTTTGGATCTGCGCACATATCTGGCACCGCTTATTTTCGGAAACACAGGCAATTTGGGCTTACCATTGGCATTATTCGCCTTTGGAGAGGCAGGTTTAAGTTATGCGATCATCATTTTTGCAGTGATGGCGGTATATTCGTTTTCATTTGGTGTCTGGCTGGTTTCCGGTGGCGGGTCTTTGATGAAAGTTGTCAAAGAGCCCTTGGTTGGGGCCACTTTGTTGGGGGCATTGTTTCTGTATAATGGGTGGGAAACACCCCAATGGTTGACCAACACGCTGGAACTGGTCGGGCAAATGGCCATACCGTTGATGTTAATCACGTTGGGTGTGGCACTGGCACGGTTGAAGGCGGACAGTTTTGGACGTGCGTTCGGGCTGTCCTTGTTCAAGGTGTTGATTTGTGTGGGTTTGGCCTGGGCGACGGGCCTGTATTTTGAACTGGAACCTGTCGCATTGGCCGTGCTGGTGATGCAGGTTTCCACGCCAGTTGCCGTCACCTCTTACCTGCTGGCCGAGAAATATGGTGCCGATGCGGGGGAGGTTGCCGGGCTTGTTGTAGTCTCAACACTTCTGTCCGTTATCACAATCCCGATAACACTGGCGTTTTTTGTCTAAACATTTGGGCCATCTTCGATTATGATGCACTCAAAGGCCAGCGACAGACTGGGTAGAGAGCAGATGAAAAAAACATTCTTACTGATAACCGCATTGATATTAGTGTCTTGTTCGGGCGGGGGCAAAGGCCCGCCGCGTAATCTGGATAATGCCTGTTCGATGAAATCCCAACGCCCCGGATGGTTTAAGGCTATGGATAAAGCCGAACGTAAGTGGGGGATTCCCACGCCTATTTTTCTGGCGGCGATTTATCAGGAATCGCGATTTAAACCGGATGCCAGAACACCGAATCGTTATGCTTTGGGTGTAATCCCGATGGGGCGTCAATCATCAGCTTATGGATATTCGCAAGCATTGGATGCCACATGGGCCGAATATAAACGCGATGCGGGCGGCTTTGGGGCAAAGCGTAACAATTTTGAAGATTCCATAGATTTTATGGGCTGGTATATGGACAAAAGCGAACGACGCAACGGCATTTCAAAATATGACATGTATAACCAGTATCTGGCTTATCATGATGGACATACCGGCTATGCGCGCGGAACTTATCGCAAGAAGGCGTGGTTATTACGCGTCGCAAATGATGCTGAAGCGCGTGCGATAATGTATCAGGGCCAGCTTAGAACTTGCGGTTAACACCTTATCTGTCCGATATTGGCCCAAGATCAACCGCGATCTGGTCTATATCGAACAGGCTTTCGGGCAGATGAACCCGTTTATTTAAGTTCCCTAAAACCACGGTTGTTTGTTGGCCTGATTGGTCTGTTACAACCCATTCGCGTAGCGCTACCGGATCTGCTGTAAAGACAAGTTGAATGTTGCCATAATCTGGGTGTTTGGGATCTTGTGCTGTTACTTTCGTTAATAACCCCTCTTCGACATGGGCGATTATCATACCGCTTGCCCTAAGGTTTACATTCTTTTTCAGGATGATCCCCAAAGGTGTTCTACCGATCGGAAAGCCCTGCGGTCCGGAAGAGGATTTCTTGTCGAAGATCGCGATTTGCCCACTGCTTGCAACCACGAGGGCAGGGTTGGGGTTTGCATATTCAAACCGCATACGTCCGGGGCGCTTGATCATAAACTCACCTTTAGAACGCGTATTGTCAGGGTTCATTTGGGTAAAACCGCCCTTGGCGGAATTCAGTTGATTAAGATAGGCAGATAGCTGGTCAAGCGATAGCTTTTCAGCACCGGCAACCGTAGGGGCAAGGCAAAGGATTATAGCGGCAAGTTTAATAATTATCTTCATAAGACCCATTTAATCATTATATACGCAATTTCAAATGTATATGAAATCACGGTTGTGTTTATGGCCGGAAACTGCCGATGTTATTCCGGCAATAAAATATCGCGTTTACCTACATGATTTGCAGGCGATACGATGCCCTGCTCTTCCATTTGCTCGACGATCTTGGCGGCTTTGTTGTAACCGACAGAAAGCTTGCGTTGGATATAGGACGTTGAACATTTGCGGTCATTGGCAACAATTGCCACTGCTTGATCATATAGGGCGTCTTCCTTGCCGGTGTTTCCACCAAGGCCCAGCACCAGATCAATATCGCTTTCTTTATTGCCTTCGGGGCCGTCAACTACGCCGTTGACATATTCGGGCGCGCCGAAGGATTTCAGATGGTTCACGACCTCTTCAACCTCTTCATCGCTGGCAAAAGGTCCGTGAATACGGGTAATTTTACCGCCACCCTCCATGTAAAGCATATCGCCCATGCCCAGAAGTTGTTCGGCACCCATTTCCCCAAGTATGGTACGGCTGTCAATTTTCGAGGTCACCTGAAACGAAATTCGTGTCGGGAAGTTGGCTTTGATCGTACCTGTAATTACATCTACGGACGGGCGTTGTGTTGCCATCACAAGATGGATACCAGAAGCCCGCGCCATTTGTGCAAGGCGTTGAATGCAGGCTTCAATTTCCTTGCCCGCAACCATCATCAAGTCTGCCATCTCATCGACAATCACAACAATGTAGGGCAGTTTTTCCGGGGTGATAGACTCGGTCTCAAAGATTGGTTCACCTGTATCTTCGGCGAAACCAGTTTGCACGGTGCGATCAAAGTTTTCACCTTTTTTCAGTGCATCAGCCACGCGCGCATTGTATCCGCCGACATTACGCACGCCCATTTTGGACATTTTACGGTAACGTTCTTCCATTTCGCCTACTACCCATTTCAGGGCCACAACGGCTTTTTTGGGGTCGGTGACAACAGGAGACAGAAGATGCGGGATGCCGTCATAAACCGACAATTCCAACATTTTCGGATCGATCATGATCATGCGGCAATCTTCGGGTGACAATTTGTATAGCAGTGACAAGATCATCGTATTTATCGCCACAGATTTACCCGCACCCGTCGTTCCTGCAATCAAAAGATGCGGCATTTTTGCAAGGTTCGCGACAATTGACTGCCCACCAATGTCTTTGCCTAAGGCAAGAGGCAGTGCATCGTTGCCGTCGCCGTAATCTTTACCTGAAAGCAGCTCGCGCAATAAAACAGTTTCGCGGTTTTCGTTCGGCAGTTCGATACCAACAACAGAACGACCCGGGACGGTAGAGACACGCGCGGACAGGGCAGACATGGAGCGTGCAATATCATCGGCCAGGCCGATTACGCGGCTGGCTTTCAAACCGGGTGCCGGTTCCAGTTCATACATGGTTACAACAGGGCCGGGACGGACGGAAACGATTTCACCTTTGACACCATAGTCATCAAGCACATTTTCCAAAAGACGCGCGTTTTGTTCCAGTGCTTCATCACTAAGATGGTGGCGCACAATGGTTGTTGGGCTGGCCAGCAACCCTAAGGGCGGGGTTTCATAATCAGCGGTTTTTGCGCCCGCGAACAGACTTGGTTGTGCTTCTGCCTTGGCTTTTTTGCTTTTTTGAACAGGTTTTGACGTTGTATGTTGAACCACATGTTTTGGCTCTGTCGTTGGAATCGCAAAGATATTTTCCACTGGATCGTTTAAATCCAGTTCAGTATCGCCAGTTAGGGCGGCGGAAGCAGTTTGAGCGGATTCCGAAAGGGTATTCTGTGTTAAAACAGGTTCTACACGTTCCGCTGATAGATCTGCCGCACGTTTGGCTGAAACCTTACTTTTAATCGCTTCAGAGATACGCAATTTGACGCGTTCTTCCGGCGAATTTTCCAATTTTGGTTCAATGTGTGCAAATGGTTCTGCGGCTTCCTGATCTTGCTTTTTGCCCAGTCCAAAGCTGGGTAAGGACGGCATTGATAACTTTTTTACAGGTTTTGAAGCGGGTGCAACAAGTTCAGGATATTGTTCAGCCATTACAGGTTGTGCATGTTCAGCGGTTGCAGCGGAGTGTGGTGTGGGGAAACTTGCAGGGGGTTTCGGGCGATTAGCAACTTGCGCTTTGTACGTTTGGATTTTACGAACGATGGCCGTAAAAGCACTCACAATGCTGGCATAAGACAGGATTATGGCGATGACTGCATAGCGGCCAATCACGCGCAATTCAGGAAGTGTGAAACCATGGGCATAAAGGCCGAGTGCTGCAAAAACCGCACCCAGTAAAAGGGTCATCATCGCAACACCAAAGCCAAGGCTTAGAGGGCTTAAATCGACCAATAATCCAAAAGCCATGTCACCGAACAGCCCACCCAGACCAAAACTATGGCTCCAGGTTTCGGCCGGAACATGGGCGGCAAAAAGAATAGCTGTAATAGCGGCGAATATAGGTGAGAAAATCACGCGGCTTACTGCACGCACTTCACCGATATGCAAAATAAAACGCAAGCCCCAAGTCAGCATAAACACCGGAATAACCCAAGCGGCTTTGCCAATGGTCAGGATCAGTGTACTGGCAACGGCAGCACCAAACTCGCCCAACATGTTTTGTGCGGGTTGAGAGGTGACGTTGAAACGATTTGGGTCGTCAGGTGAATAGCTCCATAATATCAACGCAAACAGAGCGCCGATAGCAAGCAAGGCAAAGCCGATCAGTTCTGATCCGCGCCGCTGAATGGCGGCCTGCATATGCTCTTCCAATAATGGGTCGCGGGGTTTAGTTTGATAAGCCATCTATACTACCTCATACAAACACGCGCGTATTGCTTTCAGACCACGCGTGATTTCCTGCTCAGGGGCCACAAGGGCCACACGAATGTACCCCTTTGCGGGATCATCCTTTATTGTTGGGCGTGCCAGATATTCGCCGGGCAAAACGCGCACGCCTGTCGTTTGCCAGATTTTCAGGGCTGCCGCTTCGCCATCTTCGACGGGAAGCCACAAAAAGAAACCTGCTTCGGGGCTGGAATAACCTTTGATGTTGCCGAAGACCTGATCGGCAATCGCGTATTTCTTTGCGTAGGCCGCGCGGTTTTCAATAACATGATTTTCATCGTCCCACGCTGCAGCCGCAGCCATTTGCAACGGCAGCGGCAAAGGTGCACCTGCATAATCACGCAACTGTTTTAATTTAACCAACGATTTTGGCCCGCCTGCAACAAAACCGGACCGAAGACCGGGTAGGTTCGAGCGTTTGGATAAAGAATGGAATGCCAGAATGCGTTCGGGATCGGCCCCGATTTCATTGGCAACCTGCAAAACACCTACGGGCGGGGTTGTGCGATAAATTTCGGAATAACATTCATCGGCGAAGATGTAGAAATCGTGTTTCTCTGCCAATCTGATCAAATCAGCCCAATAATCATAAGAAGCCACTGCCCCTTGTGGGTTGGAAGGCGAACAGATGTAGGCGATTGCGGTGTTGTTCAACGTTTCTTCACCAAGGGATGCATAATCCGGCATGAAACCATTTTGCTGGTGGGCGGACACAAAAACAGGCGTTGCGTTGGCCGCAAGTGTAGCCACGGCATAAACCTGATAGAATGGGTTCGGGATCAGGACGTTTGGTATATGACCATTCTTATGTTCAGGGCAAAGGGCCAGACAGGAATTGAACAGACCTTCGCGAGAGCCGTTCAGGGCCATAATTTGCGTATTCGCATCCATTGCAACATCATAGCGGCGTTTAAGCCAGCCTGTGATCGAACCCAGTAATTCAGGACAGCCCTGATTAGGCGGATATTTGTTAAATCCAGTCGCATGTTGTGTGATTGTATCTGTTATGAACGCGGGAAACTTATGTTTCGGTTCACCAATCGTCATATGAACAACTTCGCCGCCTGCCGGATGGTGATCCAACAGGGCGCGTAAACGTGGAAATGCGTATTCGGGCAAGTTCGAAAACCGCTCTGGAAACTGCATGTACTGCCTCATCTTCGGGGTCTAAGTGCCCCATTTCTTTGCAGTTTACCCAATAATGCCTTAATCTCCAACGTGTTTTTGGGATATTTCCATGAGAAACAGGGTAATGTGGCTTTTTTGCCTACGCCAAAGCGCGCTCAATCTCTGCCCCCAATGCCAGTAACTTGCGTTCTTCGAATGGATTGCAATTGATCATCAGCCCACAAGAGGCGTGTTTCGTTGGTAAGGTCAGACTGCATAATCCCATCAAATTGCCGATACGCGTGTTGCGCAAGGCCAGCAAGTTGGCGCGAATATAATAAGCACGGTCTGCCCCGAGTTTGTGAATATTGGGGGGTAAAATCGCGGATGATGGTAAAATTACCGCATCATAGCCTGCGGTACGCGTGACATATGCGGCCCGCAACCGATCAAGCGTTTGCCAGGCTTCTACATATTCGTAACCTTTAAAATCTTTGCCAACCAAAAACCGATCACGAATTTCAGTGAACATCAATTCCGGTCGCGCTTCGATTTCTTTACGCCACTGGGCATACGCTTCGGTGGTGAACAGGCAGGCGGACAATGGCATAGCTTGTGCAAGTTCCGGAATTTCCAGTTCTTCCACTTGAACGCCTGTAGCTTGCAATGAAAGGACAGCCTCTTCAAATGCGCGTTTGGGTTCGGGTTCCAGTTCATCAAGCGCAACGGTTGAGCAAATCGCGAAACGTTTGCCCTTTAGGTCTGATCGAACCAAAGATATTGGTGCAGTGCCGCCAAGGGCTGTGAACAGGTTGGCGGCATCTTCAACCGAACGGCATAAAGGCCCAACAGTGTCAAACTTGGCACAAAGTGGCACGGCACCTTTGAGGGATAATAACCCGGACGTGGTCTTTAACCCGACAAGATCATTCCAGGCTGACGGAATACGCACCGACCCACCTGTGTCCGAACCTATTCCTGCCGCCGCCAAATCAAATGCAACCGATGCTGCCGCACCTGACGACGACCCGCCAGCAACTGCATCTAAATCATTCACACAAGGTGGCGTTTCTGTGACAGGGTTAAATCCCAGACCTGAAAACGCCAGTTCCGACATATGGGTTTTACCCAAACATATCAGACCCGCATGCGTGGCGTTATTTAGCACCGTGGCATCTTCATCAGGAACATGATCCTTCAGAAAGGCAGAGCCGGCTTCGGTGGCTGTACCTGCCGTATCAAACAGGTCTTTCCATGAAATTGGCACACCGTCCAATGGCCCGATACGGGTGCCTTGCACCGCACGCGTAGTTGCCGCCTGCGCTTCTGCTAAAGCGCGATCAGGTATTATGCGTGCATAAATTCGATCCGCAATTGGGTTCTGATCTATAGCTTCGAGAAAATTTGTTGTTAATTCCAGCGGGCTTATCGTGCGAAGCTCTATCAAACGACCCAGATCGCTTGCGGTTTTTTTCAACAAATCGTTTGGCATTTTCGGACTCCTTTTTAACAAGACAGTAGCGGCGCATTGTCAGGTGGACAATCATCGATTTAAGGTCTTATTTGGTATTATGAAACAAGATGCAGATATTATTATTGTCGGTGGTGGCCTGAACGGAAGTGCAGCGGCACTGGCTTTGGCCCAGGTCGGGTTGGACGTGATCCTGATTGACGCGATGCCAAAAGAAATTCTGGCGGCACCTGAATTTGACGGGCGCGGTTATGCACTGGCTTTGACCTCTAAGAACATGCTGAATGTTCTGGGCGTTTGGGCGGATGTCGCAGCAAACAGTTGCCCGATGTTGGACATCAAGGTCAGTGATGGCCGCGCGGGCGAAGGGGCAGCACCTTGGTTTGTGCATTTCGATCACACCGAGATTGAAGAAGGCCCGATGGGCTATATGCTGGAAGACCGCTTTTTGCGCCAAGCGTTGTTGCGCGCGATTGAAAATACTGCGGCCATTCAACATTTGGATCAGACCACGGTCGTTGATCAGAGAATTGATGCAGGGGGTGTTTCGGTTGAGTTGGCAGGCGGAAAATCCCTGTCCGCTAAATTGTTGATCGGCTGTGATGGGCGCAAAAGTCAGGTGGCGGCTCGTGCCGGGATCAAGCGTAGTGGCTGGGACTATAATCAGACAAGTTTAGTTTGTGCGATCGCCCACGAACTACCACATAAAAATACGGCGCATCAGTTTTTTATGCCGGCTGGGCCATTGGCGATATTACCTTTGAACGATAATGTATCTTCGATCGTTTGGACGGAAACAAGTGAGCGGGCTGCTGAAATATCTGCGATGAATGATACGGATTATATGGCTTGCCTGCGCCCATGTTTCGGTGATTTTCTAGGTGAAATTTCACTGAAAGGCGGGCGCTATTCGTATCCGTTGAACCTGACATTGGCGGATCGTTTTGTTGACCATCGCTTAGCTTTGGTGGGCGATGCAGCCCACGGTGTGCACCCGTTGGCGGGGCAAGGGTTGAATTTGGGGTTGCGTGATATAGCTGCTTTGACAGAAGTTCTGGCACTTGCAATGCGCCGCGGCGAAGATATTGGAACGATAAATGTTCTAAGACGTTTTCAACAATGGCGCCGTTTTGATACAAGTTCATCCGTTGCATCAACAGACTCTATTAACAAACTGTTTTCAAATAATAATCCATTATTACGATCTATACGTGATGCCGGATTGGGACTTGTAAATTCAGCACCAAACCTACGTCGTGGCCTTATTCGTCAGGCTGCTGGATTAACTGGTGAATTACCTAAAATGCTGCAAGGCAAGGTACTTTAAAGCGGGCGAGCTTCATCGACCAACATGATCGGGATACCGTTGCGTATAGGGTAAGCCAGCTTTGCCGCTTTTGAGATCAATTCGTTTGCTTTTGGATCATAGCCCAGCTGACTATGAGTCAGCGGGCATAATAGTGCTTCCAGCATTTTTCCGTCTGCTTTTATCGTGTCGCTCATTGGACTTTGCCGTCATCGTTGCCAGATGATCTTAGTGAAAATTCCATTAATGTGGCAACCATTTCGCGTCGGGTTTTCAGGCAAGGCGATTCCAGTAATGCCTGTCGTTCCTCAGGATCAAATGGGCACATCATAGATAATGAATTTATCAGCATTTCTTCCGAAGCATCTTTTAGCCCATCCCAGTCCGTTTGCAACTCATTGGCTTCAAAATAAGCTTCAAGCAGAATCAGAAATGCAGGGCGATCAAAACTTTCTTCATGCTCTTCATCACCAAGGTCACGTTTAAAACCATCCCAATGAACCCCTGCTTTCATATAGGGGGCAAAGCCGGTTTCACAGTTTACGATACGGTAGCGGCTGATGCCTTTAATCGAGATCAGATACCTGCCATCGTCAGTTTCCGTAAATGAAGTGATCCGCCCTGCGCAGCCGATTTTATGCAATGGCGGGTTGCTGATATCGGTGGGCACGTCACGGGTCTGGATCATACCGATTAGACGGTGTTCGGTTTTCAGCGCGTCATCAATCATTTGCAGATAACGCGGTTCGAAAATGTTCAGCGGTAAACGGGCGCGCGGCAAAACCAATGCGCCCGTCAATGGAAAGATCGGGATTGAACCGGGTAGATTTGACAGATCATACATCATCTTATCCAGTCCATTTCCGCATTTATGAAAAGATCATTGAAGACAGTTTCCGACGCCCGGATTGGGCAACGGGATCTTGTGCGCCCAGCGCATCGAAAATTTTAAACAGTTGTTGTTTTGCGGCTGCTTCATTCCAGTCACGGTCACGGCGAAACAGATCAAGCAATGTATCCACTGCGGAATTCGGATCATTGTTGGCAAGTTCAGCCATGGCCAGTTCGAACCGCGCTTGATGGTCATCCGGGTTGGCATCCAACTTTGCTTTCAATTCCCCAACTTCGCCTGCATCTTCGGCCATGTCGGCAAGTTCAATCTGTGCTTTCACAGCCAGTATAGCGGGGTCTTCTGCAATCGCTGCCGGAACGGCTTGTAAAAGTGCGGTTGCTTTGTCGGTATTCCCAAGAGCGATATGGGCTTTGATCTGGCCTGCATAGGCACCCGCATTTTCAGGCTCTTCACCAAGAATAGCCGCGAAAGTGTCGGCGGCATCGTTTGCCGCGCCTTGTTCCAGCATTTCCGTTGCCATCGCTACGGCCTCTTCCAGACCGCCGTCATTCCCGGTTGAGGCAAGAAGCTTGTCAATAAAGGCCTTAATTTCGGACGGGGCTTTTGCGCCCATAAAGCCGTCTACGGGCTGCCCGTCAACAAAGGCGAAAACCGCAGGGATAGATTGAATACGCATTTGGCTGGCTATTGCTTGATTCTGGTCAATATCGACCTTTACCATTTTAACTTTACCGCCTGCCGCTTTTACTTCCGCTTCCAGTGCAGGGCCAAGTGTTTTGCATGGGCCACACCATGGGGCCCAGAAGTCAACGATCACAGGTGCGGTTTTGCTGGCTTCGACGACGTCCTGCATAAACGTGTCTTCATTGACGTCTTTGACCAGATCATCTGGTGTTGGGTTGTTTCCGAGCTCTAACATTCGGATGCTCCGTTCATAGGTTATTTACCCATGATTTAGTCCTGCATGGCTACAAGGGCAAGTCAGATATCAAAGCTTGCGAATAATGGCGCATGATCACTGGGTTTTTCCCAACCGCGTGCCGGGCGTAAAATGCGACTGGAATGGCCAGTATGTGCGATGTCGTCCGTGGCCCAGATATGATCCAGGCGACGGCCTTTGTCAGCCGTGTCCCAGTCGCGGGCGCGGTATGACCACCAGCTGTATAACTTGCCTTCGGGGATGTTTTGGCGGGTGATGTCAACCCAGTTTCCAGCGGCCTGAGTTGCCGCCAAATGTTCGATTTCTATGGGTGTATGGGATACGATTTTGGTCAGTTGTTTATGATTCCAAACGTCGTCTTCTCGGGGTGCGATGTTCAGGTCGCCGACCAGAATAGCTTTTTCAGGTTTTTGCGCGTTAAACCAGTCACGCATTTCGGTTAGGTAGTCCAATTTCTGCCCGAATTTATCATTGATGGCGCGGTCAGGCTTATCACCACCCGCAGGCACATAGAAATTGTGGATGGTTAGGCCGTTGTCCAATTGTCCAGCAATGTGGCGAGCATGGCCAAGATCAGCGAAATCTTTACGCTCGACTTCGTTTATGGGCAGGCGCGACAGAATCATGACGCCGTTGTATCCTTTTTGCCCGTTTGCAACCATGTGAGTGTAGCCCAGGGCGGCAAAGCCTTCGGTCGGAATTTTGTCCACGGGGGATTTGCATTCCTGCAGGCATAGAACGTCCGGTTGTTCTTCAGTCAGAAGTTTCAGAACGATAGGTTCGCGCAGGCGAACCGAGTTGATGTTCCATGTGCAGATTGTAATTGGCATATTTATCCCCTGATGTTGAAGCGTGATAATGTCGTGACCGGTAGATGACCTCAAGCAAAAAAGCCCAGCTTGATGCCGGGCCAGTCTTGGGGGAGGAGAATAATGAGTATTAAGCGACCAAACGGTACCCGCCCGATTCGGTAACCAACAGGCGTGCATTGCTGGGGTCGGGTTCTATCTTCTGGCGTAGACGGTAAATGTGGGTTTCCAGTGTATGGGTTGTGACCCCTGCGTTGTAGCCCCACACCTCATGCAGCAGCACATCGCGGGCGACAACACCGTCCTGGGCGCGATATAGAAACTTCAAAATGTTGGTTTCTTTTTCGGTCAGGCGTACTTTTTTCTCGTCTTCGGTGATCAATACCTTTGCAGCCGGCTTGAACGTGTACGGTCCAAGCGTGAACACGGCATCTTCTGATTGTTCATGTTGGCGTAATTGGGCGCGGATGCGGGCCAAAAGAACCGGAAACTTGAATGGTTTTGATACGTAATCATTGGCACCCGCGTCTAGGCCCAATATCGTATCGGCGTCCGTGTCATGTGCCGTCAGCATCACAATCGGGCACTTTACGCCCTGTTTGCGCATCAAGCGGCACAATTCACGGCCATCCATGTCGGGTAGGCCGACATCCAAAATAACAAGGTCGTAAATTGATTCTTTGGCTTTATCCAAGCCAGATGTGCCGTCTTCTGCCTCAAAGACATCAAAGTCTTCGGTTAGGACAAGTTGATCGGCAAGGGCTTCGCGCAGGTCTTCGTCATCGTCGACCATTAAAATTTTATTTAGGTTGCTCATAATGTGAACTCCATTTCTTGCCCCTAACTTGTGTTCTTTTCACGGTTACGGCAAGACTAAGAATGCAAACTTCACAGGCTCGTGTTACTATCGTGAAGATTATTTCATATTTTATGGATGCAGGATATAGAAAGCGTCCGGATAGTCACGATTATAGGGTACAAATGGCAATTTTGCTGACAGTTGAAGAACAAATTGCCCGAATGCGGGCCGATCTACGTATGGGCGTGCCGATATTGCTGACCTGCGGGGGGGGTGTTTGGATGGCGGCGGCCGTTGAAACGCTGAATTCCGGTCGATTGAAACATTTTCGCGATTATTCTGATAACATAGATCTTGCGATCACCGAACGGCGTGCAAAAACTCTGTCTGCACGGGTTTATGATGGTGATTTGGCCCGTATTCAGATACCGAATGCGGCAGATATTGATTGGTTACGGTCTGTTGCCGACCCTGTCGATGATCTGCAAAGCCCGATGAAAGGCCCGTTTACGGCAATACGGGACGGCGACGCGGAACCGCACCGTTTGGTTTTGATGATCTGTAAGCAAGCGCGCCTGTTGCCGGCAGCGGTGCTGGTACAAATTACGTCTGCGGCGGCGGATGAATTATCCTATCTGCACCGTTTACCGATCGAATCAATTGGCCCATGCTTGCGCAAAAGCAGCCCCTTGGCGTTGGTTTCTGCCGCGAATGTGCCGCTGGCAGTGTCCAATACCGCGAAAGTGCATGTGTATCGCCCCGATGATGGCGGGATTGAGCATTATGCAATTGAAATCGGTAACCCTATACGCAACGAACCTGTGTTGTCACGGTTGCATTCGGCGTGCTTTACTGGCGATATCATAGGGTCGCTGAAATGTGATTGCGGGCCGCAATTGAACGCTGCGATGCAGCAGATCGCTGAATTCGGGTCAGGTGTGCTGCTTTATATGAACCAAGAAGGTCGCGGGATCGGGTTGGCCAATAAGATGCGCGCCTATGCGTTGCAATCACAAGGATTTGACACGGTCGAAGCCAATCACCGACTTGGGTTTGAAGATGATGAACGCGATTTCATGCTGGGTGCCGAGATTTTGAAATCTCTTGGGTTTAATTCAGTACGTTTGATGACCAACAATCCGAATAAAGTTGAACGGATGAACGCGGCAGGTGTGCGCGTGGTTGAGCGGGTACCTTTGCATGTGGGGCATAATCCGTTGAATAAGGATTATTTGGAAACCAAGGCAAAGAAAAGCGGACATATTCTATGACGCCGTGCTTTGACGATTTGGTTGTCACACAATGGGGTGCGCGATTTCGCGGTGTGAACCTACCCTGTTCCGTTGGGCGCGGCGGTATTGGCAAAAAACGTGGTGAGGGCGATGGGGTCACGCCCATTGGCGTGTTTCATCTGACAGGTATCAGGCAGCGGTGTGACCGCCTTGTGTTCGACGCCCCCCATGTTCAGCAAACGGTTATTCGGCTTGCGGATATATGGTCAGATGACCCCAAAGACCCGCATTATAATCATGGTGTATATGGGCCTAACTATCCGTTCAGCCACGAAAAACAGTATCGGGCTGACCCGCTATATGATGCTTTTGGCATTCTGGATTTCAACTGGCCTGATGCTACGCCTGGTGCAGGCAGTGCGATTTTTATGCATATTTGGCGTAAATCGCGCCACCCGACAGAAGGCTGCATTGCGTTTGATCGACGTGATCTGATCTGGATTTTCGAAGAGTGGCAGCCGCGCTCGCGGGTGATTGTGCGTTAGTTGTAATCCCGTTCACCAAATATCGCCGACCCCACACGCACATGGGTTGCCCCTAATGCTACGGCCCGTTCAAAGTCACTGCTCATTCCCATCGATAGACCTGTCAGTCCGTTGCGTTCTGCGATTTTGCGCAGCAGGGCGAAGTGAAGTGAGGCTTCTTCATCTACAGGCGGGATCACCATCAGGCCGGCTATGGGCAAATCCAACGTGCGGCATTCCTGAATGAACGCATCTGCATCCATTGGTAAAACACCCGCTTTTTGCGGCTCTTCACCTGTGTTGACCTGAATGAACATATCGGGGGATTTGCCTTGGGCCTGAATTTCAGCGGCCAGCTTTTTGGCAAGCTTTGGACGGTCAACCGTATGAATGGCGTCAAACAGTGCAACGGCGGTTTTAACTTTATTGGTTTGCAGTGGCCCGATCAGGTGAACTTGTACATCCGCGAACTGTTCTTTGAATGCGGGCCATTTGCCTTGGGCTTCCTGCACTTTGTTTTCACCAAATAGGCGGTGGCCTTGTTCCAGAACGGCCTGAATCCGCGCATTCGGCTGTACTTTCGAGACAGCAATCAGTTGTGTGCTGCCTGTAGGGCGTCCGGCCAGTTCTTCGGCCTTAAGGATACGGGTTTTGATTTCTGCAATGGACATGGGTCTTTATTGCCGTGTGACAGTAATTTGGTAAACCCCAAAATGAAATAACTGCCTTAATGTTACGGTTTCGTACAGAAACAACGATAAACTTGACCAAACCCCTTGTTCGCTTAAAAACAACACGGTAGATGTTGGGTGAAAATTTCAAGGGGCCATCAGTATGTTGAATGGAATGTCTAATAAGCTAGCCTTATTGTTTGTGTCAGGGCTTATTGCAGGCTGTGGTGGATTAAACAGCGGTGGTTCTATCGGCGGTTCCGGAAACAGCAGTGCTGGTTCCGGGGGGATAATAGGCGGCAGCAGTAGTGCGGGGCGCGCCAATGACAACCGGGTTAGAAAAGACGACCCGTCGAAGCATGAAATCCCGATGAATGCCAAGGAAAAACAGCAACGTGGTGCTGCCCAATTAGACTTGGCGGATATTTTCAATCCGCCGAATGATAATGCGGATATTCGTGTGAACAAATATCTGTGGGAAGCTTCTTTGGAAACGTTAAGTTTCTTGCCGATCGAAGCGGCTGATCCGTTTTCCGGTATTGTGGTTATGGGTTGGGGCCGCGCGCCCGGTTCATCTACGGACTTCCGTGCAACGGTTCTGATTCAGGACCCTGCTTTGGAAGCGGGTTCGCTGAAGGTTGCAATGCAAAAACGCAATGGCCCTGCAAGTGCTGAAACCAACAGGTTGATTGAAGATGCCATTCTCACACGCGCACGCCAGTTGCGCATTCGAGCCGGAAAACGCCGTTAGATTTTCGCCGTTCCGATTCATTAAATGACCAACGCCGGGCCAATTGCTCGGCGTTAAACGTATAAGGGTAAATTCATGTCACGGTACAACGCAAAAGTCGTGGAGCCTAAATGGCAAGAAGCGTGGGACAGCGCAGAAGTTTTCAAAGCCGAACGCGATGAGACGCGCGAAAAATATTATGTGTTGGAAATGTTTCCTTATCCGTCGGGCCGTATCCATATGGGCCATGTGCGCAATTATACGATGGGTGATGTGGTCGCGCGGTATAAATCTGCACAGGGTTTCAATGTACTGCATCCGATGGGTTGGGATGCTTTCGGTATGCCTGCGGAAAATGCCGCGATGGAAAAGAAGGTTCACCCGGGTGATTGGACCTATCAAAACATTGCGGATATGCGCGCGCAGTTAAAACCAATAGGTCTGTCAATAGATTGGTCGCGTGAATTTGCCACTTGCGATCCTGAATATTACGGTCAGCAACAGGCCATGTTCATCGACATGATGGGCAAAGACTTGGTTTATCGTAAAAACGCCGTGGTGAACTGGGACCCCGTTGATATGACCGTGTTGGCCAATGAACAAGTTGAAGGCGGGCGCGGTTGGCGTTCCGGTGCCTTGGTTGAACGTAAAGAGCTGACGCAATGGTTTTTTAAGATATCCGAATTTTCGGAAGAGCTGTTGAAGGCGCTGGATGGTCTGACGGAATGGCCAGAAAAAGTGCGCACCATGCAAAAGAATTGGATTGGGAAAAGTCAGGGGTTGCAATTCAACTTTATAACCAAAGGCGCACCTGATGGGTTTGATGCATTGGAAGTTTACACAACACGCCCTGATACGCTGTTCGGGGCCAGTTTTGCGGCTATCTCTTGCGATCATCCTTTGGCCAAAGCCTTGGAAAGCGACCCGAAGATTGCTACCTTTAATGCAGAATGCCGCCAGTTGGGAACTACGGAAGAGGCGTTGGAAACGGCGGAAAAGAAGGGCTATGATACGGGTATAAAAGTTGTGCATCCGTTTGAAGCGGGTTGGGAACTGCCCGTTTATATCGCCAACTTCGTTTTGATGGGATATGGCACTGGGGCGATTTTCGGTTGTCCTGCGCATGACCAGCGCGATCTGGACTTTGCCCGTAAATACGATTTGGTTGTAACCCCCGTTGTCTGTGATGATGCAGTTGACCCCGATACGTTTTCTATCGGAAACGAGGCATATCTTGGTGCGGGCCGCATTATCAATTCGCGGTTTTTGGATGGATTATCGATCGAAGACGCCAAGCTGGAAGTGAACAAACGTATTGCGGCGATGGGTTTGGGTGAAGCGAAAACCAATTACCGTTTGCGCGATTGGGGCGCATCGCGGCAACGCTATTGGGGTTGCCCGATCCCTGTGGTGCATTGTGATGCCTGTGGTGTGGTGCCTGAAAAGAAAGAAAACCTGCCGATTGAATTGCCAAAAGATGTGACATTTGACCGACCCGGCAATCCGCTGGATCGCCATGATGCGTGGCGTAGTTGTGATTGTCCGTCCTGTGGTCAGCCTGCCTTGCGTGAAACTGATACTATGGACACGTTTGTTGACAGTTCATGGTATTACGCCCGCTTTACAAGCCCACGCGCGGATACACCGACGGTGGCCGAAGATGTGGCCTATTGGATGAATGTGGATCAGTATATCGGCGGTGTGGAACATGCGATTTTGCATCTTTTGTATTCGCGGTTCTTTGCCCGTGCGATGAACTTGACGGGGCATTTGCCAAAGGAAGCGGTTGAGCCGTTCAATGCGCTATTCACCCAAGGCATGGTCTGCCATGAGACTTATAAAGATCCTGACGGGAAGTGGTTGACACCTGATGAGGTGAAGCCGGTTTCTGGCGGTTATGAAATGAACGATGGCCGCCCTGTTACGGTTGGCCCGTCGATCAAAATGTCGAAGTCAAAAAAGAACGTGGTCGACCCTGATGATATTATCGACCAATACGGTGCCGACACTGCACGTTGGTTTGTGATGTCTGACAGCCCGCCTGAGCGGGATGTGGAATGGACAGCCGCAGGCGCCGATGCGGCATGGAAACATTTGCAACGTGTTTGGCGGATGGCTGATGAAATTAACCAAAGCACCGAAGCAGGTTCGCCCGATCCGAAGGAGGTGCTTGCCCTGCAAAAGGCCACACACCGTGCGATTGATGATGTAACGAACGGCATTGAAGGCTTTGCCTTCAATAAATCTGTGGCGGGCTTGTATCAGTTCACCAACACATTGGCGAAATCGAAGGCTGACAAAGCCGCCAAGATTGAAGCAATGAAAACAATGGCGCAAATGATGCAACCCATGACGCCCCATCTAGCGGAAGAGATTTGGACAACCATGGGTGGCACAGGTTTGGTGACTGAAGCCCCTTGGCCAAAGGTTGATCCAGCCATGCTAGTGGATGATACAGTGACGCTACCGATTCAGATTAACGGCAAGCGACGTGATGAGATTGAGGTTTCCGCGGATATTTCGAAAGAAGAGCTTGAAAAAATCGTTATGGCGAACGACAGTGTTCAACGTGCATTGGATGGCAATGTACTGAGAAAACTGATCATTGTTCCAGGAAGAATTGTGAATGTCGTTATTTAACCGCCGCAATTTTCTAACCGCGATTGTGTCCATTTCTGCATTGGGCGGATGTGGTTTTACGCCGATCTACAGCGATGGAAGTGCAGCGTCCGGTTTGCACGGCGTGATTGAAATAACCGCAGGCAAAGGCCGTGAGAATTTTGAAATGCGCGAACGTCTGGTTGAACGTTTCGGCTTTGCCAATGATCCGCGTTATCGCTTGACCTTTACCTATGTTGTGGACTCGGAAGGTTTAGCTGTGTCTCAAACAGCAGAAATTACGCGGTATAATCTGGACGGTATCTCTGACTTTAAAGTAATAGATTCTGCAAGCGGTGCCGTTTTGTTCAGCGGTAAAGTTAAATCAACGACGGCCTATAGTGCGACGTCGGAAACATATCCGACACGTGTCGCAGAACAAGATGCGCGATCACGGCTTGCTCTGGCTTTGGCCGATCAGATTGTGACACAGATTTCGGCAACTGCCAATCAGTGGGTAAAATGAAATTAACGGGTACGAAAGCGACAGCTTTTTTTGCGAAACCTGATAAATCATGCGCAGGCCTTTTGATTTTTGGTATGGATGCGGAAAAGATAAACATCCGCAGGCAAGAGGTAACTTTGGCTTTGGTTGGGGTTAATGCGATGGAAGAAATGCGCCTGACACGATTGTCAGCGGGTGAGGTGCGCAAGGATCCCGCTCTTGTACTGGACGCGTTGAAAGCACAAGGATTTTTTCCGGGGCCGCGCGCGGCCGTTGTGGAAGGTGCCACCGATGGGCTGGCACCGATATTGGACAATGCAGTGGCTGAATGGGTGCAAGGCGACGCTTATCTGATTGTCACGGCAGGGTCATTAAATGCACGATCAAAGCTACGCAAAGCTTTTGAAACCCCGCAGAATTTTTATACAATCGGTATTTATGATGACCCAACGCGCCCAGAGGAAATTGACAAGATTTTGGTTGATGCAGGGCTGTCAAACGTATCGCGTGAAGCTAAAAAGTATCTGATGGCTTTGGCCCGCGATATGGGTTTGGGCGATCTGAAGCAGGTAATCTGGAAGCTGTCACTTTATAAATTGAAGGACGACAGCGCTGTTGAAGTTGCCGATGTAGAGGCCTGCGCACCCACCACGCTTGACGCTGATATCGACGATGTGCTGCATATCGTGGCCGAGGCGCGCAGTAATGAGGTTGGTCCGACACTTAGCCGTCTGGCCGGTCAGGGTGTGAATGCCACGGCCCTTTGTATCGGAATGACACGCCATTTTCGCATGCTTCATTCAGCGGCGTCTGATCCGCAAGGCCCAGATGTTGGTTTCAGCCGTGCGCGCCCGCCCGTTTTTGGCCCGCGCAAAGATCGGCTTGTGCGCCAAGCTCGTGGATGGGGTGGGCCTAGACTGGAAAATGCTTTGCAGGTATTGATGGATACCGATTTGATGCTACGTTCATCAAGACCCGTGCCGACTATGGCCGTTGTTGAACGCGCATTCATCCGCCTTGCTATGATGCGCCCGAAATAAGGAAAATTACATGTATAAAGTCCTGGGAATGGCCGCCACAAGAACGCTTCGGGTTCTGTGGATGATGGAAGAACTTGGGTTGAAGTATGAGCATTTGCCCTACCCGCCGCGTTCAAATGAGATGTTGAAGATCAATCCGTCAGGTAAAGTTCCCGCCCTTATGGTGGATGGCGAGATAATTATCGACAGTGTCGCAATAATGCAGTTTCTGGCGGATAAGCATGGGGATATGACTTATGCTGCGGGAACAGTCGAGCGGGCGCAACAGGACAGTTTTACCCAGTTTATCAATGATGAGATTGATGCGATTATCTGGTGCGCGGCACGAAATACATTCATTTTGCCCAAAGACAAGCGCGTTCCAGAAATTAAAGACACACTGAAATGGGAATTTGTGCGTTCCATGAAAATTCTTGGGGAACGTATGGGTGACAATGAATTTGTGATGGGTGACAAGATGACCGTGCCTGATATTTTGCTGACCCATTGTGGCGGCTGGGCAAAAATGGCCGGTTTTGAAATACCTGACGGGCCGCTTAAAGCCTATTTCAAACGGATGATTGTGCGGCCCGCTTATCTACGCGCTTATGCATTACGCAAGGCGGCATAGCCTACAACGCCCTGTCCGGCCCAACGTCCCGTTGCAAAGCAACCGGTGATCAGGTACCCGCCTGTAGGGGCTTCCCAATCCAGCATTTCACCGGCACAAAATACGCCCGGTTTTTTGTGTAACATCAACTGATCTGTCAGCTCTTCACGTGGGATGCCACCTGCGGTGGAGATTGCCTCTTCGATAGGTCGCGGGCCTTTGTGTTGGATCAGTAAGGCTTTTGCGGTTTTGGCAATATCTGGCAGAGGTATGTTGCGGGCGAATTCATTGAACAGGGCCGCTTTTGCAAGGTCAAGGCGCAAGGCTTTGCGCAAAATGGAACTGCGTGAGGATTTTTTCGGCAATCGCGCGATTCTGCTATTGAGTGTTGCAAGGCTGGTATCCGGTAGCAAGTCGACAAATAAATTTGCCCCTTCACGCATGTCCTTGCTAACCGCATAAATCCCACTGCCCTCAATTCCTTTGGAGGAAATAACAAAGTCGGCGCGTACAGAGGTTGACCCGGCAGTGATTTGTACGGTTTTGATCGGTGTCCCAAAATGCGGTTTCATATAGTCTGACCATTGAACGTTGAAGCCCATATTTGCGGGTTTGAACGGGGTAATTTTGATGCCTTCTTTTACCAGAATATCAGACCATGCCCCATCCGAACCCAGCCTTGGCCAACTTGTGCCGCCAAGGGCTAGAACACATGTACAAGCGGTTATGGATTGTGGGCCGTCAGGGGTCTGAAATGTCAGATCCCGCCCATTCCAACCTACCCACTGCCAACGGGTTTTGAATTGAACGCCTTTGTTTGCTAGGCGTAACAACCAGGCCCGTAACAGTGGGGAAGCCTTCATTGTTTTGGGAAAAACACGCCCGGAACTGCCTGTGAAAACTTGTTGCCCCAATGCGTTGGCCCATGTTTGAACATCCGCATTTCCGAAATCCTTTAACATCGGCAATAACAAGTTTTCAGCTTCACCAAATGCAGCTGTGAATTTGGCAAACGGTTCGTCCTTGGTCAAATTTAATCCGGATTTCCCGGCCATCAGAAACTTGCGTCCATAGGATGTTTTGGCGTCTGTGACAACAACCGAAAGACCGGCATCGATTGCCACTTCGGCGGCCATAAGGCCGGCAGGGCCTGCGCCGATGACACATAGATCAATCATTGGTGGGCAGAGCACCTTTGATTTCGATCACGCGGCGTGGGTATGGGATTTCGATGCCGTTTTTCTTCAACGCATTCCAAACCAAAAACAATACATCCGAGGTATATTTGTTTTTGCCGTCGTCAATGCCGCCGACCCAGAATTCCACACAGAAATCAATGCCACTGTCGCCAAATCCACGCAACTCACAATCTGGGCCTTCGGGTTTATTCAAAACGGCGGGGTGGGTTGCGACGGCATTTTCGATGATTTTCGGCACTTTGTTAATATTGGTGTCGTAAGAAACCGAAAATTCAACTTCATACCGGTTTCCTGACCCAGCGTCGGACCAATTGGTGATCCGAGTAGTGATAAAATCCTCATTCGGGACAACGATCCATTTACCGTCAAACGTTTCAAGGATGATTGCCCGTGACAGCATTTTAACGATCGTACCCTGTTCGCCGCCATCAAGCTCCACATAGTCGCCAACCGTGGCCTGACCTTCAAGCAACAAAATTATACCTGAAATAAAGTTGGCGGCAATTTTTTGCAAACCAAAACCCAGACCAACACCAATGGCCCCGCCGATGAAAGCAAGGGCAGACAGGTTCAGGCCAAGGATATTCATCAATAGTAAAAAACACCCGCCGAAGATCAGCAATTCAAACGCTTTGGTTGCCAGTTCACGGGTGGGTATGCGCAGTTCTTCTTGTGCGCGGATATATTCGGCACCACGGTCATTTGACCAGCGACCCAGCCAGAAAATGATACCGCCGAAAATAACACCGCGCGCAATTGCCAGCAGTGAAAAACTGATATTTCCAACGGCGATATTTGTATCGGACAAAAGGGTTGTTGCAGGGTCGAACAGTCCTAAAGCATAGACTACCGTAAGGGGTAGCAGGATGTACTTACCCAATACTTTCAGAAAGGGTGAATAGATGACGTCTTGCACCAGAATACGCGCTGCCAGCAAAATGAATAGGCGTTTACCAAAGGCAATGACGGCTCCAGAGCCAAAAATGGATCGAGTGATTTGTTCGCCTACAGCGGTGAAAGAATAAGCTAAAAGCGGTAATAAAAGCGGTAAAAATAATAATCCGAACCTTAAGCCATGTGCAAATATACCGGTGTTTTCTTCATCGGGGTTCAGCAATGCTTCGATAGCCGGGTTTATTTTTTTATGCAGATAGTAGGCTGCCAGAAATGCCACAACAAGCAACCCAAACTGTGACCAGGCGGCTGCACTGGTTAGCCACTGGATTGCAAGGTCATAGCCTTGTTGCAGATATGAAAGTGCTTGGTCTTTGACTGACATGTGAAGCAATCCAGATTTAGGTTAAACCAACACGTTTACGAATGGTGTCTTCGCGCAAGCTAATCACTTCGCCTAACCAACCGTCTGCATCAGGCGTACACATCCAAACCAAAGCCTTTGCCGGCCATTCGGGTGGAATATGCGCAGACCAGTCGATTTGGCTGACAGGGTTTACCCCGCTGTCTTTGATCGATCGTTGCATTTCGGTTGCCACAGTGCCGGGTGACAGAACCAACGCGCGGATACCGTTGGCACGTTCTTCGGTGTCCAGACATTTGTTTAAATGGTGAACCGCGGCTTTTGAGGCACAATATGCGCTCCAACCCTCTAACGCGCTGGTTCCGGCACCTGAACCAATGGTAATGATCGTACCGCCGTTTTTCATATGTGGCAGGGCCTCGCGCATTCCGTAATACACGCCGTTGACGTTAACATCGATCACCTTGATCCACGCCGCTGCATCAGAGCCGTCTAAATGTTCAATTGGTTCAAGTACACCTGCGTTGTTGATCAATACATCAAGCGCGCCAAACGTGGTGACACAAGCGGCGATCATCGCTTTTACTTGTGCCAGATCGGAAACATCACAGGCAAAAGCAGCCGCTTTTCCGCCATTTGCGTTGATATCATCGGCAATTGCTTTGATATCGGTTTCAGATCGCGCAGCCAGCATGACATTGGCACCAAGACCGGCAAATTCGCGGGCGGTGGCTTCGCCGATTCCACGGCTGGCCCCTGTGATCAGTACGGTTTTGTTTTTCATGAATTACACCTTTGGAAAATAGTCTTCACAATCACCTTCACGGTACACGTCTGCAGTGCAACAATGCAAGCCACCGCCGAATGCGTAAGCGTCGCGCAGTTCTACCTCGATTACTTCCATGCCCAACCTGTCCATTTGCTCGGCTTGATAGACCTCGGATTTTTCAACACAAACGGTTTTGGGGTCAAGCACCAGAACATTCATCGACAGCCATGTGGATGAATAGCACAAAGGCGGGGGAGCATTATGTGCAGGTTGTGCCGCATCGACAATTTCCCAATCGTTGTCGTTGAACATCTTGCGTTGGTCTTCCGGCAACCGTCGTTGCGGGTTATTGACGATCAGACCGGGTTTGAGTGGGGTAAAGGTTGCATCGATATGGATTGGATAGGGGTCGCCCGGAAAGTTTACCGTATGAACGCGGTGATCAGGGAAATGGCGACGCAACCATTCGATGCCTTTCAGGTTGGTGGTAAATCCGTGTTGCACAACCAGATCTTTGCCAAACCGCAAAACATCGGCCGCATCAAACAGCGGCTCTTCTTCTGTGGTGACAAAAAACTTTTCTTCGGCCCATTTTAGGCGTTTTTCAACACCGATTTTCTCGGAAAGATAGTCAGGGTGGTAATCCGCATCGGTTAGGCGTGGTTTGGGTGCCGCTTCATGGCGGAAATGTCTGTCCTCTTCCCAATATTGTTGCATCAAGGGGCGATAACACAGATATTCAAACCAACGACAGCGATACGACATGGTCGCTTCCAGAATTTCATTGCCGACGGTTAGCAGAACATCACGGGGCGGCATGCAGCCGAACTGGCTCTCAGTGTGAAAATCGGGTGTTGTTGCGGGTAGCGAAAAATCCGTTGGTGTTGGGCGGTCTACCCGAAGTCCACGTTTTTCCAGAAGGTTGGCGAAGTTATCCAACAGCTCATTCGCGCGATCAATGGTTTCCTGTGGGCGACGCCCCCACTGCCCACGCATGTCACTGTCTTCCGGTACTTTCGCTTCAAGGGCAGGTTCTTCCGGCGGGATGTGGCAATTATCCGCACGCCCGACAATGACATGGCGTAACGGATCCCATTCATTCCAACTGTTAACTTTGGTTTTCTCTGCTGACCAAGCCATCCTATGCCTCTTAATTTTTCCAGTTTTAGACAGAACCCGAACTTGTCATGGATTGCAATGCTTATTCAATTGAGTGTTGTTTGGAAATACGAATTTGGAGGTTGTCTGAAAGTTTGGTCTGTTTTAGATTTGCCACTTAGCTTTAGGAGATAATTATGTTTGTTGGAAAAAACTTATTAGCCGCTGTGTGCGGGTTTTCTATGATCGCTGCAACACCTGCCATGTCAGATGCGCAATCGACGAAGATTCTGGAAGAATATTTTGATGTTTTAAAATCCATGCCAATTGTGCTGGAAGTTGGCGATAAAGACGATGCGGGCAGATATACGCAGTGGAATAATATTACGCTGAAATCCGAAGACGGTAAGACACAGGTTGCTGTTCCATGGATAAAGGTCAGCAAGAAACTGTTGGGCGGTTTTGAGATGATTTTTGCGGAACAAATCGACGGGGTGTTTCAATCCCCTGACCCCGAAGGTCTGGAACCCGTGAAATTTGTGATCGAAAGCAAAGGCAGTTCTGTTGATATTGGCGGTAAAGAAGGTGCGCGCAAGTATGACAGTTCATTTGATGAAATGATATTTCGTACATTAGACAGTAATCTTATCGGCGTATCGGTAAAAATGACGGATGGAAGCGGTACGCAGGTGTTGGAAACGGGCGACATGGGCAGATCGGCAGGAAGCTTTGAGATCAAGAACATGGTGATTGATTATAGTTTCGCGTTAGAGGGAGAGTCGATGACATCCTCTTCGACGATTCAATCTTTTGCGGGGAATTTTGATATTCCGATTTATGATGATTTTGATCCGGAAAACCCGACGGGTTTCTTCGATGCGTCACGCAATATGGTTTTTGAATATAGTGTCGAATTCGGAAGCAGCAAAAGTGCAGCAAATTCCGCCGTTGGGCCAATTGAGCTGAATGCGGCCTTTGGTGCCGGCGCGGGTACATTTGGCATTAAGGATGAAGTGGCAACTGTAGAAGGAACAACGCAAGACCTGACATATGAAGTGACGGCCACCGGAATGGGCTTTCCGCCGGTACAGTTCAGCATATCCGATGCGGTTGCGAAAATTGCCGTTCCGTTGGATAATGTTGATGAAAGCAAGCCTGCCAGCTATAAGATCGCATTAAGCGGGCTTAAGTTGTCCGAGCCGTTATGGAACATGTTCGATCCTAAAGCGTTACTGCCCAGAGACGATATTGATCTGGACATTGATTTGCTGGCCAGTATGCGCTGGTTGAAGAAAATATCAGATATTGATGTGAAGGACACCAATCAGGCACCACCAGTTGCGGTGGAAAGTGCAGAGATTAAAGCGCTTAACCTTAAGATCGCTGGTGCAGACCTGCAAACATCGGGTTCAGTATTGGTGGATAACTCACAGTTCCCGCCAGTTCCGGACGGGACGGTCAATATTTCATTGAAAGGTGGCTATGGTTTGCTTGGTAAGCTAACAGAGCTTGGTTTAGTACCCGCCCAGAACGCGGCGATGATTCAGGGTATGTCGGCAATGTTTTTTACCCCCGGTGAAGGTGAAGATCATTTGGTGTCGGTGATTACCATGACGAAAGATGGCCATATCAGTGCCAATGGAATGCCACTTAAATAGATTGTGAATATATGACTATGGCGAATGATTTTGATGCCCTTTCGGAAAAGCTTCTAAGGGTGGCAGCCCATGCGGGTGCCGATGCGGCTGATGTGCTTCTGGTGGATGGGCAAAGCATATCCATTGATGTTCGGGCCGGTGCCCTGGAACATGCAGAACGGTCCGAAGGCGTTGATGTTGGTTTGCGGGTTCTAATCGGCAAACAACAGGCTTGCGTTTCGGTATCAGATGTCAGCGATTACACGTTGGAACAGATGGCAGAACGGGCCGTTGCAATGGCAAAAGTTGCGCCCGAGGATGAACATATCGGTCTGGCTGATACGGATCAGCTGGCAAAGGCTTGGAATGTTGACCGATTGGATCTGGCTGATGGTACGGACAAGCCATCCCCTGAAAACATGCAGGAAATGGCGCAAACGGCAGAAGCTTCCGCTTTGTCGGTAACTGGTGTTACCAAAGTACAAGGGGCCAGCGCCGGCTGGAGTGATACGCGGGTTCATTTGGCTACCTCTAATGGGTTTTCGGGTGGTTATCGGCGCACATCATTTTCAACAACATGCGTGGCAATTACCGGGGACGGATTACAAATGGAACGCGATTATTGTGGTGAAGGACGCGCGCATTTGGCAGATATGCCAAGTGCCGAAACAATCGGTCAATTGGCGGGGGAACGTGCTGCGGCCAAGTTCGGTTCAACCAAACCGCCTACAGGCAAATTCCCGGTTTTGTTTGATGAACGTATCTCATCGACTTTAATCGGGCATTTATTATCTGCGGTTAACGGTACTTCAATCATTCGTGGTTCCAGTTGGTTAAAAGGTGCGCTGGGAGAATTAGTTTTGCCCAAAGGCATTGATCTGATCGAAGATCCAACGCGTGCACGGGTATCGGGTTCAAAACCATTTGATGCCGAAGGTCTGCCTGTTGCTGTGCGCTGTGTTATTGATAACGGTGTGCTGACAGGCTGGACGCTTGATTTAGCAAGCGGACGAAAGCTGGGGATGAAAAGCACGGGCAATGCTTCGCGTGGGGCAGGATCGCCACCATCCCCATCAAGCGGTAACATGACTTTGCTGGGTGGAACTAAAACCCGTGATGAACTGATTTCGGATATGGGAACAGGGCTGTTGGTCACTGGCCTGATCGGGTCTACCATCAGTCCGACAACGGGTGATTATTCACGTGGCGCAAGCGGGTTCTGGGTGGAAAACGGACAGATTATGCATCCCGTAAATGAATGTACCATTGCAGGAAACCTGCACCAGATGCTGGCCAATTTTGTACCTGCAAACGATGGTCGTGCGCATCTTTCACGGGTGATCCCAAGTATGCTGTTGGAAAGTATGGTTATTGCTGGTGCCTGATCTGAAATTACTTCTGGAAGCGGCAGATGCCGCCAGTGACATTGCACTGAAATACTTTCAGCACGATGTGGATGTCTGGGATAAGGTCGGTGGGCAAGGCCCTGTCACACAAGCTGATCTTGAGATCGATAAAATGCTGAATGCAGAGCTGTTAGGGGCGCGGCCCGATTATGGTTGGTTGTCCGAAGAAACCGAAGACGACCTGAAGCGATTGGAATATGAAACGGTTTTTATCGTTGATCCGATAGATGGCACCCGGTCGTTTATCAACGGGCATGAAAACTTCGCAACTGCCATAGCGATTGCCCGAAACGGTATTGTTGAAGCCGCTGTTGTTCATTGCCCCGCTAAAAAACTGACCTATTGGGCATCGTTGGGGCAAGGGGCGTATTTGAACGGGAAACCGATTGTGAACAATGGCGCAAGCAATGTGCAATCCGCCCGCGTTTTGGCCTCTGGTGCGCAAATGAAATCCGCGCATTGGCGGGATCAACCACCTCCGATTGAGCGGCACTTTCGTTCATCGCTGGCTTATCGGTTGTGTCTTGTGGCGCAAGGCAGGTTTGACGGAATGATAACACTGCGTGATACTTGGGAATGGGATGTTGCTGCAGGCGATCTGATTTGTCGCGAAGCAGGGGCAAAGGTTTCGGATAAGTTCAAGCACCTGCCGCAGTATAATCAACCAAAACCGGCCTTGGCGGGAATGATCGCCGCCGCCCCGAATTTACACAGCGGACTTGTTGAATACTTGAAGTAGCCGCCAACAGGGCCTAAGCAAGACGTAAGCGTAAGAACAAAGGATTTAACAATGGCACAAAGACTTCATCTGGTATTCGGCGGCGAGCTGAAAGACCCTGCAACAAAGGTTTTTCGTAATGTTGACGAGATAGACATTGTTGGGATTTTTCCGGATTACGCATCTGCATTCAGCGCGTGGAAATCAAAGTCTCAACAGACTGTGGACAATGCCCACACCCGCTACTTTATCGCCCATATACATCGACTGCGCGATGAAGAGACAGCGGGCAGCCCGACCGAAGAGTTGGGTTAAGAAGCTTAATGTTCGGACGCACTGAACTTTGGATATATCTGCTTACCTCGCGTATGGTGGGCAATAGACTGATCCAAAAACTTAAAATAGGTGCAGAAGAGGTCGGGATTTCACCAGACCGTTTTCAGGAACGTTTGGGGGGCGCTACTGCGCCCAGAAAAGTGGGCCGACTGGTATGGCTGCATACCCCTGATGCGGTTTCTGCTTTGCCATTGCTTGGCTTGATTGAACAACTTAACGAACAAGAGCTTGATTTGCGTTTTCTGGTCACGACGCGCAAACAAGAAAAGGTTGACGAGATTTTGGACCAGATGCCCGAAAATACTGTACACCAATATTTGCCAATTGATCTGGATCAGCCAATACACGCATTTCTGAAATACTGGGCACCGGATGTTGCGGTTATTTCGGAAGGGGAATTTTGGCCAAGATTTTTAACAAGGCTTAGTAAGAAAAATATACCCCTGATAGCGATTAACACAAGAATGTCCAATAAAAGTTATCGCAGATGGCGATGGCTACCGGGGCTAGCGCGCTCTGTTTTGAACAGGTTCGATTTTATTTTTGCACAAGATCAACAGGTTGCAAAAAAACTAAAGCGGCTTGACGTGCAAAGCGGCAAAATTCGTGTGACGGGCGTTATAACCGAAACAAAGGAATTGCTGCATTATGATGAAGCGCTTTATACAAACCTGTCAGCTGCGTTTGGAAATCGTTCAGTATGGTTGTCGGCGGTTACCCACAGGGATGAAGAAGATGTTGTTGTAAACACGCATAAACTTGCAATGCGCCGCAATCGGGGTCTGTTGTTGATTTTGCATACTCGCGAAAAAGACCGGGGTGAGCGTATTGCTACACGGCATGAAAACCAGAATCTTGTATTTGCTTTGCAACAAAACGGCGATACGCCAGATGATACCACGGATGTTTATGTAACCGACAGGCAAGAAAACCTTGCAACCTATTTGCGGTTGGCATCGGTTAGTTATTGCGGTGGCACCTTGTCTACAGGTCAAACAATTGATCCGTTCCATCCTGCATCAATGGGGTCAGCGATAATCCACGGGCCTGCTTGTGGTGAGTATAAGCAGTATTATGATCGCTACCGCGAAGCAGGTGCTGCACGGTTGGTGTCTAATGGCGGTGAGTTGGCCGAAGCCCTGAACACGACTATTGCCCCTGATGCCGCCGCGTTGATGGTATGTGCCGCCTGGGAAATTAGTTCGGAAGGCGGTGAAGTTTCGGGTACTATCATTGCAGAGATATTGGAAAAGCTTGCTGAAGGGATGCCCACAGATGCAGCCGCCTGACTTTTGGAAGAAACCGCCAAACCGCGCAGGGATTTGGCCATTGGTTTTGGCGCCACTCTCAAAGTTATGGCAATGGGCGGGTGTGCGACGTTGGCAGCAGGGGCCGCATACAAAGCTTGATGTTCCGGTGATTTGTATCGGGAACGTTAATCTTGGCGGCACGGGTAAAACACCCACGGTTATCGAAACCGTCACGCGTCTGATCTCTATGGGCAAGAATCCCCATATCGTGTCGAAAGGTTACAAAGGTCAGCTTATCGGCCCAACGAAAGTAGACCCGACAACCCATACTGCAAATGATGTGGGTGACGAACCTTTGTTGCTGGCCGCCTTTGCCACGACATGGATTGCCAAGGATAGAATTGCGGGCGCACGTGCGGCACAAACGGCGGGTGCGGATGTGATTGTTTTGGATGACGGTTTACAAAACTCTGCGATGGCCAAGGATTTAACGATACTTGTCGCCGATGCTGAAATGGGTTTCGGTAACGGTCTGGTGGTGCCGTCCGGTCCCTTGCGCGAAACGATTGATAGCGCAGTTGCAAAATCGAACTTGTTACTGACAATAGGGCCGCTAGGTGATGTGCATGATGCGTTTCGACAGAAGTGGGAAGCGGTCACTAAGCTGCCCCATGTGACATCTACAATCACACCCTTGCAAACGGGAATGGACTGGCAGGGCATGTCGGTGCTTGCCTTTGCCGGTATTGGCCGCCCCGAAAAATTCTATAATACACTGAAAGATATGGGAGTTGTTGTCAAAGCCACGCGCAGCTTCGATGATCACCAAACTATCCCGACCAGCCTTTTATTACGTCTAGAAAAAGAGGCTTGGGAAATGGACGCGCAATTGGTGACAACCGAAAAAGATGCGGTGCGCCTACCGAAGGAGTGGCAACAAAAGGTTCTGACTGTTCCCGTCCGGTTGAAAATCCATGATCCAAAGGCTTTTGATAAAGCTCTTGAAGTTATTTTTCTTTGAAATAATCGCCAGTATTCTCACCCAGTTTAGGTGAGGCTTTATGCCGCCCCAAATCACTGCCCGAAAAATTAACCGGAAGCCGCACAGAAGGCACCCCGTTCAAATCCATCACCATGGCACGGTGCTTGATCTGCGGATCGTCAAAGACCTCATCCATCGTATTGATCGGTCCTGCGGGAACACCAACGGCATCACATTGGGCCAATAGATCAAGTTTGCGATACCGGATGACCAACGGGTATAATAATGCAGTCAGCGCATCTCGGTTTTCAACCCGCGCGGCATTGGTTGCATATTCAGGATCGTCTGCAAGTGGCGCACAACCCAGTATTTTACAGAATTTAGCAAACTGTCTGTCATTGCCAACTGCGATAATTACAAAACTGTCGCTGGTTTCAAACACTTGGTAAGGCACGATATTGGGGTGGGCATTACCCTTGCGCATTGGTGCTACGCCAGTTGCCAGATAGTTCATCGCTTGATTGGCCGTCACTGCGGTGGCCACATCAAACAGTGACATATCAATATGCTGGCCCACACCGGTGATCCCCCGCTGGGTCAAAGCCGCCTGAATCGCAATCACACTGTAAAGCCCGGTGAAAATATCCGTGACCGCCACTCCCACCTTTTGCGGTTGCTGATCAGGCTCGCCTGTGACCGACATCAAGCCGCTCATGCCCTGCAACAGAAAATCATAGCCCGCACGTTTGGCATAGGGGCCGGTTTGGCCAAAACCGGTGATAGAGCAATAGACAAGTTTGGGGTTCAGGACTTTGATTGCATCGTAATCCAGCCCGAACTTTTCCAACCCGCCAACTTTGTAATTCTCAATCACTATATCGGCGGTTGCGATAAGATCCTTTAGATCCTGCAAAGCCTGCGGGTCTTTGAAATCGACCACAACAGATTTTTTGCCACGGTTGCAGGCATGGAAATAAGCCGCTGAGGTCTCGTCTTTATGGGTGACAAAAGGCGGGCCCCACCCACGGGTATCATCGCCTTGGGGGCTTTCGATTTTGATCACCTCGGCCCCAAGGTCAGCCAGGGTTTGCCCAGCCCAAGGGCCCGCCAAAATGCGGGCCAGCTCTATGACCTTCAAGCCTTCCAGCGGTGTCCCGTTCATTTAGCTTTCCAGTTGCGCATCAAGAAGCTTCTTCAACGCGCTATATGATTGATTGCCGTGTGCGACGCCATTTATTATCAGGCTCGGTGTGGAATTGACGCCGTCAGCCTCGGCGTTTTCCTGAAACGTGGCGACCAATGCTTGGGCCATATCCTGATCTTGTAAGCAAGCTTGCATATCTTCGTTTTTCAAACCAGCGATACGCCCGATTTTATAAAGGTTTTCGGCAATCGCAGCACTATCAGCACCGTGCGTCCAGTCGCTTTGGCGTTTGTATAGCATATCAACAATACCGAAATACTTGTCTGGGCCACCGCAGCGTGCCAGCATACCACCCCAAAGACCAAGACGATCAAAGTAAACCTCGCGGTAGACGAACTTAATTTTGTTTGTGTCGATGTAATCAGTTTTCAGGCTTGGCATTACATCAGTGTGAAACCTTGCGCAATGCGGGCAGGTAAAGGATGCGTATTCTGTTAAGGTAACCGTTGCATCGGGATTGCCCAGAACCATTTCCACCACGTCCACATTTTCGGCGTCTTGTGCCATTGCTGCGGGCGCAATAGAGGTTGCGGCCAAACTATATGCGATAAATTTCCTACGATCCATAAGATTACCTTTATATATTTTTCTTCTGTTTGATGTTCTTGCCCAAACGGGCCAGCGCATCTTTCAGATCTTGGTTGGAAACATTTTCAACGGTCATGTCAATGTCTTTGACTGCGTCAGGTGAGAGGGTTTTCGCCTGTTTAGGGCGGTTAAACTCTTTTTGTCCCTCGTTAAATCCGACTGGTGCGGTTTGGGTTAGTCTGATTTTACTGATCGCGGAGTAGCCGTAGCAGGCGTTCACGCGCTCAATAATTGTGGGCAGCTGCATTTGCAATATTGGCGCGTTTGCACCAGTGGATAGGATTGTAAGGGTCGCGCCCAAACCTTCGCGGGCATAGCTGACTTTCACGGGTTGCGCGATTTTGGCGATTGTTTCACCCACGAACTCTGCCCAGTGTGTCAGCAAGCGGGTTTCTACAAAACCGCGCTTTTCGGAAGCTTTGCGAATTTGGTTACTTAAAATGCCGCCTGTGCGCAAAAAACCACGTGATTTGCGTTTAGGGCTGTAGGTGCCAGCAGATTTATAGTGTGCAGTTCTTGCCATGGCTTCCAAAATATTCATTCATGGGTATCTTACGCGTGTGCGGCCAAGTTTCCAGCGCATAAAGTTGATTGGGATGATAAAATTTGTGTGATGAAACGGTAACAGAAGCATCTGTGTTGTTGGATTGGTACGACAGAAATGCTCGTACAATGCCTTGGCGCATTGGCCCGGAATGCCATGGAAGCGGAATTTGTCCTGATCCATATCACGTTTGGATGTCAGAAATTATGTTGCAACAAACGACTGTGGCAGCAGTGCGGGATTATTTTGTGAAATTCATAGACCGTTGGCCGACCGTATTCGATTTGGCAAAAGCAAAAGATGAAGATGTTATGGCTGCATGGGCAGGGCTTGGCTATTATGCACGTGCGCGCAATCTGTTGAAATGTGCCCGCGTCGTTGCCACCGATTTAGGCGGCATTTTTCCAAGTGATGAGGCCAGTTTACAGAATTTACCGGGTATTGGTCCATATACGTCAGCTGCGATTGCATCCATTGCTTTTAACCAACCGGCCACGGTTCTGGACGGTAATGTTGAGCGGGTCATGGCGCGGTATCATCTGGTTAAAGAATCTTTGCCGGGCAGTAAGGAAAAACTGCGCCAATTGGCAACGACGATGTTGCCGGCTAAAAGATTTGGCGATTATTCACAAGGAATCATGGATTTGGGGGCAACGATTTGCACACCGCGCAGCCCGTCTTGTGGTATTTGCCCTTGGGCGGAAGGCTGCAAAGCGCGGGATTTGGGGATTGCCGCCGATTTACCAAACAAGCTTAAAAAAGTAAAAATTCCAACACGCTATGGCACATGTTTTGTGGCAGTCCGCCAAGACGGGGCTGTGTTACTGGAGCGCCGTCCTGATAAGGGATTGCTGGGGGGAATGTTGGGTTGGCCAGGGAATGACTGGTCAACCGATAAACAAGAAGCGACCCCTCCCTTTGAGGCAAATTGGCAAGTTTTACCAGCAGAAGCACGCCACACATTTACGCATTTTCACCTGAAACTGCATATCCACAAAGCCATTGTTGTAAATGATATTACCCAAGATGTTGGGGCATTTATCGATGTAGAAACATTTGATGTGAATGACTTGCCTACGATAATGCGCAAAGTATGGAAATTGGCAATATCCGTGGCGTGACGTCATCTTGCTATGTGAAAAAGTCGGGTTAAGATCGCGATGAAAGAGGTCGTATAATGAAGAATACAGGTTTTATCGCTGCTGTCCCGTTTTGGATTTCACTGACATTGGTGCTTATTGTCATGTTGTCGGGCTATCTGGGTGGTTGGTGGATGTTACTAACCCCTGCTTATGCGTTTTGGGGTATGGCTGTGATCGACAGGTTTGTTGGGCTGAATCTGGAAGATAAAAATCCCGATACACCTGATGACCAACTTTTCTGGTATCGCTTTATCACAATGATCTGGTTTCCCATTCAATGTATCATGGTTTTTGGCGGCATCGCTTTTGTAACATATTCCGACCATTTATCAGGTCAGGAAAAATGGTGGTTCATGGCCTGTGTGGGCCTGATCACAGGTGCCACAGGTATTGTTTATGCGCATGAACTGATGCACCAAAAATCTAAATTTGAACGGCACTTGGGCGATGGTTTGATGGCACTGGCACTTTACGGCCATTTCAGATCTGAACATTTATTGGTACACCACCGTTATGTGGGTACACCAAAAGATGCGGTTACAGCACATTATAACGAAGGCTTTCATCGGTTTTTTCCGCGTGTTATGCACCAGTGTTTTCGCTCTGCGTGGGATGCAGAAAAAGTGATGTTGACGCGCAAAAAGCTAACCGCGTTTCACCGCAGCAATCCGTTTTGGAAGTATACGGCCTTGCAATTTCTATTCCTGCTGGTTGCCTATGCAATCGCAGGCTGGTTCGGGGTCACCCTGTTTATCGTGCAGGCTTTTGTCGCGGTTCTTTTGTTGGAAGCGACAAATTATGTAGAACATTATGGCTTAACGCGAAAGCATTTGGGTGACGGGAAATATGAGCATGTCAAACCACACCATTCATGGAATTCAGCCTATAAAGTGACCAACTATTTGCTGATCAACCTGCAACGTCATTCGGATCATCACTATAAACCAAACAGACGATACCCGTTGCTGCAAAATCATCCAGAAGAAGATGCACCGCAACTGCCAAGAGGTTATGCTTTAATGGTTGCAGTGGCGATGTTCCCGCCTTTGTGGAAGAAGGTTATGAACCCGCGTGTCAAAGCGTGGCGCAAACAGTTTTACCCTGAAATTGATGATTGGCATGCTTATAATAAAGCCTGCAATCCGATGCCAAAATAAAAAATCCCCGCCACTGGGGCGGGGAAGTTGGGCATGATGTCAAAGCGGCGGAGCTTTGACATCGGCATTGTTTTTCAGTTGTGACTAAACTTACATTTCTGCGCGAATTTGCTGGCGAAGCAGATCAATCGGGATATTTTTACCTTCTTTGCGAAAACACCAATATGTCCAGCCATTACATGATGGCGCACCTTCCAATGCGGCACCTACCTGATGGATAGAGCCTTTGGTGTCATGGGCGATCAAAGTTCCGTCTGCGCGGATTTTGGCAGAGTGGCGACCATTCAGTGAATGTAGCTTTTCCCCGGGTCTTAACATGCCGCGTTCTACAAGTTGACCGAACGGGACACGGGGTTCAGCCCGTTTTGATATGCTGACTTCCAGTGAAGATTTATCCAATGTGCGGATTGATTTGATGCGTTTTTTCGCCACTTCACGGTAAGTTGCTTCGCGTTCAATTCCGATAAAATTACGCCCCAGTTTCTTAGCAACGGCACCTGTTGTACCTGAGCCAAAGAACGGGTCTAAAATTACATCGCCGAGATTGGTTGAACCAATTAACAGGCGGTGCAATAGTGCTTCGGGTTTTTGCGTTGGATGCGCCTTGTTGCCGTCTTTGTCTTTGATGCGTTCATGTCCGTTGCAAATCGGGATTACCCAGTCAGAACGCATTTGCACGCCGTCATTCAGGGCTTTTAAGGCCTCATAATTAAAGGTATTCTTGGACTTTTCAGACTTTGACGCCCAGATCATTGTTTCATGGGCATTGGTCAAACGTACGCCGCGAAAGTTCGGCATCGGGTTGGATTTGCGCCAGATCACATCGTTTAATATCCAGAAACCTGCATCCTGCAATGCAGTACCAACACGGAAAATATTATGATAAGATCCGATCACCCAGATTGCTCCATCGGGTTTAAGTATGCGCCGTGCCGCTTTTAACCAAGCACGCGAAAACGTGTCATAGACAGCGAATGATGAAAATTGATCCCAGTCATCGTCGACAGCATCCACTTTGGAGTTGTCGGGCCGATGCAATTCACCTTTTAGTTGCAAATTATAGGGAGGATCTGCAAAAACCAGATCAACAGAGTTTTCCGGAAGTCCGTTCATCACTTCCACACAATCGCCAGACAAAATCTGGTTCAATGGCAGGGCTGCCCCGCCGCTGGTATTCGTATTCTTCATTTTTTACTGCCTCAATGCGCTTTTCGCGTCGTTGTTGAGACCTAAGATGATTCATTAAGGATTCCGCGTCAATTTCTTTTTGAATCAATAGCTTGCCTAATTTTCGCCATACAACATCTTGTGTATGGGCTTGAACGAACGTCTATGGTGTGCGGTCACCCCTAACGTTTTAAGGCCGTTTTGATGCTGTTTGGTGCCGTATCCTGCATTGGTTTCCCAACCATACCCTGGGAACTGTTGCGAAAGAGTCACCATCATACGATCGCGTGTCACCTTGGCCACGATTGATGCAGCGGCGATACTGGCTGATTTAGCATCGCCTTTGATAATCGTCTGGCAGGGGCAACACAAGTTTTTTGGGGTTTTGTTGCCATCGATCAATGCAAAGTCCGCGGGTTTGGTCAGATCGGCTACAGCGGTTTCCATCGCCAGAAGCGATGCTTGCAATATATTTATCCGGTCAATTTCTTCTACGGTCACATGGGCAATAGAAACATCTGCCGTTTTTACAATCTTTTCAAATAGGGCTTCACGGTTTCTGGCGGTCAATTTTTTTGAATCGTTTAATCCGTCGGGGATGTTGTTGGGGTCAAGTACCACCGCACAGGCGGTTACGGGCCCGGCCCACGGGCCACGACCAACCTCATCCACGCCTGCAATTGCGTGATAAGTTTTCATAAGCTGTTGTTCGCGTTCGAAATCCGGCATTTGTCACCCCATGTGGATGTGTTTTGGCACGGGGGCGCTGGCACAGCAACTTATATAAAAAAGAGGCACCTTTTGGGTGCCTCTACTGCTCAATATAGCGAAAGGGGGTATCGCTGCCTATTTTTTATCATTTGCCCGACGTTGAAATTCATAGAAACCATTGCGCGGGTAATGATTGTCATGGCGGCGGTGATTGTTATACCGATTATGATTATTGCGGCGGCCATGATTACCATCATCGTATCTATTATGGTTATGATGGTTCGCTTCGGAATAGCCGTTGTTGTGACGGTTCCGTTGTTGTTCCAGACATTTGCGTGAGTAATATGTTTTCCAACCATGATTGGTATATTTTTTGCGCAAACAATTCTTTGGCCGATGTTGATTATAAATGGTGTGTGATCCACGTGATCTGTAAGCATTGTGACTGACAACAGTGGCGCGGGACTTTTTATTTTTCTTAACCGTATGAACAACCAGACCGACCGCAGCAGCCCCAAGTAAAATTGTGGCAAGCCGATTACCATCACTGGCGGCAGCGGCCGGTGTTGCAAAAGCAGAAGTTATGGCAATTGCCCCTGCAACTATTGCACCGGTAAATTTAGAAACACGCATTTTATTATCCTTTCAAATTGACGCCATAACGGTGGCGGTTGATCTGAATTAAATTTGGGTACATTGGTAAAGATAGGCAATGACAGCGCGTTGTTATTGGATAACACAGGCGATCCGCGTAGTTGTTATTGAATATCATGGATGAAAAGACCAAGTTGGGCCTATGAAAAATATTATGAAAAAAACGGCACTAATAGTTGGCTTAACTCTGGCCGCTGTTATCCCTTCAATGGCTGCAGCGGAATGCTTTGTGGATTACAAGGCCAAGCAAAGCTCTGCGGGTTTAAAATTACATTACGGTGTGATGAAGTTGCCCGATGATGCATGTTCCAAAAATGCAAAGGCACAAAAGATTGTGTCAAAACGATTGGCAAATGGTGGTTGGAAGCTGCTAACAATTCTGTCAATATTTGATCAGTCAGGATTATCACAAAGGCAAGCCAATGCAGGTGCATACTTCCTTAAATACTAAAAACGACCGGTTTAAGCCACGTTCGATTGCGCTCTGGGGCAGTCTGTTGATTGTCGGATTGCTTTTGGTTGCTTCAATCGTTTTGTTCATGAACCTGCCTGATGCGAATATGTTCAATGATCGCGTGGAGCGTATATTTGTGGAAAACGATGCGCTGACCAGCCCTACTGAAACCAAGTTATTGGAAATTCTTGCGCAATCCGGCACATCTTTTGCCGAAGTGTTGCAGGGCTATCGGTTTATAATCTTTGTACTGCTGGTCTTGTCATCGGCACTTTTGATCTCGGCATTGTATTTCCTGATCACCAACTACGGGTTAAGCCAGCGTATGACCGAAATAGAACGCGCCGGTATCCACATCACCAGTCTTGTGGTGAACCGTGATGAGCGGGTGGTATATATCAACAATATGGAATTTGAACTGACGGAAGCGATTTGTGAAACGCTGTCGGTGCTGTGTGAGGCGCGCCTTGATGACGAAGTCATATCCGGGTCTGAACTGGAAGCGATGATTAGCGGTAAGAGTAAAGTTGATAGTGATGAGGCGGCAGGAGCAACCCGGATCAAACGCCTTCGTGACCATTTGGGCAACCAGATGATGTCACAACTGCTGATCAAGAACATCAGCCGCAAGGGTTATATGCTGGCGATTGAAAAAGATGTGATCAAGATGATTTAAGTGGTGATGTGTGTAGTCTTGAGCGAACCAGCCTCGGTCGAAATCCCCTGCACCTGCAAGCACGATGGCACGCGCTCCGGCACGGAATGCCGAGTAAAATAGGTCGACTAGCTCGTCAATTCCTCTCCCAGCCAATCACAGAATATCTGCGCTTCAATTGGTAGGTTTTCTCGGAGCCCAGAATAGACAATATAATGGCTGTTTTGGCTTTGTATCGAAATGGAACAAGATTTAACCAATTGACCACTATTCAAATAGGGTTGGGCATAGCTTTTCAATACCAGGCAATGCCCTAAACCTTGTGCGGCCAGCTCCAGCGCGGAAACAGACTGGTCAACCTGCAACCCCAGATCACGCGCTCCGCCCGTGATGTTGTGCTGGTTGAAGAAATTCTCCCATGTGTCAATCACCCCCATGATGTCCAAGCGTGGGGCATGGGATATCTGTTCCAACGGATTATCAACATTTTGCAGTATGAGATCAGGATGGCAAACTGGGATGATCGGTTCGTTAAACAGGAATTCTACAGTCCCATCCTGCCACCGGCCATCACCGAACCGAATATCAAGCCCAAGTGTTTCGGTATCCAGTGTCTCTGACCATGATGCCGAAATCATTTGTAGATCAATATCAGGATAGCGTTCTTTGAATACCTTCCAGCGTGGTATCATGATGAAATGACCAAAGCTGTTAGCACAGCGAAAACGTACAGGACGCCGATCCCGTGTACCAAACACACTCATTGTAGAAATCGATAAATCAGAGAACGCCTTACTGACATTGGGCAAATATGTATGACCAAGCCGCGTCAAGATTAATGATCGGTGTGCCCGTTCAAACAAGGGGTAACCAAGGTGATGTTCCAGTGCACGTACCTGATAACTTACAGCGGCCGGTGTCAGTAGCAATTCACGAGAAGCATTGGTGAAATTTCCCAGCCGGGCGGAGGCCTCAAAGGCGCGCAGCCAGATCAACGGTGGCATTTGGTAAGACATATGGGTATTTTACTACAAATAAATTCATGGTTATACCAAATAATTTTTAGCTTTGTATTTTTTCAAACATCAGAGATACCTGTAGAACCACATAAGAAGATATTATGAACAGTTTTGACTATATCGTTGTTGGCGCAGGCTCTGCGGGTTGCGTTTTGGCAGATAAGTTAAGCCAGAACACCAAGTACTCCGTATTGCTGCTAGAGGCGGGTGGCAGTAATTTGTCACCATGGGTTTCGTTACCCTTAGGATATGGCAAGCTGTTCACGGACCCTAAACGGAATTGGAAATTCAACACCACAGCCCAAAAGGCACTGGATGATCGCAAAGATTATTGGCCACGTGGTAAACTTGTTGGTGGGTCCGGTTCGATTAACGCAATGGTCTATTGCCGCGGCTTGCCAAATGATTTTGAGGATTGGCAGGCTGCCGGTGCTACCGGCTGGAACTGGGCCGAGGTTCAGCGCCATTACGACGCCATTGAAACCAATGTGGCGGCTGACGGCACAAAAGTCGGTAACGGACCGATCCATGTGCAGGACACATCAAAACAAATTCACGTGGCCAATCGACATTTTTTCACCGCTATGCAGGAATTGAATTTGCCCGTGACGGACAATTGTAATGGGCCAAAGCCAGAAGGCGCGACAATCTACCGGATCAACACGAAACATGGGCGGCGGTGTTCTTCGGCCGACGGTTTTTTGAAACCAGCATTGCGGCGCAATAATCTGGATCTGCGCATAAATACGCCAGTACGGCGGGTCATTGTAAAACAAGGCCGCGCGGTTGGCGTTGAGATTGGAAATGGCGATATTCTGTATGCGCGTGCAGAAGTTATACTGTCTGCGGGATCGGTCGCATCACCGCAATTGCTACAGCTTTCGGGCATCGGGCCGGGAAAAACCCTGCAACGCTACGGCATTCCGGTTCTTTTGGATAATCCAAATGTAGGTGGGGGGTTACAAGATCATTTAGGGATAAATTATTACTTTGAAGCCACTGAACCTACGCTGAATAATGTTTTGCGGCCATGGTATGGAAAGCTTCGTGTTGGATTGCAATATCTGCTGACCGGCAAAGGCCCGTTGTCACTAAGCATTAATCAATGTGGCGGTTTTTTCCGCAGCACACCTGAGCAACCCCATCCGAATGTTCAACTGTATTTCAACCCAGTCTCTTACAAGATGCAAAAGGTTGGCAAACGCACAACGATCCATCCGGATCCGTTTCCGGGTTTCATCATCAGCCCACAGCCTTCACGCCCGACAAGCAGGGGGCGTATTGATATCCAAAGCCCTGATTATACTGTGGCCCCGATAATCCAGCCGAATTCATTGGCTACAAAACAAGATCAATATGATGTGATTGCAGCAGGTCAGTTATGTCAGCGGATCATGCAAAGTGCTGCGTTGAAAAATTTGGTAAAATCACCGATTGTACCAAATCTGATGGCCATGGACGACACTACTATTCTGGCAGATTTTCGGGCTCGAAGTGGCACGGTATTTCACCCGACATCAACCTGTCGGATGGGATCGAATGTACAAAGCGCGGTTTTGGATGGAAATCTTAAGGTATTCGGAGTGGAGGGGCTAAGGGTTGTCGATGCATCGGCCTTTCCCAACATTACATCAGGAAACACCAACGCACCGACCATGATGCTGGCGCATCGGGGTGCTGAAATAATACTGAAAGCAGGGATATAAATGTGAAAATCATTAAACTTGAAAGCTTTGCGAATGAATTTGTCGGGTTTATTCGCGTTACCGCCGAAGATGGCAGCACGGGCTGGGGGCAGGTTTCAACCTATCATTCCGATATCACCGCACAAGTGTTCCACCGCCAAATCGCGCCATGGACACTGGGGCGCAATATGTCTGACCTTGAAGCGTTAACCGTGGAAATCCCCGAGCGTGAACATAAATTTCCCGGTTCTTATTTGCGCCGCGCATTGGCGGGACTGGATACTGCGATTTGGGATTGGCGTGGCAAACAGGCGGGCAAACCTGTCGCAGAATTGTTGGGCGGCTCTGCGGGGCCACTACGCGCCTATGCCTCATCTATGCGGCGTGACATCACGGCAAATGACGAGGCCGATCGATTTACAGCTTTACGGGATAAATACGGCTTTGACGCTTTTAAGTTTCGGGTTGCCGCCGAATGCGGCCACGATATTGACGAGTGGCCAGGCCGCACCGAAGAGGTGGTTCCAGCGGTGCGCAAGGCATTGGGCGATGATGTGTCGTTGTTGGTTGACGGCAATTCCGGCTTTTCGGCACCACGCGCCATTGAGGTTGGAAAAATGCTTCAAGATAATGGTGTTGAGCATTTTGAAGAGCCCTGTCCTTATTGGTTGATGGAAGAAACCAAAAAGGTGATGCAGGCTTTAACGCTGGATGTAACCGGTGGCGAACAGGATTGTGATTTTCAGCATTGGAAACGGATGATCGATATGCGCGCGGTTGATATCATTCAGCCCGATATTCTTTATATAGGCGGTATGCACCGTGCAATGCAGGTTGCTAATATGGGTGGTGCCGCAGGCCTGCCGTGTACACCACATTGTGCAAACTTATCGATGGTGACACTGTTCACAATGCATCTGCTGCGGGCGATGCCCAATGCCGGAAAGTATCTGGAATTTTCCATTGAAGGCGTGGATTATTATCCATGGCAACAAGATCTATTCGTTTCCTGCCCCTTTGAGATCACAGATGGTCAGGCGACCGTTACAGATGCACCTGGCTGGGGCGTTGAGATTAATCCGGAATGGCTGAGCCGTTCAACCTATCAAAGAAGTGTATTGGACCCATAGGTGCTGACGTCAGACACCGCTTGGAAACATCTGCTACAGAATAGCCGCGCTCGGTAATTGGCTTGATCGCATCAATCTTGAATTCTTCTGTGAAATTAGGTCGTGTTATTGAGTTCTCCTCGCCTCATTTTAGGGGGCAAGGTGTCTACAATTCCAGGGGCCATTCAATTCAAAAGGTTTTACACAGATAGATATACACACAGCGAAGCTGTCTCAAGAGTTCTTGTTGTAATCTTGCCCAAGGTAATTCCCCCGAAAATTAGTGGTGTTAACAAGCCGAGTATTCTCGGCATACTATCTGACAACGGACAATACTGTTTGATATGAAAAAATGGTAGGCGCACATAACTGCCGTCTAAAGTGAACCCCACATTAAAGTAGGGAAAATTAGATTAGCTGCGCGCTACATCTTTTTTGTAAAAAGCCAAAAAGAGAACATCATTAATCTCTGAAAACTTTGGTTTAATATCTGCCGTAATATCATGGGACAGCTTTTCGGTATCGATTGTAACGCCGCGCAGGGCTTTGCCTTCTGCAGTGTGCTTTAAAGATGCAAAGATGGAATCCCTTAGTTTTGCTGCGTTCTCACCGAGATTATAATATTCGGCGGTTGCCAAATTAGGAACCGTTACACCAAGGTTCATCACTACATAGGTTACACTGCGTGCTTTGTAGACAGGCACGATCATTTGCCCAAGCTTTACGACAATCGGTTTAGCGTCTTCTGAATGGGTGTCATCGGCATGAAGATCACCATCATCGGATTTATCAGCAGAATCATGATCTGTTTCATGTTTTTCGCTTGCATGCGCCTCATTATCGGGGCCCAAAGACGGCTTGCTCACATACATGCCAACACCATAGCCTATACTCAGACAAACCGTCGGCAATACAACTAGAAGGATTAATATTTTTTTCATGTGCCCAAAACCATTGCGTATTATTTGCAACAGTTATGGTTGTAAAATAAGGCGGAATTTGCGCGCTAATAAGGTAAATTAGTGTTAATACGGCAGGATAATATCGGCGATTGTGCCACCGTAATTGGTCCTTTGTGTGCGCGATAGCTGGCCTCTGCCGCCGTAAACAATACGTGCCTCTGCAACTTTGTCATAAGGAATAGTATTGTCCGTGCTGATGTCCTGCGGCCTGATAATTCCCGCAATACGCAGTTCGCGCAATTCATTATTTAGTTTTACTTCCTGACGCCCGGCGATCACCAGACTGCCGTTCGGAAGTTCTTGAATGACCATAGCCGCAATTTTCAGTTTTATGCTTTCATCGCGCTTGATAGAGCCACTGCCGCTTGTCGATGTTTCAGAGGAAAGATCAGCCAAATCGCCTGTCGGCACGTCTTCGGTTGAAATTCCCGGCAAGACTTCGTCGATCTTTTTTTCATATCCAAATAACGTTGGCTTGTTGATTGTACTGGAGCCTTTGCGGTTAGTATCGGAGTCATTATTGAAGCTCGCCTTGTCGTTTATAACGATGTTAACGGTCAAAAGATCCCCAACTGTTGAAGCCCGTTGGTCTGCAAAAAAGCCTGCGGAATTCAAATTCCAAAGTGAAGCAGCCTCTGCCCGTTGCAAGACACGTTCCGGCTTGGGGTCGGGCATAGGAACCTGAACTTGGATACCTCCCGGATCAAGCGTCAAATCCGACATCTTTGGGTTTCGATCCTTAAAAGACTGAAGCCCACAACCCGTGAAACAAATTGTAATTAGACCTAGAAGATATGGTTTTAGAGTGTTTTTTGTCATTGAATAATATCTACTAATCCTTCGCCAGAGGCTACGCCTACGACTGTTATGTTTCCAACAAGGTTCACGATTTTGATTTCCTGCCCGCGATATGCGTCACCAAGTGCCCGGCCAGGTGCGGTAAGCTTTAACGGTCCATCCAAATACCGGATTTCGACAATATCGCCGCGATCAATAATGCGTTCGTTCATAACCGATTGTGCCATCACCGGGCGGCCCTTTGTCAGTAAACGCCGTACCTGCTTACCGATCAAATCCTTTACATCAGTCACGGCATAAGCCCCAACGCGGCTATAGTGCATACGTTGGATCTGGACGTCTTCCTTCATGACAATTTCGTTTGGCATAAGACGACGGACTGGAACCGGCACTTGCACTGTAAGGATCGCCAGCCCACTGACACGGCGTACTACACCATCTTGGGTCACGGCATTTGCGATAAATTGGCTTGTGTTTTTATCCATCCAGAAGGCGGAAATGACAACAGCGTCCTGTATTCCTGCTGTTTGGAAGATAATATCGAAGTTGCCGGATTCCGGCAAAATCGAGCCATAGGCTTCTACAGCCTTTTCTTGTATCAATACATCGAGTTTTTCCGCCATTACGGAAGCGGGAGTAATCAGATATGTCAAAAATAAACTTATTAGAATTTTTTTCATTTTATTTAATCTGGTTTGCGGCCGACATCATTTGGTCGGCGGTTTCGATCGTCTTGGAGTTCATTTCATAAGCGCGTTGAGCAGATATCAGAGCCGTAATTTGTTGAATAATATCAACGTTTGAATTTTCCAAAAAACCTTGTCGAATAATTCCAACACCGGGGTCGCCCGGGTTTGCCTGTATCGGATCTCCTGATGACGCAGTCGATTGTAGTAGGTTATCGCCCAGCGCTCTTAGACCTGCGTCATTTGTGAAAGTCGTCATGGTAATTTGTCCCAGCTCCACCGGATCCGGATCGTTCTCTATGAAAGCCGTTACTGTACCCTGATCGCTTACATCAATATTGACGGTGTTGTCCGGTACACTAATGCCCGGAGATAGTTCATACCCCTGAAGGTTTACTATCGTGCCTTCGGCGGACAGTTGAAACGCACCGTCCCGTGTATACGCGAGGCTGCCGTCCGGGAGATTTATCGTAAAATAACCGCGACCATCTATCGCCATATCAAGTTGATTTTTGGTAGCCAGCAAGCCGCCTTGGGTGTTCAAGCGTATTGTGCCAGCAGTTTGGACACCTAACCCAATATCCACGCCCGTTGGGCGTGATGTGCCTTGATCAGAGGTGGTTGCGCCCCCGCGTTTAACCGTTTCGTAGATCAAATCCTGAAACGCGGCACGGCTGCTTTTGAAACCGGTGGTGTTCGCGTTTGCAATATTGTTAGAGATAACGTCAACATTCGTTTGCTGTGCCAGCATTCCAGTTGCTGCAATTCCAAGGGCTTTCATTTTGTTTTCCTCATATTTGTTCTAGGCTACGTGGGATTGCCAATCTGTTGTAATGCTTTGCGGCGCAAGTCATCTTCATTGTCCATAAGTTTGGTAGATCGTTCATAGGCACGTTGAATGTCGATAAGCCGCGCCATTTCAAGAACTGGCTGAACGTTGCTGCCTTCGACTGCACCTTGCACAATCTTCGTTGAGGTGTCGGGGATCGCCGTTGCCACGCCGCCGTTTTCAACGGGGGCCACAAAGCGGCCCGAACCAATGCGTTCATACGATTGTATGTCCGGAAGGGTAAACACTCCAATTTTCGCAAAAGTACCATTGCCCTCGGCCGAAATTGTTCCATCCGAAGAGATCATTGCTATGCCGGACGTATCCGGTGGGAAACTAATTTCGCCACCACCATCATCAAGAACAAGATCCCCGTTGAGAGTAACAAGATTGCCCTGCGAATCTACGCTAAATTGGCCATCGCGTCCGTATGTGATCTGCCCTTCTGATGTTTTATAAGAGAACCAGCCAGAACCCTGTAGGGCCACATCGAGTGTGTTGCCGGTGTATGAAACGGCACCCTGTCTTTCATCAAGGAAAGAACCCCTATCTATCACATAATCCGTGTTACGACCGCCTTCGTGCATCAAATAAGCATCAAACGCCATGTGTTCGCTTTTGAAGCCCGTGGTATTGGAATTGGCAATATTATTCGCGGTCATATCTAGATCACGCTTAAGCGCAGAGGTAAGAGAAAGAGATATATAGGTTGAACTATCCATGGCGTTTCCCGCAATTTTAAAAATAATACACGCGTACTATATTATATTCTTGCATATTTAGCCTTTATTTTTAAAATAAAGCAAGCATAAATCAAAAATAGCATGAATATATTCATGAATAGAGGAACATTTTGCGGTATCAAAGTTTTATACACTTGGCTATTTATTGCAGCGTATTTGCCGCGTCTGAAATGTTGCTGGCTGAATCCACGCATATTGTGACCACTGGTAATCAATCTTTGGCAACGCCAAAACATGATAGTCCTGAAACGCCGAGAATTATTGAAGGCACGGCTGTTACTGTTCCATCTGGGGTAAGCCATGAGGGATTTTTAGACACTAGAACGCGCTTGACCGCGTCTGTCCACGAAAGTGAAACGGGCTTGTCTACATCGACAGAAACAACCGATGCACTTTTGAGCATGGCTGAATTTTATCTGGCTCATGGAATGACCGTAGAGGGCAGTTCAATTGTAGACGAACTCAAACCCGAAACGCTTTCAGCACAACAAAATGCCCGCAAAGCAAGAATATCTGTTGCATTGAATGTCCTTGACCCTTGGCAAAGGGAGGTGGGGCAGGAAAATGCTTTGCTTTTAGAGGGGTCTGACAAATGGTCAAATCATGCATTGTTTCGCGCACTTTATTTTATCCGGAAAGGAAAAGTAGCGCAGGCAGCGCCATATTTGGTGGACGCTACGATTGATATTACGACACTTTCAGAATCGATACAAGAATTGGCGCTTCCAAAACTTCTTGAAGCCGCAGTTGATATAGAAGACTGGGTAACAGCCCGCAAATTTGCGGTACTTTTTTCAAAAGAAAACCATTTGAAAGATGGTACCGCATATAATTACCTGCTGGGACGTACAGCGGAAAGCGGCGGCGATTTTTTGGTCGCTTTTGATTATTACGTAAAAGCTTCAGAAGGTTCGGATAAATGGTCACAGCATGCACGTCTGGCGTTGGTGAAATTGGGAATGAAAACCGAAACACTTTCAAAACAAGATGTTCGTGACCTGTTGGAGCAAAGCCGTTTTATTTGGCGTGGGGATGCTTTGGCATCCGAGGCCCTTAATGCACTCATTGCGGCCGAACTATCTCTACACAATATTCCCGCAGCATTAGAGATATTGGGCGAAATCATCTACAACAACCAGAACCACGACACAGTTACAAAAGCGAAAGATCAGGCATATCCTCTTTTGGCAGATTACTACGAAGAGGGTTTGACGGGAAAAATACCTATTTCCAGATTTTTGCGTGAACATCAACGCATCGCGGCAGATTACAGATTTCAAAAAGGTTTTGATGTATTCTCGGAAAAATTTGCCGACCGGCTCTTTTCGATCGGTGCTTCTGATGAAGCGGCGCGCGAATACGAAACAACATATAACTATCTTTCAGTTGCCCGAGACCTTGGCTTGTTTGAGGTGCCGTCTGAACGCGTGGATCGCTTACGGCTGAAACAAGCAAAAGCATTGCTGCGTGGTGGGCAGTATGATCTGGCGGGGCCGGTTCTAGCCTATGGTGCAGAGAGTACTGAAACGGAAATAACGAATGCGTTCGCGATTCTGAAGTCAGAATTGTTTAATTTGACTGGGAATATGCAATCCATATTGGATATTAAAGCCACCGAACCATCAGCCAGCTATTTGCGGATCAAAGCCGAAGCTTACTTTTCACTGGAGGATTGGAAGGGTGCAATAGCAACCTATAATACTTTATGGAAACAGCAAGGTGACCACTTTCTATTCACTGATGCGCTTAATTTACTTATGGCTGCCTATCGAGAAAAGGACGCCGAGCTAGCCTTGAAACTTACGAAGAGCTTTCCTGATCTCACCGAGATACCCCAATGGCAAGAAATTGCTACTGCTCTGTTTAAAGAATACAAAACCATCGATACGTTACAACAAGATAAAATAGCAACCGACATTACGGAAGCTTTGCGGATACTGGATGTAATGGGCGTCATTATTACATCTTCGGAGTAGTTTTTAGGCTTTTTATGGAAGCAGCCTAAAACCTTTAACAAAACTTAAACATCTACAACCCATCTAATACCTGAAGACTAAATTAAAATTGAAAGGAAGCTTTATCATGAGCATATCCAACGCGATGCAAACAGGTGTTAGTGGGTTACTTGCAAACTCTACGGCAATTGGCAGTATTTCGGATAATATAGCCAACGCCAATACAGATGGGTATCGTCGAACATTTGCCCAGATGGTGACGTCAACTTCTGAAGATTTCAATGTTACGGGAACGAATAATGTCCACGCATTCACGGTATTAGACATGTCTGAAGGGTCCCCGACTACTAGTTCGGGGTCGGCAACAGATCTGGCAATTACGGGAGAAGGCTTTTTTGTTGTGTCAAAAATTCCAAATGATTCAAACGTGGCCAATTATGTTTTGACACGCGCAGGATCATTCTTGCCAGATGCAAACGGTGACTTGGTCAATGCTGCTGGCTTTTACTTAGCGGGCCACGCCTATGGTACTGACGGAACATTGGGATCTGTTGATCAAAGCAGTTTTACTGATCTGACCACTGTGAATGTCAGTGCTGGATTGTCACCAGGATCGGCGACTTCAGATATGACGGTAGGCGGGAACTTACCTTCGCAAGAAGCAGGCGTTGCCACTCCCGGCGATCCCTTTACATCTTCAGCGGAGTTCTATTCCCCTTTAGGGCAAGCTGATCGAGTACAGTTTTCTTGGCAACCCACCTCAACAGCCAGTAGTTGGGAGCTGACTGTTTCAGACTCTTCTGGCAACGGATACGGAACCGTCACGGTTGATTTCAATGACAGCGGTCCCAATGCCGGTTCACCTGCCGTTTATTCCAACGTTACAAGCACTGCGGTTGCACCGGCAGCTTTTGTCTTTGACGTTGCAACAGGTACGGCAACTGTGACAATCGACAACGGCACGGCACCACAGGCCGTAGTAGTCGGACTGGGGGCCCCGGACACTTTTGATGGCATGACTCAGTTTGCGGGCGATTACACTTCGCTTGATGTGACGGCCAATGGTTCTGCATCTGGTAACTTGCAAGGTACAGAAATTGACGGAAACGGGAATATCTTCGGTGTATTCGATAATGGTAACCGGGTGCCACTGTTTAGTATTCCATTGGCAAATGTAGCCAATCCGGTTGGGCTTTCCCAGGGCAACGGCAATACTTTCGAGTTTACGAGAGCATCGGGAACAGCTCAGTTGAGTGCTGCAGGAACAAGTTCCACCGGTACGATTTCAGCAGGTGTTCTGGAAAGTTCCAATGTTGAGATTGCACAGGAGCTTACTGATTTAATCCGGGTTCAGCGGGCATATTCATCGAATGCTAAAATCATAACGACTGTGGATGAAATGCTGGATGAGACCACGCGGTTGAAACGCTAGTTTATGAATAATACAGCGGAGCTTATACCATAAAAGCTCAGCCATAAAAACAGGAGTAACACGTGGGTATCTCAAGTGCGTTCGTAAACAGCAGTAGCGGTCTGAGTGCCGCCGCAAAATGGTCCGAGCTTACGGCTAACAATATTGCGAACGCAAATAACCAAGGATACGTTAAAAGAAGCCTGACGACGGAAAGCGTTGCAAATGGCGGTGTTCTGATTACAGGTGTTCACCGTGAACTAGACAGCAACCTAATCCGCATGTACCGGTTGGAGCTTGCAGGTATGGCGCGGCAGGAAACAATTGCCAACGAGTTAAACAATTATTCATACCAACTGGGAAATCCCGACGACACATTCACAATTTCCGGGCAATTGTCGGGCCTTTATTCCGGCTTTAGTTTGCTAAGTAATTCGCCCGCCGATGTTTCGTTACAAAATAATGTTCTGAAGTCTGCTCAAGGCTTGGCGAGTAGCTTGAATACAACGTCCAATTCGCTCGCGCAGACACTTTCGTTTGTTACAAAAGGCATCGAAAGCGATGTTAGAGCCGTGAACGGCAGTTTGGAAAAAATAGCGTCATTAAACAATCAAATAGCGCAAGAAGGTAGCCCCACAGCGCGGCGTGCGATGCTTCAGGATGAGCGTGCAACAGAAATTGATGCGCTAGCTCAACTGATGAATATCAACGTCTTTCAAAATAATGATGGCAACATGAATATATCAACGGGGGGTGGCACACAGCTTGTTTATGGCGCTTCCGTTTTTGGGGTTCAATACGACTCTGCGGGTGGAAGTCTGAATGTCGGAAATGTGGAAATAACACCGGGTAAGGACGGCGTACGGGGCTTTAGCGAAGGTCAACTTGCAGGGAGGTTTGAACTTAAGGATGAAGTGTTGCCCCAGATGCAATTGCAGTTGGATGAATTCGCACGTGCGCTTATCCAAGGATTTGAAGCTGCTGATGCTTCGCTTGCTGCAGGGCAAGCCGGGTTGTTTACGGATCTGGGTGTCAGTTATGATCCGTTACAGCTTAATGGGTTGGCTGGTCGTATATCCGTTAATGCGGCGGTTGATCCAGCCCAAGGCGGCGAAATATGGCGCATTAGGGATGGCATAGGTGCAACGGTACCAGGTTCTGCTAGTGACAGCACCCAAGCCATCAGTTTTTTGACGGTTTTTGAAACGGCACAAAATTTCGACCCGGCAGCAGGGCAAGGCGATACCGCTGAACTTATGGATTATGTTTCTGGAATGGTTGCAGACCAAAAGCTTGTTCAAGTGCATGCGCAAGAAAAACAAGGACAATTGGGTGGCAGGGTAGCAGCAGTATTATCCGCGCGCCAAAGTGTACAAGGTGTAAACTTGGACGAAGAATTGCAAAGGCTGACACAAATCGAGCAAAGTTATGCAGCAAATGCGCAAGTCATGCAGTCGTTGACTGCGATGATAGATACATTGCTCGCTTCAGTGTAAGGAAGAAAAAATAATGATAGGAACTTTGGGCCCCAGTTCTACCTACGATCTTTTGTCAACACGCCGCACTCAGATCGGAGAGATACGAGACCGGCTGAACAATGCCTCTTTGGAGGTAGCAACTGGCATGAAGGCTGATGTCTACAAGTCGCTTGGATTCAGATCCACAGAGGTTCTTGCCTTACGAGCACAGGTTGAACGCAATGAAGGGTTTATTGCTTCCAATCAATTGCTAAGCAGCAAGTTGGATGTTACCGTTTCTACGTTGAATGGTATTCGAAGTATTGCGCAAAGCTTTCTGAATGAGGTCACTCCCAACGTGAATGCACCAACGGCCAGCGCAGCGGGTCTACAGGGCGCTGCACTATCTGCGTTAGAGCAGCTAACGGGCCAACTTAATAGCACGTATCAAGGTGGGGCGTTATTTTCGGGTATAGATAGTAATCAAACATCTTTACAAAGGTGGAATCAAGCAGATGCGACTACTGGGTTGTCGCCCAGCGATGTATTGGCAAGTGTTATCGGTACAGGATTTACAGACGCCACGGATGCCACAAATAAAGCTAGTGCGATTGTTGATATATTTGCCAGCGCAGATGTTGGGCAACCTAACCGCAATTTTGAAGCTACTTTTTACAATGGCGCCCCTCTTTTGCAATCAGTAGGCGTAAGCACCCCACGTTTGCAAGCGCAAATTGATAAGAACACCACGCTTATATATGGAATTCAGGCCAATGATCAGGCGTTTAGAGATGTCATGCGTGGGCTTTCTATGATTGCAAGCACAGATGTCAGCGCCATTTCAGACGGTGCAGCCTATGAAGTTTGGATGAGTAATGCGGTAAATGCATTGAGCCAAGGCGTTTCAGGTTTGATCGAGGTTGAATCCAAGCTGGGGGGGCAGCAACAACTGGTAAGTGCAAGAATAACCGCGCAACAAAACCTAGGTGACATTTTTAATTCGCGGGTAAATGATTTGGAAGGTGTAGATTTATTCGAAGCGTCTTCACGTGTTATTGAATTAGAGACGCAGCTTCAGGCAACTTATACTGTGACTTCTCGACTATCACAGTTATCATTTCTGAACTACATGTAGATTTCGATTTTCTGCGATGGTTTAACGGCTATAGATGCGCTATTTTTGCGACCATCGCCAAAGAATGGCCTCTTCGATTTCTGCGGTTTCGCGCGCTTGTTCTTCATGGCGCATTTGTTCGTTTAGGGAATTGTGTATTGTATCGAAAACTTTAAATTCGCGAAACTTATTACTGATCCCTTCTTCAAGTTCTGCGGCACGAGGTTCGAGATGGATAATTTTTTCAGCGAGTGACAAAATCTCTTTTTTCGCGGCAGGTAAGAAACGGCGCATATAGGCTGTGAAATCAACGTCAGTTGTGTCTGTTTGAAACCGCATTCCATCCACAAGGTCTTGGCGTTGGCGGTCTAATTCTACCATGCGAAGGCGTAATTCGCCTAGCGCACGCGCCTCATTTTCCATTTCGTATTTTTTAAGACGCTTAAGAAGCGTAACTGCGGATAAACGGCGACGGTTCATATTAATGTTGGCCTTTGCTATGGCTTTTATCAGCACCGTCTTCTTCGGTATTTTCCAACGGTAAGCCCATCAAAACCATAAGCTCTTTTCGCATTCGATCTAGATTATCGGGTGGCAGTGGGTTGCGAACAGCCGGGCTTGTTATAGGGAAAGTTCCGTCATCTTCACCTGAGGCAGCGTCTTCTTCTTTAGATGGTGCGCTGGATGATAGGGTGAAATTGGCCGATAGCAACAGGCTGGCAGTGGATAAGATCAACACATATCTGCAGTTCCTAAGAAAGGTCATGCTGCTGTTGCCAGTTCCTTTTGTGTTGCCTCGACTTCATAAAAGTCGGGTTGTTTTGCGGTAGGTATGTTTCCACGCCCCATTTCCACGCAAATTTTAGGTGAATAATCTGCTACCATAGCAACAAAAATATCACGAATGATTGTATAAAAAGTGCCATCTTCATCTACAATCTGACCTAGTCTTCCAGCGATAGGGGCTACCATACAATAGGCTAAGAACACGCCCAGGAAAGTACCCACAAGAGCACCACCAATCATGCCGCCCAAGATTTCAGGCGGTTGATCGATCGAACCCATTGTTTTGATAACACCAAGAACCGCTGCAACGATCCCAATTGCCGGCAAGCCGTCTGCCATTACTGAAAGTGCGCCAACTGGTCCCATTTCTTCGTGATGGTGTTTTTTAATTTTTCGATTGATCACATCCTCGGTTTGATATTTGTCATCAAATTGCATCGCTAGCATGCGAAAGCTGTCTGTAATCAATTCTGGTGCGAAGTGGTCTTTTAATATTTTTGGATAACGCTGAAAAATACTGCTTTCAGAGGGGTTTTCGATGTGCTCATCAAGACCCAGAATTCCATTGGTTTTATAAATTTTTGCCAATTCAAACATAAGGCTCAGCAGATCATTATAGTCTGCAGTTTTCCATTTTGGCCCTTTGATCACAGTAATGATGCCTTTGAACGAACCTTTTACGACACCAAATGAGTTGGCAACCACTAAAGAGCCAATCGAAGCACCGCCAATCATCATACCTTCGTAAGGTAAGGCGTGGAGAACAACGCCCATGTTGCCGCCTGATAAAACAAACCCGCCAAAGACGAGGCCAAAAACCATGAGAAGTCCGATTATAAGATTCATTAATACCAATCCATCCAAAGAATTATAAGCATAGTGCATTATTGTTTTAATTATATAAGCATAATTGACATTCAGTCAAAGGTAAATAAGAATAGAATATATTAATCTTTGATAATGGATGAATTAATCATGAATGGCATAAAAGCTTTTGTATATTTTGCGGAAAGCGAAACAGTTGAAGAGATGCTGCCGGACTGGCCATCGGAAATGAGATTGGCATTGTGTTTGCACGAGTCCGGCACTTGCGAAATTATTGTGTTTCACCGTAATGAGGCAGATAGAATTATAGCTAGAATGAGCGGCATTTTGAACCTTCGGGGTGGCAAATTTAGTGTTACGCCAAAAATTTCGGGGTATCCTACAAGGGATATTAAATTTTCTGAACAGCAGCAACTTTTAAAACTGATTATAGCTGAAAAAGAGCTTTGCGAAACAGCATCTGACTATGCAATCAATTATCGGTTTGCAAAAGAAGAAGGATTAGATCCAAGCCATTTCATGCATCACTTGCCTATTGCAAAGAATCGTGTGAATAAAACGCACCCCAAAAGAAATACTTCAGTCAAACCATTCGGGTCTCAACGGGTAAGTCCCAAAGGGAAACCATCCCTTGTTTTAAGACGTAAAAAACCGGTTCGTAGTGGACCGTCAAAACCAGACATAGGTTTGACCAGTAGTTTTGTAGAGATCACCTGTATTGAAATGCGGAATCATAATATTCGCTTAACTCTTAATCCGGGCGCAGTATCAAGTGATTTGCCAATACTTCAAGCGACCCAAGTTGGTTACCGAGATGAGTTTGGTCAATTTACATTGCCTCGCGACTTGCTTGGGGAATGGAAAGCGGGCAAGTCCGCCATTGTTGAAATTCCAGTAGAAAAATTATTTCACACGTTATCTGTGGAAAACTTAAAGCATCCCCATGTAGGAGTGGTTTTGATTGCACCCAATGGAATATTTGTGACTTGTGGATGTGAAATTTCACCGGATGACCCTAAGTTGGGTTATGTTCTACCGCAGAATTTCCCTTTCCATAAGAATGCAAATCAAGAGGTGAAATTCGGAAATAACCAAGTGAGGTGTGCATGAAATGTGCCGTTATAACGTCGGTTGGCCCCGGGCATGAAAACCTACTGAAATACGAATGCTGCCCGTCAGTTGAGACAGCAAAAACCTACAACTCTGGCCCGTTTGAAACAATACGGCATATTGTTATGGATGACACTAAAGGGCTTTACGGGCGGTCAAGCCGGCGTAATGAAGCTGTTCAGCAAGCTGCGTCCGGGGGGTTTGATTGGATATTTTTTTTAGATGCTGATGATGTCCTTACGCCAAATGCGTTTGAACGCTTTGGTTGTTGCTTGGAAGCCGAACCATCATTGGATGTAATCTGGGGTTTGATCTGCGAATTCGATAGTAATGAAGAGCCACAATTGCGTGCGCATCAGCCAGAACGTCTAGACACACGAGATGAGTTTCTTTCAACGGAACCATTTCTTGCAACCCAAATCGGTGCATTTATGCGTACGGAATGTATTGTCCGATTTGGGTTTGATGAAAGCATGGATACGGGCGAAGACTTCAAGCTATATTATCAACTTTGGGCAGATTACCAATGTGCCAAACGTGCTGAAATATTCTTTATCAATCGACGAGGCGCCCATAGTACGGGTCCACGATCCGCGACAGGGAACGATTGGCGGGCCAGCGTTTCTGCGCAATGGGCCGAACAATTGGTGGGCAACCCCATTTGGGCAAAAGTTGCATCAGCGGGGGGCGATGTGAAAATGCGGATTAACAATCCCAACGATCTTATTCAACGCGCACATTTAAACGGGCATTTTTTTGAAGCGGATTCATTGGAGAAATTGCACAAGTTGGTGAAACATCCGGAACCGTGTGTTCTTGAGGTGGGTGCGAATATTGGAAACCATGTAATCTGGTATGCTCAAAACTTAAATGCCAAGCGAATATACCCAGTGGAACCTAATCCTTGCGCGCTAAAAATCCTTAGGGAAAACATTTCCGCCAATGATCTAGATGAACGTATTGATGAACGCGGAATGGGGTTTGGTGCCGGTAAAAGTTCGAGCCGATTTCGAGTGGTGACCGATGATGCTGACAATTTGGGAGCAACGCGTCTTGTGAAGGATGACACCGGCGAGATTGAGACCCAAACACTTGATAAGATGATGGGCAACAATAAAGTTGATTTTATCAAGATAGATGCCGAAGGAATGGAGCTGGATGTGCTGGAAGGTGCAGCGGGTTTGATTGCCCGGGACAAGCCTGTGATTTGGGTGGAAGTATTACGTAAGAATATAATGGGGTTTGCCCAAAACTGGTGCCGCACTGCGGGCTATCAGATTGTAGATAGCACTGCTTATGTGAATACAATTGACTACTTTGCAGTGCCAAAGGATTGATATGCAAACAATGAACCTTTCAAGGAATGAACGCCGCCGCCGTTTTGCAAAAGCGGCTAAACTTTACGGTATTGACGGTGAAAAGGGTCTTATTGTTCATCAAGCTTATCAAGCGCTTTTCAAAAAAGAACTTGAAAAAGTGGTTGAACTTATCAGTCCAATATCGCGTAGCGACCCAAACAACAAACACCCTTGGATTATTCTTGGGGGAGCGGCCCTTGAAAAAGTTGAAGGGAATACTGCCAAGGTATTTTTTGAACAGGCATATGCTATCGCACCGAAAGACCCCGTTATTCTTGGTGGAATTGCAAAAGCACATGTATTGGAAGCCAACGTTGAACCCGCGACACAAATTATGGAGCAAGCTTTTGCCGCGGGGAACAGGGACAAGGGTCTGGTTGTTCTATATCTTGAACTGATGATCCGGCTTGGGCGCAGCTTGAGAGCTGTGGATGTTGTTAGCCCTGTCGCTGTAAAAATGAACGATGCAGAATTATGCTTGAAACTTGCGGTATTATTGACCGATGCAGATGAAACCAATGCTTCAGTTAAATGGTTTGAACGCGCCTTTCAATTAGACCCAAAACCAGAGGAACACCAAATAGGACGCTTGCGGGGCTTATTGTTTTCTAGAAAGTTTGATGCAGTTGAAACTGCCGGACCCGCATTGCTGGACACACTGCAAGATTGTGATGCTGTGATGGTCATATATCTTATGGCTCTACGATTACTTGGAAAATACGACAAGGTAGCATCTCTCGTGGACAGTTTTGAATTTTCGGATCCCAAAGCCTTTGCGTTAGCACGCGGTTTGATGGCGAACGTCTATCAGGATTTGGAACAATGGGATCGTGTCGAGCCCGCTTATGTTGAAGCGATGCACATTGCGGGTGAGCCTGGAAAAATAGCAAAAGCGCTTGGTGTTTTTAAGTATCGAGAAAAAGATTTCAAGGGCGGGTTTTCGTATTATTCCGATAGGTTTCCTGCACAAAACCGCAAACATATTCCGTTGGAAAATGCCTCACAAGAGAATCTAGCTCAATTGCCCCGTATCCATCTGATGGGAGAGCAAGGTATTGGTGATCAACTTGCCTTACTAAGTATTTTACGTATGACACCGATTGATACAACGAAGACAGAAGTTATCTTTGTTAGTGACGGGCGGTTTGAACCTGTGCTTAAAAATAACCTTTTGAATATTGGCTTTCTGTCACAAGATAAATTTTTTAAAGAACCGCGTTCTCTTCAGCCAAATGAGCTGGTTTATCTGGGAGATTTATCTCAGTATCTAAGCAAAACAAAGCAAGCATCTATAAACGGGGCTTATCTGGTCCCCAGCGAAAAGCGCATAACGCATTTTAAAACGAAATACCAAGCCAAGGCTAAAGGGCGCCCGATTGTCGGTGTTGCTTGGAACAGTGCCAGTCTGATCGGGCATATGCGTTCACTGCCCCTGATAGAAATTTTGTCCACGATAAAAGAAGAAGCACTAGTGATCAATTTGCAATATGGCGCAAATCCCAACGAGATAAAACTGGCAAGAAATGCATATCCTAATCTGGAAATCCTTGATGATCACGAAGTAGACCAAATGAAAGATCTAGAAGGTTTCGCCGCACAAATTATTGCCTTGGACCGTGTCGTGACAATTGACAACACGACCGCGCATTTCTGCGGTGCGCTTGGTCATCCCGATGCCCATGTTTTAATTCCGCTAGGCTCGGAATGTATGTGGTATTGGGGGCGTGCCGGAGAAATAGACCCTTGGTACGGTAATCTTAAGCTACATAGACAAACACAGCTGCGAGACTGGACGGGGCCAATAGAATCAGTTCGCCAGAACTATGACAATTTGGATTCTTGAAGTTTTTATTAGGTTAAATTTGGAAACAACGAGCCAGTATTGCCATTACTATTCGCGATAAATCAACAAAAAGCACAAAAACCCAAATATTTACAGAATTTATTGACACAGCGCGTGAATTATAAAATCCTACTCTACATGTAGTGCGTGTAATGAGTGTGTTGTGTAAAATGGTTTTTATTTTGGTGTTGAGTATTGTCTTTCTTTCAATAGGCGTTGGCCTTTTTATGTTGGATTCGGCCAAAGTAAAGATAGAATGCGAAAGCAAATTGCTGGACGACAATGTTTGGAAAGATACCAAAGAGTGGGAAGCTTATCAGTCCAAGCGCCAATCGCACAGTATTGATCTATTCATCTAATGTCGAAGGGGTCTGCTTCGGTAGGTCAACATGAATTAAGGCTTCGCTCAGCAATCTATAAAGTTCCGCAAAAGATTGATCCGCAATAACGCTTTGTGTTTTACGCTGGGTTAGAAACGTTTCGGCTAGTGTGAAAAATCGAATAGCAGCATCTACCTCTGGGTCAGTCCCACTTTTGTAGGCGCCGATGCGGATTAACTCTTCCATGTCATTATACGTTGCCAAAGCACTGCGGGCGGCCTGAAATACGGCATATTCGGCTTCCGTGTGGCAATCAGGAAGCATCCGCGAAATGCTCTTTTGAATATTTACTGCAGGAAAACGACCCTGTTCGGCGATACGTCTGTCTAAAACGATATGACCATCCAAAATACCGCGAACTGTATCCGCTATAGGGTCATTCATATCATCACCATCAACCAGAACCGTGAACAAACATGTGATATCCCCAGCACCTTCCGGCCCCGGCCCGGCACGTTCCAGCAACCTTGGCAGCTCGGAAAATACCGTCGGTGGATAGCCTTTGGTTGTCGGCGGTTCACCTCCGGAAAGGCCAATCTCACGTTGGGCCATTGCAAAGCGGGTGATACTGTCGAGTAAAAGTAATACTTGCTTACCCTGATCGCGGAAATATTCGGCAACCGCCATAGCTGTCCAGGCTGCCTGCCTTCGCATCAATGGTGGTTCATCCCCGGTGGAAACAATCAGAACTGTTCTTTCCATGCCATCTTGTCCCAAATCATCTTGGATGAAATCTTGAACTTCTCGACCACGTTCCCCAACCAAGCCAGCAACAATCACATCTGCCTGCCCGTTACGGGCAAGCATCGCCATCAAAGTTGATTTTCCCACGCCAGAGCCGGCAAACACACCCATTCTTTGGCCGCGACACAGTGGAGTAAAAATATCGAAAGTCTTAATATTGGTTGCAAGACGATCACCGACACGACGCCGATCATAGGCTGCAAGAGGAGGGGCCTTTAAGGGTTGCGGTTTGGTTCCTTCAAAAATCGGGCCCTTATTATCCAGAGGTTTTCCCAATGCATTGATGACCCGCCCAACCCACGAAAGATCGGGACGAATGACATCACCCTGTGAGCTAAGCTCAACCGGATCGCCAACAGAGACACCATCCCAAGTGCCAAACGGTAAGACGTGGGTTCCGGTGGTATCTATCCCGACAACTTCACCAAGTATCGCTTTATGCTTTCCGTGTATTAAACATCTCTGACCTATCCCCATTGCCCGCTCCAATCCGGAAACAGTTAGAGATAGGCCCGTTACTGCACTCACCTCTCCAACTATCTTTGCCGAATTAAGATTTCTTGCAAACATAGATAGCTCTGAAAACGATTTATTCATGTATTTAACCTATAGTAATTCTTATTAAATCATGCTAACCTTGTTTTAATCAAAATGAAACCAGAGAAATCAAGAAAGTTAGACATGGGCCTTGATTCTATATCCTTTTTCAAAAATGCTTCACAGCGCATGCAGTGGTTGGGTAATCGTCAGAAAGTAATATCTGAAAACGTCGCCAACAGTGACACTCCGGGCTTTAAGGCAAAGGATATTACGTCGTTTTCCAAGATGCTTGAAAGCACACAGCAAACCGGGATGACAACGACAAATGTTCGCCATATCAGTGGTAATTCTCAAAATGTTTCTGGGATAAATACCGAGGTTGATAAGGAAGCGTGGTCTGAAACAATGGACGGAAATACGGTCGTTTTGGAGCAACAGACGATTAAGTCGAATGAAATCGGCGAAGGCTATCAGCTTGCTGCGCGTCTGTATCGCAAGGGTTACGATCTGTTGAACTTAGCGGCTACAGGTATTCGATAATAGCTCAGGCCAAGGGGGCGTTAAGGTGAATCCATTAAAATCCATACTATCCATTGCAGCAAGCGGAATGCGGGCGCAGGGCGAACGCTTAAAGGTCATTTCTGAAAACGTGGCGAATTCAAATTCGCTTGGCACAACCCCTGGTGAAGACCCCTACCGTCGCAAAACCGTTTCTTTTGCAGAGATGGTGGATAGGGAATCCGGAGCTTCGATGGTCGAGGTTAAGGGAATTACGCGCGATAAAGCAGAGTTCACCAAGGTTTATGATCCGAGCCATCCTGCGGCAGACGATACCGGTTACGTAAAAGGTACAAATGTGAATCCTCTTATCGAGATGGCAAATATGCGTGAAGCCTCTCGCAGTTATGAGGCGAATTTAAATATGTTTGAGGCGGGGCGCCGAATGCGCAACCAAATCATTGATCTGTTAAAGTAAAGGGTGAATTTTTATGACAATCTCGACCTCAATGATATCGCCCAATGCCGTTCAGGGCGCATATCGCAACTCAAAGGATTTGGTAGCAGATGCAAGCCTAAAACCGGAGAAAACCGAAGGGCAGAGCTTTTCCGAAATGTTGAGTTCGGCCTCAGCACGGGTGATTTCTTCCATTAACGAAGCCGATACGGTTATGGAAGCTGGCCTGAAAGGAGAGTTGGATACGCAGCAAATTGTCGAGGCAACGATGGCGTTGGAATCCAGTGTTACGGTTGCCGTTTCTGTTAGGGATAAATTTGTGGCGGCATATCAAGAAATTTTACGGATGCCGATTTAAAGAAATCGTAAGTTATATTATCCGACAAAGGATTATACATAGATGGGCGACACTGAAATCTACGCCATTTTTTCGGATACGATCATAGCAGTGTTATTGGCATCGGGCCCAATTCTGATTCTGGCTGTTTCGATCGGATTAGCGATCGCATTTTTCCAAGCACTGACCCAAATTCAGGAAATGACATTAACCTTTGTTCCAAAGATCATTGCCATCTTCTTGGGGCTGCTTGTTTGGAGTCCGTTTATGTATAAAATTTTAAAAAAACTTTCCGACCAAACTTTTAGCCTTATCTTAAGTGGCACATTATGAATATGCTTCGTGCCCTTCACGTGGTCGGCATGACCGCTGTGATATGGGGGTTAACCGGTGCCCTAGTACAAGCGGGCTGGGGTAATTTTTATACTAAAACACAAAAACCAGTACAAACAGTTATTGATAATACGGCCCCTATACATAGCATTTGCGTGCGTGAAATTTTAATTGCACAAGCCCGCTACGATATTCCCGATAATATCTTGTTGGGAATTGGAATCCAAGAAGCCGGGACAAGGCTGAACAAGCAGCTTGTTGTTTGGCCTTGGGCTGTAAACGCCGAAGGTGCAGGCCATCTTTTTAAGACCAAAGCAAATGCGATGAATTGGGTAGGAACCCAACTGGACAATGGCATGCGGTCTATTGATGTTGGATGTATGCAGATAAATTTGCGCTGGCACCCCACTGCATTTAATAGCCTACAAGAGGGTTTTGACCCTAAAATTAACGTGGATTATGCAGCACAGCTTCTAAAACAACATTACATAGTAACGGGGAATTGGCGAACAGCGGCGGGACGTTACCATTCGAAGACACCGGAAAAGCAAGCCATTTACTTATCATCCTTGCAGCGTAATATTCGTGTGGCAAACGCGCAGATAGATCGGTTTAAAGCGCTTGCAGGATTAAAATCACCAGTGGTCAAGGTGGCAAAAAAATCCGAAGACAACCCAATAGAATTACCCGCCGAAACTCCTACAAACCGTCCATTTTGGACATCGGACCTAAGCGTGCAGGGCGGTTCTTCGGATCGTTATCGCAGTATTTATAGCCAAGCACAGCTACGGCCAATTTTGCCAAAATTTACACATGATTCCTTACGGAGAGTTGAATGAGTTCTAGCAGTACCAATCAAGGAAGCCGCGATAGATTAATGGCACTAAGCCTATCTAACCGTGATGTTGGATTTGCCTTTGGCGTTGTATTGATGTTGGCAATGTTGTTCGTGCCTTTGCCTGCAATGGTGTTGGATTTTGGATTGGCCATTTCACTGTCTCTTTCTGCTTTAATATTGATGGTCGCCTTATGGATACCTAAACCACTTGAGTTCAATAGTTTTCCAACATTGCTGCTGGTTGTTACAATGTTACGACTATCACTAAACGTAGCTTCAACACGACTGATCTTAAGCGAAGGCCATACTGGAACAAATGCCGCGGGCGGCGTAATTGAAGGGTTTTCACGTTTTATTGTGGCTGGAAACTTTGTTATTGGAATCGTGATTTTTGCCATCCTAGTCATTATCAATTTTATCGTTATAACAAAAGGCTCTACCCGCATCGCCGAAGTGTCTGCCCGATTTTCTTTGGATGCTATGCCCGGCAAGCAAATGGCGATTGATGCAGATTTAGGTGCTGGGTTGATCAATGAAAATGAGGCCCGTAACCGTCGCAAAGAACTAGAAGATGAAAGTGGCTTTTTCGGCGCAATGGACGGTGCATCAAAATTCGTGCGAGGGGATGCTATTGCGGGCATCATTATTACACTGATAAACGTTGTCGGGGGTATTCTGATTGGAACTGTACAACATCAGCTAAGTTTGATCGAAGCGGCCAATGTCTACACGGTTCTAACAATCGGTGATGGCCTAGTAAGCCAAATTCCTGCACTTATTGTATCCCTTGCTGCAGGGTTAATTGTTACAAAAGGCGGCACAGTTGGTGCGGCCAATGAAGCGGTGTTGGATCAACTCAGTAAGTTCCCAAAAGCACTTTATATGGCAGGAGGACTATTGTTTGGCATTAGCCTGTTGCCCGGTTTCCCGGTTTCAATGTTTCTTTTCCTTGCAGTGCTCATGGGCGGTATTGGATATTATGTCCAACGCCAGAATCAAAATCGCGAGTTAGATAAACTGCAAACGGAGGCAAATGAAGAACAAGCTAAAATAGGCCAATCTGACGAGGATATTCAGGACATCTTGAAATTAGATGATTTGTGGTTGGAACTAGGAATGGATATTATCCCACTCGTAAACAGTACCGAAGCGGCGCTGCCTGGAAAAATCAAAAGTCTTAGAAAACTATTTGCTAAAGAGTTTGGTTTCATTCTGCCAGCAGTTAGAATCAAAGATGAATCCATGTTGCCAACCAGCACTTACGCTATTCTAGTGCAAGGTGTTGAGGTTGCGCGCGGTGAAGTACGCCCCACTATGATGATGGTTATTAACCCTGCAGAGGCTCCGATTTCTTTGCCCGGCGAGCGTACAAAAGAACCGGCATTTGGATTGGATGCAGTTTGGGTTTCTATAGAACACGCGGCTGAAGCAGAAAGCGCAGGTTACACGGTGGTTGATCCTGAAAGCGTTATTACAACACATCTGACATCTGTAATTAAGGAGCATATGCCAGAGTTATTAACTTATGTTGCCACTCGGGGGATGATTGACAAGCTTGATAGAGAGTACCAAAAACTGGTAACCGAAATTACCACAACTTCGCCCGCTGTTATGGTGCAACATGTTTTGCAAACCCTGCTTGCCGAACGGATCTCTATCCGAAACTTTCCGCTTATCATCGAGGCGATTACTGAGGCTAGCCGCACAAGTACAAAGGTAACTACAATTGCAGAGCATGTTCGCCTGCGCCTTTCCAACCAGATTTGTAAATCACTCGAAGATGACACGGGTTTTATTTCGGTTATTACAATGTCTCCCGATTGGGAAAAAGAATTCAAAGAAGCTGTTCGTATTAATGGGGATGATCGGAATTTCATCATGTCGCCACAGCGCGTACAGGATTTTGTTTTGGCAGCACGTAAAAACATCCAGCAATTTGCAGAAAAAGACGAATGGCCGGCACTTATGGTTGCCCCGGAAGTACGTAGTTTTGTGCGTTCTATGTTGGAGCGTGCCAGTCCGTTGACCCAAATCATTTCACACAATGAAGTTCACCGTAAAGCATCTTTGCGTACAGTATCCACGATTGGAAAATAAATCATGGATCTGTCTGTTCTTCTGACATCACAGTTAGCAGGTTTTATTATAGTTTTTGCACGGATCGGTAGCGCTTTGATTTTTATGCCGGGCTTTAGTGAAAGTCAGGTACCTATGCGGTTTCGGTTGATGTTTGCCATTGTTTTGTGCATGGCACTTTATCCCGCAGCCCCTATTGGCCCAATGCAATACAGTTCCTGGTTGCAGTTTATACCGCTTATTGCAATGGAGATCACGATCGGTATTTGGATAGGGCTAACTGCCCGCATTATAATGTCGGCATTGCAGTTTGCGGGTTATCAAATTGGAATGGTATCCGGCATTGCAAATGCCTTTGCGCCCAATATGGACTCGTTTCAGGGTGCTACTATTATTGCGTCAGCACTTTTAATGCTTGAGCTTACGCTGATTTTTGCAACCAATTTACATCACCTGATAATACGTGCTCTTTTCATGAGTTATGAAATATTCCCGATGGGTAAAATCATCCTTGGTGATTTGGCTAAGCAAATCTTAATAGCAGGCGACAAAAGCTTTTATATCGGACTAAGTTTGACAGCGCCATTTTATGTCATGGGGATGGTTTTGAACGCAGGTCTAGGACTGGCCAACAAAATGATGGCATCGTTACCCGTTTTCTTTGTCGCGGCACCCATTTTAATAGGCTCGGGTATTTATATTTTAGCTGTTTCCAGCCCCTATATGGTGATGAGTTTCCAAGACGCTTTCATCGGGTGGCTTGGCAAACTAGCGTTTTAGGAGTTCGCGATGTCAGAAGATGAAGACAAAGACAATAAAACCGAGGAGCCGACCGAGCAAAAATTACAAAAAGCCCGGAAAAAAGGAGATGTCCCCAGTTCGCAAGAGGCTGGGAATATGATGACTGTGTTTTCGCTTTTTGTGGTTGTTGTATTTGTTCTTCCACATGTTTCTTCTGGTTTTGTTCAAGTATCGAAGACATTCATCGAACTTGCCGGAAAAAGTATTGCGCCCAGTAGTAATCAAGGGTTGCAGAATGTTGGGTTGGCTATTCTAGATCTTATAATAACGCTTACTTTACAGGTTTCACCCATTTTTCTGGCAATGGTTTTAGCTGCTTTTGCAGGGATTTTACTGCAAGGTGAAACGGTGGTGGCTCTTGATCGTATCATGCCCAAGGCTTCGAAATTATCACCGCTTGGTGGGTTAAAGAAGATGTTTTCGGTTGATCGACTTGTTGATTTTCTAAAGAATGCCACCAAAGTCTTGGTTGTGGCCGCTATAGCCTTTGTTGTGGCGCGAAGGGCAATCACCGATGTTTGGCAAACCAGAGGCTTTGTTCCTGAAACGTTATTATTATACATAAGCGATGCGACGACAAAGTTGCTTATTGCAGCAGCTGTTTTCCTGGTACCTATCGCGATCTTCGACATCATTTGGAAGCGTCTGCAATGGATAAAAAAGCAACGCATGAGTATTCGTGAGATTAAGGATGAACACAAAGACTCGGAAGGTGATCCAAAAATCAAAGCACAACGTGCAGAAATACGGCGGAAACGTGCAAGGCAGCGGATTGCGACAGCGGTACCCACTGCCGATGTTATCATTACAAACCCGACACATTATGCTGTGGCATTAAAATATGAGCTGGGTGTAGACACAGCCCCGATCTGTGTTGCCAAAGGCACCGATCTAATGGCCGCGCAAATCCGCCATCTGGCCGACGACAATGAAATTCCTATAATCGAAAATCGCCCTCTGGCACGTTCATTACATGCAGGTGTTGAAGTTGACGAACAAGTGCCCATTGAACATTGGCAAGTCGTGGCTGAGATTATTGGGTATGTCATGGATTTGCGGCGCAATATTCAACGTAAGCCCCCTGAAGGTTCGGTTCTGCGCTTAAATGCGGATGATTATTAATGCACTGCCATTGTTTGCGTTAATCAAAACGGAACTATTCGAATATATCGTCATCATCGTCATCGTCCGCAGATGGAAGTGAGATAACCTCTTCTTCGATAAGTATCTTCGTTTGTTCGACAATCAGCATTTGCGCAGCACGAACATCTCGCCCACGTACGGGGCCCATTGAGTTCATTTCTTCAAGTAACATATCACGACTTCTAGCTGGCAATGCTTCTAGGAAATGATCACGCAGTTCTTTACTGGCTCCCCGAAGCGCCAAAGGCAGTGTGTTTTCTTGTACGCCACGTGTGATTTTAGCAAGGTCTTGTGGCCCAAATTCAAGCAAATTATCAAATGTAAGCATTTTCTTTTTGATACCGGTGAATGTATCTGTGTGTTTTTCTTCTAGACCGGAAGCAATTTTTTGAAATAATTCAGGCTGTAGATGGTTGAAAATATTTGCCATATGCTGCTGCATTGCCGTTTCTTCTGAGAGCGAGGTATCGGCCATGATATCATTCTGCAATGTTTCTTCAATCTGCTCCATGATAGCGACCGGAACGTTTTCCATATTAATCATTCGCTCGATAATGTCTTGCATAATTTCGGTCGGAAGCAGTGGAATGACTTTTGCAGCAATATCCGGGTTTAATCTAGAAATGATAGCAGCGACCGTTTGTTCATGCTCATCTTTCAAGTATTCAGCAATGACGGCTTCATCTTGTGCATTAAAACGTTCCCACAAATCGCGTTCTTTAATCGGGCCCTTTACGTTGTTTAGAACCTCTTCGATTTGATCTTCCGGTAAAAACTCGCGCAGCATGCTTTCAGCGATGGACAAGGATCCGACTAGGCCACTGTCTTTGGCAAATAGTTCAGCAAACTCCATGATAACAGCTTCGATTTCTTCACTTGATATTGTCCCCAGGTTAGACATTGCCGCAGTGATTTGCTGAATTTCTTCCGTGGAAAGTTTCTTCATCAATTCCGCGCCGCGCTTTTCTCCAAGACACAGGAATACGACAGCTGCCTTTTCCTTGCCTTTGAATTTCTTCCATCGCTGTACACCGGAGGCTGCGCTGGGTAAATTTAGTTTTGTGAGCGTTGTGGCCGCCATTTTGAGTATTATCCTATATTTATTTGAGCATAGAGGCGTGAGAGATATACATTGTCACCCTCCGCTGGCAATTGGAATGTAGCTCTCCATTAAACTGCCGGCCAACATGTACCAGCCGTCAATAAGAACAAAGAAGATGACTTTGAACGGTAGCGATATCAGAACAGGCGGCATCATCATCATACCTGCAGCCATCAAAACAGAAGCAACAATCAAATCGATTGCGACGAAGGGTAGATAGATAAGGAACCCAATGTAAAAAGCCCGGCGTAACTCTGAAATCATGAAGGCCGGAACCAACTCTCGCCATCCAACATCTTCAACCGTTTCGGGGTCTTTCAGGGTTTTGGTATCAGTACCATCGCTGCGCGCCGCAATATCGCGAAACAGTTCAATATCTTGCAATCGTGTATTCACAAACATGAACTTTTTAAATGGGTCCGCCACACGCGGAAATGCCTGTGTTTCCGTAATAGCGTTGTTCAACAAAGGGCGCACACCATCAGACCAAGCATCTTCAAAAACAGGCTGCATGACAAAGAACGTCATAAACAGTGCCATGCTGGAAAGAACAATGTTGGGCGGAGTTTGGTTCAAACCCAAAGCGGAACGTAAAACAGAAAATACGATGATAAAGCGGGTAAAGCTGGTCATTACCACCAATAAACCAGGGGCTACACTCAGGATAGTCATCAATGCAATAAGTTGCAAAATATTGCCGCTAAGGGTTGCGCGCTCATCTGAACCAACAGGTGCATCGCTTAAAGTGCCAGACAATGTTTCCAGCAAACTTGCCCCTGAATCCTGGGCAATGGCCATTGAATGCGGGACAAGACTTACAAATACGCCCAAGCCTAGAATTCTGGCTAATCTTATGCAGGCGTTTCTTGTGAGTTTTGACCATGAATATTCCATAATCAACTTTCGAGAATATGATCTTTGACGATCTCGGTTAAAGAAATACCGATACGATTGTCGCCCACTTTCACCAAATCCCCCCGGGCTACTAAGCTTTGATTGATAACGACATCGACAGGCTCTCCAATTCGCTTGCTCAGCTCGATGACTGAACCCCGGCTTAGCTTCAATAAGTCTGCGATCGGCATCTGGCTGTAACCCAGAATAATTTGAACATTCATACCAACGTTCAGCATGGCGTCGATGCTTTTATCTTTACTAGGCTCAACTTTCACCGTTGCTTCTGGATCGACGACAGTTGGATCGTCATTCTCGGTTTCCATTTGAGGGAGTATGCCCTCCATTCCTGCTTTTTGATCAAGGGATATTTCATCCACTTGGGGTGTTGCTTCTTCAGGCATTTGTTTCACTTTCGTTTATTTAAGGGCTTAAATCGGTCTTTTGAGCAGCTTTTAAAGCGCATAAAATACTCTCGCAGACGGTTTCAAAATTGTATTCCATAAAGCCGTTCTTCCACTCGATGTGGGTTGCCCCGTCGTTGAGGTTTTCATCAATTGACAGTTTGATCTGATCCGATACGTTAAGTTCTTTCGCAGCTTGTTCAATAAAGGGCGTCAAAATAGGAAGGGCTGTTTTTGAAAGTGCGATATGGATAGTCGGGCTGCTCATAGCAAGTCGCATCGTATCTTTTATTTGTGTAAGGGCTCGCTCATGAGATTGGCTATGCCGTAAATAGGGGAAAAGTTGTTCACATATCGACAATGAAAAATCTAAAACTTGTGATTCCAAAGTAGCACTGTGACTGTCAGATTTATCAATCAAATTTCGCAATTGATCCTTAATTTTCACCAATGCATCATTCTGATTTTGGGTAGCCTCTTTGCGAAACTCTTCCAAGGCATTGCCATAGCCTGCCTCAAGCCCTGATTGAAATCCTTTTGATTTGGCGTCTTCAATTAGTGCGTCTATTTCTCCTTGGGTCGGATGGGTGCAAGTACAGATATTTGTGCCACCCCCAGTTTCCCGATCCAGTTCATCATCGAAATTTCGGCGAAATATCAAAGCCATTTTCTACGCTCTTTCTGCCAACCAATGGTTGATGATTTTCATGGATTCTTCGGGTTCTTGTTCTACAATATTGGTAAAAGCGCTGATCCTTTGACGTTCGATATTATTATTGCCAGAAATCAATGGCGGAAGATTTTCCGTAGACTCGTCAGATAACGCGCCAATCCCTGAACCTGCTCCATGATTGGTTTCGTCTGTTAACTTAATAGTGGAATTTTTTGGCAATACCGCTCTGGGCTCACTTGCGTTTATAAGAGCAGGTTCAGTAGCATTTCTGGGCGCTTCCAACATCAGATTTAGGGTAGGGCGAACACCTAGCATCAAAATAACCCCAACCAAACCTAGGGCAAAAAGGCCACGTAGAATCGAAGCTAAATTTTCAAAGAATATTTGCCCCATGGATACACCAATAGGTTCGCCAAGATCATTATTGTAATCTATGAAACGCAAGCTATCTACGGAAATACTATCACCCCGTTCCAAATTTATTCCAGATGCAGACTCTATAAGTTGTTGCAGACGATCCAGCTCTTCTTTACTGCGATCTTCGTATGTTACATTGCCGTTGGCATCTACAGAACGCACACTGTTGACCAATACGGCAACGGATATTTTTTCAATTTTGCCAGCTTCTCGAACGGTTTCTGTATTAGAGCTTCCAATCTCATAATTGACTACCTCTCTTGTTACTGCAGTTTCACTTGTAGATGCGGCCGAACCCGGATCCAGATCGAGGCTGCCTGGCAAGTTATTGGCAATATCTACAGTTCCTGCGACAGGAGTTCCGTCACTGCTAGACTCCTCACTGGATTCCGTTGATCTGACAACCCGTTGGTCGGGGTCAAAGCTTTGCGCCTTGATGATTTGTCTTTCATGGTTGAGAGAGACTGCCACCTGAACCCGCGCATTGCCTGCACCAACACGCGCAGTCAGAATGTTGGCTATGTTGCTTGAAAGCCGATCTTCAATCTCCGTTTTGACGGTGTCCAAGGTAACTTTGCCAGCACCCGATTTGCTGCCCGCCAGAATCGCCTCGCCAGTAGAAGAAATAACCGTCACTTGATCCGGTACCATTTCTGGAACCGCAGCAGCAACCAAAGCCTGAATCGACAACGCTTGGCGGTGGGGAATTTGAGTATTCGAATGGCTGCGTATAATAACAGATGCACTGGGCGATGGCCTGTTTCGCGAAAATGCTTCACGTTCGGGTAAAACCAAATGCACTCTTGCAGCTTCTACGGAACTCAATGATTGAATAGAGCGCGCCAATTCCCCTTCTAAGGCGCGCAGTCGGTTTATTTTCTGCATAAAGCTGTTCATGCCTAATCCACTTGATTGATCAAACAATTCCCATCCCGGGGTACCTTCGTTCGGTAAACCCTTGTCTGCCAGAGCCATGCGGGCCCGCGGAATTTGGCTTTGGGCAACACTGACAGTCGACCCTCCCCCAGAAAGTTTGACACTGAAACCAGCCTGCTCAAGTGTATTCACAACGTCGCTTGCCGTTGCCGCAGTAAGATTGTTGTAAAGAGGCGCATAGCTAGGCGTCATAATCGTACCCACCCCGAATACCATAGCAAAGACCAATCCTAGACCAATGCTGCCCAAAGCCAAAAGACGCCCGCGCCCTAGAGAGGCAAGATTTTCTAAAATTTCCTTCACGGGCACACCTTTCAAGCTAAGTACTTAAAGATTAAAGTATCCTATTTAATCCTTCAAAAGCAAGCATTGAATTATATTTATACTTGCTTAAACATTGATAGTTGTTTATTCTATATATATAATTTATGAGGTTGTTTAAGTAATCCATGTCAAAGGAAAACACTGAAATTGTGCCCGTTGATGGTTCTGAAGAAAAGCCACGTCGAAAATGGCCTATTTTGGTTTTGGCGGTACTACTAAGCTTGTCTGCCGTGGCGGGTGGGCTGGCTCTGTCGTTGGGGGTTGAGGCTACTCTTGCCCTTGTGGTTGGTGGGGGATCAGAAGATCCTGACCATGAGTCTAAGGGGCATGCATCAGAGGATGTCATGCAGGAAGGGCAACACGCAACAAACGAATCTTTGGTTGTGGACCCACTTAAGGAAATTATCGTGAATATCACTTCAATTACTGAAACGGGCCGCAAAAGCAGCCGTTTTCTGAAACTTAATCTCGCGCTTGTGTTTGATGCAAATGCAGAGAATTCTGAACATGTTACAGAGCGTAAAGTATACATACGTGATGCATTCCAGAACTATTTACGACAGCTGACCGAACGCGATTTGAGCGGAGCTGTTGGGGTGATTAGATTAAAGTCCGAACTCTTGCGCCGTGCGCGCGCTGTCACCGAAAGCGAAGCCCCTAAAGAGGTGCTTATTTCAGATATCATTGTGCAGTAGAATGGGAGTTTATTAAAATGAATGCACAAGTCCAACCTCTTACAGATGAAGAGCTTGAAGCCATGTCTGTTGAAGAACAGATTATCGTGAGATCAAAGACCACCCATGGCCGGCTTCCAATGATGGAAGTCTTGTTTGAACAATTTGAGGCGTCACTTGTCCTTGCCTTGAATGAGTATACGTCCACAAGAACTGTAGTAACTTTAAAGTCATTTGAGTATATGTCTTGCGAGGATGCATTAAAGAATTTTTCGGCACCCACCTTATTTGGGGTTGTGTCTGCCGACCCTTGGGATGGCCAATTGGGTATTGTGGCTGAGTCCAATTTGGTTTTTACGGTATTGCAAACGATGTTGGGTGGGAAACCTTCAGCCAAAGCACAAAAATCACGCGACTTTACCGGTATTGAAAAACGTATTGGTGTAAAGTTCTATGACGCTATCTTGCAAGAATTATCGCGAAAGTTCTCGTGCATTACTCCCGTGGAATTTCACGTAAGTGCTCAGGAGGAAGACCCGAAAGAGATCGAGTTGGCAGATCCCGGAAGCGCTTGTGTGAAAGTTGTAATCGATGTTTTGTTGGAAGAGCAGGGCGGACAGGTAACCTTTATTATTCCTTATATTACATTTGAATCTGTAAACGCGGCTTTTTCGCAACCATTTCGTGGTGGCGATTTTGGTAACGAAAATGGTTGGCGTGGGGCGCTCACAAAGTCATTACAAGGCACCGATATCCAACTGACAGCAATCATGCAAGAATTGACATTTCCCTTACGCGAAGTGTTGGCATGGCAGCCCGGCCAAATATTGGACATCGGCATAAATGCCGAACATGAAGTTCTGGTCAATTGTAGTGGCAAAAAGATGTTTCGTGCGGCTATGGGCTGCCGAAAAAACGGATCCGTCGCCTTGCGGATATCGAAAACCTTATGTGAAATAGAAAGCTAGCATCATGATAACAATAGCAATAAATGCACTGATTTTGGTGCTACTCGTAGGAACAATCGGCTATATTTACCTTGTTGATTTACGGGTGCGCAAGTTGCTGTCGGCACTGAATAGCCTAGAGCCAATGGTTGGCCAATTTTCGGAAGCAGTAAATCGGTCAGAGACATCCTTGAAGGATTACAAGTCCGCAACTTCGCCTGCCAAGCCTGCACCCCAAAAGGCTAAACGACCTAAAGAACCTGCCAAGGGCCAGAGTACTGAAAATAACATTGCATTTGAATCTGACCGTAAGTCATTACAAACACATGTTGGTAGAATTATACTGCCTGGAAAAACTGAATTGGTGCGTAGTTTTTTTGAAACAGCGCGGAGTCGAGAGTTGTGAGGCTATTTAAACCATTACGAATACTTCTTTGTTTTTTAGTAATTTCAGGCTCTGCTAAGCTTGTGGTGGCAGTATTTGATGATATTGGAAGCGTAGGGGCTGATTTCAAACAGCCGCTATTTAGTTTTACCAATCCTAGTTTCGCTGGGGCAACAAAGCCTAAGAAAAAGGAAGAAACCAAGCCTATAATGACCCCACAACAATGTGAAACTCCTGAAGAGATACTTTTGGCAATCGATCATGAACGTGACCTTTTAAAGACACAAAAAGCGGCGTTGGATGAGCGAAAAGCGGGCGTTCGCCTTGCGGAAGAAAAACTAACGCAAGAAACGACACGGTTGAGAGCGTTAAAGAAAGATATTGAGGGGCTTCTGAGCCGCGTGGAGCAGGCTAAAAGCGATGATCTAAAACGATTGGTTTCGATCTACAGCGGGATGAAGCCAAAAGAAGCTGCGGGCATAATGAACACATTGGATATTGAAGTGACCGTTATGGTTCTTGGCCAGATGAAAGAGCGCGATGCTGCTCCGATCTTTGCCAAGTTGAATACGGTTCGCTCTCAAGCAGTTTCAAAGATTATTCTTGAACGATCAAAACTGCCGGGCGATCAAAACCTTAATGGAATAAGCATTCAATAACGTTGGTTATTCTTACTGTTCGCTACATTCATGCAGGGTTGGGGTACATTAGAAGGATGCCTATGCGCCTGTTTTCAGGCGCCTTTGGATTTTCGCTGTTTAATAAACGCTGGTCAGCAAATCCTGAAACCCGGGAAATTTTCGTTGGGTTTATTCCAGATGCAACCATGATCCGTCGCGTTGCGTTTGCACGATCTGTAGAAAGTTCCCAGTTATCATATCCAGTTTGCCGAGCGTAGGGGGTTGCATCTGTGTGACCCGATACTTCAATTGGATAAGGCAACTCAAAAATTGCACGGGAAATTGCTTGTATAACCTCTCGCGTATCAGCCTGAACCTGAGCGCTTCCTGTATGAAACATCGCCTGCCCCTTATGATCAACCAACTGCACCAAAAGACCCTCTGGCACTATTTTAAAGATCAGGTTCTCGCTAAGATCAGAAATCTTGGGGTTAGCTTTAACGGCGTCTTCAATTTGTTCTCGAGCCGCGTCAAGAAGCGCGTCACGCTCTGCTTGTTTCTGCTCTAGCTCTTTATTGGTTGCCTCTAAAACCTCAGTATCCGGTATGGCTTCCACAGCATTATTTTGTTCTTCTGGCAACTTACCAACCTCAGTCATTTCTGGGCTTGGTACAACTTCGTACTCGATGACGACAGTAGGTGTTTCATTGCGCAAACGACTGTCAAAAACAACCAATGGGTTTTCTTGTCCGAAGTTGGGAAGCTGGCCCACGTTTTCAGACCCGCTAGAGCCACCCAAAACGCCATCTTCGCCTAAAACAGTCCCATCTAAAAGGCCCTGCCCACGCCCACCTGCCTGAGAAAGGCTAGGTGTAAAATAATCTGCTAGGCCGCGTTTTGCATTCTCATCAGAAGCAGCCAAAATCCAAAGTAATAAAAAAAACGCCATCATCGCCGTCATGAAATCTGCATAGGCAACTTTCCACCCGCCGCCATGATGGCCTCCATGGCCGTCGTCTTCGACTTTTTTGATGATGATAATATTATTTTTATCGGCCATTGCAGAGCTACCTATATAAATACCCACCACTGAAATAGCAGATATAATTGGTTGATGTCATATGGAGTACGGAGGCATCTCCAGCAATCTCTTTAAAGAGATGCATGGATCGCTTATTCTGAATAGGCTTCATCAAGCTTGGGAATATCCCGATGGTATTTTCCAAGGCCAACTTTTTTGGCATGCGCCGCTTTTTTATCAGAATAACTAGGTGCCACCAAAGGCATACTTTCCGGCAGATCGAATAGCTTTCTATATTCGCCTTCGGTCAATCCATGCTCTACCCCAAGATGACGTTTAATCATTTTAAAGCCTTTGCCACAGCACAAACAGAATACTTGGTTCTGAGTAACGGCTTGGCTTATTGGCAAGGCAGGTGTTGGTTTGTCGGTGCGTTCATTGGCCGTGGATGCGTTTATGCTACCCTCTGCAGAAAATGCATGCTTAAGCTTGGCAATCAATTCGACAATATCGTCTGGTGCCACATCAGAGCGCGCCGCATAAGACGCAACAATTTTTGCAATAGTATTGTTTGTTGATTCTTCATTACTCATATTTACCTACCTTCGTTTGAAATGGGTATGGGTTCCCATCTTCTAGTTCCCGAACATTTTTGTACTAGTTTCGTAGAACTAATTTTTTATTATTATAGTTTAGACGTATACCATAACTATCCTTGGTTTGTATAACACTTTTAAGCGCATAATCAAATTAACCTTAATTTTATGCACTAAATATACGGTTTTACGCCGAATTCTGGATTAATCTTTATATAGATGCATGCTATTTATGCGATTCAGAATATATTAATAACTTAGTATAAATTATATTACTTAGGCTGGATTAATGAAAGATTCGCGTTATAGTTGAAGTTCAAGGTAGAAAGCCACCGTTTCCACAATTGGAATTAGGTTCTGGCCTTTAAAAGAATACGTGATTCAAGGATT
>JAJFHZ010000002.1 GCA_021775355.1 Amylibacter sp. | reverse complement strand
CGTAGCGGCATTGTTGGTAAGTATAGAAGACATTAGCTGCTCCAGTTTTCTGCTTCAAATAAATCGTCTTTCTGACGAAGTGCGGCTTTTACCGCATCCCAAAACGCTAACACATAAACTTGATAAAACAACAACTTATTTTCACACAACTCAGTCATAGGTTGAATCATTTACTTATATTGTTGTGAGTTCGACACAACTTTTGAGTTGTATTGCTAAGTATTCCACAACATAGCATATCTGCCTTTAATCAGTAAAAATTAGGAGTGTTGCATATTTACATAGATGAAAAAAATCTGCCACATTTTTGTATTAATTTTAAAATAGAACGGTCTAATAACTGGGGGAATTAGTAGGCAGAACAACTGCCTAAAGCGATATAAATCGTACGCCCATAATAAAAGCTGAGGGGCATGGGTATGGGTAAATTTGAAACAACTTGGATCAGAAAAAAATTAAGTTTTATCATAACGCTTGTTTGCCTTCCGCTAGTCGGGCCTGCCATTGCTTTTATCATGTACAACACGACCGATATCACTAGCATCAAGCCTATTATTATTACGGCCACAACTGTAACGATAGTATTTATCTTTATTTTCCTTTTAAATATCTATGGGCACTCGAAAGTAAATTATATAATTAAAGACGAAACCGCTGTCCAAACGGAAGCTTTGAATGATCATTCTTTAGTTACAAGAACGGACTGCAATAGCGATATTATTTATGTAAATGATAAATTCTTAGACACGACAGGTTACACCAAAGAAGAACTGATTGGACAATCGTCCTCAGTCTATTGGGCAGATCGTGAAGATGCCTTGTTGCATGAGGTTCGTACCACACTTAGTAGTGGTAAAAAGTGGTTCGGTGAAGTTCGACTTAAAACCAAAAGCGGTAGAATCATTCATGCACATACGACATACGTCCCACACATGGATGGTAATGGGAATTTAATTGGCAGTATTGCTATTCGAACAGACATTACAAAAAACAAAGTTGCAACGGGTGATAAAAATACACGTAGAGCATTGCATATATTACGCGATGAAATTTATATGTTTGAGGCCGGTACGCTTCGGTATACTTATCTAAATCAAGCTGCGGTGGAACGCTGTGGATGGGATGAAAGTACATATCTGCAAAAGACAATTTTTGAACGTGATATAGAGATTGATGAAATTGGTGAAGATGGTGTTCATAATATTAAAGCATTCTATGAACGTGCGCGACCATTGATCAATGGTGAAGTGGAAGAGGTCACACATGAGCTTATCGTTGATGGTCAGCACAATGAAGTAAAAATGCAATTGGTGCGGCCCGAAGTTGGCCAACCTTATTTCATGACAATTGTGCGTGATATTTCAGAACGTCGTGCTTTTGACAAAACCAAAGACGACTTTATTTCAACAGTTAGCCACGAGTTACGGACACCTGTTACATCCATCAAAGGTGCCCTCGGATTGATCCTATCAGGCTCTTTTGGTGAACTAAACGATAAAACCCAAGGGATGCTGGATATTGCATATCGGAATTCAGATAGATTGAGCTTAATCATCAACGACATTCTTGATCTGGAAAAAATTGCCGCTGGGCGCATGGAGTTTAATTTAGAATCTGTAGACATGGGTGAATTGATTGAAGAAGCCATTGTTGATAATGCGCCTTACAGCAAAAAGTATAACGTTTCGGTAGCCAGCGTTGGGCTAACGGAAAATATCATGTGCTACTGTGATAAAGATCGCGTTTTCCAAGTCATGAGCAACCTTTTGTCCAATGCCGCTAAGTTTTCTAGAAAGGGTGGGGAGGTTATCGTTACGCTTGAAGAAAACGAGGACACAATTTGCGTTAGTGTCGAAGATTTTGGTGTCGGTATACCCAACGAGGCTAAAGCTACTATCTTTGACAGGTTCACCCAAGCTGACTCATCTGATCGTCGTGCAAAGGGTGGAACTGGCCTTGGTCTGAGTATAGCCAAAACACTTATCGGAAAGCAAAGGGGCAAAATTGATTTTACAAGCAAGCTTGGTAAAGGGACTAAGTTCTTCATTGAATTGCCAAAACCGGATGACACTATTTCCGATCAATCGATTGCCGTTGCCGATATTGCGGCAGAATAAGGAGATTTAAAATGGGCCCTAAGATACTCCACGTAGAAGATGATCTGGATATACAGGAAATTGCAAAACTATCGTTGGAAACGCTCGGTGGGTTTGAAGTTCGCCAGTGTATATCCGGACAACAAGCGCTTGACGAAGTTATAGGCTTCGGCCCTGATTTATTTTTGCTTGATGTTATGATGCCTGAAATGAGTGGCGACACTCTTTATGCACAACTTAAACTAATGCCCGAATTGGAAGGCATACCTGCTATATTCATGACAGCGCGTGCTCAAACCAAAGACATTATCGAATTGAAAGAACTTGGTGCATTGGACGTGATTTTAAAGCCGTTTGACGCCATGGAACTGCCTGAACAGATTAAATCGATACTTGCAACGGTTGGAAAGTAAGGTCGATGAAAAAGAAAACAGCATTCGTTTTTTGTGTTTAACTTCAGACAATACTAATTAAACACGCACAATTTACTTTACTTATTACACTCGAGAAAACCAGCCTAATCAAGGCAATAAATAGAACCAGAATGTCCATGAATTTTAAAGTTTACGCATTCCAATTTAACTGCGTCCGGACTTCTTATTCATCTTCAACTCCTAATGGTTAATATGAACCAGAAATCCTCCGGTATTTAAATCCTCAAACTTGTCCAATAGGCGCTGACCTCAGACAGTGTCTGTCGCCAAATAAATATGGACATATGAGCAATTAATTTATTGGAGGCTCTGGTTCTATTTGTTGCTCTGATTATGCCGCTTTCCTGAAGTGTTGCAAGCGGCGGTGATAAATGGAGTTTCGACAGCTGGCTAAATGTCTGCTATGAGCCCTTAGTTACCGATGTAATCGGTGCAGTATTCTGTGACTAAGGGAGGGAAGCCATCATTAGCTGCAAACTGATAAGAGTTTGGTATACTGGAAATGATTACGATTAAAAGTAGCATGTGGTGGATTGGCATCACCGGGCACGCCAATTAGGGATCGGCGGAATATTACAGTAACTCGAATGCATGTCCGCCGAAATATAAATTGTAATACACGAGCTTATAAAATGCGTTGGCTCGGGTTCTACTTGTTGTCTGATTATGCCCTTTTCTTGAAGTGTTGTAAGCAACGTTGATTGAGTGCGCCAAGCAGCTGGATTAACAGGAGATTTGCCTAAAATTCTGCAAGGCATAATGATCTAAAACTTATTTGATTGGGAAATCTTGGTATGCAGATAACCTTTGCTGATGGGGTAACTGCAATGCACTATACCCTCAATTAAAGTAGGCTGATGTTTAGTAAGGATTGGATCCTATACCATTGCAATATCAACAAATATTATCATGCCGTGAGTAGCTTATTTATGTAAAATTTATTGATGAAATAAAAATTGCTATCACTATTACTACATATGCATATGTTTATTAAAAGTTAATGTATTACATTAAGGTAATCGCTTAACAACTGTATATACAACAATAATATCAGAATATATTGATCATTTATATTTAAAAAATAAACAATCACTAACCATACATTCTTAATATAAGTGGATGCAGGTCAATTATGATTTTTGATTGAATTCAGTAAGGTGGATTGACTTAAAGCTTGCGCGTTTCTTTAACCAAAATGATAGGAATGCTGTTGCTAATGAGGTACGTATTCATATCGCAGTGCAATATCGGCAACAATCATGAACTGCGGCTTTGTCCGCATAGCTGGCGTTCATGGGGCTATTGATGCTTTACCGATGATCAACAGCAGATCTGAACCCAAAGTCGACATTGGGTTAAGGTTGACAGATGGCGATTTCGAGCTTCAAATTCAGAAGCGCGGTTCGCAAGAAAGCCGCGGGAATTCATGATATTTTCTATTTTGGAATATACAGAAAATTAGAACAAAGCGAGTCATTGTGATACGGGTTTGGTACGGATTGTAGGTATAAAACGCTGTAAATTGGCGTAAACTTGCAATCTGACATTTTCGGGTGAATCGCTTAAGCGCTTTGTTTTAAAGAATTATGGTGGTGACTCTGGCGGGATTTGAACCTGCAACCTGCCCCTTAGGAGGGGGCCGCGCTATCCAGTTGCGCTACAGAGCCACAGTACCTGAAAAGCCACAAGTTTTGCGTGAATGCAAGCCGTCTTTTGTGCGTAGTCGTTTAAAAAATCTGGGCCAATGCAAACCCTCCCGCAACGAGCATGATGGCTAATGGCAGTCGTTTTAATATCCACACGCGTTTCAACGTTGGCTTCGGAGCTTGTTCTTTTTCATTCTGGGTTAGAATATTTTCGATAATTTCTGGCAATCTTGGCCCGAAGCGTGACAGAACCATCGCGGTTTTTGTCAGATCACGCACCATGGCGCGTGGACCAAGGTTGTCTTTTATATAACGTTCAACTTCGGGTTTGGCGGCTGTCCACATGTTCAGATCAGGGTCAAACGTGCGTGCAACACCTTCAACCACAACCATCGTGCGCTGCAGTAAAATCAGTTCAGTACGGGTTTCCATACCAAAGCGTTCGGTCACATCAAATAGATGCGCCAACAGGCGGGCCATAGAAACTTGGCTGGCACCGTGACCGAAAATAGGCTCGCCGACAGAGCGCAGGGCTTGGGCAAACGCGTCCACATCCTGATCGGCAGGCACGTACCCCGCTTCAAAATGCACCTCGGCAACACGGCGATAGTCCCTGCGGATAAACCCCATTAGAATTTCGGCATAAGCGCGACGGGTGTACTCGTCGATACGACCCATAATGCCAAAATCTAGTGCGATCAAATCACCGCTTGGGGCCAGCTTTAGATTGCCTTGGTGCATGTCCGCGTGAAAAAATCCGTCACGTAATGCATGGCGTAAAAACATGTGAATAATGCGCGTGCCAAGTTCGCTTAGGTCGCGTCCTGTGGCCTGTAGTTTTTCAAGATCGCCCAATGGAATGCCCTCGGCCCATTCCAGTGTCATCACACTGCGCGCAGATTGATCCCACAATAGCTTTGGCACATAGAAACCTTCGTCATTTGCTGTGTTGGATTCAAACTCTGAGGCAGCTGAGGCTTCCATGCGCAGATCAAGTTCGCCTTTTACGATCTGATCAAAATGTTCAATAACAGCAGTAGGGCGCAGGCGGCGTGATGCTGGTGACAAAAATTCAATTGTTTGGGCGGCGAAATAAAATGCGTCTACATCCTTGCGAAAAGCCCGTTCTATATTGGGTCGCAGGACTTTCACCGCAACGTCTTGCCCTGTTCCGCGCAACTTTGCACGATGAACTTGCGCAATTGAAGCAGCGGCGACAGGTTCGCTGAATTCGGAAAATAATTCATCCGTTGTGTAACCAAGTTCCTTTAGGATTTCCGCCTTCGCCAAATCAGTTGAAAACGCAGGCAGGCTGTCTTGCAACACACGCAGTTCCAGTGCCATTTCGGGGCCGACAACATCAGGGCGCGTTGACATCAACTGCCCGAATTTAATGTATGCAGGGCCAAGGGCGGTGATGGCGCGCAACGTCGGGGGCAGTGAAGTATCACCTTTCAGACCCAGCCATTTAAACGGCCAGCCCATAACGCGTGCTGCAATACGAATGCTTGGCGGTACATCCAGCATTTCCAATGCAATTTTCATCGCACCCGTGCGTTCAAACGTGGCACCGGTGCGGATCAAACGCCAAATATTATGTGGGCCGCGCATCTGTTAAATTTTCCATCCTGAATGCAGACAAGCAATGCCCATTGTCAGATTACGGTACTTTGTGTTTTCAAAACCTGCTTTGTTGACCATTTGCAGGAACGTGTCTTGATCGGGAAACTTGCGGATGCTTTCGACCAGATACTGGTAACTGTCCGCGTCATTAGCAATCAGCTTGCCCAAGGGCGGGATGATGTTGAAAGAATATTTGTCGTAAGCCCATTGCATTGCGGGATTCGGAATTTGGCTGAATTCCAGCACCATCAAACGCCCCCCCGGTTTCAACACGCGGTAAGCTTCATTCAGCGCGTCCTGTGGACGTGTCACGTTGCGTATTCCGAACGAGACTGTATAGACATCGAATGTGTTGTCCGCAAACGGCAGGGCCATTGCATCACCACAGATCCAATCCAGTTGGTCGGCCATATCCGCAGCTTCGGCCCGTGTGCGTCCTGCATCCAACATACTTTGGGTCATATCAAAAACGGTGGCGTGTGCATTGGGGGCGCGTTTCAAAAAGCGAAAGGAAATGTCACCTGTACCACCTGCAACATCCAGCAGCTTTTGGCTATCACGCGGTGCAAGCCAGTCCATCATCGCCTCTTTCCAGATGCGGTGAATGCCCATCGACATGGCATCGTTCATCACATCGTATTTAGAAGCCACATTGGAAAACACCCCATGCACCATGCCAGCCTTGTCGGCCTCATCAACGGTTTTGAAACCAAAATGTGTTGTGCGATTATCTGACATCAGTGACTTCCAGCTTTATTCAATGTGCAATTACGTCATATATAGCGTGTTGTCACCGATATTAAATGCGTCATAAGGAGCATGCTTTGCCTGAACTGCCCGAAGTTGAAACCGTCCGCAAAGGGTTAGAGCCCTACATGGTGGGTCATATGATTGTGCAGGCCAATATTCGGCGCGAGGGTTTGCGCTGGCCATTTCCTGAAAATATGGTGGCGCGGTTGATTGGCAAGCGGGTGGAACGGTTACGCAGGCGTTCCAAATATATCCTGTGCGACTTGGACAGTGGTGAAACCCTGTTGATCCATTTGGGCATGTCGGGGCGGATGACCATTTCGGCCCCTGACAAGACTAAGGATATGGTCGGAGATTTCCACCATCTGCACCCTGCGCTGGAAAAACACGATCATGTGGTGATCGACATAGATAATGGTGCGCGGATTACGTTTAACGATGCACGCCGCTTCGGGGCGATGGATTTGCTGGATACGAAAACTGCCACACAGCACAAATTGCTGGCCTCCATCGGGCCGGAACCGCTGGGGAACAGTTTTGATGAAAATTATTTTGTGGCGGCGATCAAAGGCAAGAACACACCGATTAAATCGGCACTGTTGGATCAACGTATCGTGGCGGGTTTGGGCAATATATATGTGTGTGAAGCTTTGTGGCGCACAGGTATTTCACCCTTATCGAAAGCGGGGAAGCTATCTAAAATACGTGCCACATCCCTTGTGCCTGCGATTCGTGCGGTTTTGAACGATGCGATTGCCGCAGGCGGCTCATCACTGAAAGATTATCGTCAGGCGGATGGTGAATTGGGTTATTTTCAACACAGTTTTGCGGCTTATGGCCGTGAAGATGAACCGTGTAAGACCCCTGACTGCATGGGGCAGATTAAACGGGTTGTACAATCGGGCCGCTCAAGCTTTTATTGTTCGAAATGTCAGCATTAATATTTAAGGGAACCTAAATGGCTTACAATACACTTATCGTTGGGATTGAAGATCATGTGGCCTTGGTGCAATTCAACCGCCCCGATGTAATGAATGCTTTGAATGCAGAACTGTTGGGCGAGTTGGGGCAGGCCATGACCGATCTGGATGCTGATCCAAAAGTTTGTGCCATTGTTCTGACAGGTAACGACAAAGCGTTTGCCGCAGGGGCTGATATTAAGGAAATGGCGGATAATTCTTTCGTCGATATGTTCAAGAAAGATTTTCTGACAGATGATATGGAACGGTTTTTGCAATGTCGAAAACCCATCATTGCTGCGGTTTCAGGTTATGCGCTGGGTGGTGGCTGTGAATTGGCCATGATGTGCGATTTCATTTTATGTTCGGAAACAGCAAAGTTTGGCCAACCGGAAATCAATCTGGGTGTCATGGCGGGTCTGGGCGGTACACAACGGTTAACCCGCATTATTGGCAAGTCTAAAGCGATGGAAATGAACCTGACCGGGCGGCTTATGGATGCCGAAGAAGCGGAACGTTCTGGATTGGTAAGCCGTATTGTTCCAATGAAAAAACTTGTGACTGAGGCTATCGGGACAGCGGTAAAAATAGCTGAAAAATCCAGCATAGCGACAATGGCGGTCAAGGAATCAGTTAATCGTGCCTATGAAACAAACCAAAACGAAGGTTTGTTGTTCGAGCGCCGTCTTTTTCATGCTCTTTTTGCCACCGAAGACCAATCCGAAGGTATGGCAGCGTTTGTTGAAAAAAGAGCGGCACAATTCCGCGATAAATAACGCGGGCCTAGTTGACTTTAACCCCTATGGGTTCTAGAAGGCCGCTTCATCGTCAAACACGATAACAGGATTCTATCATGGCCAACTCGCCACAAGCAAAAAAACGCGCACGCCAAGCAGAGCGTCGCACTGAAGTAAACAAGATCCGCCGTACGCGCATTCGTACCTTTCTACGCAAAGTAGAAGAAGCGATTGCAGGCGGCGATAAAGCTGTAGCATCTGCAGCTTTGAAAGATGCACAACCTGAAATCATGCGCGGCGTGACCAAGGGCATTTTGCACAAAAATACAGCAAGCCGGAAAGTATCCCGCTTGTCTGCACGGGTTAAAGCCCTAGGCGCATAAACCTTAAAATGTAGAATTTGAATGTGAGAACGGGGCTTTTGGCTCCGTTTTTTTTATCAATTTACGTATGTTCTATTTTTGGTCGCCTTGTTTGGCATTGCGAGTCACATTACTGTTACATGCAATGGCCATCGGGATTCTGTACCTTTGGCGCCTCAGGATGAAACGAAGTTACGCCCTGCCTTGCTTTCAAGGCGGGTTAACGCTATTTGCTTAATAAAATATTTAAAATCAAACGGTTAGCCACGTTTTGGGGATTCGAAAAATTTATATTTGAGTCAACAGAGAAGATTCATTGAAAGCATAAGGTCAGGCAAGCTATCGTCATTCCAGTGATTCAGACATTGAGGAAACAGATGGCCGCGACATTAAGTGAAAGTGTTATCGAAGAAACACCTTCGGACACATGGGTTGGCCTGAAAGAGATAAGGGATGCTGTACTTGTGGATGTCCGAACAAAGGCTGAATGGTCTTTTATCGGCATTCCTGACCTGAACGCCTTGGGCAAGCAGGTCATATTACAGGAATGGAAGCGATATCCCGATATGTCTGTGAACGAAAGCTTTGTTGCGAACTTACTGGAACAATTTGGCGGGTCTGCTCCTTCCAAGATTTACTTTTTATGTCGTTCCGGCGTGCGTTCAATGCAAGCGGCACATGTGGTGTCAGAGGCCTTTGCTGCGAAAGGGCTAACCACGCAATGTGTAAATGTGCTGGAAGGATTCGAAGGGGACTTGGATCCTGACCGGCACAGGGGATCAATTAACGGATGGAAAGTCCGGGGGTTGGCTTGGGGCCAATCTTAATAACTGTATGAGACGGAAAAAATGGAATTTGACTGCTGGGGGCGCGTCCGCGACCAACTACAAAGTGTTATTGGAAAAGACGCTTTTCAAAATTGGATTGAACCATTGAACCTATTAAGGGTTACAGATGGCGTTGCGTGTTTTTCAGCACCGACAAGTTTTGTTGGCACATGGGTTGATCGCAACTACGGTGATAAAATTGCGTCAATGATGACGGCAGAAGGTGTTGTTGTTAACCGTCTGGGTTTCAAAGCAGAGTTTATGGTTGAAAATGAAGAGAAGAAAAGCACCGTAAAACCGACAGTCCCCACTACAACATCTGCACCAACGGGATCAAAGGATTTGCTGGGTGCCCCGCTTGATAAACGCTTCACGTTTGATCGTTTTGTGGTTGGCAAACCAAACGAGTTGGCGCATGCCGCCGCACGGCGCGTTGCCAAAGGCGGACCCGTCACGTTCAACCCGTTATTTTTATATGGTGGCGTTGGTTTGGGTAAAACCCATTTGATGCACGCCATTGCTTGGGAAATTAAAGAGCGTGATCCAAAGACGAAAATTCTATATCTTTCAGCAGAACAGTTTATGTACCGTTTCGTACAAGCCCTACGGTTCAAAGATACCATGAGCTTCAAAGAACTGTTTCGATCTGTTGATGTGTTGATGGTGGATGATGTGCAATTCATTGCGGGTAAAAACAGCACACAAGACGAGTTTTTCCACACGTTTAACGCACTGATTGACCAAAATAAACAAATTATAATTTCCGCGGATCGTGCACCCGGCGAAATTGACGGGCTGGAAGATCGCATTAAATCACGCCTGCAATGGGGGCTGGTTGTTGATTTGCATCCAACGGATTACGAATTGCGCCTTGGCATTTTGCAATCGAAAGCGGAAATACAGTTTGCACAGTATCCGGAAGTGAGGCTGACTGACGGTGTGCTGGAGTTTATAGCACATCGTATTTCCAACAATGTGCGTGTACTTGAAGGGGCATTAACCCGTCTATTCGCCTTCGCTTCCCTTGTGGGCCGTGAGGTTACGTTGGACGTTGTGCAAGAATGCCTTGCTGATATCTTACGCGCCTCTGACCGCAAAGTCACAATAGATGAAATAATTCGCAAAGTGGCCGATCATTATAACCTGCGATTAAACGATATTCTTAGCCCGCGCCGCGCCCGTTCAGTGGCGCGTCCACGTCAAGTTGCAATGTTTCTGGCAAAGCGGCTAACATCTAAATCCTTGCCTGAAATCGGTCGTAGATTTGGTGGCCGCGACCACACTACTGTGATCCACGCTGTGAAGAAAATCGAAGAGCTGCGTGCGGTTGACAATCAAATCGCCGAAGATGTGGAACTTTTGCGCCGTATGCTGGAGGCATAAGCTAAAATAGGGGGCTGCAATGGGCGTAAACCCAGTGCGCCCTTGACCTTGTGAGCATTCCCGTAAATTGTATAATTAACATTGATTAAACCGAAATATCGGGTAGGGTCGTGATCCCACACGATCAGGGAGCGGGAATATGAAAGTCAGCATCGAACGTAGCGCATTGCTAAAGGCAATGTCTCAGGCCCAATCTGTTGTAGAACGGCGCAATACCATTCCAATTCTGGCGAATGTTTTAATCGAAAGCGAAGGTGACGCGGTCAGCTTTCGGGCAACGGATCTGGACATTGAAGTGATCGACAAGGCTCCGGCGATGGTGGAACGTGCGGGTGCCACGACGGTTGGTGCGCATACTTTACATGAAATTGTTCGCAAACTGCCCGATGGGGCGATGGTTGAGCTGTCTGATGATGGCACATCTGGGCGTTTGGAAATAAAAGCGGGCCGATCCAGCTTTTCACTGGCGACACTTCCCAAAGAAGATTTCCCCGTTATGGCATCGTCCGAATATGCCTGTAACTTTTCCGCATCAGCGCCTGTTTTACGCCGTCTTTTCGATAAATCTAAATTCGCGATTTCCACCGAAGAAACCCGTTATTACCTGAACGGAGTTTATATGCACGCATCCGACGGCGCGGACGGCAAAGTTCTGCGTTGTGTTGCTACAGACGGCCACCGTTTAGCCCGCATTGATGCGCCCTTGCCTGAAGGGGCCGAAGAACTGCCGGGTGTGATTGTTCCGCGTAAAACCGTGAACGAATTGCGTAAATTACTGGAAGACGACGCGATGCAAATCGCGGTGTCTGTGTCCGAAACTAAAATCCGTTTTGCCACACCGGAGATTACTCTGACATCCAAAGTCATTGACGGGTCATTCCCCGATTACACAAGGGTTATACCGACGGGTAATACCCGCCGCTTAGAAGTGGATGCGGCAGAGTTCGCACATGCGGTTGATCGCGTGTCTACCGTATCGTCCGAACGCTCACGTGCAGTGAAATTATCACTGGACGAAGATCGTCTTATCCTGACCGTGAACGCACCTGACAGTGGTGCTGCCGAAGAAGAACTAGCCGTGGCTTACGGCGATGAGCCATTGGAAATTGGCTTTAATGCTAAATACTTGTTGGAAATTGCAGGCCAAGTTGATCGCGAGAATGCGGTGTTCCTGTTCAATTCTTCAGGTGACCCGACCTTGATGCGTGAAGGCAATGATGAAAGTGCTGTTTACGTCGTGATGCCAATGCGGGTGTAACCGTTTGGTGGGACTTACACTTCAAAGTTTAACGCTTTCACATTTTAGATCACACAAACGTGTTTCCATCGAAACCGATGGACGTCCCATTGCAATTTATGGTGCGAACGGTGTTGGGAAAACAAACATTCTGGAAGCAATTTCTTTGTTGTCGCCGGGGCGCGGAATGCGCCGTGCAACAGTAGATGAAATGGCGCGATCCCCTGAATATCTGGGCTGGAAAGTCTCTGGTATTTTGGAAAGCTTGGGGCATATCCATGAGGTTGAAACCAGTTATCAGGGCGAAGGCTCGCGGGCGGTTCTGATCGATGGGAAAACAGCGCCGCAACTTGCCCTTGGCAGGCTTGCGCGCATCGTGTGGCTGGTGCCTGTCATGGATCGGCTTTGGGTCGAAGGGGCCGAAGGGCGTAGACGGTTTCTGGACCGCTTGACCATGAGTATGGAACCGCGACATGCGGAACAATCAATGATCTATGAAAAGACCATGCGAGAACGCAACCGTATGCTAAAGGACGGCGTTCGTGATCCATCTTGGTATATCGCCGTTGAAAAACAAATGGCCGATGCGGGTTCTATCATCGAAAGCAATCGGGTAATGACCGTTGCGCGATTGCAAGAGGCGCAAAAAGGGGCGGACACTGCCTTTCCTGCGGCGGAATTGTCATTAGTGGCTGCGGATGCGGGGCCTATTCTGGCGGATAAAGATGACTTGTTGGCTGCTTTTGTTGATAGCCGTTCGCGCGACATGGCGGCAGGGCGTACGTTGGTTGGGCCGCATCGCGATGACCTACGGGCAATATATGCAGCTAAGGGCACGCCTGCCAAGCAATGCTCCACAGGTGAACAAAAGGCCCTGCTTGTCTCACTAATCCTTGCCAACGGCCGTGCATTGGCGCAGGATTTCGGGGCACCGCCGATTTATCTACTGGATGAAGTTGCGGCACACTTGGATGCAGACCGCCGCGCTGCACTTTATGACGAAATATGTGCATTGGGTGCGCAGGCATGGATGACGGGAACCGGTGCGGAATTATTTGATGCAATGGGTGCGCGGGCGATGTATTTAGAAGTCATGGATGAGGCTGGCATTTCAACCATCCGAACGCATTAGGAGACGATAAATGACCCCTCAACGTATAACTATGATTACGCTGGCCGTCGCTGATTTGACACGATCGCGTAAGTTCTACGCAGACCTTGGTTGGGCAGAGGCCGATGGGGGCAATGGCACGATTGCATTCTATAAAACCACAGGTCAGTTTTTTGCGCTTTATTCCAAAGATGCCTTGGTCAAAGATATCGGGATGCCGATCCATGAACGGTCTACGGGCACGATCACGCTGGCTACAAACTACAATTCCCCGAAAGAAGTCGATGCGGCTTTCGCTGATGCACTTGCGGCCGGTGCGATCGCAATAACAAAACCCGCCGAGGTTTTCTGGGGCGGCTATTCAGGCAATTTCGCTGATCCTGACGGGCATCTATGGGAAGTGGCACATAACCCGTTTTGGGCACTGGATGCGGACGGGCAAATTATGGTTGTTGCATAAATTGTATACCACAAAATCTTGTGGTTCAGGCGTGACATTCCCCATAAAAACCCGTATATTTAGTGCTAAATACAATGGGATATATAAATGTCTGACGAGCAGCAAAAACCAGAAGAATATGGCGCAGATTCCATCAAAGTTCTCAAAGGCTTAGAGGCGGTTCGCAAGCGTCCGGGTATGTATATCGGTGATACCGATGATGGCTCTGGTTTGCACCATATGGTATACGAGGTCGTTGATAACGGTATTGATGAAGCTTTGGCTAAGCATGCGGATTTTGTATCCGTAACAATTCATGCGGATGAAAGTGTTTCCGTGCGTGATAATGGCCGCGGAATCCCGGTGGGTATCCACGAAGAAGAAGGCGTTTCCGCTGCCGAAGTGATTATGACCCAACTACACGCGGGCGGGAAATTCGACAGTAATTCTTATAAAGTTTCCGGCGGTTTGCACGGCGTTGGCGTGTCGGTTGTGAACGCGTTGTCGGACTGGCTGGAACTGAAAATTTGGCGTGACGGCAAAGTGCATATTGCGCGCTTTGAACATGGTGATACGGTGAAACATCTTGAGGTGGTCGGTGACGCCGAAGGTGAAACAGGTACCGAAGTGCGTTTCATGGCTACATTGGATACATTTTCCAATCGGGACTATATTTTTAAGACACTGGAAAATCGTTTGCGAGAACTGGCGTTTCTGAACTCTGGCGTAAAAATTATTCTACGCGATGAGCGCCCGGCAGAACCGTTGGAAACAGAGCTGGTCTATGAAGGTGGGGTAAAGGAATTTGTGCGCTACCTTGATCGTTCCAAAGCTGCGGTTATACAAGATCCGATATATATTGTGGGTGAAAAAGATGACATCGCGATCGAAGTTGCGATGTGGTGGAACGACAGTTATCACGAGAATGTTCTGCCCTTTACCAACAATATCCCGCAACGTGACGGTGGAACGCACATGGCGGGGTTTCGGGGGGCTTTGACCCGGACGATCAACAATTATGCGGCGTCCAGCGGGATTGCCAAGAAAGAAAAAATTTCGTTCACGGGCGATGATGCACGCGAAGGGCTCACTTGCGTTTTGTCGGTAAAAGTGCCTGATCCGAAGTTTTCATCGCAAACCAAGGACAAGCTGGTTTCATCTGAAGTGCGGCCGGTTGTTGAAAGCCTGATGAATGAAAAACTGGCGGAATGGTTTGAAGAAAATCCGGCCTACGCCAAGGAAATAGTCACCAAGATTGTTGAAGCGGCACTTGCGCGTGAAGCGGCGCGTAAAGCGCGTGAACTGACACGGCGCAAAACCGCGTTCGGTGGCACGTCACTTCCGGGGAAGCTGGCGGATTGTCAGGAACGTGATCCATCGAAATCGGAAATTTTTATTGTGGAAGGGGACAGCGCGGGCGGCTCTGCAAAGCAGGGACGAAGCCGCGAAAATCAAGCGGTATTGCCACTGCGCGGTAAAATCCTGAATGTGGAACGTGCGCGGTTCGACAAAATGCTGACATCCGAACAGATCACCAACCTGATTACGGCACTTGGTACAGGCATCGGACGTGATGAGTTCAATATCGAAAAACTGCGCTACCACAAAGTTATCATCATGACCGATGCGGATGTTGACGGGGCGCATATTCGCACGTTGCTGCTAACGTTTTTCTTTCGTCAAATGCCAGAATTGATTGATGGTGGATACCTTTATATTGCCCAGCCACCGCTGTTTAAAGTAGCACGCGGCAAGTCGGAAGTTTATCTAAAAGACCAGTCCGCGCTGGATGATTACCTTATAGAACAAGGCATTGACGGGGCATCACTGGATTTGGGCGGCGGTAGTGTTATCACTGGGGCCGATCTTGCCCGTGTGGTGGAAGAGGCACGACATGCACGCACCATTTTAAACGCGTTCCCGACACATTATGATCGCCATGTACTGGAACAAGCAGCGGTTGCAGGGGCGTTAATGCCCGGTGTTGTGGATAATGATCCGCAAGGTACCGCTGATTTGGTCAGCACACGTCTGGATCATGTGAGCTTGGAATATGAACGCGGCTGGTCGGGGCGCCAAACCCAAGATCACGGATTGCGGTTTAGCCGTATCGTGCGTGGTGTTGAGGAAAGCCATACGCTGGACGGTAGGTGTTTGCGTTCCGGTGAAGCTCGTAAATTGAGCGAAATGACCAAAACGCTGCAAGAGGTTTATGGCAGATCAGCAAGGTTCACGCGCAAAGACAAAACAACCGTTGTTTACGGGCCAACAGCATTGTTGAGTCTGGTGATGGCTGAGGGCGAAAAAGGCCTGTCATTGCAACGCTACAAGGGTTTGGGTGAAATGAACCCGGGGCAGCTGTGGGAAACCACGCTGGACCCTGAAGCACGCACTTTGCTGCAGGTGAAAGTGGATGATCTGGCGGATGCTGATGATCTGTTCACCAAGCTGATGGGTGATGTCGTGGAACCCAGACGAGAGTTCATTCAACAAAATGCGCTGTCTGTGGAAAACCTTGATTTTTAAACCAGCTTGCTAACGCGGCGAGCTGATACTTATAAAGCCGCATTCACTATGCATTATTTTATGCACCGGGCGTATAATTGGTATACGACTTGCGTATGACAAAAAATCATATCTAAAGGTTAATCATGGAGCTTGCGCGACTGAAACCGGATCCGATACCAGTCATCCATCCACTGCCCGAATATTTGGCGCAGGGGCAAAGGCTGGATTGGTATGGGGAAATGAAACAAGTGTTTCAGGTGCCTTGGATGGGTGTCGTGACCATGGCGTTTTCCCATTACCCGCATTTTTTTAAAACACTTTGGGATGGTACGCGTGATTTGTGTGCAAGCCAGCCGTATGTTGCGGCGTGCATGGAAAACCGTGTTTTTGCAGAAGTGCAGGTCACAAGTTTGAACCCAACATCGTTGCAATCGAAACTGACAACGCTTGGTTATGCCCCGCGCGAAATCGACGACATTCGCCAGATGATAGAGGTTTTCAATCATGGTAATCAGCCCTATTTGATCATGGCAACATTAGCGCGCTATCTGCTTGCGGGCGGAGAAATGTCGGAGATAGGTGATGCCCCGCTTTTCAAAGGGCAACATGCACCGGATTACACTGTGCCCTTTGTCATGATGGAAGCCCATCATGCGGATGCTGAAACCCGTCTTGTTTATGAAGATATAAAGACAGTATTGGGGTTGCCGTTTGTTAACACGGATTACCGTGCCTTGGCGCGCTGGCCAAGCTATTGGCAAGCGGCGTGGGCAGATTTGCGGCCCAGATTGGTTGCACCCAAAACCGACCGGATTTGTGAAGATCTGCACCAGCGTTGTGTCGGGTTGGTGCGGGATGGCTTACCAAACCCCGGTGGGTTAACATCGGATGCGCTTATAAATGCGGCAAAGCAAGACGCACCATTGGACGAGATCATTGCCGTATGCAGGTTGTTTCAGTGGCTGTTACCGGGCCTAGTGACAAATGTTGCCTTTCTGCGGGCGCAGTTGCTTTAAAACTAGCGTATGCGTTCGCACCAAAGCGTATAGGCACCGATGCCCATCAAAGATTAATACAACTAAGCTGATTGCAATGATTTTACGGATAGTACGTTTTTGGCGACCTGTTCCAAATGTTCCCAATCAGTGCCGCAACATCCGCCAAAAACATTCAGCTGCGGGAATCTGTGGGCCAGATCACCCATTTGCTGACCAAGTTCAACGGGATCCCCCTCTTCCAGATGGCCCAGCTGACAAAGCATCCCGTGATCGAGTGATGAGGCATTGGGGCGGATGCCCTGTAGCCGTCCAATCCAGTTTCCGGGATTTTCAAGCGCTGGGGAAAAATCGATCGGGTGATTGCAGTTTATCATGTAAAACAATGGGGCATTATCTGTCTGCATCTCTACAGCCATGATAGCTTCACCTAACGTAGGTCCCGTTTTCAATGTTGCTTTCTGGTTCAGAGAAAAGGACACGATAATTGGAATACCTGCAGCCTGTGCAGCACGGGTTACACCAACAGCTTCCTCAATATGATTGAATGTTAGGGCTGACACAAAATCGACACCTGCGACTTTTGCAGTTTCGATCTGAACGCTGTGATATTCTTCTGCCTGATCAGCGGTCATGAGCAGTTTTGCATCATATGCATCACCGCGTGGGCCGATGCAGCACCCAACGGGAATGGGTGTGTCTTCTGTCGCATATTCGCGTGAAAGATCTGTGTAAATATCCAACCCCTTTGCAGTCAGATCGGCCAGTTGTTGTGCCGGCATACCTAAAAGAGCTCCCCAATCTGGGCTTGCCCGATAATGCAGCCCATCTAGAATATGGCCAGTTTTGTGCTTTAATGCTACTTCAATAATCCGCGCGTGATAAGTTCGCACATCGGCCACGAACCTATCATGTTGCAACAGTTCGAATAGACAGAAATGATTTAATTCCCAACCTTTCTTGTACATCAATGTGGTTTCTATGCCTGCCTCGGTTAGGAAAAGTGTGTCTGATGTATTTGGCAGGCGACGGGTGAGTTGGGCTGTCATAGCTAGGGTCTCCGCATATGTTGTGCATTACGATAGCATATTTTGGTACCAAAGTAAGATTGGCTTGGGTTTTGTATATTTGTAACCTGCCACACGACTATTTAGATCATTTGAAAGGCGGCTTAGCGTATACGTTCACGCCAAAGCGTATAAGCGCCCATGGTGATGACGATTGTCATGCCGACCAGTGTCCAGCCATCGGGAATATCACCCCAGATCAACCAACCCAGCAAAATGGCCCAGATCATGATCGTGTAGCGAAACGGGGCAACGGATGCGATTTCACCGACACGCATGGCGGCAACGGAGAAGTAATAACCGCCGAAAAGAAAGCTTGCGGCAAGGGCTAGAAGTGCCAGCTCGAAGCTTGATACAGGTGTCCATTCACCAAAGAGGATTGTTGCAATGCCACCTGTGACGGTGATGACGACCGCGGTGACGAAAGAGACGAACAGCGATGATACGTTCGTTGAAAACCGCCGCACGGTCAGGTCTCGCCATGTCACGAAGGCCACGGCACCCAATCCGAACAGGGCGTAGACGTTAAACCCGTCGGCGCCGGGACGCACGATGATCAACATGCCGATGAAACCGATCAGGATGGCAACCGCGCGACGCCAGCCAAAATATTCGCGCATGAATAGGGCGGCCGCGACAGAAATCGTCAGGGGCAAGGCCTGTAAAATGGCGGTTATATTGGCGATGGGCATGTTGACCAGAGCGGTCAGGAACATCAAGGTGGCCCCGACCTCGGCCACGGAACGCCATGCGATAAGCTTTTGATCGGCGCGGTTTGGCAGGGTTTTGAATGTACCGCTGAACAGGGCCAGACTGCCAATGAAAAGGATGGTGAACAGGCCGCGAATGAAAATGGCCTGATAGACGTTCATGTCTGATGCCACGGTTTTGACCGCCGCATCATTCAGGGCAAAACCTGCCATTGAGCCACACATGAAAGCAGCACCGATCATATTGTCTGTTCTAAGGATGCGCATGGAGTAACTTTGATTTGTTTGATACAGTCGTATCTGGGGAAATCACGTTTGGCGAGACAATAATTGTACCCCCTGAAGTGGCTTAAATGCATCCAATGAATTTTATGCAATCCAGCAAGGTGTTGGTAGGGGTATTCAAGGAAGATACTGAAGATGAGTTTGACAAAAACATTGGCAAATATCGCAGTTGGTATGGCTGTTGCATAAGATTCGAAAAATTTGGCGGATGGCACACACCGTCCATCTGGTGGCGTGATCCGTGCCTTTCTTTATCCGCCCAATTTATTTCCCATGCGTTTGCGGCGCTCTTTCATTGCCGCTTTACTTTTTGGTGTTCCATCGTGGAATGAACCGAAAAACTTGTCCCACGGGATTTCCAATGATCCGTAGTTGCATTCAAAATATCGGTGGTGCATTTGGTGGTGAAAGGTTCCAAGGGCAAGACGGTTCTTGTCCTTGATCACCAGACCTTCAAAACCGGAATGCGTAGTGGCCGCTGTCAGGCAATAGTATTGTAAATGAAACAGTATATGTACCGGGTGACTGGCTATGACCCAATGGATCAAAACGCCGCCTAGGAATATGATGTGTTCAACCGGGTGCATCGACAGGCCCGACCAAGGCCCGACATTGGAATTACGGTGATGCACGTGATGCGCAAGCTTATAAAGAGGGCGCCAGTGTAGCCAACGATGGATCCAGTAGAAATAGAAGCTTTCCCAGATCGGGATCAGAAAGAAAATTGCGACGAACCAAATTGGGTTGGTACTGAAAGTCAGGATGGTCAGGTAACCGTTTGCAAAAGCCCAGATCATCAACGCCTCGTAGGCTGTCCAAACGGTGACACCACTGGTTAAAGTCCAAAAAATATTGTCGTAGGTTTGGCTGCCCAAAGTGAACATGCGTCCCTTTGCTAAATCGCGGGGGTCGTATTTTAGGGTGCTGCCCTGACTCGTGAAGGTGAAAAACCACAAGTGCAAACCGCCTGCAACCAACGTCATCAAAGTCGCATTGCGCAGCCACATGATTGCTACCCAGCCAAATGCGAAGTTTTGTGATGTCTCTAACGCAGGTTGCAACCAGTACCAGCTGAGAAACGCTACACCAACAAGGATCAGACGTTCCGAGATTAAGAACCAGCTGTCCCAGAACCAACGTAGAATTTCCAATGGGCGCAAGGGCCACCTAAACAAGGGTGATATACGAATTGGCAGTTCGGGATGATGGTTCCATTCTTTGCCGGTTTCATTCATTAGCTGTACATCGTTTTCTTTCTGGCCCGGGTCTGGGCAGTTGCATCTGTTGACCCGTCATGGAAAGTGCCAAACCAGCGATCCCATGGCATTTCCTGATTGCCGTAGTTGCATTCGAAATAACGGTGATGCAGTTGGTGGTAGAAGGTACCCAAAGCCAGTTGTCGTTTGTCTTTGACCAACAAATCTTCATAGCCCGTGTGGGTCATGGCCGCCCCCGGACCTTGGTATAGGACATGGAAAATCAGATGAATTGGATGTGAGGCAACAAGCCAGTGAATGCAAAGCGTTGTCAGGTAAATGAAGTGCTCTACAGGGTGCATTGACATGCCAGACCACGGGCCGATGTTGATATTGCGATGATGTAGCGAATGATAACGGGTGTAGAAAAACGGTATGTGCAACAAGCGGTGTACCCAGTAAAAGTGAAATGCTGACCAGACGGGCAACAGCATCAACCACAGGACAAACCACACAGGGTTTGATGTGAATGTGATCGTGGGGGCATAGCCGTTGGCCATCAACCACATCGTGATCACCTGAAACGCGGTCAGTTGGGCAACGCCACTGGTCAGTGACCAGAACACATTATCCTTGACTTGATCTGCAAACAGGAAGCTGCGGTTGTTGCGGGTTTGATCACGGCGATCGAATTTCAGGGTCTTGCCTTGGCCTTTGTGTATATAGAAATACCAGTGCAACCCACCCGCGATGGTGAGCATTGCACCCATGTTTATCGCCCAAGTCTGTATTATCCAGCCAACGGCAAATGTCTGTGCGGTTTCAAGCGATGGGTAGGCAAAAAACCAAAGTGCTGCCGCCAGAATTGCCAACAATACGCGCTCGGACAGGCTAAGCCAGTTATTACGCAACCAACCGATCAGAAAACGCGGTTTGTTCAGGTGGGTAAAGGGGGATGGGTCCTTAAGGGGCAGGTCGGGGTGATAGTTCCATTCTTCGTTTTGGGATTGTGTGCCGTTAACCAGCATAATCCGAGCTTTCTTCATCCAAAATGGTTTTCAGCTCTGACAGGTGTTTTTCTGCCTGCGCAGGGTAATCATCTAATTCCTGCGCGGTTTTTTCGGCGATTTCATCAGACAGAATGCGCAATGCTTGGCCAGTTTGCAGGGCACGGATATAGGTTTCGGCGGCGCGTTCGAAATAATACATACGGTTGAACGTGTCGGCTACACTATCGCCGATCACCAATACCCCGTGATTGCCCATGATCATGGTTTTGTGTTGCGGGTTGGCAAATAGTTGGGCGCAGCGTTTACCCTCTTCTTCAAAGGCCAAGCCGCCATATTCTTCGTCAATCACATAACGGTTGTAGAACATTGCGGTATTTTGGTCGATGGGCAGCAAACGGCTGTCAGCCAAGCTGGCCAAAACCGTGGCGTGGATTGAATGCACATGCATCGCACACCGCGCCTGCGGGCAGAGCCGATGAATTGAGCCATGCAGGCCCCACGCAGTGGGGTCAGGGGCGTTCGGGCCGCTTAATGTTTCAGGGTCATTGGCATCCAGAAACAACATATCGCTGGCTTTGATCCGCGAAAAATGCATCTGGTTCGGGTTCATCAAAAACTGTGTGCCGGCGTCATTCACGGCCAGAGAGAAATGGTTGGCAACCCCTTCGTGCATATTCAGACGTTCGGTCCAGCGGAAGGCCGCAGCCATATCGGTGCGTTCCTGTTTATAGGGCAGATTGGGTAAGTGGGTGACAGTTTGGGACATGGTTGATTCCTCCTACTTTATAGAGAACTCTATTATCCAAGGTGCGTCTAACAAAAAAACCGACCAAAGGAGGTCGGTTTTGATTGTATGGGTTTGTATTGGCTATGCTTGGATGTGGTAAGCTTCCATGCCCAGTTCGGTTTGATCCAAGCCAGTGACCTCTTCTTCTTCGGTGACACGGATACCCATTGTATGTTTCAATATGTACCAAACGATGCCTGACAGAACGAAGGTAAAAATACCAACCACCATGATGGAATATAGCTGTGTACCCAGTGACGCTTCATCGTTGGTAAAGACAACCGCGATTGTGCCCCAGATGCCGCAGAACAGGTGAACCGGAATGGCACCGACAACGTCGTCGATTTTCAAACGGTCAAGGAATGGAACACCGAAGACTACGATTGCGCCGCCAATCGCACCGATTATCGATGCGGCCCCTATGCTTGGGGTCAGCGGTTCTGCGGTGATCGAGACTAAGCCTGCCAATGCACCGTTCAGGATCATGGTTAGGTCAGGCTTTTTGTAGATGACTTGGGTCAGGATCATTGCAGCGATTGCCCCGGCTGCCGCAGCCGCGTTGGTATTCACGAAGATGCGTGAGATATCTGCGACATCACCGACACTACCCATGGCAAGTTGTGATCCACCATTGAAGCCAAACCAGCCCAGCCACAGAATGAACGTACCCAGTGTTGCCAGCGGCAGGTTGGATGCAACCATCGGGATGACTTTGCCGTCTTTGTATTTGCCGATACGTGCGCCTAAGATCAAAGCGCCCGCAAGGGCGGCCCAACCACCGACAGAGTGTACAACCGTTGAACCTGCGAAATCCAAGAAGCCGGCTTGATCCAAGAAACCGCCGCCCCATTTCCAAGACGCTTGAATAGGGTAGATCAGTGCAGTCAGAATGACTGTAAAGATCAGAAACGGCCAAAGCTTGATCCGTTCGGCAACCGCACCGGACACGATGGATGCGGTGGCCGCACAGAACATCAACTGGAAAAAGAAGTCGGAACCGACAGTGGCGTATGATAGATCAGCGTCTGCGGCGGATAGGCCAACGGCCTCTAGCACAGTTGGGCTGAAGCTACCCAAAAGATTGGGAACGACCCATGCGTCACCCGGGTACATCAAATTGAAGCCGACCAGATAATAGAAAATACAGGCAAGCCCGAACAATCCCATATTTTTGGTCAGCTGCATGGTAACGTTTTTTGAACGCACAAGCCCCGCTTCGAGCATGGCGAAACCGCAAGCCATAAAAAAGACCAGAAAACCGCCAATCAGGAACAGGATGGTAGTTAAAATATAGCTGACTTCTGATGGGACAGCAGCGGATACATCTTGGGCAAAAGTTGCAACAGGTAGGGTTGTTGCAATCAGGCCAAGACCGGATGTTTTGATTAAAGAGTTCATTTTCATTTCCTTGATTTAGATCGCGTCTGCGCCGGTTTCGCCTGTGCGCACGCGCACGGCCTCTTCGACGTTCAGGACAAAGATTTTACCGTCACCGATTTTACCGGTTTTGGCGGTGGCTTCGATGGTTGATATGATTGTTTCGGCAAGCGCGTCGGCGACGACCAGCTCAATGCGGACTTTAGGTACAAAATTGACGGCATATTCTGCGCCGCGATAAATTTCCGTGTGGCCTGATTGTGCGCCATACCCTTTGATTTCGGTGACCATCATGCCTGTGGCGCCTGCGGATGTCAGGGCTTCACGCACCGCTTCCAGTTTAAACGGTTTGATTGTTGCAATAATGAGTTTCATTTTACCCTCTCTTTTTCACCACTAAATAAAGGCAGGCCGTGAGGGCGGCAATTCAAAGTGGGCAGATTGAAGTGAAATAATGGCAAAAATGCTTAATAAGTAATCGTGACTAGGTTTTTGCCTAATAAATAATCATAAAGCAAAGCGTTAATCGCAGCATAAGTACTCTACAAACCAGTATAGAAAGCTTAGATTCGACCGAAAAAGAGCAGCAAAAGAACCGTTATGGCCAATCAAGGTAATAATCGGCCCCCGTTGGTGGCCCCCGTGAAGAATTTTCAAATACCGCCCGAAAAGGCGCCCAAAAAGAAACCTGCGAAAAAGCCCAAGAAGCGTCGCAAAAGTATCAAAGGTTTTTTCCAATCTATATTGCGCACAATTTCGCGCGTAATTTGGTGGATCATGTGGCGTGTGGCTGTTGTACTGGCATTGGTTTTGGGCGCGGGCGTTTTTTATTATTACAAGGATTTACCGCCGGCAATGGCATTGATGGATGACCGTAAGCGTGGCTCTGTGACGATGATGGATCGAAACGGAGATGTTTTTGCCTGGCGCGGAGATCAGTTTGGTGGACTGGTTTCGGCCGCTACGGTTTCGCCAGCCTTGAAAAATGCGGTTATCGCGACCGAGGATAAACGGTTTTACAGGCATTTCGGTATTTCGCCACGCGGTATTTTAGGGGCTATGCGTATCAATATAAACGCAGGGCGGTCGCCCCTGTCCGGGAACGGTGGGTCTACGATTACGCAGCAGGTTGCCAAACGGGTGTATTTTTCCGATTTGCGTTCAATAGAGCGCAAGATTAAAGAAGTGCCGATGTCGATTGCGATGGAGATCAAATACACCAAGGATGAAATTCTTTCTATTTATCTGAATAGGGCTTATTTGGGTGCGGGTTCTTACGGCTTTGAGGCGGCTAGCCAACGATACTTTGCAAAATCGGCGCGGGTGTTAAGCGCGTCCGAGGCGGCAATGCTTGCCGGACTGCTGAAAGCCCCGTCAAAATTTGCCCCAACACGCGATATCGGACGGGCACAGGGCCGCGCGGATTTGATTATCGGATTGATGGAAAATCAGGGATATTTAACCAAAGGTGAAGCCATTGCCGCAAGGAACAACCCCGCTAAACTTTCAGCCGTGGCAGAAAAACGGGCCGGTGGGTATTTTGCGGATTGGATTATGGAAAGTGGCCCTGATTTTATTTTAAAAGACACTACAGAAGACATCGTGATCAAGACCACTTTTGATGAACGGGTGCAAAAAGCTGCTGAAGAGGCACTTGATTTTATTTTTGAAAATAAGGTCAAAGCAGGATCAAAAGCACAAGCCGCGATTGTTGTGATGTCGCGTGACGGAGCAGTGCGTGCAATGGTGGGTGGCCGTAATCTGGGGATTGCAGGCGGCTTTAACCGTGCAACGCAGGCTTTGCGACAAACCGGTTCGTCGTTCAAGCCGTTTGTTTATGCGGCGGCATTGGAAAACGGGTTCAGTTACAATTCGATCGTTATCGATGAACCCTTAACGATCAATATCCCGGGTTCAGGCCCGTGGAGTCCAAAGAACTATTCCCGTGATTTTAAAGGCCCGCTAACATTTACAGAAGCCTTGGTTGCTTCTGTCAATACTGCGGCTGTTCGTATATCCGAAGAAGTCGGGCGTGAAAAAGTACGGGTTCTGGCAAAGGACTTTGGTATTGAAAACAAATTGGCAGCAGGGCCTGCGGTGGCTTTGGGGGCGTCTGAATCAACGCTACTGGAAATGACTGGTGCATATGCGGGTATTTCGAATTCAGGGATCAGTGCCAGACCATACGGTGTGATGGAGTTGACTATTCAAGGCGACAATGCCCCTTTGATGGGAAAATCAACCGGAAGCGGGAAACGGGTTATCAACGACCATGCTGCCGCCGAACTGATTTATATGATGAACCAGGTTGTCGAAACCGGAACGGGACGGCGCGCCAGATTGAACGGGCGCGAAGCTGCCGGCAAAACAGGTACGACCCAAGGTGCGCGGGATGCGTGGTTTGTCGGATTTACCGCTGATTACGTTGCGGGTGTCTGGATGGGCTATGACGACAATTCCAAACTGTCAGGTGTCACGGGTGGTGGTTTGCCTGCCGATATATGGCGCGAAACCATGCTGCGAGTGCATGACGGTCTGCCGTCAAAACCGTTGGCAATGATCCATCCGCTGCCCGAGGAAATTGTGGATAATCCCGATGGCAGTGACAGGCCGACAAATTTGTCACGCGCCATAGACAGGGAATTAAAGCAGTTCGAGAAAGACGCCGAGACGATAATGAATAAGTTGCTTGGCGGTATTTTCGGTCGCAGGAATTAAGGCTATCCGGCTGCCTTAAGCCGTGTGATCAGCTTTGCGACTTTCCCGCCGCTTCTGTCCAGCATGGAACCAACTTCTTCGCGTTCGGTTTTGATCATACTGATCCCTTCGATATAAAGGTCGAACATTTGTTGTTTGCCATTACGTTCAAAAACTTGCCATTCAACTATGAACGGTGCCGAGCCTTTGAATGTGACGAGGCTTTTGACCAAAACACCTGATTTTACTGCTCTGGCACTGACGACATTAATCTCAGAGCCGATGAATTCACGGAAGCGTTTACCGTATTTGCGGGAAAGATACTCACGAAATGCGGCTGTATAAGCCTTTTGTTGTGCCGGGGTCGCACCGCGCCAAGGCGGGCCCAAACAGGTGCGTGCAATCGCATTTACGGCTGCGTATTTTCCAAAGATCCTGTCAAAATCTTTATACATGGCAGGGCCCGATTTGCCTGAATTAATCACTTTAAAAATGTCGTCAGACAATCTGTTGATCAATTTTTCTGCATCTGCCTTGGTTAAGGAAAATCCGGCGGACGGTAGCGCCAATATCGTGCCAGTTGCACCGATACCTGCAAGAAATGTTCTACGGTTTGATGTTTTAAAAATCGGCAAAGGGATCCTCCAAACTATCTTCGTCTATTGTACCTTTATTTAATTTGAAATCACGGTTTTGCAAGTAAAGAGATCGTGCGGCAATGTAACTGTCGTCAGAATTATAAAGCGTATCTTCAATAACTTCAGAGTATTGATTGCGATCGCCCAGACGGTCAAGAACGCTAAATCCAAAGCCTGCCCAACGTGCATCTGATGATTCCAGTAGATTTACAGGGTTGATGGCGGTATCGACAACAAAGCCGATTGTATCGCGTGTGGTGCTTGGACCCAAAACCGGCATTTCGTGGTAAATACCTTGCCCCACACCCCAAACGTGCAGTGTTTGACCGAAATCAGCGTTATTGTCGGTAATGCCCGCTTCGCTTGCAAGATCGCCCAGACCAAAGGTTAGGCTGTTGACGGTAAAGGTTAATAAGGTTTGGCCGAAACCCTTGGCGTCAGCCTGAAGGATATTGTTGACAGCCTGACCCGGAAGACCCAGATATCCGGAAAAATTGCTGACCATATGGATCAATACAGGTGGTGTAATAAAACCATAACCCTTTGCGGTAGGTCCGATCAGGGCCCGATCCAGACCTTTATTGAAGGCATGAACCTTGCGGCTGGACTTTTCATAGGGGTCATTGATAGCCGTTTTTGTAACAGGTGCCGCGCATGCCGACAAAACGCATAAAGCTGTAAAAAGTACAGTAATTCTGCGAAATAAGTGTAAAAATGGTATTTGCCTAAAAATCACGGGTCTACTCATACTGATTAAATCGAACCTCTACATAGCCTTTTGTGAATATCTGTCCATATTCACATTAAAATTATCACAATAATGGGTGACGTCAGTGCGAATCTGTTGCAACTATGCACATAACATATTTTTTACAAGGAGTCCCTTATGGCTGGGAAAATCGAAACACGTTTGACAGAGTTGGGAATTGAATTGCCGGATGCGCCAGCACCTGCTGCGAATTACGTTCCGTATGTTGTGATTGGCAATATGGTTTATGTTTCAGGTCAAATCTCAAAAGATGCGGGTGGCCTGATCTGCGGTAAACTGGGTGATGACACTTCGGTTGAGCAAGGGGTTGCGGCCGCGCGTGTTTGCGGGATGAACCTGATTGCGCAATTGCGCGAAGCTTGCGGTGGTGATCTGGATCGTGTGGTTCAGGTGGTGAAACTGGGGGGATTTGTGAATGCGACACTTGATTTTACCGATCATCCCGCGGTGATTAACGGCGCGTCCGATCTTATGGTCGAGGTTTTTGGCGATATTGGCGCACATGCACGTGCTGCTGTTGGCTGTGCATCGCTTCCTTTGGGCGTGGCCGTTGAGGTTGAAGGCATTTTTCAGATTTCTGTGTGATGATCCCAAAGGTATTTTTAGATGCCCCGATTGCACATCGCACTTTGCATGATGTTACAGATGGGCGGCCAGAGAACTCAATCGCAGGTGCCGCCGCCGCTATTGAACATGGTTACGGTATTGAAATTGATCTGCAAATGTCCAAAGACGGCGTTCCGATGGTGTTTCATGACTATTCATTGGAACGGTTGACGGATGAAGTCGGGGCTGTTGCCCAGCGGACGGCGGAAGAGCTGGGGACTATCCGCCTAAAGCATGGGGACGAGTGTATTCCAACGCTTGAAACATTTTTGAAGTTCATTGATGGCCGTGTGCCACTGGTCGTTGAAATCAAGGATCAGGATGGGGCGCTGGGCCCGAATGTGGGCGCTTTGGAACAGGCCACCTGTTCCGTTTTGAAAAATTATGATGGCCCAGCGGTTTTGATGTCTTTTAACCCGCATAGTGTTGCCAAATGCGCTGAATTTGCCCCGGATATTCCGCGCGGGTTGGTGACAGGTACTTTTTTGGCCAAAGACTGGCGTTTCGTACCTGAAGGACGGCGCATGGAACTTGCGGGTATCCCTGATTATGATCGTGTTGGCGCTTGTTTTATTTCACATCATGTTATGCATTTGGAAGATGCGGTTGTAACTTACCGAAAACAACAGGGGGCTACGGTCCTGTGTTGGACTGTGCGTACTGCAATGGTAGAAGAAATTGCGCGAAAGATGGCGGATAATATTACCTTTGAAGGGTATTTAGCCTAAGGCCAAACCCGATGAGTGGAAAAGCGGATGTAACGATTACGGTTCTGGAAGGTCTGTCTGATATTTCGCAGGCCGATTGGGATAGCTGTGCGCGCCATTCGAATGATCCGTTTACAACCTATCGGTTTTTACGCGCGCTAGAAGATAGTGGCTCGGTTGGGCGCGGGACCGGCTGGGAACCGCATCATTTGGTTGCACGATTGGGTGAAAGTATAATTGCGGTCATGCCACTTTATGCAAAATCCCATTCTCAGGGCGAGTATATGTTCGACCACAATTGGGCCCATGCCTATGAACGTTCAGGCGGGCAGTATTACCCGAAACTACAGGCGGCAGTGCCGTTTACCCCTGTTACAGGACGGCGGTTTTTGTGCCGTGAAGGTTATGAGAAAATAGGTAGATCCGCTTTGGTGCAAGGGGCCGTGCAAATGGCCGCAAACAATCAACTATCATCGTTACATATAACCTTTTGTGTCGAAGAAGAATTTGAAGTTGGGGCTGAAATTGGGCTTTTACAACGCACTGGTCAGCAGTTTCATTGGTTGAATGACGGGTATCAAAGCTTTGATGATTTTCTGGGGGCATTATCGTCGCGCAAACGTAAGAACATCCGTAAGGAGCGGCTGACGGCACAAGGCTTTGGTGGCGCAATAGTCGCACTAACAGGGGCAGATATTCAACCGGAACATTGGAACGCTTTTTGGCAGTTTTATCAGGATACTGGCGCACGCAAATGGGGTGTGCCTTATCTTACGCGTGAATTTTTTGACATTATACAAGAACAGATGCGCGATGATGTTTTGTTGGTGATGTGTGAACGTGAAGGCCGCTGGGTGGCAGGGGCGCTGAATTTTATTGGGGCCGACTGCCTTTATGGTCGCTATTGGGGGTGTGCTGAAGATCATCCCTGTTTGCATTTTGAAGTGTGTTATTATCAAGCGATAAATTATGCGATTGAACACGGGTTGAAACGGGTCGAGGCTGGTGCACAAGGTGCACATAAACTGGCGCGGGGATATTTGCCCAAACCAACCTATTCGCTGCACTGGGTTGCCGACCCCGGATTTCGGCGTGCCATTGCCGACTATCTGGATGCGGAACGCGATGCTGTCGATGAAGAGATTGAAGTTTTGACGGATTACGGGCCGTTCAAAAAGGGTCAGGTGGAAGATGATGACTGAAAAGGATGATAAAGCTAACAGGCCGATTATTGGCATCACCGGATATGGTATTTCGGAAATGCAGATCAAGGATGCGCATTTTGATGCGTATCTTTTGTCACCTGCCGATTATTCGAACGCAGTATTGCGGGCGGGGGGTATTCCTGTTGTTATTCCACCGATTTCAATAGGTGCGCAAAACCTGTTGTGTCGGCTGGACGGGATTATCTTTTCTGGCGGTGCCGATATTCACCCCGAACATTACGACGGTATCGAAGACCACCCGAACCTTTTGCCACATGACAAGTTGCGAGATCAGGTCGAACTTGATCTTATCAGACATGCAGTCACGCTGCCTGACCTGCCGATCTTGGGGATTTGCCGTGGAGCACAACTGTTGAATGTTGCGCTGGGGGGTAGTTTGCTTGAACATTTGCCCGATCATATCGACGATGATATTCACCGCGACAATGACAGTCTTTGGACAACACATGATGTGCATGTTGTAGCGGATTCAAAGTTGGCGAAAGTTATGGGGGCTGAACTTGTTCACACCATGTCAGGGCATCATCAGGCGCTGGGTAAGGTTGCGAAAGTATTAACGGTTACGGCAAGTTCGGTTGATGAGGTTGTAGAGGCAGTAGAGTTGGAAACGCATCCTTGGTGTCTGGGGGTGCAATGGCATCCCGAGATAACCGCTGATGGCGACGAAACCCAACAACGGCTTTTTGATGCATTGGTGAAACAGGCGCAGTCGTAAGTCGGTAGGGTAGATAACCGTAATGCCGGGCTTGCTAACAGAACACTGCTGTGCGTAGCTTGATATAAAAGCTGGAGCGCAGATGTTGAACACACCCAAAACCAAACTTCAGAAAAACCTACTTATTATAATTTCGGATGAGCACCGCAAAGATGTGATGGGGTGTGTTGGGCATCCGATCGTAAAAACGCCAAACCTTGATAAGTTGGCCGCACGCGGGGCTGTATTTGAAAACGCCTATACACCGTCCCCGATGTGCGTGCCAACACGTGCCAGCCTTGCTTGCGGTGAGCATGTTCATAAAATCGGCCACTGGGACAGTGCTACGCCGTATGACGGGAAGGCGCGAAGCTGGATGCGCCAGTTACGTGATCAGGGTGTGAATGTGATTTCAATCGGCAAGCTGCATTTTCGTTCCGGCGAAGATGATAATGGCTTTACCAAAGAAATTTTACCGATGCACGTTGTCGGCAGGGTTGGTTGGACAATCGGTTTGCTGCGCGAAGACCCGCCTGACTATACATCGGCAGCAGAACTGGCGGCAGATGTCGGGGCAGGGAATAGTAGTTACACAGACTATGATCTGGCAATTACCGAAGCGGCGGAAAACTGGCTGAAAGGCCGCGAAGAGACACAAAAGCCATGGGCTGCATTTGTTTCATTGGTCAGCCCGCATTATCCGCTGACAGCCCCGCAGGAGTATTACGATATGTATGACCCTGCTGATATTGATCTACCCATCGGTTACGGGGAAACTGGGCAACCCGAACATTCAGAGTTAAAAAATATTGCAGATTTTTTTAACTATGATCGGTATTTTGATGAGCAAAAAATGCGTGAAGCCAAAGTCGCATATTATGGGCTGACAAGTTTTATGGATAATTGTGCTGGTCGTGTTCTGGCGGCACTGGAAGAAAGCGGTCAGGCAGACGATACAATTGTTGTCTATATCTCGGATCATGGTGATATGATGGGTGATCAGGGGTTTTGGACCAAACAGGTGATGTATGAAGCATCCGTTGGTGTTCCGATGATTGCAGCCGGCCCCGGTATTCCGGCGGGTCGGCGGGTTAAAACCGGAACGACGCTGCTTGATCTGGCGGCAACGGCGGTTGATGTGACGGGCATTCGACATGATACGAAAAGTAGGGCATTACCGGGCGTTTCATTGTTGGAAATCGCCAATCGGGCGGACGATATGGATAGAACAATTTTCAGCGAATATCATGACGGCGGTTCTACCACTGGCACGTTTATGGTGCGCTGGGATCATTGGAAATTTGTATATTATGTAGGTCATGCGCCGCAATTATTTAATTTAAACACAGATTCGCACGAGTTGGTGAACCTTGCGGTGGCGGGTGTAAACGATCCAATTATCCAAGCGGCATGGCAAGAAGGTGAGCGACGGTTGCGCGCTATCTGTGATCCTGAAGAAATGAACACCCGCTGTTTTGCAGACCAAAAACGTCGGATTGCAGAGCTTGGCGGTACTGATGCTTGTGCCACAGGATATTCTTTCAATCATACGCCGACACCAACAGAACAAGAGAAAATCTAGTCTTATTAGGGGATATGATGGCTGAAAAACTGACGGATGCAGAACGTGTAGCAGCATTGGCGGATTTATTGACCAGTGGATGGACATTAGTAGTTGGGCGCGAAGCGATTGAACGCAGCTTCAAGTTCAAAAACTTTAATAAGGCATTCGGCTGGATGGCTCGTGTGGCGATGTATGCGGAAAAATGGAACCATCATCCGGAATGGTCAAACGTTTACAACCGTGTTGATGTGGTCCTGACAACCCACAGTGCAGGCGGGTTGTCGGAATTGGATATCAAGTTGGCCGCGATGATGGATAAATTGGCCCTAGAGTAGATCAAGAATGGTTTCACCACCCGAGATGTCACAAACGCCACGCGCCTCTTCTACGTTCAGGGCTGTAATTGTGCCGTCTTCCACAATCATCGCGTAGCGTTTTGAACGGGACATCATGCCCGTTTCAGGAACTGAATAATCCATACCAATGGCGACGGTAAATGCACTGTCACCATCTGCAAGGCAGTGAATACCTGCTTCGGTTGCACCTGTGGCGTCGGCCCATGCTTTCATTACGAATATGTCGTTCACTGATATGCAAATGATCTGATCAACGCCTTTGGTGCGTAATTGATCGTATGTACGGATAAAGCTGGGCATATGGGCGGATGAACATGTCGGGGTAAATGCACCGGGCAATGCAAAGATCACGACCTTCTTGCCAGCGATCATTGCGTTTAAGTCAATCTGTTCAGGCCCATCTGCCCCAAGATGGCCAAGGGATGCTGCAGGTAGTTTGTTGCCGACAGTAAATGACATATGTGGGTCGCTTTCTAAGTTGAGTTTACCTTGCCCTGATGTATAGATTGCTCAATGGTGTTGGGCCAGAGTGTTCACAAAGGATTTATAATCATGTCGCATGTGGTTGTCGTTGGGGCGGGTCAGGCTGGCAGTTCGCTGGTGGTGAAGCTGCGTAATCTGGGATTTGAGGGTGAAATAACGTTGATCGGAGCTGAAAATGCTCCGCCTTACCAACGTCCGCCTTTATCCAAAAAATACTTGCTGGGCGAGATGGAATTGGAACGCTTGTATTTGAAACCAGAGGCGTTTTATGGCGAAAATGGAATTACTTTGCGCACAGGTGAAATGGTGACAAGGGTAAATGATGTGTCAGTTTCGCTTGGCGATGAAACTATTGCATATGATCATCTGGTTCTGACTACGGGTTCTCTGCCGCGCCACCTGCCTGCCGCCATCGGCGGCACTTTGGATGGCGTCTATGTTGTGCGCGGTCTGACTGATGTGGATGCAATGGCCCCAGAATTTACGCAAGGTAAGCATGTGCTGATCATCGGTGGTGGTTATATCGGACTGGAAGCGGCCGCAGTCGCGGCCTCCAAAGGGTTAAAGGTAACGCTGGTTGAAATGGCTGACCGGATTTTGCAACGGGTGGCTTGTACGCAAACCTCGGATTATTTCCGTAACCTGCATACATCCAAAGGCGTGAAAATCATCGAAGGCGTCGGCCTTGATCACTTGATGGGCAAGACGCGTGTGACAGGGGCTAAACTGACCGATGGCACTGAACTCGATATTGATTTCGCTATCGTCGGCGTCGGCATCATGCCCGATATTGCACTGGCGGAAGCTGCGGGTGTTGAAATGGATAACGGTATTAAAACGGACACACAGGGGCGCACTTCCATCCCTAATATCTGGGCTGCGGGCGATTGTGCATCGTTTCCCTATAAGGGTGGCCGTATTCGTCTGGAAAGCGTGCCAAACGCGATTGATCAGGCTGAAGTGGTGGCGGAAAATATCATGGGGGCAGGTAAAGAGTATATGGCCAAGCCGTGGTTCTGGTCAGATCAGTTCGATGTAAAATTGCAAATTGCAGGCCTGAATACGGGCTATGATGACGTGATCACGCGGCAAGGCGACAAAGACGGTATGGTTTCGTTTTGGTATTACAAAGGCGATCAATTGTTGGCGGTTGATGCCATGAATGATCCTCGCGGCTATATGATCGGCAAGCGGGTTATCGAAGCGAGTAAAACGATACCAAAAGAAGTTGTCGGTGACCCTGCCGCCGATCTGAAACCGTTTATGTAATGCGCATTATCGGCGGACGGTTCAAAGGTACGGGGCTTGCATCTGTCGGCAAGGGCGATACGGGCGCACATTTGCGACCGACATCCGACCGTGTTCGTGAAAGCATCTTTAATCTGTTGATCAACGGTGGATATAGTGACCCGATTACAGGTGCCCGTGTGCTGGATTTGTTCGCAGGCACGGGGGCATTAGGATTTGAAGCTTTATCGCGCGGGGCTGATTACGTTCTGTTTATTGATGAAGGGGCTAAAGCCCGCGCCTTGATCCGCCAAAACATTGATATATTGCGTGCGATTGGCACGACAAAGCTGTTTCGCCGAAGTGCCACCAAACTGGGGCCTGTTGTGGGTGAACCGTATGACTTGGTGTTTCTTGATCCGCCATATGGCAAAGACTTGGGAGCCAAGGCCCTGATTGCTGCAAAAGATGGTGGCTGGCTTGCGAAAGATGTCCTGATTGTCTGGGAAGAGGGCAGCGAACAGACAGCCCCTGACGGATTTGATATGCAGGACGCGCGTAAATACGGTGATACTTGGGTGCATGTTTTGCGACGTTCCTAACTTTCGTGCTATGCCTGTCTTACGGAAAAAGGCAGAATATGCGCAAATATTTTAGGGACCATTGGACAGGGCAGCTTGGATTTGGATTGACGATATTTGTCAATCTTTTGTGTGTCAGTTTTGTTGCTGCTTCTCTTGCGATTGAAGATTGGTCATTTTGGGCGGCTAATCTGGGCGTTGCGACTATGTCTCTATTGCTGGTCTGGCAGATTGTGGGCGGGTTGCGCTGCGCTGCAAATCTACAAAGACTACAAGGTGATGCATGGGGAATTTACCTGGCTCTGATTGTGTCGACAGGGTTGATGGGGTTTCAAATTTTGGATGTTGTGGCAACACGCTATTTCATCGAGCCACGTGCAAAAACAATTTTCGGCGACGATGATTTCAGCGTGAAGCTGAAGGGTGATACCATATATTTGGGTGGCGAAGTGAATTACCTGATGTACCACGCTTTGCTGATTATCCTTAGTGAACATAAGAATGTGAAAACCATCTCATTGGAAAGCCACGGCGGGATTGTTTTCGCGGGGCGTACTATTGGGAAGCTGATTGAAGAAAACGAATTTGAAACACAGGTAACAACATATTGCTATTCGGTTTGCACGCTTGTGTTTGCGGCGGGGGAAAAGCGAACCTTGAAAGATGATGCCGAAGTAGGTTTTCATGGCTACAGTTATGATATTCCTTCTCGCTATCAGACGGTGGATCCAATTGAAGAACAAGAAAAAGATCAGGTTTACTTGACAGGTCGCGGCATTGATGCGGTGTTTTTGAAACATGCGTTTTCGATTGACGCAAAGACGTTGTGGAAACCGACGCGGGCGAAATTGTATGACGCAGGATTTATCACTGAGCCTTGAGATCGCACTTGTTCACCAATTCTACATATGCGAGTCTGATACTAACGAGCAGTCAAATAGAAAAATACAAATGAACGCGCATACCTCTTTTTTGAAAGATGTCTTTGGTTTCGATGGCTACCGCGAGGGGCAAGAAGAAATCGTTGCCGCTGTAACAAACGGTGCGGATGTTCTGGCGATCATGCCCACAGGTGGCGGCAAATCCTTGTGTTTCCAATTGCCGGCACTTTGCCGTGAAGGGCTGACGGTAGTTATCTCGCCCCTGATTGCATTGATGCGCGATCAGGTGAATGCGCTGCGAGCCATTGGGATTATGGCGGGAACGCTTAGCAGCGGTAACACCGAAGAAGAAACCGAACAGGTGTTCGAAGCGATTGATGATGGGCAATTGAAGCTGCTGTATATCGCGCCAGAACGGTTGGCGAACCCCGGTACAACACTGCTTTTACGACGCGCAAACGTGTCTATGATTGCTGTGGACGAAGCCCATTGTGTCAGTCAATGGGGTCATGATTTTCGCCCTGATTATTTGCGCATTGGCGCGTTACGTGATGCGTTAGACGTTCCCTTGGCCGCGTTTACCGCCACGGCGGATCAGGAAACCCGCGACGAGATTGTGGAGCGATTGTTTGCTGGCCGTGACTGTCAGGTATTCCTGAAAGGGTTTGATCGCCCCAATATTCATCTGGCTTTTGCGCCAAAGAATAAGCCGCGCCAGCAATTGTTGGATTTTGTGGCCGCACACAAAGATCAGGCGGGGATTATTTATTGCGGATCACGGGCAAAAACCGAAACTTTGGCACAGGCCCTGCGCACACAAGGCCATGTCGCATTGCACTATCATGCAGGTATGCAACCGGATGACAGGCGGTTGGCGGAAACCCGATTTCAGCGTGAAGACGGGTTAATCGTTTGCGCAACCGTGGCGTTTGGGATGGGCATTGATAAGCCCGACATCCGCTGGGTGGCTCATGCGGATTTGCCGAAATCGATGGAGTCTTATTATCAGGAAATCGGTCGCGCGGGTCGCGATGGTGCGCCTGCGGATACGCTGACATTATATGGCGCCGATGATGTGCGCCTGCGTCGTGCGCAAATTGATGAAGGTTTGGCGCCTGCGGAACGTAAACAAGCGGATCACGGGCGGTTGAATGCCCTGTTGGGATTGGCCGAGGCACGCCGTTGTCGTCGGCGGGTTTTATTGCGCTATTTCGGTGATGAAATGGATAGCTGCGGCCATTGCGATTTGTGCGACAAACCACCCGAATTGTTTGATGGTACAACAGCTGTGCGCATGGCACTATCGGCAATTTTGCGCACAGGCGAATGGTTTGGGGCAGTGCATCTGATTGATATCCTACAGGGGAATGAAACCGCTAAAGTGCGCGATAAGGGCCATATGGATTTGCCAACGTTCGGGGTAGGCAAAGACTATGACCGCGCCCAATGGCAGGCGATATTCAGGCAGATGATGGGTTACGATCTGATCCGCCCTGACATGGAACGTTACGGTGCCTTGCGGCTGACCGATGCGGCGCGGCCCATTTTGCGTGATGAGCAAAAAATAGAATTGCGCCGCGATACCATTGTTAAGCAATCCAAACGCGGCCCGCGTGTGAAAGCCTTGGTTGCAGAAGAAGACGAAGCTTTGCTCTCCGCACTGAAAGCCAAACGCCGCAGTTTGGCGGAAGCCATTCAAGCCCCCGCATATGTGGTTTTCCCTGATAACACTCTGATTGCAATGGCCACCCAAAAACCCGATGATCTGGATGCGTTTTCACGTCTTGCCGGTGTCGGGTCGGTGAAATTGGAACGTTACGGAAAAGCGTTTTTGGAAGTGATTGCGGGCGCGCAGGCGGATGTGCATCCCAATCGGCGCAAATTGGCAGGGCGCGGTGCGGGCGCATTGTTCGACCGATTACAAGAAGTGCAAGTGCGCCTTGCAAAGGGTGAAAGTGGTTTTGATACTTATATGAATTGCACCAGCGCAACTTTGTCAAAAATAGCGCAACAACGGCCCAGAACGCTATTGGAGCTTGAAGCGATTCAAGGAGTGGGTACAAAAAAAGCGGAACGGTTTGGGGCGGTGTTTCTAGATGTGATTGCCGCCGAATAAGCCTTGGCGTGGGGCATAAGAATGCTATTATCGCATTACTTAAATCGGGGAATATTATGTTAGCTGTGTTGTCACCTGCAAAGAAACTGAACTTTGATCCTTTGGCGGACGGTTTTGCCGAAAGTCTGCCTGCCTTTCAAGATGATGCAAATGCACTGGCAAAAATTGCCCGTAAGCTTTCGGTGTCGGATTTACGCGGCTTGATGAAGATCAGCGAGGATTTGGCGGCATTGAATAAAACCCGTTTTACCGCATTTGCCCCTGCATCTGATGATCTGAACTCGAAACAGGCCGCTTTCGCATTTGCGGGCGACACTTACACGGGGCTTCAGGCCGGAAATCTGGAGGCGGATGATGTGGTCTATGCACAAGATCATATACGTATCCTGTCGGGTCTTTACGGTGTTCTGAAACCGCTTGACCGCATTCAACCGTACCGCTTGGAAATGGGCAGCCGTTTGCAAAACAAAGCTGGCACCAACTTATACGTTTACTGGGGTGATCGTATAGGTACTGCTCTGGATCTGGTATCGGACGGTGTGGTGATCAATTGCGCTTCCACTGAATATTTTAAGGCAACGGGTAAGAACATGACATCGCGCATCATCACACCCGCCTTTAAAGAAGAACGTGATGGCGAGCTGAAAATGATTGGTTTCTTCGCCAAAAAGGCCCGCGGTCTGATGGCACGTTACATGGTTTTAAACCGTATTGAAACGCCCGAAGGGCTGAAAGATTTCGATCTGGATGGCTATAAGTTTCAACCTAAACTGTCAGGTGAAAACGACTGGGTGTTTACACGCAAGACAGCCTAACCCCGCTTTGCCATCAATCTTGCCATATCGAGCATACGATTGGAAAAGCCCCATTCGTTGTCGTACCAGCCAAAGACCCGTAGTAAGCCGCCCACAGAAACGGATGTTTCGCGGCCGTTTATAATAATAGACTCGGATCGTGCACGTAAATCTGTGGATACCAAAGGCTGGGTGATCCAACCAAATACGGGGCTGGTTTCAGCGGAGTTCTGCAAAACCGTATTTACAGTATCGATCGTCACGTCCGATTTGGTTTGCACGGTCAGATCAATGGCCGAAACGCTGGCGGTTGGCACCCGAATGGCGCGGGCTTCAACCCGGCCCTTAAGGTGCGGCAAAACCAAATCTGTCAACCGCTGCGCACTTGTGGTCGTAGGCACCATTGACAGGCTTGCCGCACGTGAGCGGGCCAGATTGCCACGCGGTTTATCCACTGTGGGCTGGCTGCCGGTATAGCAGTGCACTGTCGTCATATGGCCGCTTTCAAGCCCGAAGTTGTCATCCAAAACACGTAGCAAAGGGGCCAATGCGTTGGTGGTACACGACGCGTTTGAAATGATTTTATGCGCGCCCATTTTAGCTTCGTTCGCGCCCATAACCAGTGTGATGTCGGCCGCATCGGACGGCCCGGAAATCAACACGGCTTTAGCCCCCGCCTGCAAACCACGCTCTGCCATATCGCGGCTGTTCACTTGTCCAGTACATTCCAGTAAAACATCTACGTCCGATAAATCCAATGCGCCAATATCTTCGGTCTGGAAAAACGGAATAGAGTGCCCATTTACGATCAGCGCGCTTTCACCGACCGCGACCGTTCCCTGAAATGGGCCGAAAACGCTGTCATATTGGAAAAGATAAGCACAGGTTTCCAAGGGCGCTATATCGTTGATCGCCACCAGTTCAAAGCCAGTGTTGCCTTGTGCCAACATACGTACAATTGGACGGCCAATGCGGCCAAATCCGTTTATGACAATTTTAATAGGATCACCTGTTTTGCGAGTTTCCATTGGAAGATTCACCTTATGAATATAGCTTTTTCCGGGACGCTATCCATATCTGATATTTTGCGCAACCAATGAAATGCTTATTGATTGTTGACAACGGTTTTGCGTAATCGCTTAAGTGAAGGAATGTGTAGGCTGCGTTTTTTGCGTGCTATTACACCTGTTTTGCGCAATCGTCCCATTTCACGCGCGACATTTTCACGCGAAGAAAATACAAATGCTGCCAGTTCGCTTTGTGTGGGGGGGCGTTCTATCAAAATATCGTCTTGGCCATGGCTATGCTGTTCTGCCAGATCAACCAAGGCTTCTTGTAATCGTAGATCTGCGGATTTTGTATTGAAATCTGTTACCCGCGTATTCAGCTTGCGTAAATGTGCGATCATGATTTTCAGCAATTCAAAAGAAATATCCGGATGGGTTTTCAGCAACTCTCGGAATTGTTTGGCAGTCAAAGTTGCCGCATAGCATTCACAGGATGCAACGACACTGCTTGAACGCGGTTCATTGTCAATCGCTGCAAACTCGCCAAAACTATCGCCGGGCAAAATGGAAACAAGTGTTACCTCGCGTCCTGTAGAGGTGTAAATAGTGACGCGGGCTTCCCCCCTTAAGATGAAAAAGACATCCGCATTTTCATCGTCGGCGGAGATTAGGAATTGTTTGGATTTATAACGTTTGGTTGTCCACGATCTGGATAAAACATCCCAACTTTCTTGACTGATACTGCCAAGAAGTGAGTCCTTTGGGAATGTGTGTTCGTTTCGAAGCATGGGTCGCGAAAAGTTGATGAATTGCCAATAAGTGATATAAGTCACACTTATTGGCAAATTATTCAACACTATTTTTTATCTGCGACATAAAAGGTCGTATTCAAGCAAGCCAAACTATAGCAATCCGTGAAATTATACGCATAAATTTCACGGATTGCTATGATACATAATTTGCAAAATTCTGGCTCTCTTGGTGCGGATCTACGTAGCATTCGTAAATCTAGGGGTATTACGCTGATTGAAATGTCTGGAAAATTGGATCGTTCTGTGGGCTGGATGAGCCAAGTTGAACGAGATATTTCGGAACCTTCCATTGATGAGTTGCGCACGATTTCAAATATATTGGATGTACCGATATCGATTTTTTTTGGCCAAGCTGAGACAAAAGCTTCAGAAGTTGGTTGTATTGTACGCAAAGATACGCGGCGCAAAATCGGCGCGGGAACAAACGGGTTAATAGAAGAGTTATTGTCGCCTGACCTAACGGATGACTTTGAGGTTATCCATTCCACCTTTGAACCGGGGGCGGGACTAGAGGATTTTGTGGTGCGCCCGACACAGGAAGTCGGCTACCTGATTTCGGGGTGCCTGACGCTTTGGATTGGAGATCAGAAGTTTGATCTGGATGCTGGCGACAGTTTTCGTATTCGTGGCGAGCCGCACAAATGGGCAAACCCAAGCGCGGAAAATGTAGTTGTAGTCTGGGTGATTGCCCCGCCAGTTTACTAAAGGAGAGTTGAATGCACAAAGGATCATGTGAGTGTGGAGCGGTGAAATATGAGCTGGACGGACCGCTACGTCCGTCGGTGGCATGTCATTGTACGCAATGTCGCAAAACCAGCGGGCATTACTGGTCTGCAACCCAAGTTCCAAATGATCGGTTTCGGATAACCAAGGATGACGGGTTGAAATGGTTTCGATCATCGGCTTCGGCGCGGCGCGGTTTTTGTACAGACTGTGGTGCCAGCCTGTTTTGGCAGCTTGATGGTGAAAACGCGACCTCGGTAGGAACTGGAACTTTGGATGGGGCAACCGGACTTGAAACCGCCGCGCATATTTATGTGGCTGACAAAGGTGATTACTACGCTATTGAAACTGGCCCAAAGCAAAGGGATCAATAGGTATGTGGGATGTGATAACGGGATTTGATCCAGCCGTGTTGTCCGCTTTTATCGCGGCAGGTTTGCTGCTGAACATCACACCGGGCGCTGATTTTCTATTTATCACAGCTTGTGGTATTTCAGGTGGCCCACGCATTGGTGTGGCTGCCGCATTGGGCGTGAACATCGGGGTAACATTACATGTTTTATTAGCCGCTGCGGGGGTTTCAGCGATGTTGCTTGCTTATCCGGCTTCCTATCAGATAATAAAATATCTGGGCGCAGCTTATCTTTGTTATCTGGCTATTCATGCATGGCGCAGTACGGGTGATATTGGCACAGGTACTGCCGCCCCAAGTGTGCGTACAGCGATTAAACGCGGGTTTCTGACCAATGTTCTGAATCCCAAAACCATGCTGTTTATCTTTGCCTTCATTCCGCAATTCACTGACCCGACCATTGGCCCGATCTGGATGCAAATCCTGATCCTTGGCGCGATATTCCAGCTCTTCGGCTTTATGTTTGTGATGGTGCTTGGGTTTGCGGCAGGTCTGTTGGCCAACGCGCTGCGGCTTCGGGTGAAAATATTAAACAAGATTTCTGCAATTCTGTTTGGCGGTATCGCGGCCAAACTTGTAATCGACTAAGGAGAGAATAAATGTCTGATTTTCCAACCACCGCACGGGTGGTCATTATTGGTGGTGGGGTTGTAGGTGCTTCTTCGCTTTATCATCTGGCAAAAGCCGGCTGGACCGATTGCGTTCTGTTAGAAAAGAACGAATTGACTGCGGGATCAACATGGCATGCTGCTGGCAACGTGCCAACGTTTTCCACCAGTTGGTCGATCATGAATATGCAACGTTATTCGACAGAACTTTACAGTCGTTTGGGCGCAGAGGTTGATTACCCTATGAACTACCACGTTACGGGTTCAATCCGTCTGGCGCATTCCAAGGAACGGATGCAGGAATTTGAACGTGCCGCAGGCATGGGCCGTTATCAGGGTATGGATATCGAGATATTGTCCCCTGAAGAAACGCAACAACGTTATCCGTTCTTGGAAACCCACGATCTGCATGGCGCGCTTTATGATCCGCACGACGGCGATATTGACCCTGCGCAGTTAACCCAAGCCTTGGCCAAGGGTGCGCGGGATATGGGGCAAAGAATCTTGCGTTTTACACCTGCAACAGGTGTGACCCGCGATGGCGATGAATGGGTTGTACATACAGAAAAAGGCGATATTCGCTGCGAGTTTGTGGTTAATGCTGCGGGTTATTATGCCCAACGTGTTGGTGAATGGTTCAAGCCATATGGCGGGCGCACTGTACCTATGATGGTGATGAGCCATCAGTATTTGCTGTCTGAAGAAGTCCCCGAACTGGCAGCCCATACCAAGGAACACGGCAAGCTGCCCTTGCTGCGCGATGTGGACAGCTCCTATTACCTGCGACAGGAAAAGAACGGTTTCAACCTCGGCCCGTATGAGGGAAATTGCAAGGCGCATTGGGT
>JAJFHZ010000001.1 GCA_021775355.1 Amylibacter sp. | reverse complement strand
AGCATCAAGTTACGGGCGTCTGTGCCGAATTTTACGTCTTTACCAGCCATTATAGCTACTCCTAATTCAAATATTTAGCGCTTAAAGCAGACCAAGAATGTCAGCTTCTTTCATGATCAACAGCTCTTCGCCGTCGATAGTGACTTCTGTGCCGGACCATTTGCCGAACAAAACTTTGTCACCGGCTTTAACAGCCATTGGGATCAGTTCGCCGCTGTCTTTGCGTGCGCCTTCGCCAGCAGAGATAATCTCGCCTTCAGCTGGTTTTTCTTTTGCTGAATCAGGGATGATCAAGCCGCCTGCGGTTTTTTCTTCGCCTTCAAGACGACGAACCAGTACACGGTCGTGCAGAGGTGTAAATGCCATTAGGATTGCTCCGTTGTTTGTTAAAATTATCAATTCAGGAGGTGATACAAACATTAGCACTCACCTCCTACGAGTGCTAACGACAGTTATTTAGGGATAGGAAAGATCAGAGTCAAGTTACGATTGGACAAAAAGAAAATCATAATGCTTCAAATATGACCAAGGCTTAGGCCAGCCGTTTCTTATAGCACGCACGGTTCATATCGCGCACATCAATAGAAATGCTTTGCACTAGCGAAAAGCGCTGATCCAATTCATCGCGAAGTGCCATGGAAAGGACTTCTTTCAAAGCGTCGGGCCGGCCATCAAGTAGGTAAACCGTGATATGCAGAAAACTTGTTCTGCCGTCACCTGCCACAAAATGCGTATAGGGCAGTAACCTGACTTTAATGTCGTCTTTGTTGATAAAATCCATGCGGCCGCCACAATCCAGCGTGATTTGCAAAACATCATTGATGTCCGCATCATTTAACAAGGCATTACCCTGTTCGATAACAAAATGTGGCATTTTACAATCTCCTTAGACATGCCCCGTAAAACTTGGGGATGTGTTTCTTACTACGGCTGACAAAAACAATTCACAAGATCACTCCATTGTTTGTGCGGTATTTTTCTTTGATGCACGATCAATCCAGTAACTTGCATCATGCATCAACGTATGACCGCGAACGTTATCTTTTCGCAACAAGTCGCCGATGCGTTTTTACAACATATTTAGTCAAAACCGGGTTCCGGATACCAGCAAGGCGGTAATTTGTAAGCCTTGACGCCTTTGGCAATGATATTTTGACCCTTTGTAAATCAATATGGCTGGTCAGGAACCAATCGTCCTGATACGCACGGACTATGACACAAATTATCGATAATTTTGCCCAGATATCCGACAAATATGATGCCGCCTTGGTTGATCTATGGGGATGTCTTCATAACGGTATAAAACCTTTTACGGCTGCTGTGGCTGTACTGGAAGCATTTCGTGACAAGGGCGGCACAGTTTTATTGCTGACCAACAGCCCGCGCCCATCCAGTTCAGTCTTTACACAGCTCGACGGTATCGGTGTTTCGCGCGATCTTTATCGGGGCTGTGTATCGAGTGGTGATGCGGCGCGTGCGGCCTTGGCATCCGGCGCTTATGGCAAAAAGGTTTTTGCACTTGGGCCGGAACGTGACGCACCGTTTTATGCCGGTATTGATGTGGCCCACGTCCCTTTAAATCAAGCTGAAGGTATTGTTTGCACGGGCCTGTTTGATGACAACGTCGAAACCCCCGAAGATTATCGTGCGATTTTTCTTGAAGCTAAAAACAACGGTTTAAAAATGCTCTGTGCCAATCCCGATGTGATGGTCGATCGTGGGGACAAGCGTATTTATTGTGCAGGTGCATTGGCACAAGCCTATTCTGAAATGGGCGGTGAGGCGCATTATTTCGGAAAACCGCACCCGCCCATTTACGACCTTGCTTATCAGCGGCTAACCCAAATCACAGGGCGCGAAGTGTTGCCGAAGAAAATCATCGGCATCGGCGACGGTATCAACACCGATATCCGGGGTGCAATTGGTGAAGACATCGACAGCCTGTTCATCACAGGGGGCTTGGCGGCAGGCGAAACAGCAACGGACGGTCAGCCTGATCCGGTCAAGCTGAATGCTTTTTTGGCAAAAGCCCAGTTGACGCCGACCTATTCTATGGGTCATCTGCGGTAACCAAATCTGAAGAGAACTTTGATGCATATTGTTCGCGACTATCAATTTGCCAATACCGATGACATTGGTGCCGCCGTTGCCATCGGCAATTTCGACGGTGTGCATCTAGGCCATCAGGCAATACTGGATGTCGTGCGCGAACAGGCTGAACGTCTGAATTGCCCAATGGGCGTCATGACGTTTGAGCCGCATCCGCGTGAATATTTCGCCCCTGACGCGCCTGCATTCCGTTTGATGGGTGCCGAAGCCAAAGCTCATCGTCTGGAAAAACTGGGCGTTACACATCTTTACCAGTTGAATTTCAATGCAGCACTATCCGGCTTGACCGCCCATGCATTTTGCCACGATGTGATCCACGAAAGTCTTGGTCTGAAACACGTCGTGGTCGGTGCTGATTTTCAATTCGGCAAAGGCCGCGAAGGCAATGCCGATATGCTGCGCAATATGGGAGATGAAATGGGCTTCGGCGTCACCGTTTTACCGCTTGTATCGGACGAAAAAGGCATCTTTTCGTCAACCGCCATTCGCACAGCTTTAAGTGAGGGACGCCCCGAAGACGCCGCACGCATGTTGGGCCACTGGCACCGTATTGACGCGCGTGTGGAACATGGCGATGCACGCGGGCGTGATTTGGGCTATCCCACCGCGAACCTGTCATTAGACGGGCTGCACCTGCCGAAATTCGGGGTTTATGCGGTTCTGGTTGATGTTCTGGAAGGCCCACACAAAGGTAAATACAAAGGGGCGGCATCCATTGGGGATCGGCCTACGTTTGGGATGAATGTTCCGAATCTGGAAGTTTTTATCTTTGATTTTTCCGGCGATATTTATGACACTGAAATATCCGTAGCCCTTGTACAGTTCCAACGGCCCGAACTGAAGTTCGACAGCCTTGACGAATTGATCCTTCAAATTGAGGCGGATTGCGTTGAAAGCCGCACTATCCTTGCAAAGCTTTGACAATATCCGCATAGGTTTTCAACGCCTCATGCCCTGATGGGCGTAGCTCATAAACTCCGCGTTCCACCCGTTCAAACCAGCCATAATGATCGGCCTGTAAAATACCGGCGGCTTTTCCCACGCCCAGCATTTCCGCCAAAACTCGTGGTTTATTCGGCCCCTCAACCAAAGCGGCTGCAATACGCAAGGCATCTTGGCGATACGCTGTGATAATTTTACGCCGTGTTTGCCCGCCCGTATTCGGGTCACCCACACGCCGTTCAAACTCTTTCAACAAGGCTAGCTTGCGTACCTTCACCTTGCGCGGGCGATACGGCCCCGCATCACAATGCACCAACACAGACGGCGTAGCAGCGTCAAAGCGAACAGACATCAGCCCAAGCCCCAAGCGGCGACACAGTTTCACTGCGTCCTTCACTTGACATGCCCAGCGTTTTCCCTTGCCCGCAGGCACAGCCACATAAACCGCGTCCGTCATGGATTGGCGGTCGATACCTTGCATCAACAGTGCGATGGATAAGGACAGTTTCAGCTCAACAATCACGGGGTCTTCCATGCCGCGCACAGCCACAAGATCGCAATCTTTGACTTCCGCCTTAACGTCATACCCCTGCCCTTCAAGATGGGTTTTGATTGGCGCATATAGCTCTGTTTCTTTCATCAGGGTCAACGCTATGGCATGGGCGCTACGCTCACAAGCTTTCTTACTTTCCTTCACCACATTTTTACGACAGAAATAACCACATGACAGATAAGACCAACCTGCGCCCCAAATTCTGGGAAACCATTGATCTGGGGGACATGACCCGCGATGAGTGGGAAGCCCTGTGTGATGGCTGCGGCAAATGCTGCCTGTTGAAGCTGGAAGTTGATGACGGGGGCGAAGTGCACTACACCAATATCGCATGCCGCCTGTTTGACGACAATACATGTCGTTGCGGCAATTATGCACTGCGCAAACAACTGGTTGCGGGTTGCGTGGTATTAACACCCGAAAATATCGAACGTAACGCCCATTGGATGCCATCAACGTGCGCTTATCGCATAATCGAAGAAGGCAACACCTTACCTGACTGGCACCCTTTGATTTCAGGTGATCCACAATCGGTTCATGTGGCTGGGATAAGCATGCACGGAAAAACTCTTGCAGAGTATGACGTTAATGAAGATGATCTTGAAGACTACATAATAGAAGGTTTGCAATAATGTATTTCGCGTCCGACAACAGTGCCCCTGCCCACCCGAAAATCATGGATGCCGTCGTGCGTATGAACGAAGGTTATGCCAGCGGATACGGCAACGATGGAGCCACCACACAGGTCAGGGACATGATCCGCAAGGTGTTCGAAGCCCCGGAAGCTGCGGTTTATCTGGTCGCAACCGGTACTGCAGCCAACGCGCTGGCTTTGGCCAGTCTGATTGACCCGTGGCAAGCCATATTCTGCCACCCGACGGCCCATATCGAAGAAGATGAATGCGGCGCACCGGAATTTTATGCAGGCGGGGCCAAGCTGTTACTCATCGACGGGCCGGACGGTAAAATAGATCCCGATAAATTTCGCGCAAAAGCAACGATCACCGGGCAATTAGGCGTCCACAATATCCAACGTGGGGCTTTATCAATCACCAATGTCACCGAAGTCGGGACAGTTTATAGCTTGGCAGAAATGCAGACATTAACCGCGATTGCCAAAGAGTTCGGCATCGCCACCCATCTGGACGGCGCACGCTTTGCTAATGCCATGGTCGCCCTTGATTGCACACCCGCGGAAATGACATGGAAATCCGGTTTTGATGCAGTCAGTTTCGGCGGCACCAAAAACGGTTGCCTTGGGGTAGAGGCGGTTGTTTTCTTTGATCCCGATAAAGCTTGGGAATTCGAACTGCGCCGCAAACGCGGCGGGCATCTGTTTTCAAAGTACCGTTTTCTGTCGGCACAGATGGAAGCCTATCTGACCAATGATCTGTGGATCAAACTGGCCAAACACGCCAATGCAATGGGCAATCAACTGGCGGCTGGCCTGAGAAACATCAAAGGCTCTAAATTCATCCATCCGCAGCAGGCAAACATGCTTTTTTGCGGTTGGCCACGATCTGGTCACGCACTGGCACAGGCCGCTGGTGCAATGTATTACGCTTGGCCTGAGGCCGATCACCCTGAAAAAGGGCCACACGATGAATTGCTGACCGCCCGACTGGTTACAAGCTGGTCAACAACACCGCAGGATGTTGAACGGTTTTTGGAATTGATCGCGGGTTAGGCAATCTCGGACAAGTAGGCATCAAGATGGGGCAAACGATCCTGCCCCCAAAACACCTGTTCATTGACCACATAGGTTGGTGTGCCGATAACGCCCGCTTTCACGGCCTCTTCGGTGTTACGCCCAAATATCTCGGCACCCGCCAACAGGCCACTATCGGCAAGCCCCGCATCAAAACCGTTGGCTGTCAGACATGCCTTAATCACATCATCATTCGCGATGTCTTTTTCTTCGACCCAACAGGCACGAAGCAACGCATGCACCAACCCGCCCAAATCACCGCCGCCCGAATTTTGCGCGGCAATAATCGCGTAACACGCAGGTGCAGGATTAGTCGGCCAATGCGCAGGTTTCAGGTTCACCGGCATATCGTTGAACTTTGCCACCCGTACAATATCCTGAGCACGGTATTTTGCTTTGTTCGGGTGGCGTTCTGCGGGGGGTGGCGTGCCGACTTCCTCAAACACTTTCATCAACCCAAAGGGTTTGTAATTGATCGAAACACCATGTTTTGTAGCAACCTCTTCCAGACGGATTCCCGCCAAATAGGCGAAGGGCGACAGTGGAAATAGATAATAATCGATTTGTGTCATCTTTTTCTCCTAAAATAACATTTAATTCTTGGTAACAGCTAGGTAACGACTAGGCAAAATCATTTTGCGGTGTTATGCGAAAGCAATACCAACACGCTGCTGCCAACAGCCCTGAAATTGGGAAAATTACCGATGAACACACTGGTCGAACCAAAGCTCATCTCTGGAAACTCCAATCGCACATTAAGCAAAGCTATAGCAAAACGCATGTCACTGTTACGCGGAAGTCCCGTGAACCTGATTGATGCACGCATTGAACGCTTCAACGATCAGGAAATTTTCATCGAAGTTTATGACAATGTACGCGGTGAGGACATGTTCATCCTGCAATCCACATCGAACCCTGCCAATGACAATCTGATGGAACTGCTGATCATGGCCGACGCTTTGCGCCGTTCATCTGCACAGCGTATAACTGCGGTAATCCCGTATTTCGGTTATGCCCGCCAAGACCGCCGTACCAAGGCCCGCACACCGATTTCGGCGAAACTGGTTGCAAACCTGATTGCCGAAGCCGGGATTGAACGGGTTCTGACAATGGATTTGCATGCTACCCAAATTCAGGGCTTTTTCGATATTCCGGTAGACAACCTATATGCAGCACCAATTTTCGCTTTGGATGTAATTAATAATTTCGCAGACATGAAAGACGTTATGGTCATTTCCCCCGATGTGGGCGGTGTGGCGCGTGCGCGTGAACTGGCCAAACGGATTGGTGCTGATATGGCGATCGTCGACAAACGCCGCAACACCCCCGGTGAAGTGGCCGAAATGACCGTCATCGGTGATGTTGCGGGGCGCAAATGTATCATCGTGGACGATATTTGCGACACGGCAGGTACGCTTTGCAAAGCGGCTGATACATTAATCGAAAAAGGTGCGACGGAAGTACACAGCTATATCACACACGGTGTGCTGTCTGGTCCTGCGGTTGAACGCATTACCAAATCAAGCATGAAACAACTTGTCATAACAGACTCGATTGAAGCGACACCGGAAGTTGCCGCGTGCGGCAAAATCCGCATCGTGCCAACCGCACCTTTGCTGGCACAGGCCACACTGAACATCGCCAACGGCACATCCGTATCATCACTGTTTGACGAAGGCACGCTGGAACCGATTTATGACGGGTATTACAAAGGGCATTGATTTGGGTGTGTAAGTTTTAACCCTTAATCCCGTCACGCCCGACCACCGCCATCATCGTGGCGCTCATCGTCGCAATCAATTTTTCTTGGCCTCCATTCAGCGCATAGGCCTTGGCTTCTACGAACGTCAAACTGCGTCCGGGTTTTATAACGATCCCCTTGAACAAAAATCTTTCACCACTTGCGGGGGACATCAGGTTTGTTTTGAATTCCACAGTTAACACGGCAGCATCATCTGCCATCAATGAAAATGCGGCATAGCCCGCGGCACTGTCCAACCCGGTTGTGATAATACCCGCATGCATAAACCCGTGTTGTTGCGTTAGGGCCTTGTCATAATCCAATGCCAAGATGACTTCACCGGGGCGCACGGTATCAATCCTGATACCCAGCGTTTGCATCGCGGCTTGGCGGGCGAAGCTGTCTCTGACTTTTTTATTGAAGTCTGCTGACTTTGGTTGGAAATTATTCATGACTTTTCCTTAAAATTCTTCCACCAACTGAACCCCTTGAATATGCTTCAAGGCACCCTTCACCTGCGGGTTCAGCGGGTATTCGTCTTTCAGCGCAATCTCAACCTCGCCCGGCAGGTCAGGATGGATTAGCACTAAATGCACGGGGCCGCGGCCGCGCGGGCCTGCACCTTTTGAAACCTCATCCAGCCGTGTTGCAATCGACCCCACGGCGGCTTCGTCATTGACGAAAATTTTCAACCCCATTGCAGCGGCATCGGCCACAGATGCGTCAACAGCCTGCACGCCTTGGGCCAGAAGCTTCAATTGATCCGCTTCTAGTTCCGCCTTAACCGACAGCACCACATTCTGGCCCGGTTCCAGCAGGTCGCGGAATTTTTCCAGCGTGTCGGAAAACACCGTGACCTCATATAACCCAGTTGGATCAGATAGTTGCACGAAGGCAAAGCGGTTACCACGCGCCGATTTACGTTCTTGTTTTCCCGCCACAGACCCCGCGATTTTCGCCGCCACAGTACCGCCCGCCGCCTTTTGATGCAGCTCGTCCAGCGTCAGTACATTCTTGCGTTTCAATGCCCCCGCATAATCATCCAGCGGATGCCCCGACAGGTAAAACCCGATGGCGGTATGTTCTTGCCCCAAGCGTTCATTCGGCAACCAGTCTTCGGTCATCGTCAAGCGCGGCGAGGGTAAAGCCTCACCCGCGTCCCCAAACAACCCGCCTTGGGCAGAGTTGCGATCATCATGGGTGGCGGACGAATAAGCCACCAGTTGATCAACACTTTCCAGACATTTGCGCCGATTGCCATCCAGCAAATCAAACGCGCCCGCACGGGCCAGCATTTCCATTGGGCGTTTACCGACGCGTTTCAAATCAACGCGGCGTGCAAAGTCAAACAGATCGCTGAAATCACCACCCTCAGCACGTGCGTCCGTAATCAACCGCATAGCTTCGGCACCGACGTTTTTCAAACCACCCAGCGCATAGGCAACCTTGCCGTCCTTCACACTAAACTTCGCATCGCAACGATTCACACAAGGCGGGATTACTTCGATTTCCAGTCGTTTTACCTCTTGGTGGTAAACATTCAGCTTATCGGTCAGGTGCAGATCGCAATTCATCACAGACGCCATAAACTCAACCGGATAATTCGCCTTTAACCAACCCGTCTGATAAGACACCACCGCATAGGCCGCCGCGTGGGATTTGTTGAAGCCGTAATTGGCAAACTTGTCCAGCAAGTCCCAAACTTCATTGGCTTTTTTCGCGTCCACCCCGTTATCGGCCGCCCCTTTCAGGAATTTCGGCTTTTCCTTGTCCATCTCGGCCTGAATTTTCTTACCCATCGCGCGGCGCAGCAGGTCAGCACCGCCCAATGAATAGCCCGCCATTTCCTGCGCGATTTGCATCACCTGTTCCTGATAGACGATAATACCTTGGGTTTCATCCAGCAGATGGTCGATGGACGGGTGCATCAATTCACGTTCCGCGCGGCCATTCTTGACATCGCAGAACATTGGAATGTTTTCCATCGGGCCAGGGCGGTAGAGTGCCACAAGCGCCACAATATCTTCGATACAGGTGGGTTTCATGCGCCTTAGCGCATCCATCATGCCGCTACTTTCCACCTGAAACACCGCCACAGTTTTGGCGGATGCGTAAAGCTCGTAAGTTGCCTGATCTTCCAGATCAATCGCACCGATATCAATCTCAATGCCACGATCTGCCAGAAAATCAACGGCACCTTGAATGACCGTCAAAGTTTTCAGGCCTAGAAAGTCATACTTGACCAGCCCCGCCTGTTCGACCCACTTCATATTGAACTGGGTTGCGGGCATTTCCGAACGCGGGTCTTTATAAAGTGCTACCAATTCGTCCAGCGGACGGTCACCAATCACAACACCGGCCGCGTGGGTGGATGCGTTACGCAGCAACCCTTCCAGCTGCCCCGCATAATTCAGCATGCGGTCAACGACCTCTTCCGCTTTAGCCATCTCACGCAAGCGCGGCTCATCCGCCAGCGCTTTGGTAATGGAAACAGGCTTTACGCCTTCGACAGGGATCAGTTTTGACAGGCGATCAACCTGCCCGTAAGGCATCTGCAAAACGCGCCCCACATCGCGTACGGCGGCCTTTGACAACAAGGCACCAAAGGTGATGATTTGTGCTACCTTATCGCGGCCATATTTTTCTTGCACATATTGGATCACCTCTTCACGGCGATCCATGCAAAAGTCGATATCAAAGTCGGGCATTGAAACCCGTTCCGGGTTCAAGAACCGCTCAAACAGCAGTGAATAACGTAACGGATCAAGATCGGTAATTGTCAACGCATAGGCAACAAGGCTGCCCGCACCCGAGCCACGACCCGGCCCCACAGGAATATTATGTTCTTTGGCCCAGTAAATGAAATCGGCCACGATCAGAAAGTAGCCAGGGAACCCCATGCCTTCGATGATCTTCAGCTCGAAATCCAACCGCTTTTGATACTCTTCCACACTCACTGCATGGGGTATAACCTCTAACCGTTTTTTCAGGCCTTCATTGGCTTGACGGTTCAGTTCTTCAATTTCGTTATCGGCAAATTTCGGCAATAACGGGTCACGTTTATAAACTTTAAACGCACAACGCTTGGCAATTTCAACCGTGTTTTCTATCGCTTCCGGTAAGTCAGCAAACAGCTTGACCATCTCGTCTTGTGATTTGAAGTAATGTTCGGGTGTCAAACGGCGGCGGTCATTTTGTTGATCCACATAGGCCCCGTCTGCGATACAGATCAACGCATCATGGGCTTCATACATATCGCGTTTCGGGAAATATACGTCATTAGTCGCCACCAGCGGTAATTCCAGATCATAAGCCAGTGCAATCATCGGGCTTTCAGTCAATTCCTCCACGGGCGTGCGCGGATGGTCCCCGTCTGGGTGACGTTGCAGTTCGATATAAAACCGATCAGGGTAGATCCCTGCCATACACTGCACAAAAGCACGCGCCTTATCGGATTGGCCGTCTTGCACCAACTGCCCCAACGGCCCAAGTGCGCCACCCGACAAACAAATCAACCCATCTGAAAACTGCGTTAACTGATCCAACGTGACATGGGGCAACGCATCGCCCGCTTCCAAAAACGCACATGAATTCAGTTTCATCAGATTCATGTAACCCGCTTCATTCTGCGCCAGTAAAACAATCGACTTCGGCGCGGGCGATTTTTCACCCGGACGTGTGGCTGCGGCATAACTTAGATCAAACTGACAGCCTATGATTGGCTGCACCCCCGCCTGCCCTGCGGTTTCCGAAAATTCCAATGCACCAAACAGATTGTTGGTGTCCGTCACTGCAACCGCAGGCATTTTTGCCTTGGCGCAAATCTCGGGCAATTTCTTCAGTTGCACGGCACCCTCTAATAACGAATAGGCGGTATGGACGCGCAGGTGAATGAATCGGGGTGAATTGCTCATGGGCACAACTTACCGCAGCTTTCATATCAGGGAAAGCGGTTGCAAAACTTATCTTTGCGTTTAAGTATACTTTTCATTACCTGCCTGACAAAATCAATGAAAGCAGCAGCCGACAGGGGGCTACAAATTTAAATGACGTGTATATTCACGAAAGTATTCGGTGAACGAAATACAGGTGCCACTTATCTTGGCAAACTGATCGATAAAAATTTTGCCACCGACAGCCTGCGCGGTGATTTTGGCGTCGATAGGCGCGTAATGCGACTGGTTTTACAAACTTATAAACCCAAAGAACGCGCCTTTCACAACAACCGCCTGCAAGATGAATATCATGAACGCATCCTTTATTCCGATTTTGGCTGGAAACATGCAGCACCCCCAATTGATGTGATCCGTGCAGCACCCCATTCACAAAGCACATTGTTTGTACTTCTTACAAAACACCCCGTGCATTTCCTGACATCCCTACATGCCCGCCCCGAAAACCCTTTTCTAGGCGAAGATGAAATCCCGTTTGAAAAATTCCTGACATCTGAATGGCCGCTTTCAATACGCGACAACTTGGGCGCAGAAAACTTGGATAGTCCAATAGAGTTGTGGAACCGCAAAATGCAGGCCTATCTGCAAGTTATGAACGCTGCAGAAAATGTGGTTCATATCCGATACGAGGACATCCTGTCTGATTTTGAAGGGCAGATGGATCGTATCGCGGATTACATCCCCAAAATCACGGCAGGTTACGGTAATATCCGCCGCTCGGTCAAAGCAAAAGACAACATGCGCTATGAAGATTATCAACGTCGCTACAAGTACCATAAATTAAAGATTGACCACAAAAAACGTGATTTGGAATATATCTACCGCAAGATCGATTCCGAAACGATGGATACGCTTGGCTACCGTGAAGTATTATAAAAATCGCTTTACGATAAACACATTATGCGGTTTTCATTGAAAGTGCTTCCTTATTATATGGTATTCTGAATCTTCGCGAATTCCGCCAATGTGATTAGGTTACACTATAGCTTACCTATATATAGGCAGGCATTTGACGGCTTGGGGAGGTATCATGTCAATTGAGTTTCTTCTGAATGGAGAGATCACAACAATAACGGGCGCGTCACCCACGCGTACGCTACTTGATTATTTGCGCGAAACGCGTGGTATGACAGGCACCAAAGAGGGTTGTAACGAAGGCGATTGCGGGGCTTGCACCGTAATGGTCAGCGATGGTGCTGATCATCGCGCGATGAACGCCTGCATTCTGTTTTTACCCCAACTTCACGGCAAATCTGTGCGCACGGTCGAAGGCGTTGCCACTGGCGATACACCCCATCCCGTGCAGGCAGCCATGATCGACAAACACGGCAGCCAATGCGGCTTTTGTACCCCGGGTTTTATCATGTCGATGACAACAGCACATGCGAACGGGGCCATCGACCACGATGATCAACTGGCAGGCAATCTATGCCGCTGCACAGGCTATGCCCCGATTATCCGTGCCGCAGGTGCGGTTGAAAAGGCGGCAAAATCTGATTGGTTGGGCGAAGACGCAAAAGCACTTGAACAACTTAAGATCAAAGCCATCCATCCGCAAAATTCAGATGATTTGGCCACATGGTATACAGCAAACCCCAACGCCACATTGATCGGTGGGGCTACGGATGTAGGGCTTTGGGTCACCAAAAAGCTGGTGGCACTGGATAAGGTCTGTTTCATCTCACAAATTGAAGACATGCGTAGGATTGAAACCACAAAGGAAGGATTGCGCATTGGCGCATCCGTCACGCTTACCGCATTACGCCAAGCCATTGCACCGTTATACCCTGATTTCGCCGAAATGCTGCGTCGTTTCGCATCCACCCAAATCCGCAACGTGGCCACCATTGGCGGCAATATCGCCAACGGTTCACCCATCGGCGACGGCCCGCCTGCGTTAATTGCATTGGGGGCCACACTGACATTGCGCAAAGGCAATAAACGCCGCGAAATCCTGCTGCAGGATTTCTTTATCGATTACGGCAAACAAGACATTGCAACCGGCGAATTCGTTGAAAGCATATTCATACCCACACAAGATGATCGTCTGAAATGCTATAAGCTAACCAAACGCTTTGATCAGGATATTTCCGCCGTGTTAGGTTGCTATAACATTCACATCACGAACGGACAGGTCGCCTGTTGCGCCATCGCTTATGGCGGCATGGCCGCCACCCCGAAACGCGCTTCACATGTTGAAAAGACCCTAATGGGCAAGCCGTGGACAAAGGAAACAATCGCCGCCGCTCTGCCCGCTTTCGCACAGGATTTCACCCCGATGTCAGACATGCGTGCATCACGTGAATACCGCCTGAAAGCCGCACAAAACATGTTGCAACGCTATTTCCTTGAAGATACCGAAAACGCACCCCGCGTGTTAAAGGCCACAGCATGAGCGTTGCCAACTCTACCCCGCATGACGCAGCCCTGTTGCATGTCACGGGCAAAGCCCGCTACGTCGATGACGTTCCGATGCCTGCCAACACTTTGCACTTGGCGTTTGGTATGTCGGATGTCGCGCATGGCAGCATCACATCGATTAATCTGGATGCTGTAAAAGCCGCCGAAGGTGTCGTAAAAGTACTTCTTGCAGATGATCTACCCGCTGAAAATGACGTCTCACCTTCCGCCCATGACGAGCCGCTTCTGGCAACGGGATCAGTGCATTACATAGGCCAACCGATTTTTTGCGTTGTCGCCACCAGCCATCTGGCAGCACGCAAAGCCGCACGTCTGGGCAAAGTCGAAATCGCCGTGAAGCCCGCAATCCTGACGATTGACGATGCCCTTGCCGCAGACAGTAAATTCGAAGACCCGATAACCTTCTTGAAAGGCACCCCGGAAGATGTTCTGACAAAGTTTGGCCCCAACCAAACCGTTACCGACAGCTTTGAATTGGGTGGACAGGAACATTTCTATCTGGAAGGCCAAGCAGCCCTTGCCATGCCGCAGGACAATGGCGACATGGTGGTGCAATCCTCTACCCAGCACCCCAGCGAAATCCAGCATAAAGTGGCGAACGCTTTGGGCAAACCCTTTCATAGTGTACGCGTTGAAATTCGCCGCATGGGTGGTGGTTTTGGTGGTAAGGAAAGTCAGGGCAACGCGCTGGCAGTCGCCTGCGCAGTAGCCGCACAGTTAACGGGGTGCCCGTGTAAAATGCGCTACGACCGTGATGACGATATGATCATCACCGGAAAACGCCATGATTTCCGTCTGGAATACACTGTTGCATTCGATAAGGACGGTAAAATTCAAGCAATGGTCATGCATCAATACGCGCGGTGTGGTTGGGCCCTTGATCTGTCCATGCCCGTGGCGGATCGCGCCATGCTGCATGCCGATAACGCTTATCATCTGCCGCATGCCCGCATCATTTCGCATCGTTTGAAAACCAATACCCAATCGGCCACTGCTTATCGCGGTTTCGGCGGCCCGCAGGGTATGGTACCGATTGAACGCGTGATGGATCATATTGCCCATAAGCTGGGCTTTGATCCGCTTGATGTACGCCGTGTGAACTTTTATGAAAACGGCCAGACTACACCCTATCATATGACGATTGAGGATAGCGTGATCACGCCTTTGGTCGCGCAATTGCGCAAAACCTCGGATTATGATGCGCGTTACAGTGCCATCCAAAAAGATCACGCGGATAATCCCGACAGTATCCTGAAACACGGCATAGCCCTGACGCCTGTGAAATTCGGTATCAGCTTTACCCTGACCCACCTCAATCAGGCAGGCGCATTGGTGCATATCTATGCGGATGGTTCCGTGCAGCTAAACCATGGTGGCACAGAAATGGGCCAAGGCCTGTTTACAAAAGTGGCGCAGGTTGCCGCCACAACGCTGGGTATTCCGCTGGATCAGGTGAAAATCACCGCAACTGATACTGGCAAAGTGCCGAACACTTCGGCCACTGCCGCATCTTCAGGTGCTGATCTGAATGGTATGGCGGTGAAAAATGCATGTGACACACTGAAAATACGCATCGCGGAATTTCTTGCCCCTAAATATGATTGCAAAGCATCGGATGTGCGATTTGAGGATAGCAAAGTCATCCTTGTGAACGATGCAATCTCATTCAACGATGCTGCAAGTCTTGCCTATCAAAATCGTATTTCCCTGTCCGCAACGGGGTTTTACGCCACGCCGAAAATCCAATGGGATCGCCTAAAGGGCCGCGGTCGTCCGTTCTTCTACTTCGCATATGGTGCGGCTGTTACCGAAGTGGTGATAGACACATTATCAGGCGAATACCGCATCTTGCGCACCGATCTGTTGCATGACGCCGGAAAATCCCTGAATCCCGCGCTCGACATCGGCCAAATCGAAGGTGGATATGTTCAAGGCGCAGGCTGGCTGACTACCGAAGAACTGGTATGGGACGACAAGGGCAGTTTGCGCAGCCACGCACCAAGCACATATAAAATCCCCGCCTGTTCAGATCGCCCGCAAGTATTCAATGTCGCACTATTCGAAAACGAAAACGTTGAAGACACGATTTACAAATCCAAAGCCGTGGGCGAGCCGCCTTTCATGCTTGGTATTTCCGCATGGGTGGCCCTGTCACACGCAATCAGTGGCTGTTCTGCAACCGGCGAGTATCCCGCGATAAATGCACCTGCAACCCCCGAAGAAGTGCTGAAAACTGTCACACGGTTAAAAGGGGAAAGCTGGTGAGTTTTGATCTTTCATCCCTTGCGCAAGCGGTGGACAGCCACGGCCAAGTTGCGCGTATTCTGATCACTGATCACAAAGGTTCGTCACCCCGCGAAGCAGGCACATCCATGCTGGTCTGGGACACGGGAATTTCCGGTACAATCGGCGGCGGCGCACTGGAATTTCAGGCCATTAAAGCCGCGCGGAAGCAGTTACACAACAATACCTTAACAACTGTACAACGCATACCGCTAGGCCCAAATCTGGGTCAATGCTGCGGCGGATCGGTCACGCTGGTTACGGAATGTTTTTCACAAAGTAGCCTACCTGAAGAAACCTCATACTTCGCTCGTCCCGTAAAACCGAATACCCCAGAACCGCTTTGGGCCAAGCGCAGTCATGCAAATGCACGCAACGGAACTGAAACACTTGGCACACACCTTCAGGACGGCTGGCTTGTTGAACCCATCACCCAACCCCATCAACCCATCTGGATTTATGGTGCAGGCCACGTTGGCCGCGCTATTATCGACACGATGCAAGGCCTGCCGTTTGACGTCACATGGGTGGACACGAAGGCCGATCGTTTCCCGGATCAAATTCCGGAAAACGTCACACAACTTGTAGCGCAAAACCCCGCAATGGTCGCCAAGCACGCGCCGCAGAATACACAACACTTTATTCTGACCTATTCCCACGCGATTGATCTGGAACTTTGCCATGCAATCCTTGGCCACAGCTTCAAATCGTTGGGTCTGATTGGATCGAAAACCAAACACGCAAGATTTACCACAAAACTGCAAAACCTAGGGCATAGTGGCCCCCAGATATCACGCATAATTTGCCCCATCGGCGATCCATCATTGGGCAAAGAACCAAAAGCCATAGCCCTTGGGATCACCAGCGCGCTTATACGTGAACGCGCAAACGTGACGGCACAAAAGGAGGCCCTCTTATGACTGCATTACTCAGCCTGTCGGGACTGACCAAAGCCTATCCGGGGGTCATCGCCAATGATAATGTCAGTTTTGACATTGGCCCGGGCGAAATCCATGCGCTTCTGGGTGAAAACGGTGCGGGTAAATCCACACTGGTGAAAATGATCTACGGGCTGGTACGCCCTGACAGTGGCACAATGATGCTGCACGGCGAACCTTACGCCCCACCTGAACCGCGTGCCGCACGCGCCAGTGGTGTGGCGATGGTGTTCCAGCATTTTTCACTGTTTGATGCGTTAACCGTGGCCGAAAACATCGCGTTGGGTATGGAAGATGCACCCGATACGGCTGACTTGACCCAACGCATTATCGACGTGTCCGGTAAATACGGCCTGACCATTGATCCCTTCCGCATGGTCGGCGATCTATCCGCAGGCGAACGTCAGCGGGTCGAGATTGTACGTTGTCTGCTACAAAACCCCAAAATGCTGATCATGGACGAACCCACCTCCGTTTTAACCCCGCAAGAGGTTGAGGTGCTGTTTCATACCCTGCGTCAACTGTCCGAAGAAGGTACGTCTATTCTTTATATCTCGCACAAACTGGACGAGATCAAAGCCCTATGCGAACACGCAACCATTTTACGGCACGGTAAAGTGGTAGGAACCTGTGTTCCGAAAGACGAAACCGCCAAAAGCATGGCCGAAATGATGGTGGGCTCAAAGCTCAGAACGCCCAAAAAACACTATACCCGTCACGGGGCCGCATTGCTGGAACTGCATAACCTGTGGCTGAAATCCAAAGACCCGTTCGGCACCAGCCTGAAAGAGGTCACATTCAATTTGCACGAAGGTGAGGTTCTGGGCGTGGGCGGTGTGGCCGGTAACGGTCAAGATGAACTACTGCTGGCCATATCGGGCGAAGAACTGACACCCGCACATGCCATCCAACTTAAAGGCGAAGACATCGGCCAGCTAGGCCCCAACGCACGCCGTGAGCGGGGTCTTCTGACCGCACCCGAAGAACGTCTTGGCCATGCCGCCGCCCCCGATATGAGCCTGACGGAAAACGCTTTTCTGACAGGGGCCATGCGGCAAAACCTAACCAGCAACGGCATTATCAAAACCGCCGCTACACGCGCCTTTGCCCGCGACATTATCGAACAATTCGATGTGCGCACCCCCAGCTCCGAAAATGCGGCACGATCCTTGTCGGGCGGTAATTTGCAAAAATTCGTTATCGGGCGTGAAATCCTGCAACACCCCGAAGTATTCGTCGTCAACCAGCCCACATGGGGCGTGGATGCGGCAGCGGCGGCCGATATACGCCACGCAATTCTTGAACTTGCCAAAAACGGGGCTGCCGTTCTGGTAATCAGTCAGGACTTGGATGAACTGATGGAAATTTCGGACAATATCGCCATTCTTTCTGAAGGTACATTGTCCGCACCACGCCCCGCGCAGGGTATTACAATCGAACAAATCGGCCTGATGATGGGCGGAACCGAGGTGGAACATGTTTAAACTTGAACGCAGACCTTCGCCGTCAAACGCAATGGTGGTGTTAACCCCCGTTCTGGCGGTTGTCCTAACCATGATCGCAGGCGGCATCCTGTTTGCCATTCTGGGCAAAAATCCGTTTGAAGCCATTCGCATTATTTTCTGGGATCCGTTGTTTAACGAGGTCGTAGCCAGTTACACAAGGCCCCAGTTGCTGGTCAAAGCCGCACCCCTGATCACCATCGCACTGGGCCTGTCGTTTGGCTATCGCGCCAATATCTGGAATATAGGAGCCGAAGGCCAGTTCATCATGGGGGCAATTGCTGGTGGGGCTGTGGGCCTTGCGTTTTACCCCACTGAAAGCGTGCTGATCTTTCCTTTGATGGTTCTGGCAGGGGCCATTGGTGGTTTTCTCTGGGCGATGATCCCCGCATTCCTGAAAATCAAATTCAATGCCAACGAAATTCTGGTATCCCTGATGCTGGTCTATGTGGCGATTAACTTCTTAGGCGCCATGGTCACAGGGCCGCTGCGCTCACCGGTCGGCATGAACTTTCCCGTCAGCCGCAATTTCAACGAATACCCGTCCGCTTATAACGGCGAACTGGTGGCCAACACAGGCCTGCACATGGGCGTGCTGGTTACATTGGCCGCTGTTATCGTCGCCTATATATTGCTGAAACACCACATCTTCGGCTTTCAGGTGCGCACCGCAGGTCAATCGCCACGCGCTGCCAAATTCTCGGGTGTTAACCCCAATATAACTGTTGCGATCTGCCTTGGCATTTCGGGCGGTCTGGCAGGTATGGCTGGCTTGTTCGAGGTCACAGGCCCGGCAGGTAAACTATCCACCAACTTCCCACTGGGCTACGGCTTTACCGCGATTATCGTGGCATTTCTGGGCCGCCTTAACCCCATCGGCATTATGCTGGCAGGGCTTTTGATGGCGCTTACCTATATCGGTGGCGAGCTGGCGCAGTTCCAACTATCGGTACCCGCCGCATCTATTCAAGTGTTCCAGGGCATGCTGTTGTTTTTCATGCTGGCGGTAGATATTCTGGTTAATTTCCGCATTCGGCTTGCAAAGAAAGAGGTGGCATAATGGATTTCTCAGCACTCTCACCCGTCGCCCTGATTGTCAGCCTGATGGTTGCCGCAACCCCGATATTGATCGCCGCCATAGGCGAACTGGTAGTGGAAAAATCAGGCGTTCTGAACCTCGGCGTAGAGGGTATGATGATTATCGGTGCGATTTGCGGCTTTATCGTCGCGGTGGAAACCGGATCACCTTGGCTTGGGTTCCTTGCTGCCATGGCAGGCGGGGCAGCGATTTCGTTTATCTTTGCGGTTTTGACCCAATATATGCTGACAAATCAGGTCGCCACAGGCCTTGCCCTGACTATGTTCGGCCTTGGGCTTGCCGCCCTAATGGGCCACAGCTATGCAGGCATCAAGCCACCTAAATTCGGCACACTGGATATTCCGTTTATTTCAGATATTCCTGTGATTGGTCCGTTAATATTTTCGCATGATTATATGATCTACATCTCACTGATGATCGTTGCGGGTGTCTGGTATTTCCTAACCCGCACACGCGGCGGGTTGGTGTTGCGGGCCGCAGGTGAAAACCACGATGCTGCCCACGCGCTAGGGTATAAAGTGATCCGTATCCGGATCATGGCGATCATGTTTGGCGGTGCCATGGCAGGCTTAGGCGGGGCATACCTATCACTGGTGCGCGTACCGCAATGGACCGAAGGCATGACCGCGGGGGCAGGCTGGATTGCGCTGGCCCTTGTCGTCTTTGCCTCATGGAAACCTTGGCGCATCATTCTGGGTGCCTATCTATTTGGCGGTATCACGGTTTTGCAGTTGAACTTGCAAGCGGCAGGGGCCAATATCCCCGTCGCATACCTGTCTATGACACCCTATCTGGTAACGATAATTGTACTGGTGATTATGTCTGCTGACAAAAAACGCACCAGCTTAAACGCCCCGGCCTGCTTGGGTCGGATTTTTCACGCCTCAAGCTAGGGCGATATATAAGGGCCGCCATGTGCGACCCACCAACAAGGAGAGAAAAGAATGAAGTTATTTAAGACAATACTGGTAGGTGCTGCACTTGCCGTCGGACTGGCAGGGGGTGCAAACGCCGCCGATAAACTGAAAGTCGGATTTATTTACGTGGGCCCAACGGGTGATTTTGGCTGGTCTTACGAACACGACCAAGGCCGCCTAGCTATTGAAGAAGCATTGGGCGACAAGGTTGAAACCACATATGTTGAAAGCGTGCCAGAGTCTGCGGACAGTGAACGCGTGATGACCCAAATGGCCCTTTCAGGCACCAACCTGATCTTTGCCACATCGTTCAACTATATGGATCACGTGTTGAACGTGGCCAAAAAATTCCCGAACGTAAAGTTTGAACATGCAACCGGCTTTAAACGTTCAGACAACGTATCAACATATTCCGCACGTTTTTATGAAGGCCGCACAGTGATCGGCCACATTGCAGGTAACATGACCGAAACCAACACCATCGGCTATATCGCGTCATACCCAATCCCTGAAGTGATCCGTGGCATCAATGCCGCCTATATCGCCGCCAAAAAGGTTAACCCTGACGTGAAAATGAAAATCGTCTGGGTGTTCTCATGGTTTGATCCGGGCAAAGAGGCGGACGCGGCCACTGCATTGATCGCCCAAGGTGCCGATATCATCATGCAACACACAGACAGCCCGGCTGCGATGACCATAGCCGAAGAAAAAGGCATCTATGCATTCGGTCAGGCCTCTGACATGATCCAGTTCGGCCCGAACGCACGCCTGTCGTCCATCATCGACAACTGGGGGCCATACTATGTGGCACGCGCCCAAGCAGCGATTGACGACACATGGACATCCACCGACACGTGGGACGGCATCAAGCCCGGGATGGTTGAAATCGGCGCATTCTCCGACAAAGTACCGGCCGACCTACAAGCCTCTGCCACTGCGATCAAAGACGCGCTGGCCGCAGGCACCATGCACAGCTTCACAGGGCCCTTGAACAAACAAGATGGCTCTGTCTGGTTGAAAGACGGCGAGACCGCCGACGATGGCACATTGGCCGGCATGAACTTCTACGTTGAAGGAATTGAAGGCGAAGTGCCGCAATAAGCACTTAGACATCAAAGATTACGGCACTCCATTGGAGTGCCGTTTTATATTCAACCGTCGCGTTCTTTGTCCAAAAAACCGCGCATCTCTGCCAATAACGGTAATACTTTTTCCAACTTTTCAGGCGGAAACCGCTCTGCGAAATTGGCAAAATATGGGGTGGATAAGACAATTGCCTCATCACGAAATTCCCGACCCAGATCCGTCAATATCACTACCTTTGAACGCCCGTCATCGGGATTGGGCCGCATCACGATCAGATCGCGTTTTTCCAGAACAGACAGGGTATGGGTCATGGTTGTTTTCGGCAATTGAAACGCCTTTGCGATCTGCAAGGGCGTTTGTCCATCCCCAAGACGCGCCAAATGATTAAGTACGCTGAAATGCGCAAGGGTAATGCCCATGGGTAAATGCGCTTCAAATCCGACCCTGCTCAGCTGGTTTAAAATACCGACTTCGGTAAAAAACTGAAAATAAAGCGGCGTCTGTTCTTTATCCATTCTTCAACCTTGCTTCCAAGGGCCAACGCGGTGATTGCGGCATTCGTGGCCCATAACCCAATCGCCCCAACATCTGAACAGTTTCGCCCGGTTTTGCAAGCAATTCATGGATATTGCGATATTGCTCGACCATCTCAGGGTACTCTTGCAAGGCCTGACTGACAGGGTGCAACGACAAACCTAGCGCCGTTGTTTTCAAATTCAGTCGCGCCCATTTTCGCCCAACTGCAATCTGGTCTTTGGGCGCATTACCCTTTGATGTTAAATACGCATATGCGGGGGTCGCATGCATCAATGTATGGAACATATTCATAGCTTTCTTAAAACCCGTACTTTGCGTGTCCATACTGCCTTCGCGCGTTAAAATACCTGTAGAGGTCATCACTTCCAACAAGCCACCGGTCAGGCTAATCCCGTCCGGATTTGCATCAACTTCCTTAACGCCAAGACGCATCAGATCGACACTTTCTTTCCATGTATGGGGTGTCATTGCTTCAATCACATGCGCATCCCACGTGATTTTCTTGATTACGGCAACCTTGTCATCATCTATCGTCACATCGGCATACGGTGCCAAATCCGCAGCCATAATTGCTAAAACAGGCCGGTCTTCGAATGGTTTTTTACAAGACCGGCGCTCTAATATATAATCGAACAATGGGTCACGCTTTGCGCCCTTACGAAATACCGCTGTCGCAACAGGCCCGTCTTCACCATCGGGGAATATATCTAGGTCAGCATTATATCCATGTGCTTTTGAGCCCAAAACCATTTGTTCCAGAAAACACCCCAAGCCGATATTTATCTGACGCCCATAAGGGTCGGTCGCGTGCAACAACCGCGTTTTATCTTTCCATAGGTGAAGCTTGCCGTCGCCGACCAATTCAACGATCCACGGTTGCCTGTTATGCGGGTTTGCCGCAAGCAAAGCATAAGACAATGCAATACGACGAATTTCGGTATATCCGCCGGCATTTTCCCAAGGCAGAAGTGCCGTTTTCGGTTTTCGGCTCGCGATCAAGGCCCCCGTGCCACCCATGGCTGTTGCTGCTACGATCAAGCCGCCTCCAAGTGTTTTAAGTGTATTCCTGCGGTTCATAGTGTATCTCCATCTTTATAGTTCGATTTCGCACTATCTACATGCATACTACCACACGTCAAGTACGAATTCGAACTATTTTTGAAATTTCAACTTTGCCGACTTCTTTGCAATGAAAAATATTCTTCCCAGACACTCCCAAAACGCTATGGTAAAGCCGAAACAAACCAAGGAGACGCGTACATGCCCCATTTCACCTCTGCCAACGGCACGCCCGCATCAAAGTTTTGTTTCGGCACCATGCAATTCGGCGGCAGTTCTAACGCAGCAGAAAGTGCCGAATGTTATAATGCCTGTCGCGAAGCAGGCATAAACTTCTTTGACAGCGCATGGGCCTATACGGGCGGTAAATCTGAAAAAATTTTAGGCCAACTGGCCGCAAAGGAACGTGAACAACTGATCATCACCTCAAAGGGCGGTCACGGTGGCGGCACGGGGCGGGCCAATTTGCAAAGCCAGCTTGATGATAGCCTACGCCGCCTGAATACGGACTATCTGGATATCTATTTTCTGCACCGCATTGATACAGATACGCCACTACAAGAGGTCTTTGAAACCGTTGCAAGCTTTCTAGAGAGCGGTAAAATTAAAATGCTGGGTGTGTCTAACTACGCCGCATGGCAGGTAATGAAAGCCCAATGTATTGCGCAAAGTTTGGGAATTCGCATCGATGTCATCCAACCGATGTACAATCTGGTCAAGCGACAGGCCGAAGTGGAACTTTTGCCGATGTGCGCATCTGAAAACATCGCTGTTACCCCCTATTCACCGCTGGGTGGCGGTTTGTTGACGGGCAAATACAATAGCAGTGCGGCATCGGGCCGATTAACCGAAAACGAAGAATACACCGCCCGCTATAGCCCCAAATGGATGTACCGGACAGCACACGACTTATCGACACTGGCTGCCAATTTAGGCGTCTCACCGATTACGTTGGCCGTACAATGGGTACAGGCAAATCCGACCGTCACAGCCCCAATCATATCGGGGCGAACCACCACGCAACTGGCCCCGTCCTTGGCGGCGATGAACAATGACCTATCAGCTGATATTTATGAGCAAATCAGTCAATTATCGCCAAAACCGGCACCTGCAACAGATCGCTTGGAAGAAGCTTAAAGACCTTCCGATAACGTATAAACACGCGATTACTTACAATTATTTGAGCATTTTTCCGCCTCAAATACATATGTGGGCATGAAAAAGATGCAGGTTTTCTGAAAAATGCTAAAATCAACGCATGAAGATGTAAAATTACCTGTAAAATTGAGTTTCATTTCACTTATGGACTGAATAGCCGATGGTACAAAACGAACAACTCAAAGACATTCTTGCGCGCTATCAAGAATATCCGCTGTTTGACAGTTGTACTGTCGAAGACGCCAATGCCATTGCCGTTGACGGAGAGTCTATTTTGCACAAAGCTGTCATGATGAAGGATGTTGAGGGGATTAAAGTCCTGCTGGACAATGCAGCCGATCCCAACCATGCGGGGAATATGGGGGATACACCGCTGCATCAGGCTGCCTTCAACAATAATTTGGAAATCGTAGAGATTTTGGTCAATCGCGGGGCCGTCGTCAATGCGCAAAACGAATATGGGGAAACACCAACCGATCTTGCAAAAGCGCATAAATCGAATGTCTTGCTAGACTATTTAAGACAACATTAAACCGTTCGGCCACGCCGCGACATTGCCCATAAAAACAACATCAGCGCGATACTATCCAACACAGCCGCCAGATAAAACGGCGCACCGGGGGCATATATCGCCGTCTCTTCCCGTGTAAAATAACCAAACACACCTGTCATCATCAATGGGCTGATGATAACGGCAATCGCACCCACACCTGTCAGCACACCCTGCAATTCACCCTGACCGTCATCAGGTACGGCCTGTGACATAATCCCCTGTAATGCAGGTTGTGCCACCATGCCCAATGACGAAATCGGGATTAGGGCATAAATCATCCACCCTTCACTGACAAAACCGAAGCATAAGAAAATCAGAACCGTAATTGACAGGCCGACCACGACAGTACGCCATTCACCCAACCATGGGATAATCAGGCGGATCAACCCGCCTTGCACCACAACAACGCCCAGCCCGTATGCAGCCAGCGACAGGCCCACATCCCACGGCGTCCAGCCGAATTTTTCTTGCGTGTAATAAGCCCAGACCGCCGGATAAACAAAAAATGCGATCTGATAGAAAAAGAACATCGCCAGCAACGGCCCGACACCGGGCAGATGACCAACGTGGCGCAACGCCCGAAACGGGTTCATCCGTCGCCATTCCAACGGACGGCGGATTTTGTCGGTCACGGTTTCAGGCAAAATAAAATACCCGAAGATCAAATTCGAAAATGCCAATACTGCTGCGGCGTAAAACGGTGTGCGCGCGCCGAACTCACCCAACAGCCCGCCCAGTATCGGCCCAATGATAAAACCAATACCAAAAGCGGCCCCAAGCAGGCCAAATCTGGCAGCCTTTTCATCCGGTTTCGATATATCCGCCATATAAGCGGCAGCGGTTGATTGTGTAGCGGAAGCAACACCGCTTATCAGGCGCCCCAACAGCAATATCCAGATCAATTGCGTCATTCCCATCACGACATAATCAATCGTCACCACCGCCAATGACGCCAGCAATACGGGTCTGCGCCCGAAACGATCCGACAGATTGCCCAAACCTGCCCCGAACAAAAACTGCATGACCGCAAAAGATGCGTTCATCACACCGCCCCAAACGGCAGCCTCGGACAACCCCGCACCCAACAGTTCGCGGATCAGATCCGGCATAACGGGCATTATCAGGCCAATACCCATCGCATCTATGACAACGGTGATCAGCAGGAACAAAATGGCAAGTTTTTTGGGCATTCAGGGGGCCTGGTCAGAATATTCAGTTCGGCCACTCAATACCACAGAACATATTTAAACAAGGGGTTCCGCGAGGTCACGGATCATACGGTCTATCATGGAACGTTAACGGTTGCGTATAGCATCCTACCGCACGCACCCTTTACGCATTCGCAACCACCTTGCGTGTATTACCCCCTTGTCGACAAAAGTAGTTCACGGGTTTTCAAAGGGCGGGTAACAACGCCAAATGCGAAAGCCACCAGACTTAACGGTTAAGTATAGGTGCAAGGGGTGAAACCTTTGTTCGGCCTTATAACTACAAACGGCAGGCCTGCCTTTCTATAACAAAAATATTCAATAGATATGAAAACCCCACCACCAAAGGAACGGCAGCGGGGTAATAAGGCGTTCCCGCCTCATCCTAATCCGCAGCCCCGCCCTGAAACGCGTTTCCACCTTTGTAATCACAGGGTGCTTCCTGCATTTCCAGATGCAGCCCTGTGCCCGTATACGGGTTGGCGCGGGCCAGATCTTCGTCAAACGCGATACCCAACCCCGCAGCCGTGGGCGCATGGATAAATCCATCCTCCCAAATGATAGAGCTCTTAATCAGATCACTCGCAAAACCCTGCATACCCGTGCCGATGGTTTCGACCATCAACAGGTTTGGAATATTCGCCGCCAGCTGGATATTCGCCGCCCATTCCACGGGCCCCGCATAAAGATGTGGTGCAATTTGCGCATTATACACCTCTGCCATTGCCGCAATTTTCTTGGTTTCCAAAATACCGCCGGACCGTCCCAGTGCAGGTTGCAAAATGTTCGCAGCACCCGCGCGTAAAACAGGTGCAAATTCGGCCTTGGTCGTCAACCGTTCACCTGTGGCCACGGGAATACGCACGGATCGGGCAACTGTAGCCATTGCTTCCACATTGTCAGGTGACACGGGTTCCTCATACCATAATGGGTCATAAGGTTCGATCGCACGACCCAGACGTATTGCCCCACCTGTGGAAAATTGCCCATGCGTGCCGAACAGCAGATCGGCCTTATTACCGATTGCCCCGCGAATGGCTGCACACATCCGCACACTCAGATCGATATCCGCCAAACTTGGCATATGCCCGCCGCGCAAAGTATAGGGGCCTGCGGGGTCAAACTTTACGGCTGTAAAACCTAGTTTGATCATCTCTGCGGCACTTTCCGCCTGCATATCGGGTGATGTCCAGTATTCAGCAATATCGTGGTGTGGTAGCGGATAAAGATAGGTGTAAGAACGGATACGTTCATTCATCAGCCCACCCATCAGCGCATAAACGGGCCGATCATGCGCCTTACCCAGCATATCCCAACAGGCGGCTTCCAATCCGGAAAATGCGCCTATCACAGTTGGGTCAGGCCGCTGCGTGAAGCCACTGGAATAAGTTCGGCGGAACATCATTTCGATGTTTTCAGGGTTTTCACCTGCCATGTGACGCTCAAAGACATCCGCAATGACCACCTTCATCGCCTCTGGTCCAACGGCGGCGGCATAAACTTCGCCGTAACCCACAATGCCATTATCCGTGGTCAGCTTAACAAATATAAAATACCGCCCGCCCCAGTTCGGCGGCTGGTTGCCAACGACGAAAATTTCCAGATCTGTCAGTTTCATATGTATCCCCTAATCAAAACAATCACATTGTGCCACTTTGCACTGGGGCCAAAGTGGCATCCTCAATCGCCAAGGGTTTTCTGAATTCTCGGCAAACAACAGCTTTCATTCCAGTTTCCTTTTTTCAGCACAATGACCTGTTTCAAACGATATTCCATTAAAAAAGCGACATGCGGTTGTCGGGAAATTGCAATTGATCAAACTAACCCCTTTCACAATCCGCCCAGCTTCGCTACACGCGGGCCAAACTTACATGATTAGGACGCATTCGTGGCCCGTTTCACAACAATTTCAGATTTCGCCCGCGCTTTTCGCAAAGAAGATGCAAGCGGCAACCAGATCACCCTGTCCCTTGGTCAGTCAAGGATCGAGATACTGTCGGGCCTGACCGTGGCTTTGGCCCTTGTGCCAGAGGCGATAGCTTTTGCATTCGTTGCAGGCGTTGACCCGCTGGTCGGGCTTTATGCCGCCTTTATTGTCGGGCTGATCACGGCGATCTTTGGGGGACGTCCAGGAATGATTTCTGGTGCCACAGGGGCTTTGGCGGTTGTGATGGTGGCCTTGGTCGCCCAACACGGTGTGCAATATTTGTTTGCAACTGTCGTGCTAATGGGCGTCATTCAGGTGCTGGCGGGTGCTTTCAAGTTGGGAAAATTCATTCGCATGGTGCCGCATCCCGTTATGCTGGGCTTCGTCAACGGTTTGGCTATTGTGATATTTCTGGCGCAAATGGAACAGTTTAAAGTGGCGGGGCCTGATGGTCATCATGTCTGGATGTCCGGTACAACGCTTGTTATCACGTTGGGTTTGGTCGCGGCCACGATGGGCATTATCTGGGCCACACCCAAGATCACCAAACTAGTCCCTGCCCCCTTGGCTGCCATCGGGCTGGTTGCGGCGGCGGTTATTCTATTTGATATACCAGTGCCGCGCGTGGGCGACTTGGCATCGGTCAAAGGCGGATTGCCGCAGTTCGCCATTCCATCCGTGCCGTTCAATCTGGAAACTCTTGTCATCATCCTTCCATACGCTGTTATTCTGGCTGCCATTGGTCTGATCGAAAGCCTTTTGACCTTGAACCTTGTCGGTGAGATCACCCGCCAGCGTGGTGGTGCATCGAAAGAATGTATCGCCCAGGGCAGTGCCAATCTGGTCACTGGTTTCTTTGGCGGCATGGGTGGTTGTGCAATGATCGGGCAATCGATGATCAACGTCAATTCCGGTGGTCGCACACGCCTATCGGGCATTGCCGCGGCAATCTTCCTGTTGATCTTCATCCTGTTTGCCAGTGGTATTATCGAATTGATCCCCTTGGCCGCCCTAGTGGGCGTGATGTTCATGGTGGTGATCGGCACATTTGCTTGGCAATCCATCCGCCTGATGCGCCGCATCCCGATGTCTGACGCGCTGGTGATCCTGCTGGTCACAGGCGTGACCGTGGCCGAGGATCTGGCGATTGCCGTCGTCGTCGGGGTGATCGTCTCTGCATTGGTTTACGCATGGAATGCGGCCGCGCAAATTCAGGCCCGCCCGCATCCGTCAAAAACCGAAAAAGGCGCACTGGTCTATGATATCCAAGGGCCCTTATTCTTTGGCTCTGCCACACACTTTCAGGAAATGTTCGACCCCAATGATGACCCGGGCACGGTCATTCTGGACTTCCAGCAATCCCGTGTTGTCGACCAAAGTGCATTGCAAGCGATCGAAGCTGTCGCCGAAAAATATGCCCAAGCTGGCAAGACCCTAAAACTGCGTCATTTGTCAAAAGACTGCTACCGACTATTGCGCGGTGCGGGGCAGTTGATGGTAGAAACCAACGACGACCCAAGCTACCGGTTAGCAGTGGATTACGACATCAAGCTGGGGCGTATCGGCGGGCATTGATTTACAATGCCGTTCCCAATTGGGTTGGTCGTGAATGCTATAATCAGCAGCCTTGCTTGAAATGTCGCAATTTCTTATATAAAAGTCGCAAAAATCTAGAGTCGCACCCCTACGAAGCTGCTCTTAAGACGTGACTCAACGCTTTGTGCAATCTACATATGAAAAGATATGTATACGACCAAGTACATAAACCTCTTTTCCAAAGCACGTTCTATGTTAGGAAATGCTTATGACGCCAGAATGTTTTATTCCGAAAGGTGCTGCCAGCTTTAAAATCGATTTTAATGGGCCGCCAAAAGATTTTTATTTTATATTATTGCCAAAACTGACAATGCTCGCACTCAGTGCTGCAATCGAGCCGTTGCGTATTGCAAATCAGGTCACAAATAAAGAACTGTATCGCTGGTTTACAGTGTCAGAAGATGGCCTACCTGTAACGTGTTCAAACTATGTAACAATCACCCCGGATCTTGCATTGGAACCCATACCCAAAGAAGCACTTGCATTTGTTTGTGCCGGCATTGAGCCTATGTCCACAACCAGTAAAAAAGTTATCCATTGGTTAAATCATCGTCGCGCATTCGGCGGAATAATAGGTGGCATTTGTTCCGGTGCATTTGCGCTTGCCAAAGCAGGTCTTTTAACCAATCGGAAATTTACCCTGCATTGGGAAAATCAACCGGCTTTTTGCGAACACTTCCCAACATTATTACCCACCCCAAATCTTTATGAAAACGACAACAGTTTATTGACGTGTGGTGGGGGGAATGCCGCAACGGATATGATGCTTGAACTGATTGAAATGGATCACGGAAAAGAACTTGCTGTCATAGTGGCTGACATGTGCCTGCATGCGCGCAGCCATAATCAGACAGCTTTGCAGAAATCTTCCTATTCGGCCGGATTGGGCAGCCGCAATAAGCGACTTATAAATGCCATTCTTTATATGGAGGAAAATTTAGAGCTAGCACCGGATATATCCGATGTGGCGGATCATGTGCAGACCTCCAGACGGCAATTGGAACGGCTATTCAAGCGCTATTTGGCTATGACGCCAAATCAATTTTATTCCGACCTGCGTATATCAAGAGCACATTCACTTTTGAACGAAACTAATCTGTCAGTAACACAAATCGCGATGGCAACCGGGTTCAATAGCGCCCCACTGCTGACCAAGCATTTCAAGGCTAAATTTGGTGTTTCACCACATACGTTTCGAAAAAGTTGGGACAAAAAACAAATTAACATATAGCTGCCCTAGATCTAAATCGTTTTGCCCCAAACAATTACACTACTGCATGAAAACGTTGGGATACGTAATCGTATCACCTGTTGTGTCCAAATCGGCATTAATCTCGTCAAGTGTGGTTTGCATCCTTAAGCGCAACTCTTCCAGCAGCATCGGTACATCTTCGACCTGTGTGTCAGGACTAATAAGGATAGGTTCGGGGGTGCGGATATACGCTGTGCGTGATCCTGCCGGTTGCGGGATAAAACTGTTCAGCGTATCGCGCAGCGTACCTTTACAATAATCGTGGCGGATACGCTTGATACATTCCCCGACATGTTCTTGGGTGATATGTTTACCCGTATAAAAGCTTGGCAAAAATCGCAACAACTGGCGCAAATCCTTGGTCAGGGCAGCGATGGTTTTCGCATCCTTGGATTTTCTATCCACCGTGCGCAACCAGCGTTCGCCGCGCCGGATTAGATCGGCCGTCACTGTACTGCTTTCGGGCTCGGCCCCCAAACGATCAAGCTCCTTGTTCAGAATAGGCAAAATTTCGGCGATCAGATTGTCCTGGCGCGCAAAGAAATGTACGTCCTTTGATTTCACACCGTAATCGGCTTCGCTTTTTGCCAGAATAGAACAGCAGGTATCATAAAGTCGTTTGGCAATATCACCTTCGTGTGACGTATGCGGCAATTCCAGCGATTTTTCCACATAGTCCATTTCTTTGTGTAAAGCCCGCGATACATCACGGTTGTATTTCAATTTCCAGATAATCGGGGCGACCAGAACCTGTCTGCCGTTTTCCGCACGATGGGCCGCCTTGATCGCCATATCGATCGCACCCGGATAGATATGCCCAATCAAATCACCGTGCCAGCCAACAGCACCTTCGGGGTGCAGTAAAACATTCTTGCCCGCCAGCGCCCAGTCAACGGAATAGGCTTTGCCCGCAGCCCCGCCTGCCCCCGGTATCTGCGCAATCAGGTTGTTTTTCAGCCAGAACTTCTGCGCCCCATTGCCCATACCGTTGACGATGTCATGGGTCGCCCAGCTGGCAGTGGTTGGTGCCAACCTGCTCATGATTTCTTTGTCCAGCATCCAGTCGGTGAAAAATTCCGGATGGTTCGGCACCATGAAACAAGCGTTCTTAACGGAAACCGCACGGCCAAGCCGTTCTTTATCAGCTTTGGGAAAAATGATTTTCGGGATATTGGCCATGCCGCGAATACCCGGAACATTGCCAATGACAGGAATAGAGCGCAGTAGCGGGATACCGCCCAGAAACAACCAGCGATTAACCGGCGTTAGAATGTGGAACTGTATCCGCGACGGGGTTGGCGGGGCAAAAGTCATCAAGCGGTTGGGCTTTTTCTGCTCTTGTTCTATTGCATCCATTTTGCTTTGCCTCATGGTTTTCATGACAGATATAATCATGTTTTAACAACCGACGAAACATGTGGTGATTGCCGAATGTTTACAACTTTTACGTAACGTCAACCCATAATCGTGTACGGCCGCTCTCTTTGCAGTTAGCCGTATATATGTATTATATGACGATATTTGTTCATATTACCGACAGGGGGAAGGGTCATTATATGAGTATATATATGATTGTTTTGCTTGCATGCCTTATATTTGTTTTGGGCTATGTCGGCTATGTACTGTCTAAAAAGCCCTCTTTGAACCGCAATTGGTCACCCGATCAGGCACTGATGCCCAGTGTCACATTTCTCGATGGCAATAAGCTGCACATCAAGGATATTCGCGACATCCACTACCGTACCATTCGGGACTATGACCTGAGTTATTACGATAAGGAAATCAGCCTTGACGATGTTGAAACCGCATGGCTGGCAATCTCACCCTTTGGTGGCCCCGGTGCAGCACACGCATTTTTGTCTTTTGGGATAAAGGACGGAACCTATATTACTGTTTCAATCGAAATCCGCCGCAAAAAGGGGCAAAATTTTTCACCTGTAAAAGCGTTTACCCGCCAATTTGAGATTATGTATGTCATAGCGGCGGAAACCGATGTCATTCGGCTGCGGACAAACTGCACCAAATACATTGTACGGCTTTTTCCGATTCAGACTGAAAAGAAACTGATCCAGACCGTATTTCTTGATATGATAAAACGTGCGGACAAACTGGGTAAGGAACCCGAGTTTTACAATACAATATGGAACAATTGCACCACCAATATCATCAAGCACACCAGACGGTTTTCGCAAAAGCCCATTCCGTTCTGGAACTTCCGTTATCTGTTTCCGGAAAGTCTGGATAAAATAGCTTACAGGCTGAATATCATTGATACGCATTTAACTTATGAGGCCGCGCGCGACCATTTCGATATCACCGAGCTTGCGATGACAACCAAAAAGGGCGATGATTTTTCAGCCGTTATTCGCAGTGAAATTCTGTTGCGACCTATTGATTGAAGCCCTCAAACACAAAGAATTATTGAATTTACTAGCCGTGCAAGCGTTGTTATCCCTGTTTGGCCCGTTGCGACCAGATCACGGCGACAAAAATCACCACCCCGCCAAATACCGTCAGTGTAGCGGGCATTTCGTTTAGCACTAAAAAGGCCAAGGCAGGCGCAAGTGGGGTTTCCAGTGTAGACAAAAGTGCTGTTTCGGCGGATGGAAGCCTGCGTGCACCTTCAGACAATGTGACCGATGCCACCGCAAAGACCAAGCCGAACAGAACAAGGACAGGCAATTCGCCGACTTGGACAGACAGCGGCGCCCCGAAAAACAGTGCGACAGGCAATAAAACCAACGATGAAAGTGCCGCAGGCAGGGCCGCTGTGGTTTCCGGCCAGCGGCGATATATCACCATCGTAGCCCCCATCATCAAGGTCATCCAAAAAGCCAAAAGCTCACCCATTAAATTACCTACCCCTACAGAACCTGCAACAATGACAGCCACCCCGCAAAAAGCGGCGCAACTGGCAATGACAACTACCCGTGTTGGACGTTCGTCGATAAATATCCATGCCAAAGCCGCTGTAATAAAAGGTGCAGTAGCCCAGATCAGAGCCACATTTGCCACGCTGGTCAGCTTAAACGCCGGAATAAATGCCACGGTTCCCAAAGCCATCGTCAGTGTAACTGCCAATGCGGGCCCACCGAATGAAGTGATTTCCCTTTTCAACTGCCCCAGCACAATAAGATAACCCAATGTGAATATGGTCGCGGCCAGCCCGCGCCAAAAGATCACAGCCCAGGCATCCGCTTCGACCCCTTTAGTAAATATCCCGGCCGAGCTGAAAACCATCGCTGAGATCAATACAAGGATAACGCCCGCTCTGTGCTTTAGTCGTGTAGAAGTCGTGTTCATATAATAACCTGTTTCGCAGTTTTTTCGTGATCTAACGCATTACTGCTGACAACAGGCTGGCAACAGTGTTTTGATATGCGATGAAAAGCGAAGGAATGTGGCAATGCCCAAAAGTGATCGGTTATTCGAAGTTATCCAAATTCTAAGGGCAGCTACTGCCCCGATGAAAGCAGACGATATAGCCGCGTTGCTAGAGGTATCCAAACGCACGGTTTACCGTGACATCGCCACGTTACAGGCCATGCGCACCCCAATTTATGGCGAGGCCGGTATCGGCTATGTCATGCGACACGGTTATGATCTGCCCCCGATTAACTTTGACGAAGATGAGGCCGAAGCGATCACCATCGGCCTAAGCATGATAGCCCGCACAGGTGATGCACAACTGCTAAAAGCGGCAAAACGCGCGGCGCGAAAGTTAAGTGAAGCGGCACCCCAAACCAATACTCTGATCGCATCAAGCTGGGGAACGGATGCCTCCGAACATATTGATCCTTATCATATCCGCCAAGCTATTCGATCCGAAACAAAATTGCGGGTACTTTATACCGATGCAGATGATACGCAAAGTGAACGCATCATCTGGCCACTTATTCTGATCTATTATGCCGACAATAACATGCTGGCCGCATGGTGCGAGCTGCGCGGTGATTTCAGACACTTTCGTCTAGACAGAATGACCAAATGCACCACGGAACCCGAACAGTTTTTGGGTCAAGGTGCGACCCTTCGGCGAATCTGGGAAACAGATATGAAATCGATGACTGTGGATACGGACTAGGATTGATAACTGACCACCTCTATCTCAATTCCGTCATGTGCATAGAAATAAAACCGTTTCCCCGGTTCATAATCCGCATGTGATTTCGGCTTGAAACCAGCCTTTTGAATACGCAACTCTGTTGCATCAATATCTTCAACAACAATCCCGATATGGTTCATTGCGCCAGGTACATCATAACTATCACCCATCTTATCATGCCCACCCTTGGAATAAACCGCAAGATAACTGTCATCCCCACCAACATGATAAGTAGTACCATCATCCTTAGAGCCACCTGTCCATCTGATCTGCCAGTCAAACAATGTGCAAAGCATGTCTGCGGTAGCCTTTGGGTCGCTGACCGTTATGTTTACGTGTTCTAAAATTGCCTGTGTCATTTACTTTCCTTCCAGATTTTGGATTTGATTCTACTTTGATTTTCTTATGGTAATTGCTAAACTTAACTTTAGGTCAAGTTTTTATTTTCTGGGAAAGGAATTACCAATGCGCCCAATGGATGCCTTATCAATCGGCCAGTTGTCAGCCCGCACTGGCATCGCAGTTTCGGCTATTCGCTATTATGAAACCCAAGGGTTGATACACCCTGACCGCAACGCAGGCGGGCAGCGGCAATTTCGCCGTGCTGATATTCGTCGTTTGAGTTTTGTGCGCATAGCACAGCGGTTCGGTTTTAGCATTGACCAGATATGTGAGCAGTTAAGTACCTTGCCAAATGCACGCGCGCCCAACAAAGCTGATTGGGGGCGGATTGCAGTTAAGTTTCGGGCTGAGCTGGATGCGCGAATTGAGACCCTGACAGAATTGCGTGATAATCTGGACGGGTGTATTGGGTGCGGGTGCTTGTCGTTGCAAAAATGCAAACTTTACAACCCGAACGACATCGCCCGCCACAAAGGCAGCGGGCCACGGTATTTGATGGGCGATAAATCTGAATATTCAGATTAGCCCGCCGTCAGATACGAAATTGATCCCGCAACATCAGTGTCATCAATCATAAAGAAACTGCTGACACTGCCCGCTTGGCGGGCTTTGCCGTAGGGGGCATATTCAGGGCTGTTGGCAAAAGCGTCTAGTGCTTCCTTGTCGGGAAATTCCAGAATAGCAACCAATGTGCTATCTTTTTCATCGCCTTCCAGCGTTACGATATTACCGCTTCGGGACAGATACTTGCCACCATATTTTTCAACGATATTATGCACATTTGCGGCATAGTCAGGGATCCACGCATCATCAGTAACTGTGACGTCAGCTATCAGAAATACACTCATTGGTTTCTCCTAAATTGAACATCCCCGAAGCGTGCCATGAATGCGCGTTGCATATCAAGCCCGCATGTTGGCACCATTCGCATCGTAAAGCGGTGCGCCCTGAATTTCGGCATCATACATTTGGCCCAAAATCTCTACCTGAACACAGGTACCCGCGGCGGCATGTTCAGCCCCGACATAGCCCATCGCCATGGATTTTTTCACGTGATGTGCATAGCCGCCTGATGACACATAACCGACAGCAGCCCCGTTGATTAAAATGGCCTCGTCGTTTGATACGTCAATTCCATCCACATCAATCACCAGTGTTACCAGTTTTTTGTCTGGCCCACTGGTTTTCTCAGCCAAGGCAGCGTCTTTGCCAACAAAATCCTTCTTCCAGTTGATAAATACATCCATACCCGATTGTGCCGCCGTGAAATCAGGGCGGAAATCCAGTGCCCACGCACCCCATGCTTTTTCCAAACGCATCGACATCAAGGCACGCGCACCGTACCAGCGATAACCCAGATCAACACCCGCCTGTTCAATCGCATCAGCCAGTTTGATCAGGTAATGCGGTTTGCAATAAATCTCATAACCCAACTCACCGGAAAAACTGATCCGGTTCAAAATCACCGGCACACCGCCAACAAAGGTTTGGCGCAGGTCGCGAAATTTAAATGCATCCGCGCTGACATCATCACGGGTGATCTGTTCCAGCAATGCACGCGATTTTGGCCCTGAAAGGGCGATACCGTGCCAATCATCCGACACATTATTGTAGACCACATCCGCAGGCAGATCCTTTTCAAACCAGCGGCGATGCGCCTCTTGCATTACACCTGAGCCGAACAGCATAAAGTGATCTTCTGCCAAGCAAGCGACAGTTAGGTCACCATATAATTTGCCTTTCGGGGTCAGCATCGGGGTCAAGGCCAGACGGCCCGGTTTTGGCACGAAACCGGCCAAAACACGGTTCAGATAATCCCGCGCACCTGCTCCCTTGAATTCATGCTTGGCGAAATTGGCTATTTCAATACCGCCAACACCCGTGCGTACGGCCGCCACTTCACGCGCCACATAATCATGGCTGCGGTTGCGTTCAAACGTTGGCTCTTCGCGGGCATCATCCGGCCCATCCGCAAACCAAAGCGCATTTTCCAGACCAAAGCCCTGTCCCATGCGCGCGCCTTTCGCCACCAAGCGGTCATAAAGTGCCGTGGTTTTTTGCAAACGCCCCTTGGGTAAGGTTTCATTAGGAAAGGTCATCACAAAACGGCGTTCATAATTTTCGGTCGATTTCACCGTTCCCCAATCAGGCGTTGCCCAGTCACCGAAGCGTGCAACATCCATTGCCCAGACATCAATCGACGGCTCGCCGTCCATCATCCATTCAGCCATGGTCAGGCCAACGCCGCCGCCCTGACAGAACCCTGCCATTACGCCCACGGCACACCAGTAATTGGTCATACCGGGTACCGGGCCGATCATCGGGTTGCCATCAGGACCAAAAGTGAACGGGCCATTGATAATATCTTTGATCCCCGCCTCGCCTATGGCAGGAATGCGTTCAAATGACATCTCCAGCCGCTCAGCTATGCGGTCAAGATCATGCGGCAGCAATTCGTGACCAAAATCCCAAGGGGTGCCTTCCACTTTCCATGCTGTACCGCGCGGTTCGTAAGTACCCAGCAACATACCGTTGCGTTCCTGACGGAAATAAATGTTGGCCTCGTAATCAATGCCAGCAGGAAGACGGGTTTCACGTTCCGCAATACCGGGGATTTCTTCAGTGATCAGATAATGGTGTTCCATCGGCTGTACGGGCAGGTTTATACCCTGCATATGGCCGACTTCACGCGCCCACAAACCACCGCAATTCACGATCATTTCCGCGTTGATCACACCCGCAGGCGTGGTCACATCCCATGAGCCATCTGGGCGTTGGGTGGTGCCTGTGACAGGGGAGTGAGTGAAATATTGCGCCCCATGCACTTTGGCCGCCTTGGCAAAAGCGTAAGTGGCGCCAGATGGATCAAGATCGCCATCCTGATCATCCCATAGGGCTGCATGATAGTGTTTGGGGTCAATTAAAGGGTGGCGTTCAGCCACTTCCGCCGGTGAGATAAACTCTTGGTTCAACCCCATATATCGCGCTTTGGAACGTTCGCGTTTCAAATAATCGTACCACTCAGGTGTTGAGGCAAGATAGAAACCACCGGTAATATTCAAGCCAACAGAATGGCCCGACAGTTCTTCGATTTCCTTATAAAGATCAATCGTATAACTTTGCAGGCGGCTGATGTTCGGATCGGACGAAATCGTATGGATCTGCCCCGCTGCATGCCAGGAAGATCCGCTGGTCAGCTCATCCCGTTCCAACAACACCACATCTTTCCAACCGAATTTGGCCAGATGAAACAGAATGGAACAGCCGACAACGCCGCCGCCGATCACAACCACTTTTGAGTGGCTTGGAAGTTCTTTTTTAGTCATAATTTTATCCTCATATCCATTAATACCACGCCTCCGGCAATTCTTCCTTGCGTTTGGCGACATAGGCTTGCAGTTCTTCTTTCACGCCCGCGTCTATCGTGGGTTCCACATAGTCATTCAGCATCTGCTTAACCCGTTCATTGGCGCGGGTTTCGGCATCTTTCGATCCGTTTTCTTCCCACTGTTCGCAGCTTTCACTGTCCGACAAGGGCGCTTCGTAAAAAGCAGTTTCATAGTTTCGCATGGTATGGCTTGATCCCAGAAAATGCCCACCCGGCTCAATTTCGCCATAAGCGTCACGCGCCATAGCCTCATCGGATGTGTCCAACCCCTGCTCCAGAATTTTCTGATAAGACCCCAAACGGTCGGCATCCAGCAACAGCTTTTCGTAACCTGTGCAAAGCCCGCCTTCCAACCAGCCAGCCGCGTGTAGAACAAAATGCGCACCCGCCATCATGGTGGAATGCATACTGTCCACACTTTCAGCCATCGCTTGTGCATCCGCCACTTTGGATGCCGTCAAAGACCCGCCACAACGCAGCGGCACACCTAGACGGCGTGCCAACTGACCAATCACATAATTTGATACCACGGGTTCCGGCATCCCGAATGTGGGCGCACCGGATTTCAGGCTCATGGATGACAGGAAGTTACCCAGAATAAACGGTGAACCGGGGCGCACCAATTGACTGAATGCACCCACAATCATCGCTTCAGCCAAAGCCTGCGCAATTGATGCTGCCGTACTGACAGGCCCCATCGCACCCGATAAAATAAAGGGCACAACGACAATACCTTGCCCGTTCCCATTGTAAGTACAGATCGCTTCCGTGACCACTTTATCGACCAAAAGCGGTGAATTGGTATTAACGTTACCCATGATCACGCAGTTGTTTTCGAATGTATCGGCCCCGTGCAAAATACGGGCCATATCGATACTATCCTCTGCCCGGTTCATTTCAGTAATCGCGCCCAAATGCGGTTTATCGGAATAGACCATGTGATTGTAAACCATATCCAGATGACGTGTGCTAACGGGCACATCGCAAGGTTCAACAATCACCAAACCACCATGATGGATGCTTGGCAGCATCGAAGTAAGCTTGACCAGTTTTTCATGATCCTTGATCGTGCCGTATCGACGGCCCTTATCAAGATCACGCACAAAAGGTGGGCCGTAAACAGCCGCGAACACCTGATTGTTGCCACCTATACGCACTGAGCGTGCCGCATTACGGGCAACCTGTTCAAATTCACGCGGAATGGTTTCACACAACTTCCGCGCCATACCGCGCGGCAAGCGCACCTTATCGTCCGGCCCGACATCGGCACCCGCTTTGCGCCAAATATCCAACGCAACAGGGTCACCTTTGAATGCGATACCGATCTCTTGGATCAACCAATCGGCCTGCTCTTCCAACCGCACCAATTGTTCTTCATCCAGTGGATCATAAAACGGTAAGACCCGTGTGACATAGGCAGGTGTCGCAGGTATCTTGCGTTGCCCGCGCGCATTACGCGGTGACCGACGTTTGCGCGTGGCACTTTCCGTGTTCGTCATTTGCTAAACCTCCTAACGCTAGGGTAAAGAAAAATAAAACATCTGTAACGCTGGTAAATTCTATCGTTTTGCATAAACTGAAATTATGCGAAAACTTTTGAAATCGATTGAGTCTTTAAACCATCTGTCCGCCTTTGAGGCTTCTGCACGGTTGGGGTCGTTTACCAATGCGGCAAAAGAAATGGGGGTAAGCCAACCTGCGATCAGTCAATCGGTTCGCAAACTAGAGGATGCGATCGGCACGAAGTTATTCCATCGCCGCCACCGCATCATCACGCTTACAGATGCAGGCGAGATGTTATATAATGATGTTTATCAGGGGTTTGATCGTATATTTGCAACGGTAAAATACCTACAAAGCCAACGCAGGGGCAGCCATGTAACCCTGTCGGTTTCCACTGCATTCGCAAATTATTGGATGGTGCCGCGTTTGCAGGATTTTCATGATCAACACCCCAATATCGACCTGCGAATGCAGACCACGGACAAGGATCTGGATCTGGCGCAAGAGGTGATCAGCCTTGGCGTTTGGCGTGGTGACGGGAACTGGTCGGGATATGGTTGCGCCCTGATTGCCAAAGAATCACTTATGGCAGTTGCTAGCCCAGCATGGATCGAAAATCATTCCCCGATCGATACGTTGGACACTCTGAAAGACGCACAATTAATCAATCTGGAAGAGCCTTATCGTGACAGGCCAACCTGGACGGATTTTTTCCGGCATTTCGGGGCGAAATATCAAGATGTCGGGCAAGGTTTACGGTTGAATGATTACGCGCTTGTGCTGCAAGCCGTGATGGCAGGCCAAGGCATATCCTTAGGTTGGGAACAGGTCACACGCCACTTGATCGACGTAGGCTTGCTTGCGCAGGTCGGACCATGGAAATGGGACAGTGGCAAAGGGTTTTACCTTGTCTGGTCGCAAAACGCTGACCTGTCGGAAGATGCAAAATCGGTGCGCGACTGGATTGTGAAATCCAGCATCGTTTAACCATGGGCCCGACGCCCAACACCCCATAAGCACAACAATTCAACCGCGACATGCGCCCCTGCAATCGCTGTGGCCCCTGTGGTGTCATAAGGTGGCGAAACCTCGACCACGTCCATACCAACAAGATTGATACCTGCCAGATCGCGCAGCATAATCGCAGATTGTGCCGTCGTCAGCCCACCCCAAACCGGGGTGCCAGTGCCCGGCGCATAGGCCGGATCAAGCGCGTCAATGTCAAAGGTGAGGTAAGTCGCATTGTCGCCAACGATCGCTTTGATCTGGCGCACGGTTTCTTCGGGGCCTTGCGTGTGTACGGTACGCGCGTCGATTATATTGACGCCAAGCGTGTCTTCGTTCGTAGTGCGAATGCCAACCTGAACCGAACGTTCCGGTACCACGATGCCGTCTTTCACCGCCTTATAAAACATTGTGCCGTGGTCGATGCGATCATAATCGTCATCAGGCCATGTATCTGTGTGGGCGTCGAACTGGATCAGCGACAAAGGTCCGTATTTTTCCGCATGCGCCTTCAAAATCGGATAGGTGATGTAATGATCCCCACCGAGGCTAAGGCACACCGCCCCTGCATCCAGAATGCCTGCGATGTGGGCTTGCAATACGGCTGGAAAATCAGCGACTTTAGCATAATCATAAGCAACATCGCCATAATCAACGACGTTCAGATCCATCATCGGGTCGATGTCCCACCCATAAGGCGCATCGGGGGATTGAAGGCTGGATGCTTCGCGGATAGCACGCGGGCCAAGCCGGGTTCCTGGGCGGTTGGTAACAGCACAATCGAAGGGGACACCGGTGACGGCAACATCCACACCCGTCAGGTCTTTTGTGTAATTGCGGCGCAAAAAGCTAGTCACCCCGCCAAAGGTTGCTTCATGCGAATGACCTTTGAACCCTTTGCGGGTTACAGCCAAGTCGATTTGTTTTGCAGCGTCTTCCAGTGCCATTTTATATCCTAGTTTCCTGTATCCATCCAGATTGTCACCGGCCCGTCATTGGTCAGCGAAACCTTCATATCCGCCCCAAATTGACCTGTTTCAACGGCAATGCCAAGCGCTTTCATGTCAGTGATGAAAGCTTCATAAAGGCGCTCGCCCTCTTCAGGGGGAGCCGCCTGAGAAAAACCGGGGCGATTACCGCGTGAAGTGTCTGCACCCAAAGTGAATTGGCTGACAATCAGGGCCGCACCACCCACATCGGCCAATGATAGGTTCATACGGCCCTGATCATCGCGAAAAATGCGCAGTTTCGCGATTTTCTGCGCCAGCTTCGCGCTATCTGGATCATCATCGCCCTGCATGGCGCAGATCAGGATTAGCAAACCTTCGCCCACCTTGCCGATTATATCGCCGTCAACAACGACTTTCGCTTCGGTTACACGTTGTATCAATGCCCGCATGAGCTACTCCATTTGATTAGTTTTATTAAGAAACCAGCGGCGAAGCCGTTCGATTTTCTGCATCCCGACCTTCACATTCGGCGTCAGTAGATAGTAGGCACTTTCGGATGTGCATTCGTGCTGATGGGCTTTTACCAAACTGCCTTCGGAAAGTTCCTTCTCAACAAGTATTAACGGAATAATAGCCACACCATGTCCGGCCTTTACCGCATCTATCAACATTTCAAACTGGCTGAACATGGGCCCTATCGGTGCCTTTGGGATTGCGTCACCATAACTGTTAAACCAAATCTCCCATGATTGCGGGCGGGTGGAATGCAGCAATATCCGATGGTTCATCAGCTCTGACGCATGATCAACGGGGCTTTGCAACACCTGCGGACTGGCCACAACAACAAGTGCTTCGGGCATCAGGTAATCCGCGCGAAATCCCTTCCACGGCGGATCGCCCTGCACGATAGCCAAATCAACAAGACTTGGGTCAATATCGGCATTGCTAAGGTATGTTATCGTGTTCAACGTCAAATCTTTTTGTGCTTGGGTGATTTCGATAATCTGCGGCATCAACCAACGGCTGCCCAAAGTTGGGTAGACGCCAACATTAATCGCACCACCCAATGCATCGTGAGATCGGATTTTAAGAAGCGTGACCTCTAATGCCTCAAGCTGAGGCGAAAGCTCTGCGGCCAGAGTTTGTCCCGCGGCACTAAGCGTTACCCTTTGACGGGCTCGCGTGAACAGGGTTTGTTTCACATAAGCCTCCAATGTTTGGATTTGGCGACTTAAAGCACTTTGGGTTATATTCATTTCACCTGCCGCTTCGGCAAAGTTTTCGGTGCGCGCGGCAGCCTCAAAGCAAAGTAAAGACGTGGTGGACGGGATGCGGCGACGCATTCTTTTATACCCTCTAGGTCTAGTGTAGATCAAAAGTTAATCTAATTAATGCATCAAGTAATTCATAAATGCAATTTTATTTATCCCAAATTCACCAATAATATATCGGAGATTCTAATACCTACATGAAAGTAAAAACATGACTTACATCCCCCAAATCAATGACACTGACGTTCAATCTATTCAAGGCTGGATGCAAGCAGAGCCAGATACTAACTCAGTTGCACAATTCATGCCTGGGCCAGGGATCGAGCGCCTGGAACTGAAATTTGACATCAAAGAACTGAATAAAGCACTTGATGCATGTTTGGCACGTGAAGCTTATCAGGGTGGGATGCAGAAACAGGGTTTTGCTGCCCTGCCATTGACCCAACGCCCCGGTCAAACCGAATGGACGGATAATGATCTGTCAGGGCGTTTCTGGACCCGTGGCGATGAACGCTATGTTGAAGAGCCACGCGAAGATCTGGTGCCTGAAATTGATTTTTCCGAATTTAATCCAAAATTCAAAGGCACTTACTTTGAGCATGTCCACAATGAATTGGCCAAGCGTTTCCCGATCGGGCGTACCCGGGTTCTGTCCAAAGGTTTGTACAACTGCAATTCATGGCACCGCGACCCGGAGCCGCGCTTGCACATCCCGCTGATCACAAACCCCGGATCGTTGTTTGTGGTGAACCACCATGTAACGCACTTGCCTGCGGATGGTTCGGTTTATTTCACCGATACGCGCGGATATCATACGGCCCTGAACGGTGGTGAAACCCAGCGCGTACACATCGTAGCGGCTTTGGCTTACAAACAGATCACAAAATGAGCCTTTATTCAGGAATGACGCGAACAGGCGCGGTTTCAGAGCGTGCCTGTGACTTGCGCAGTGACACCGTAACCCGCCCTGATGAAGAGATGCGCACAATCATTGCAACAGCCAAGGTTGGCGATGATGTTTATGGTGAGGATCCGACCGCACTTCGGCTTGAAGCGGCAATGGCTGAATGTCTGGGTAAAGAAGCCGCGGTATTTTTCCCGACGGGAACCCAAAGCAACCTTGCAGCTTTGATGGCCCATTGCGGTCGGGGGGATGAAGCAATTGTCGGTAATCGTTATCATATCTATTGCGACGAAGCCGCAGGGGCGGCCGTACTGGCTGGCATTTCGCTTTGCCCTGTTACGATTGAAGCCGGTGGTCAGATTACACCAAATACAGTTGCAAGTGCAATCAAGGACGATGACCCGCACTATGCGCACAGCCGATTACTATGCCTTGAAAACACCGTCGGCGGACGCGTTATCACACTAGATAAAATGCGCGCTACATCCAAAGTTGCCAAAGATCATGGGCTGGCAATTCATCTGGATGGTGCGCGGTTTTTCAACGCTATCACTGCTTTGGAATGCACGCCGGTAGCACTTGCTGGCGTTGCCGACACAGTGTCGGTCTGTTTGTCCAAAGGTTTGGGGGCCCCTGTCGGGTCGATTTTGGCTGGCACCGCAAAAATTATTGCAAAGGCTAGGCGCAACCGCAAAATACTTGGCGGCGCAATGCGTCAGGTTGGGGTGCTTGCCGCAGCAGGATTACATGCCCTGGAAAACAATGTTGATAGGTTGACAGAAGATCATCGTCGCGCCGCTGTTTTAGCTGAAGCACTTCGCGCTTTGAATGTGGGTACAGTTTGTGCCGACACAAACATGATATTTTTTACTCCAGCCCCGAGACACCACGTAAGCTTGCGCAACCATATGGCAAAAGCGGGAGTGCTGATTGGTGGACAATCCCCGTCAATCCGTATGGTGTTGCACAAAGATATAGATGATGTACGTCTAGATCAGGCCATTACTGCATTTCAGGCCTATTACCACGACCATCAGCTTTGAAAGGCAGCTCTATGACCCAAGTGATCGATTTTATCCATGATACCCGCTTTGAAGATATCCCTGTTGAAATAATCCATGAAGCAGTACGTTGTCTGACTGATACTTTGGGCGTTTCTGTCGGCGGGACGCAAACCGACATGTCACAGATTATCCGCAACCATGCGACCCGTCAGTTTGGTGGCACAGGCGCGCATATCTGGTGGGATGGACGGACTGCAAGTCCTGCGGGGGCCGCCCTTGCAAATGGGGTTACCATTGACGCGCTGGACGCCCATGATGGGTACAAACCGGCAAAAGGGCATGTGGGTTGCGGCGTTATTCCGGGCCTGATCGCGGTGATGGAAGCTGAAGGACATCGGGATGCAAAAGAACTGCTGACAAGCGTTGTTATCGGTTACGAAATTGGTTCGCGTGCAGGGGTAGCGCTGCATGCCAGCGTTGCGGATTACCACACGTCGGGTGCTTGGGTCGCACTGGCGGTCGCCGCATTAGGCGCGCGCCAGCTTGGTTTGTCACGCGCACAAACCCGAGAAGCCGTGGGTATAGCCGAATATCACGGCCCGCGCAGCCAGATGATGCGGGTTATTGATGCACCAACAATGGTTAAAGATGGTTCCGGCTGGGGGGCGATGGCGGGGGTATCTGCGGCTTACCTTGCGCAAGACGGGTTTACCGGCGCACCTGCAATTACAATGGAAGCCCCTGAATTGGACCATTTTTGGAATGATCTGGGGCAAAATTGGTTAGTGGGGCAACAATATATCAAATTATACCCCGTTTGCCGCTGGGCCCAACCCCCGGTTGAAGCAATCCTGTCATTGATCAAGGAACATCGCTTTACAGCGGATGATGTGGCCGAAATTACCATTGAAACTTTCCATGAAGGCAAGCGTCTGAATACTATTCCGAACAATACGGAAGAAGCACAATATTCATTGCCGTTTGCTGTTGCCGTGGCATTGGTACGTGGCACAATCGGGGTGGAAGAGATCACACAAAACGGGCTGTCCGATCCGAAAATCCGTGCAATTGCCCAAACTATCGTCATCACCGAGACCGATGAATTCAACGCCGCCTTTCCCGAACATCGTATTGCCCGTGCAATCGTGAAGCTGAAAGATGGCCGCGTGTTGACGTCGGGCGCAACCCAGGCAAAAGGTGATCCTGAAGATAAAGTCAGCGATGCTGTTATCAAGTCGAAATTTCATGGCCTAACAGTGCCGATTATTGGTCAGGATAAAACGACAACATTGGAAAAAACCATTCAGGCACTGCCGAATGATGGTGACATCAATGAACTTTTTGGGCTTCTTGCGGGGTAAGAACTGCGCTGTTGTCGTGCAATAAAGCCAACGAAAGAAAAAATGAACGCCACCACTGATTATCCAAACAGCTATTATGCTGAAACGCTTGGGGATGTTCCTAAACGGTCTGCCTTGGCGGACAATCCTGATGTTGATGTTTGCGTCATCGGTGCAGGGCTTGCAGGGTTAACCACGGCGTTGGAACTGTTACGCACAGGCAAATCCGTTTGTGTGCTTGAAGCCAAACGTGTGGGATGGGGCGCATCGGGGCTTAATGGCGGTTTTGTCAGTGCAGGTTTTGCGGGTAGCACATCCGACATGTTGAACCGCCTTGGGCGGGTGGATGGGCGTGAAGCCTATCGGTTGTCGATCGATGGGATGAATTATGTGCGTGACCAGATACGTGATTTGAAAATGGATGACGTCTTGGACGGGAACGGCGAATTTCATGTCTACCGCCAAAATGATACGCAGGCAGTGTTGCATGAATGTGAACGTGCCAAGGTTGATTTGGATCATGACCTTTTGTTTCACAACACCCAAGACACACGTAGTCTGATGAAGTCTGAACGCTATCATAATGCCCTATATGACCCGAACGGTTTCCATATCAATCCTTTGAAATATTGTCATGGTTTGGCCGAGGAAATCGAACGGCTTGGCGGGGATATTTTTGAAGACACCAAAGCCCAAAACCTGACCCGTTCGGGGGTGGGCTGGAAGGTATCGACGCAAACTGCCGACATCACCGCACATCATATTGTGCTTTGCACCAGTGCCTATGATTTCAAGTTATATCCGAGCATTTCGCGCGCCATGCAGCCCGTGGCAACCTATGTGATGGTCACACATCCAATGGCAGAACTGCTTGATCAGGCAATTACCACCCCCGCCAGTATCGCAGATACCCGCCGTGCCGGCGATTATTACAGACGACTGCCCGGTGGCCGCCTGTTATGGGGCGGGCGTATTACAACACGTCAAAGCAAACCATTTCATCTAGCCGAAATGATGCGCCGCGACATGCTTTCGGTTTACCCCCAACTTAATGCTGCCAAAACCAGTCACGCTTGGGCCGGGTTGATGGGATATGCTTTGCACAGCATGCCACTTATCGGACAAGTGGAAGACGGATTATGGATGGCAACCGCCTTTGGTGGGCATGGGTTGAACACAACGGCAATGGCAGGCGAACTGATCGCGGGGGCCATTACACAGGGTGATGATCGTTATAAGCTTTTCGCGTCCTATAAGCGTAACTGGGCTGGCGGCCTGATCGGCAGGGCGGGTGTACAAACAAAATACTGGTCTATGCAGTTGCGTGACAAGTTTGATGAAACCGTTTCGCACTAGTGTTGTAAAATCTGCCCCAGAAAATTCTTGCTGCGTTCATGTTGCGGGTTTTCAAAGAAGCTAATGGGATCGTTTTCTTCAACAATCGCACCTTCATCCATAAACACCACACGATCAGCCACCGCTTTAGCAAAGCCCATCTCGTGTGTCACACAAACCATGGTCATACCGTCATGGGCCAGCTCAATCATAGTGTCCAACACCTCTGACACCATTTCAGGGTCAAGCGCGGATGTCGGTTCGTCAAACAGCATGACTTTGGGATTCATGCACAAAGACCGCGCAATAGCCACCCGTTGCTGTTGCCCGCCGGACAATTGACCGGGATATTTGTCTGCCTGTTCGGGAATACGCACACGTTCCAAAAACTTCATCGCCGTTTTACGCGCTTCATCCTCTTTGATCCCGCGCACCCACATTGGCCCTGCCATCAGGTTTTCCAAAACACTCATATGCGGAAACAGATTGAAATGCTGGAATACCATGCCAACGTCCATGCGCACCTCATCGACATTTTTCATCTTTTGATGCATCTCAATGCCGTTCACGACAATCGTGCCTTCTTGATGGGCCTCCAGCCAGTTCAGCGTACGGATCATCGTGGATTTGCCCGATCCCGACGGCCCGCAAACCACAATTTTGTCACCTTCGTTGACGATGAAATTGATGTCTTTCAGCGCGTGGAAATCCCCGTACCATTTGTTGACATTGGTCATTTGAATAATTGGGTCTGGCATGATTTCTCCCCTAATGGCTTATGGTGCGATAATGGCGTTCAATGCGGCTTTGGATCACTTCCAAACACATCGACAGACACCAGTAAATTATGGCAGCGGTAATCAGCATTTCCATATGGCGGAAATCCTTGTTGCCCAAAGTCCGCGCCAAGAACATCAATTCCCAAACCCCGATAACAGACACCAACGAGCTGTCTTTGAGCATGGCGATAAACTGGTTACCTGTGGGTGGAATGATCAGTGGCATGGCTTGGGGAAGAATAATCCTGCGCATGGTCAGTGCAAATCCGAAACCCATTGAACGCGAGGCTTCCCACTGACCTTTGTTGATCGACTGGATACCCGCACGGAAAATCTCGGTCATATAGGCGCCGTAACATAGCGTTAGGGCCAATATACCGGCAGGCACAGCGTCAATCACATAACCCAGTTGGGGCAAACCCAGATAGATCAGATAAACCTGCATCAATAACGGCAAGCCGCGAAAGAAAGACGTATAAAAACTGGCGATGGCAAAAGCGAAACCGTTCGTCGACAACTTTGCGACAGCGCCGACAATGGCGACCATGGACGCCAGAGTGATGGATACAGCTGAGATATAAAGCGTTGTAAACACGCCTTGCGAGATCATGAACCAGATTTTGGAACGGATGAATTCAAAGTTCAGACCAAAGCTGTAAAAGAAGCTAAGAAACAACAGCAGCAATTCCGCCCAGACCAATAGCACCTGATAGCGAAACGGCAAAAACCCGATTAAAACAATATTAGCCGTAAACAGCATCGACAAAACCAGCCCAATGGCCATGTTCCCGAACAAACCGGACTCTGTCGGCTCACCAATTACGGGCCGCATAAATTCCCCGAAAATGGTGTCATTCAATCCAAAAAAACTGAAAACAATCATGCCGACAAGCAGCATAATGGCCATAATTTTGGGTTTGTGGACTGCCGGTTCAGCGACCACTGTATCTGCAAATAGCATTCTTTTCCCCCTACTTAAAATCCGACCCAATTGTTTGGGTCGGATAACTTCGTGTCAGCTTGTCCTGATCTTAGTTGGTTGCGCCACCTTCAGTGGAAGAATAGTCAATACCATACCATTTTACGGACAGCGCGCTTAGGGTGCCATCTGCTTTCATATCGGCCAGAAACCCTGCCAATTTATCGTTGAACTCTACATCGCCCCGATCGATGGCCAGCGCCAGTGGTTCATAGAATACCGGATCGCCCAATACACGCAGCGGATAGTTGCTTTCGATACCTGCCATAATTGCAGGCAATGAACCAACCATACCATTGATACGAACGCCATCACCCAAGCGCAGATCATCCATCGCGGCAGTGCTGTCTTTGTATGATTTCAATTCACCTGCTGTCAGTTGATATTCGAAAGACGGAACACCTTCGGCATCAATCGTCAGGTCATGTTGCATATACAATTCAAAAGTTGTCGCGGTACTTGCACCGATTTTTTTACCATTCAGATCCGCAATAACTTTAAACGGGCTGTCTTTGTGTACGGCAACTGATGCAGGCGTATAATAATAAACACCGGGAAAACTTAGAACTTCCGCACGTGTTTTTGTCGGTGTCATCGAGCCAACAGAAAGGTCCCAACGGCCATTCCAGTTACCGGCTGTGATGATGTCCCACGATGGTGTTACAAATTCAACTTCGACGCCCAAACGTTTAGCCACTTCTTTGGCAACATCAACATCGAAACCGTCCATTTTATTGTCATCGTTTAAAAACGATTGCGGCGCCCAGTTTGCATCTGTCGCAACTTTCAATGTGCCTGCAGCCATCACACGGTCCAATGCTTCGCCCGCAAATGACATGCTTGCTGACAGTGCCAATGCGGCCCCTGTCGCAATTGTAAATATTCGTCGGTTAAGTTTCATGATCTTCTCCCTGTTGGTAAAATTATAGTCGTATTCGCTTATATCTTTCAAACTCTGCTAACAGCATAACAAGTGACATACCCCATTGGCTTGACAGATAAGAGCTTTACCCTTGCACTGAATCAACGCTGTGAAAAGCAAAAAGGTATACAAATACAAACCGCCTGCACATTACCTGTATTCATCCACATATATTCCATCGCCAAATTCCTTTAAAAAGGCCGTGGATCCAACTTGACGCCTACCCCTTCTCACATAATCACACCTCACCTTTGGTGGGGTAGCTCAGGTGGTTAGAGCAGCGGAACATAGTCCGCCACTAACAATAGGCTGACAGTAATCGCGCATTTCATACTACGGGCTATGCACTATCCCAATATTGATAAGTTATTGATTCGCACCAGGGCCTTTAGCCCCCGGATCGCAGCTTAGCGTTATTTTTTTTGTGGCGGTACATTCGTTGATAATTGATTGTTCCTGAAGCTTGCATATGACTGTGTTCGGCCCGGCCAGCAGGCCACCGCCGACATTGCCGCAATCACAAGTGATGGCACCGCAATCGACCCCGGCGATAAACTCTTCGACCGATTGAAAAGCATCATCGCACCAGGCGCCAGCCACAGGGATCAATTTGCACAAGGATTTGAAGAAATTCTTGGCGGTATCGCTACCCCACGGGCCTTTGGACAAATCATTCAGGCGTTTTTCGATTTTGGCGTAAGCCGCATGATCGAATTTTCCGGTTTCAATCGCGTCGGCCACCAAATTCATCGCGTTGGTGCTTTCACCAAACATTTCGTTTGACCACCCCAGCTGTTCGGTAAAAACTCCGAATGCAGGGCCTGAAATAGCAGGGCCTGCACCCGCGGGCAGAAGGGCAACCAGACTTTCCAGAAACTTCTTGGTCTCGGCCTGGTTCAGCTTGGCAAGATCGGGGGCCGCGCGCGCTATTTCGGCAGCCTTTGCTATGCGGCCGATTAGACCGGTTGTCTTTTCGCCGATGCCGTCAATGCCCGTGGCCTGTGAGATCGCGGCGGCAGCATCGGGCAACCCCGCTTTTTTGGCAGCATCGTTCAATGCAGAAATAGCCCCGTCCAACTCTATAGCGGCTTGCGGCAGCAACGTGCCATCCTCGGCCATATTGCCGACTGTTTCCATCATCGGTGCCAGAATATCGCCAAAGGTCTGCGGGTCAGGTATGTTTCCCGATGTGGCAAGATCGCTGAGCGCCCCCAGCATGGCTTTTGGCCCGGCTTCCATCGTTGCTTTTTGCCCTAGAGTTCTTGCCAACAACCGAGCTTCGGGTGCTTCGGGGTGGGCTTTTGCGATGGTTTCGATGTCGCGCAGAGCATGTACCCGATCTTCCGTGGTGGTAGCCGTCCGCAAACGTTCACCGGCGGCGTTCATTGCCGATTTTGCACTATCTGGCCATGCCTGTGCCATCACTGATGAACAAGACAAAACAAGTATTGTGAAAGCAGTAAACAGATGCCGCATAAGAACACTCTCCGAAGTTCAATAATGAATACTATGCCAATGATTGTATCATAAAACGGATGTTTCGTAACCAATGGGGGAAAGCAGGGATTTGATACGCTTGAATGACACTTAAGGTTTTTGGTTTTGCCATTGACCTGAGCCCCAAGTTTCCTCCAGCGTTATTAGTGTCCTTGGTTTGATTTTGATGACCTTAAGCGGCCAGTTTGCCCATCTTGATTTTCTCCACAAGTTCTGATGGTATTAAATTTCCGCTTGTTGAATTCTGTCAAAGATAAATCCCTACTAAAAGCCGCGTTACACACTTGACACCTACCCCAACTCGCATAATCACGCCTCACCTTTGGCGGGGTAGCTCAGGTGGTTAGAGCAGCGAAATCATAGTCCGCGTGGGCCTGTGCAAAAGCTTCAGTTTTCAACTTAGATTCAGCGCGAAAACAAAGCAGAAACTTCATTAATGTAATAGGCTTCTATGTCTGCTGTGCGAGGTGAGCTCAACCGGTCTGATGAAGCCTGTCTGCTGGTGTTTCTACGAGAACTGATCCCTGAATTTATTTAATGGCAGCTTGTTCCAACAAATCCCGAACTTTTGAGATTGGAACGCCTAGATTGGACCCGCCATATTCGGGTAGAATGGCGGCGTTTACGGCAACGACGTCACCGTTGATGTCCAGCACTGGCCCTCCACTGCCACCATGGGTGGTTTCGGCATCATAAACGATTGCCGTCGGTGTTACCTGTCCCACAATGCCGCGACTGGCGAGCGGTGCTATATATCCTTTTTCTGCTAGGCGCGACGCGACGCTCCAGAACCCCGTGTTCTTGGATTCCTGAAGCTCATAAATAAAGTCAACACCAGACTGTGCTAGCATTGACCGTAAGCCGGTCGGGTAGCCCATTACGATTACTTCGTCGCCAGAATTGGGGGGATTTTCAGCAAGCCTAAGACCCAGTAGGGCTTCTGATCCGCCCTCGTACCGAAGAATTGCAAGATCAGAACTTTCACTGGCCTGTATCAATTCGACTGGAACACCTGTTGTTTCGTTTGGCAGGTAGGCGATGAATTTTATCATCACCGGCTCTACACCCTTTGTGGCAATCGCACCAGCAGCGACACTTTGCTCCCAGGGTAATGCCACGTGCCGATTAGTAATCAGCACACCCTCATGGCCAACAACAAAGCCGGTGCCCGTGAATTGCAGTTCCACCAAGGGCCCATCGCCCTCTAGTGACAACAACGGCCTGCCTCTGGGTGAAAACAGCGGTAGACCGTCGGGGTTAACAATCTGGCGCAACATGCGGTTGCCATCATTTTCCCGAAAGCCATATACACCCTGGAGGAATGCTACAGCGGAACTTGTTTCAGCTATAATGCGACTGCTGGCTTTGGAAAGAAGTTCAAGTTCTTCCAGTCGTGTCACATTCGACAAGACGCGCTGTTCCAGATTGTCACGTAGTTCTGACAAATCACTGGGTCGCAATGCTTCTTTTTGTGCATTGACCATGGCAGTTGCGACGCTATCCAGTTGGCTGGCTGTATTTTCAATGCTTTGCTTTAGGTTTTTGTTTAACTGCTGCTGCTGATAAGCCAGCAATCCAAAGCCAAGGATGGCGATAAGCACAGTTATCCGAAACAGGATGCTGGTTTCATGCGAAAGGCGTCCGAATAATGCGCTAAATGCTCGTATCGCCCGTCTCACGGGTGGTTCACGGCTGACACGAAGGTACTTTCCGATGTCGCTTAGGATATCCGAAACGGTATTACGAACCGGTGAATGTTCGGTATAAAAACGGGCGCGGCACAAAGGCCCGGTTTCCCCAAATTCGATCGTATCACCATGCTTTAGGTGACTTGCGGTAATCGGGTTGCCATTCACCCAGACCGACCTGCCCGCGGTCGCTTCTATTTCATAAGAATCACCAACACGGTGAAGCCGTGCGATCAGGTCTTTTCTCGGCTCGCCCGCTTGCGCTTCCAATATATGGATAAAGCAACCTGCGTCCAAGGTTACATCCAGCGTCGATGAATTGAGCCATGTTACAGAACCCCGGGAAGGCCCAGTCATGTGTTCTAAAGCCACGGCAAGTGGCGCATTATCCCGTGAGTTATCCATAACTTCCGATATACCCAGCCAAAGTCGATCATAGGCATTTATTAATCATTGTCCAATTCGACCAGGCCGTTCCCGATTGCCTTACCCACTGCAAGCGTACAATGGCGAACACATACCTCCAAGTCATTTTAAGCGATTTTTCTATCTGTTGCCCAGCGTTAATCGCTTAGTGCGAGGAAAGTCGTATTCTACAAGAGATTATTGTATCAGGCAGTTTTACCTTCGAACACTGATATTCTGTTGCAAATATTGCCTCGCAACCATTGTGTTCCTACGGTATTACTGAAGTCACAAATATTAATTTTGTATCCAACTTTGAAAGCACAAATTAGGCCACAGTCCGACGCTACCAAGGGCAACTCTGGGCTTAAACTGCCGTTGACCGCCGGTAAAGCATCAAGAGCCCCGTGTACGTCTGCTATGCGGACAAAATGACCAACAGCTCAATGTCAATTTGGGCGGAAAGCTGCCATTCGCTGTGCGTAATGGCTCGGTTGCCCTCGACCCAAATACTGGCATTAGTATGCTGAAATTGATGAGCCTAAAATAGATTAGACAATAGAGTATTTAAAAAACTCAAATAACTACTTATGCTAGAAATAAATTAATTTTAGGTCGTGTCATTGAATTCTCCTTGCCTCGTTTTAGGGAGCAAGGTGTCTACAATTCTAGGGGCTATTCAAAATGAAAGGATCAACGTTATGACTGCCAAAGGTTTAGAGGTTATCGATCACACAGTTCAGCTTACGCATGAATGGATTAATGAGCTCACAGATCGTTTGGACTGGGTCAACCAGAGAGACGCGTTGCGGCTTCTGCGGGTCACGCTCCATCAGATTAGAGATCATCTTCTTGTGGATGAGGTAGCGCAATTGGCGGCGCAACTTCCGCTTTTGATCCGCGGTATGTTCTTTGAAGGGTGGGTGCCCAAAAATACGCCCATCAAACAGCGACATGTAAAAGATTTTATTTCAGATATTGAGCAACATGTGGGCAGCGTCGCGGATTATCGCGGATACGAGGATATTCAAAAAGTGTTCAGATTGATCAACGCCAGAATATCCCGTGGCGAGATTTTGGATGTACGGGCAAGCCTACCCGAAGAGATACGTTCACTTTGGCCGGATCCGTGAAAATATGAACTACCTTTTGGTATATACAATTTAAGAAGATAGTAGCTGAATGAAACTGAAAGCCCTGACCGCATTTTACCTAACACTTGTCTTGCTACCGCTTTTGCTGGCTTGGATGGGTGCGCGCCCGCCACGTGGTATCCCTGACGAACTGGCAACCGGTGCTGGTATGTTGGCGTTTTCCATCATATTGGTCGAATTCATTCTTTCCGGGCGATTTCGGTCAGTTTCCAGTGGGGTTGGTCTGGATGTAACGCTAAGATTGCATCAACTATTGGCACGGTTTGCACTGGTATTAGCTCTGGTACACCCGTTCTTTTACCGAACGCCATTTGCACGGCAACTCCCTTGGGACCCAACACGGCAACTGACGCTGACACCGGACTTTTGGGCAATGGCGGGTGGTATTTTGGCTTGGCTGCTTTTGCCATCCCTTGTCCTGCTTGCAATTGCACGCAGCAAATTATCATACAAGTATGAAGCATGGCGCATAATGCATGGAGTTGGAGCCCTTTTGATAGTTGGCTTAGTTCTTCATCATACGTTGAACGCCGGACGATATAGCGAAGACCCGGTTTTACGGTTTGTCTGGCTGGCGCTATCGGTGGGCGCATTGGCAACGATGATTTTTGTTTATCTGATCAAACCGCTTTTACAACTGGGCAGGGTTTGGCGTGTGGTATCGGTCACGCCAGTGGCAAACCGGATGTGGGAGCTCATACTAAAGCCAACGGGGCACAAAGGTTTGAAATACAAAGCGGGCCAATTTGTTTGGCTCAACCTTGGCCACAACCCATTTTCTATCTATGAAAACCCGTTCTCGATCAGTTCTGCACCTACCTCGGGGCCCAACCTGAACTTTCTTATCAAAGAACTGGGCGATTCAACGCGTCTGATCGGAAAGACCCCAGTAGGGACTACAGCCTATCTGGATGGGCCACATGGTAATCTAGTGGTGTCAGGCCGCAAAGAACCCGGCATTGCTTTGATCGCAGGCGGTGTCGGCATCGCACCTCTTTTAGGTATTCTTCGCCAGCTTAAACTTGAAAAAGACCCACGACCAACAGTTTTGGTTTATGGTAACAGGGCCGAAGACCGGATTACCTATCGCGACGAGCTTGAATCCTTATCACGTGATCACGGCACGAAAGTAATTCATGTTCTGTCAGAACCGCCGCCGGGCTGGACTGGCCGCACTGGCATTATGGACGCTAAACTTATTGCTGAGCTGTTCCAATCCCCGGAGATGAAAGACTGGCTTTACCTGCTTTGCGGCCCGGTTAAAATGATGACTGTCACAGAGGATGAATTGATCGCATTGGGTGTCCCGTCAAATCAGGTTCTATCAGAAAGATTCAACTATGATTGACCTGTTAACATATATTATGTCTAGCACATACAATGCCATACTGGAGGTGAATTATTTTTAATAAATCATTGCCGTTACTTTGTTTGATGATGTTTTTCACCTGCATGCAGGGTAGCGCATGGGCACAGGAAAATAATTCCGCTAAGCCGATTAGGCCCGAACGTGTATCCAGCTTTCAAGCCAGTCTGGATCGTTTAGGCGTGCCTTTTGAGGTGCCCCAAAAGGGCAAGGCAATCCTTGTGAATATCCCTGCGTTTGAACTTATCGCCTTTGCTGAAGGAGAGCCGGTTTTTCGCAGC